>NZ_NJNP01000002.1:0-515170 GCF_002742425.1 Bifidobacterium sp. N5G01
GGCGGTTATGACCGCCGTGGCCGTAAGTACGGCATGCCTCATGCTGGTCACCGTGGTGTCGATGGCGCTGATGATCATCACCGACTGCTCGCTGTGCGACGCACTGTTCGATACCTGCTCCGCGTTCGGCCTAGGCGGCTACTCGGTGGGCGTGGCCAGTGAAAGCAGTCCCACGGTGCTATACATTCTCGCCGCCACCATGTTCATCGGGCGTCTCGGACCGCTCACCATCGCCTACGCGATTTCGCGTCCACACAATCTCGAGGCCGTCCGCTACCCCACCGAGCAGATCGTGGTCGGCTGACGATACGGCTTCATATACTTGCAGTTGCCTGCAATCACACATGAATATAGTTTTTTGAAGACGGAATTTCGAAAGGTGTATAACATCATGGCTAACAACACCAGAAGCGTTCTCGTAGTTGGTTTGGGGCGTTTCGGCAGCTCTGTGGCCACCACGCTCGACATGATGGGTCAGGATGTGCTCGCCGTCGACAAAGATGGCGAACTGGTGAACCGTTGGTCTTCGCAGATTCCCACCGTGCAGGCCGACATGACCGATGTGATGGCGTTGGAGCAAATCAACGCATCCGATTTCGACACGGCCGTCGTGGCCATCGGCGACAGCGTCGAAGCTTCCGTCATTACCGCCGGCAATCTGCTCGACGCCGGCATTTCCGACATTTGGGCCAAGTCCGTGTCGAAGGAACACGCCCGCATTTTGCAGCGCATCGGCGCACGCCACATCATCAACGCGGAAACCGATGCAGGCAAACGCGTCGGACATCTTGTGTCCGGCAACTATCTCGACTACATCGAACTTGAAGGCGCATACAACGTCGTCAAAATACATACCCCCGCACACGTGGTCGGCTACACAATCGAAGACGCTCGCGTGCATGAACGTTTCGGCATCACCGTGGTCGGTATCAAATCCCCGGGCAAGGAATTCGAATACGGTTCGAAAGAGCTCATTATGCACCGCAACGACGAGCTCATCATCATGGGCAAGCAGGATCAGATCGACCGGTTCCTACGCGGCTGACATGCTCGTTCCATATGGAAAAATCCGGAATTTCATAATCATGATTTCCGGATTTTCTTTTACTTACCTTATTTGCCTTGCTTACACTGCAGACACGGTTTTCTCAATCAGCCACTGTTTCATTGCATGACCGCGTACAGCAGATATTCGATATTGCCATGCGTGCCTTCAATGGGAGATACCGTTGTGGCGCGCACGTCAAGCCCGTTGCATTCCGCGCATGCCACGACGGATGCCAACGCCTGTTCGCGTAATTCCTGACTTTCGACAATCCCGTTTTTCCCAAGGTTGCCTTTGCCGACCTCGAACTGCGGTTTGACCAGCAGCACGATCTGCGCCTGCGGTGCGGCGATTCTTGCGATCACCGGAATCACATATGTCAGCGAAATAAACGATACGTCGGAAACAATCATTTCCGGACGATACGGCAAATCCTCCGCATACACGTCGCGAATATTGACGCCGCTCATTTCGATAATACGGTCGTCATGCGCGATTTTCGGATCCAATTGCCCATGGCCGACATCCAAAGCGATGACCTGCGCGGCATCATTGCGCAATAGCACGTCGCAGAAACCGCCGGTGGACGCGCCGATATCCAAGCAACGTAATCCTTGCGCGGAACGCAATCCGACGTCGGCGAACCGTTCGAACGCGCCGACAAGCTTGTATGCGCCACGGGAAACGTAGCCGTCTCCCCTATCGGCGGCGATGGCGTCATCGCAACAGACTTTCGTTGACGCCTTGGTGACGGTGACACCGTTCACACTGACTTTGCCGTCCGCGATCAGACGTTGCGCTTTGGAACGACTGTCGGTCAGACCTCGTTCCAACAACGCAACGTCAAGACGAACCACTTGAACGGAATCACTGTTTCGCAATGGTTTTCCAATAATCGGCATGAACTGTTCGTTAGGAAATACGGAGTTCCGGAACGATGATGCTGCTCACGTCGCGTCCGCTGTCAGCAGCGGCCCACATGGCACTGCATGCGGCACGCAACCCGTCGACGCTGGTGACGTCGGTGACATACAGACGATCGCCGTCAACACGAGCCTTCGCATCGCGGCACAGCCATGCGCCCTCATCATGCACCACTTCAGGAGCAGGCTCGTTAAGGCCGCGCAAATCCTTGGCGATGTAGGTTGGGCGAAGATGCGCCGGCGCGAACATGAGTTCGTTCGGATTAGTGACGCCGGTCAACACCGCAAGGGAATCATATCCTCCACGATTGCCCGCCTCGATATCGGTGTCAAGACGGTCTCCAATGGCGAGGCACAGTTCCTTGGCCACCGGATCGTCACCATCATGGGCTGCGAGAACGCGCGCTTCATCATACATGGCGGATTCCGGCTTGCCTGCGGACGAGACCGGTTCCACACCGGTGGCGTTGATCACCGCCATGATCATGGAACCGCATCCCGGGGCGATGCCAAGCTCGCGGGGAATGGTCAGATCACGATTGGTAACGAAATAGGTCGCGCCATGCTCGACTGCATAAGCAATCTGCGCCATCTCATTCCATGACATGTCGGGATACCAGCCTTGAATGGCGGCAACCGGCTGCTCTTCCGCACGATCGACGACCTCAAGTCCCTGCTTGGACGCTTCCTCACGCAGATGTTGGGCGCCAAGCACGAAAACCTTCGAGCCTTCAGGCACGGCACGCGCCACCATTCGTGCGGCGACAACCGACGAGGTGATGACCTGCCATGGTTCGACTTCCAGATCGAACCCTTTCAGCTGGTCCGCCACCACGGACTGCAATCTGGACGAATTGTTGGTGGTGTATTCCACCGTCATGCCCAAGGATTCGGCCTTGCGAATATTCTCGGCGGCATGTTCCACAGGGTTCTTACCACGGTAAACCACACCATCAAGATCGAGCAACGCCAGCTTGTATGTCTCACTGAGCGGCTGATTCGTGGACTTCAGCATGTGGGCCACGCACCTCACTCGTTGTCTTCGGAGGCTTCGGAAGATTCCTCGGCCTCATCTTCGGCGCTGTGGGCTTCGTTTTCCACGATTTCATCCGCTTTGTCGGCTTCGGATGGTTCAGCGTCGGCCTGAGTCGCCGGCTCGTCATCGGATTCCGCGCCAGCTTCCGCCTCCTCGGCCTCAAGCTGGGTTTCATCGCTGGTTTCGCCGTTCTCGTCGATGGCTTCGGATTCGCCTTCCTCATCCTCAGGATCTTCCGGGGCGTACTGCGCGTCATCTTCGGAAATGCCAAGCACATCCATGAGTTCGTCGTTCAGCTCCTGCATATCGTATTCGACAACAAGATCATCGGAAGTCTCATCATCCTCAACATCGGCATACTGCAGTTCGAGCTTGTCAAGCAGACGATCCAATGCGATGGCCTCATCGGTACGACCGGCCTCTTCAAGGAAGTACTGTTCGGCCTGCACCGCACGCATGCGGTATTCGCCGGCCAATCCCTTGGAACGACCCAGCGTATGCACGATCTCAATGGCCTTGTCCCACATCTTCAGATCGCCCAAGGCGCCCGCGTAAACCAGGAACATTTCAGCCTTGGCTTCGCCGCGCAGATACTTGGCGTCGTCGCTCGCTGCCACTTCGATGGCCTTCTTCGGCTCGCCCATGCCACGCTCGCAGTCGGCGATGAACGGCAGGTAATCCAGGAAACCGTTCATGCGGAACGCGGTACGGAACTCGCGTAGTGCAAGCTTATAATCACCCTGACGGTATGCCACGAAGGCGAGCGTCTCACGAGCAAAATCAATGCGGGAAGCCTGACGCGCCACCCACTTGGCGTGTTCGAGAGCCAGTTCCGGATTGCTTTCCTCAAGCGTGTATGCGGCAAGAATGTGCAGACCGATGTTCTCCGCGTGCTCCTTCGACAGTCCACGCAGGCGTTCACGATCGTCGGTGGTGAGCATGCGCCATTCGATACCCTTCGGCATCTTCGGCTCGTCAGGACGACGATGCGTATATGGATTCTGAGAGGGGAAGCTCACCGTACCATCGGAATTGCGGCGTGGCTTGGCCATATACTCGCCACGCTTCTCCTCGCGGTAAGCCATCTTCTCTTCGCGGGTGAACTCGCGGCGTTCCTCACCCTGCTGCTGGTTACGATCCTTGTGGAAGTCGCGGCGCTGGTCGTCACGATGGAAGTCCTTACGATCGCCATCACGGAAATTACGGCGGCCGCCGTCACGACGATCATTGCCACGATGGTCATCGCGGCGGAAGTTGCGGCGCTGGTCGTCACGATGGAAGTCCTTACGATCGCCATCACGACGATCGTCACGATGGAAGTCACGACGCTCGCCATCACGGTAGTTGCGGCGTTCACCGTCACGACGGAAGTCCCTACGTTCACCGTCACGATGGAAATCTCTGCGATCGTTGTCGCGGCGGAAGTTGTGGCGATCGCCGTCACGATGGAAGTCCTTACGATCGCCATCACGACGATCGTCACGACGGAAACCGGAACGCTCGCCATCGCGCTGATAGCGCGGATTGTCTCCACGACCGCCACGATAACCGCGATGATCGTCGCGACGCTCGCCGTCACGGTTGAACTTGCGTGGACCGTTATGGAAGCGGCGCTCCTGACCTTCCCCCTCACCATCACGACGGAAATCGCGGTCGCGGTGGAAATTGCCGCCATTGCCCTTGCGGTATCCGCCCTTATGGTCGTCGTTGTGGAAGCCGCCGGACTTGTGGCCGTAGGACTTGCCGCCATTGCCACGCGGCTTGAATCCCTTGCCGCCGCGATTGCCCGGCCTGCCCGAGCCGTAGGACTTGTGGTTGCCGTAGGACTTGCCGCGCGATCCGCGCTGTTCTTCTGCCATGCTGTTCCTTATATTCCTTGTATTTTTTGAGGGTGGTCTTCGTTTGTTCTTTGCTTACGCTTGTTTGCGCCGTTCGCGATCGCTTACGCGTTTTCGACGACGCCGAGGGCCTTCTTGCCGCGACGAATCAATGCGAAACGGCCATGCAGGAAGTCGTTTTCGTTGAGGATCTGCTCTTCGTCTTCAACACGGGCGTTGTTCAGATACACGCCGCCGGCCTTGATCGTCTTGCGCGCTTCGGAAATCGACTTGAACAGTCCGGCCTTCATGCCGGCTTCCGCCACACGGTCGCCCACCGCAGCCTTGGCGAACTCGCCGTCGATCTTCACGCCGTCAAGAGCGGCTTCAAGCGTGGACTCGTCAATGCCTGCAAGATCGCCGCCACGGCCGAACAACGCGCCGGCGGCCTCAATGGCCTGTCGGGTGGCTTCCTCACCATGCACCAGGCTGGTGACCTCCCAAGCCAAGGTGCGTTGCGCCTCGCGTGCGCCCGGATTGGTCTTGCTTTCCTCCACAAGACGTTCGATCTCCGCCTTCGGCAGGAACGTGAACACCTTCAGCAGGTTCTCCATCTCGCTGTCGGGGCGGTTGAACCAGAACTGGTAGAACTTGTACGGGCTCAGCATAGTGCCATCAAGCCAGACGGCGTTACCTTCGGACTTGCCGAACTTCTTGCCTTGAGCGTCGGTGATGATCGGACTGGTGAACACGTTCACATCCGCGCCACGTACCTTGTGGATCAGGTCAAGACCGGACGTGAGGTTGCCCCACTGGTCGGATCCGCCAAGCTCCAGCACGCACTGGTATTCGTCGAACAGATGCAGGAAGTCGTTGCCCTGCAGCACCTGATAGCTGAACTCGGTGAAGGAAATGCCCTCTTCAGAATTCAGTCGACGGGCAACGGTGTCTTTGGCAAGCATGGTGCCTAAACGGAAGTTCTTGCCGACGTCACGCAGGAAATCGATGACGTTCATGGAGGCGGTCCAATCATAGTTGGATACGAAACGAACCGGATTGCTGCCTTCCACTTCGAGAATGCCGCCGATCTGCGCCTTCAGACGCTCGGCCCAACCAGCCACGACATCCTTCGGGTTCAACGTGCGTTCGCCCGACTGGCGCGGATCGCCGATCAAACCGGTGGCGCCGCCGACCAAAGCAATCGGATGATGACCCGCAGCCTGAAGATGGCGCATATTGATCAGCTGCACCAGATTGCCGATATGCAGGGAAGCTGCGGTCGGATCAAAACCGCAATAATAGGAAATGGGATCTCCATTCAACGCTTCGGCGAGTCGATCCCTGTCAGTGGACTGGGAAATCAACCCGCGCCATTCCAGTTCATCGAGGACGGACTCGAAACCGGCCTCCTTGAAATCGATGACGTGAGCCATAGCTGTGCTTTCTCCCTATTGAATTGCGGATGATACTGCGTTTTACGCATCCTACAGTTTCGCAGAAGATGAAGACAGCCACACTCGGCGTTTTTCGTGGAATTATTTGATGTCGGCATTATTGTGCGATTGCCTGCGACGCAGCATTTCACGTACGGTTTCGATGATCTTGCTGTATTTGGTGGAATCCGTGGAGCGCAAACGCGGGAACGCACTGATCATACGACGCTGCTGTCTGTTCAAAATGGAAGTTGCAGTGGCCTGCATGTTGGCAAGAGCCTCAAACGCCTCCTGGGAGGATTCCGACAGGCCTTGGAACGTACCACGGAATTTATCTCGGAAAGCATCCCTACCCCATTGCAACGAGTCGCCGGCCTTTTCCGCATATGTTTGGACGGTTTCGCTGAACTTCGCAAGATTGTCGGCAAGATCGATGACGCCAAGCACTGTGATGACGGTATCTGTAATAACGATCACAGCGAAAATCGCACACATCCAATGCACGGCCGGCAAAGGAATCATCCGTGTTATACGTTCCACCACCGGCTGGGTGACGTCAGTGATGATCACGCCCGCAAAGCCGAACACCACGGCTCCCAGTAGGCAGATTCGCCCCTGAATGTTGAACCGGTAGTGGCTGTAGTCCCACCATCGGGCGTGGAACAGCTTTTCCATACCCCAAGAGGTAACGTATTCGAGCGTGCATGCGCCAAACGACGAAATGAAGAAAATCACCACGGGGTTATGCAGATCGCGCAACAGCACAATCGCCAAAACCGCGCCGCAACCGTAGATCGGACAAAGCGGACCGTTGAGGAAACCTCGGTTCACCCAACGATGTTCCGAAATGGATACCAGAATCGACTCGTACACCCATCCGACAAATGCATACAGCAGGAACCATAAAAACAGGTATTCCAATGCAATCATGCCATGCATTTCACTTTCCACTCTCCGGATTGCCAAGCGCCGGCTTGTTGAAACGGTCCAGAGAAAACGTCTCCTGCGTGGCGCTGATCTTGTCAGCCACAGTCACCAGATATCCTTCGATATACCTTGGTGGGCAAGGCGTCAGCGGGAACATATGGTTTTCGATGCTGTCGCGTTCCACACGATTGAGGCGGAAATCGCGCATGGCATTGCGCATGGCGGTGCCACCATGAGTGAAACCATGCATGCGATGCACACCATCGTCCCACTCGTGCCAATCATAAAGAAAATAATCATGCAGCAAAGCGGCGCGAATCAGCGAACGCAAATCCACCCTATGCCATAAGTGCAGCCTGTCTGCGATCCATACGGCCAGACAGGCCACACGGATGGAATGCGCGAATGTGGTGACCACGCCATGCTGGTAGCATTCTCTCTCGATCCGCATATGTTCATGGTTAAGGATTTCCCGCCCGTGAATACGGACAAGATGTTGTATCTGCATGCGTGTCAGCAGCACCGCTTTGCCTTGCCTATTCGATTGGTGTCGATTGGTTTTCGTTTCGTCGACTTCGGAATCGTTTGTTTGGGATCCGATTAAAGCTCACTTGAGCAATGATTCCGGCGTCTTGTATGCAGGGCCATCGCTGACGGAGTTCGCGAACGCGCGCAGCTGTTCGATGGCGGTTTTCGCGGAAACGATCTGCTCGCGCACGCGCAGCGGAGACGTGCCTCCCTTGCCGTTACGGGCGGAAACCGAACCTTCGGTGGACAACACCTCACGCACTTCAGGTGCCTTGTCGGCCGGAAGGAATTCCTTGAAGACCTCGACGAAGTCATCGTCGGTCAAATCCCAAAGTTCCTGACCACGGTCTTCGGCGATCTTCACGCATGCGCCAGAAAGCTCATGCGCATGACGGAACGGCACGCCATTCTTGACGAGCCATTCAGCGATGTCGGTGGCAAGGGCGAAGCCGGTCGGAGCTTCCGCTTCGAGGCGCTCCTTGTTGAAGACCATGGTGCCGACCATACCGGTGAAGGCCGGAAGAAGCACTTCCAACGTGTCGACCTGGTCGAACACCGCTTCCTTGTCTTCCTGCAGATCACGCGCATAAGCGGTAGGCAGGCCCTTTAGCGTAGTGAGCAGACCAGCCAGATCGCCGATGAGACGGCCGGACTTGCCTCGTGCGAGTTCCGCGATATCCGGGTTCTTCTTCTGTGGCATGATGGACGAGCCGGTGGAATAGGCGTCATCAAGGCGCACGAACGCGAATTCCTGGGTGTTCCAAATGATGATCTCTTCAGACAGTCGGCTGATGTCGACGCCCGCCATGGCTGCGATGAATGCAAATTCGGCGACCAGATCACGGCTGGCGGTGCCGTCGATGGAGTTCGCGGTCACCTTGGAGAAACCGAGCTCGCGGGCCACGGCCACCGGCTCCAAGCCGAGAGTGTTGCCGGCGAGGGCGCCGGAACCATACGGGCTGGCGTCGATGCGCTTATCCCAATCGGCAAGACGTTCCACGTCGCGCAGCAACGGCCACACGTGGGCCATGAGCTGGTGTGCGAGCAGCACCGGCTGGGCGTGCTGCATGTGGGTGCGGCCCGGCATGACGGTGCGTCCGGCCTTTTCGGCCTGTTCGGTCAGTGTGGCTGCGAGACCAAGCAGCATTTTGGCGATGACGCGACTGTGGCGGCGGAGCCACATGCGAATCAGCGCGGCGATCTGATCGTTGCGGGATCGACCGGCGCGAAGCTTGCCTCCAAGCTCATCTCCGGCGATCTGAAGCAGCCCACGTTCCAATGCGGTGGCCTCGTCCTCATCGTCTTCGATCGGAGCGAACGCACCGGAGTCCACACGGCGCTGCAGTTCGTCGAGAGCGTCTTCCATACGCTGCAATTCATCGGCGGTCAACAGTCCTGCACGTCCAAGCGCACGGGCATGGGCACGTGAGCCTGCGATGTCGTCATCGGCAAGACGCCAATCGAATTGGGTGGACTTGCTTAGTCGCGCGAGTTCCGGAGACGGGCCGGACTTGAAACGGCCGCCCCACAGGGCGAGGTGTTCACCATTGGTTGTGCTCTCGGTCATTGTTACTTCATTCTCCTTGCAGATATGACTGAGGGAGAGAATACCAGTCAGGATGGTCCTAACGGTACGCTCTCCCCCATTATCGAGACGATTCAGCGTAAAAAACTCGCTTACTCGACGCTGTTTTCCGGAACCTCGATGCCATTGCCGAACTTGACGTCGCGGGCTGCGGCCACACGGCTCGGCAGACCATAGATGTCGATGAAGCCGTTGGACGACTTCTGATCGAAGCTATCACCGGAATCGTAAGTGGCCAGATTGTAGTCATACAGCGAGGTGTCAGAACGACGACCGGTCACGACGGCGCGCCCACCGTGCAGGATCATGCGGATTTCGCCGGAAACGTACTTCTGGGTGTCTTCGATGAAGGCGTTCAGGGACTGCGTTGCCGGGGAGAACCACTGCGCATCGTAGACGAGTTCGGCCCAGCGCTTGTCGATATCGCGCTTGATGCGGTGCTGCTCGCGCTCGAGGCAGCAGTTTTCGAGTTCCTGGTGGGCGGTGATCAGTGCGATAGCGCCCGGAGCCTCGTACAGCTCGCGGGACTTGATGCCGACCAGACGGTCCTCAATCAGATCGATACGTCCGATGCCCTGTGCACCTGCGCGACGGTTCATCTCTTCGATAGCCTGCAGCGGGGTGACGTCATGACCGTCGATCTTGACAGGGATGCCCTGCTTGAATTCGATGACGACCTCATCTTCGACCGGCGGGAATGCCGGATCATCGGTGTAGGAATAGCAGTCCTTGGTCGGGCCGTTCCACGGATCCTCGAGGAAGCCGGTTTCGATGGCACGGCCCCACACGTTCTGGTCGATGGAGAACGGGCTCTTCTCGGTCTGCACAATCGGAAGCTTGTGCTCCTTGGCGAAGGCGATTTCGACGTCGCGGGTCAACGACAGGTCGCGGATCGGGCTGATGGCCTTCAACGTCGGGTCGATGGAAGAGATGGACACCTCGAAACGAACCTGATCGTTACCCTTGCCGGTGCAGCCATGGGAAATGGTGTCAGCACCAAACTGGTGTGCGGCACGTACAAGATGCTTGGAGATGAGTGGACGGGAAATGGCGGAAACCAGCGGATACACGCCTTCGTACAGCGCATTGGCCTTCAATGCCTTCATGCAGTATTCATTGGCGAATTCGTCACGGGCGTCGACCACGTAGGCTTCGACGGCGCCGCAGGCAAGCGCGCGCTGCTTGATGGTTTCGAGGCTTTCGCCACCCTGACCGACGTCGAGGGACACGGCCACGACATCCTTGCCGGTGCGTTCCTTTAGGTATGAGATGGCGACGGAGGTATCCAGACCACCGGAATATGCCAAGACGAGACGATTCTGATCGCTCATGGTTTCCCTTTCTAACATCAAACGTTATTCATCAGTATATGCAATGCTCTGTATATTTATGCATATACGGTGCGTCGCGTCCACTATACGGCTATTCAGCCTTTGGACACGACGTCCAACAGCCATTGCGCACGCTGTTTCGCATAATCGTCATCGGCGCAGATCACCATGACGGTATCGTCCCCGGCAATGGTGCCGAGCACGCCATCGATGGGCTGCTTGTCGATCACACTTGCCACATACTGGGCCGCGCCAGACGGCGTGTGGACCACCACCAGATTCCTAGCCGCCGCGACCGAAGTGACCAGTCCCGAAAGCACACGATTCATCTGTTGTTCCGTTTTTGCATCAGGATTGGCCGACGCGCTTTCCTCCGGCTGTCTGCCCAGCGCATAGGCCACGGTTCCGTCAGCCAAACGGGTTTTGGTGGCATGGATCTCGTCAAGATCGCGGCTCAAGGTGGCCTGGGTCACTTCGATGCCCTGATCCGCGAGAATCTGGGACAGCTGCGACTGCGAGGTGACGATGCGCGTCAGCAACGCCTGCTCGATGGCGCTCAATCGAGCGGCCCGTGTGGCAGGACGTTGCAGCGCAGGTGTTTGGTCCGTCATCAGGCCAGCAGGCTTTCATCGCCGCGGGTCTTGCCGGTAAGCCAAGTCAGCAGTGCCTTCTGCGCATGCAGACGGTTGCCGGCCTCGTCCCACACCACGGACTGTGGTCCGTCGATGACTTCGGAGGTGACTTCCTTGCCACGGTATGCCGGCAGGCAATGCTGGAAGATAGCGTCTTCCTTGGCATAAGACATGAGTTCGGCGTTCACCTGATAATCCCAGAACGGCTTGGAACGGATGGCGTATTCCGATTCTTCGCCCATGGAAACCCATGTATCGGTGAACACACAGTCGGCACCGGCGACCGCTTCCTTCGGATCGGTGGTCACCAACACGGAACCGCCGGTTTCGGATGCGATGGCTTCGGCATCGGCAACGATCTGCGGATCCGGCAGATAGCCGTTCGGCCCTGCGACACGCACGTTCATGCCGGCCACGGCGCCACCAAGCAGATAGGAGTTCGACATGTTGTTGGCCGCGTCGCCGAGGTAGGCGATGGTCTGGTTTTTCAGATTGTCGACGCCACCACGATGTTCTGCGATAGTCTGGAAGTCGGCAAGAATCTGGCAGGGATGGAATTCATCCGTCAGAGCGTTCACCACCGGATGGGTGGAATACTTGGCCATTTCCTCCACACGATCCTGGCCAAAGGTGCGCCACACCACGCCATAGGCCATGCGGTCAAGCACGCGTGCGGTGTCGGCGACCGGTTCGCCACGGCCAAGCTGGGAGCCGGACTTGTCGATGACCAGCGGATAGCCGCCCAGTTCGGCAACGCCAATGGAGAAGCTGGAACGGGTTCGGGTACTCGGCTTGTCGAAGATCACCGCGATGCCCTGCGGGCCGGCGAATGGCTGATGGTAGAAACGATCGTTGTGGAATTTGATGGCGAGTTCGAGAACCTGCTTCTGTTCTTCATGGTTGAGATCGTCATCGCGCAACATGTGGCGCAATTCAGGAGTTGCCATTGTTGGCTCCTTTCAAAAGAGTTTCAGTTCGTTGTGATTGCCGGCTATGTTCAGTCGTTGGGAAGATTCGCGGGGATCTTCGCGAGGATGGAGATGGCCTGATCAATATCCTGTTCAGTCACCACCAGCGGAGGAACAAGACGAAGCGCATCTGGCGCCACCGCGTTGACGATCAAGCCGTGCTCCAACGCCCAATTCATCGCCGCATGCGCACATGGATGGACAAGTTCGACCGCATCGAGCAAGCCACGTCCACGCACGGAGACGAAAAGCGGATTGCCGCAAGCCATGATGCCGTCACGCAATTGCTGGCCACGCGCCTCGGCGTTGGACACAAGGCCGTCTTCCTCAATGGTTTCCAACGTGGCCATCGCGGCGGCCGCTCCGAGCGGATTGCCCGCAAAGGTGGAGCCGTGGGAGCCTGGGGTGAACAGTGCGGAAAGCTTGGCGCCGAAGGAGATCATGCCACCCATCGGGAAACCGCCTGCAACGCCCTTGGCGAAGGTTACGATATCCGGAACCACTCCGCCCGAGAGATCCTCACGCTGGAACGCGAACCAGGATCCGGTACGCCCGATACCCGTCTGGACCTCATCGATGATGAGCAGCGCGTTGTTGTCGTCGCACATCTGACGGGCCTTCTTCACATAGCCGGCCCCAAGCGGACGCACGCCAGCCTCACCTTGGATCAGTTCCATGATGACGGCGGCGACAGGTCCCTTGCCGTATTTGCCGGGACCGGTTTCGGCAAACGCGTCATGCAATGCGGCCTCGTCACCAGCTTCGACGAATTCGATATTGGGAACCAGCGGCTCGAACGCTTCTCGGATGGAGGGCTTCCACGTTGCGGACAGCGCGCCCATGGTACGCCCATGGAAGCCGTGGGTCATGGCGATGATACGTGCCGGCTTCCCGCCAATGGCAGGCGATGCGCCCGGCAAGGTGCGTCCATACAGTTTGGCAAGCTTCAATGCCGCCTCGTTGCCTTCCGCTCCGGAGTTGCCGAAATACACATGAGATCCCTCGGGAGCGTCCGCAAGCTCAATGAGCTTCGACGCCAGTTTGATCTGCGGCTCCGTGGCGAAGTAGTTGCTCACATGGGCGGCTTTGGCGGCCTGCTCGCTGACGGCCTTCACCCATTTCGGGTGGGCGTAGCCGAGTGCGTTCACCGCAATGCCCGCAAGGAAGTCGAGGTATTCATTGCCATCGACGTCCCAGACATGCGCGCCTTCTCCGTGGTCCATAACGCGAAGCGGCGTGCCGAACACGTTCATGTGCACTCGGGAGTACTTCCCCAGCCACTTGGCGTCCTCACTGCCGAGGTTTTCCAATTGTTCAGTTGCCATACGAGCTCCTCATTTCAATACCGTCTTCGGGAACGACCATGGTTCCGATGCCATCTGTGGTGAAAATCTCATTCAGGATGGAATGCGGCTTGCGTCCGTCGATGATATGGGCGCGAGGCACACCTCCGTCGATGGCCCTGACGCAGGCCTCCATCTTGGGACGCATGCCGCTTTCCAAATCCGGCAGCATATCGCGTAGGTTCTCCACGCCGATGCGTCCGATCAAAGAGTCCTTGTCTGGCCAATCGGCGTACAAGCCATCCACATCAGTCAACACGACCAGCTTGCTGGCTCCAAGGGCGGCCGCAAGCGCCGCAGCCGCGGAATCGGCGTTCACATTCAACACTTCGGTAGCATCATCCTCATTTGGAGCCACCGAGGAAACAACAGGAATGCGTCCGGCATTGATCAGATCCTCAACCGCGGATGCGTCGACGCTCACCACGTCGCCGACCAAACCAATATCGGTTGGAGAGCCATTGATGATCGGCTTGCGCTGCATGGCGGAAAAGAGCGCACCATCCTCGCCGGAAAGACCGACTGCGAACGGGCCATGGGCGTTGATCAATCCGACAAGTTCACGGGAAACCTTGCCCGTCAAAACCATACGCACCACATCCATGGCCTCCGGCGTGGTGACCCTCAGACCTCCCTTGAATTCCGACTTAATGCCCAAAGCCTTAAGCATGTGCGAGATCTGCGGGCCTCCGCCATGCACCACAACCGGATGCAAGCCGACCTGTCGCAGAAAAACCATATCTTCAGCGAAACAGGCTTTGAGATGATCGTCGATCATCGCATTGCCGCCATATTTGATGACGATGCGCTGTCCGGCGAATTCCTCAAGCCATGGCAGTGCCTCAATCAGCACTTCCGCCTTTTGGTCGGCGCGCAAATCGGTATGCACGTCAAAATGGAATCCAGGTCCTTTGAGTTCCTTGGTCATTACCGTTCAATCAGCTTTCGTAATCTGCATTAATGTGTACGTATTCGTGGGTCAAATCGTCGGTCCAGACAGTTGCTTCCGCATTTCCCGCATGCAAATCTATGTCGATGTGCACCTCGCGCGGAGTCATGTCGACTTCGGATCGGTCGCGTCCGGCTCCGCCGTTCTCACAGATACGCACGCCATTGACATCAACCGTGACTTTAGTGGAATCGTATGGCGCGACTTCCGGCGGCACGGTGCCCAACGAGCTGACGATACGTCCCCAATTCGGGTCATTGCCGGAAATGGCGCATTTAAGCAGGTTGGACGCGGCCACCGCACGACCGCAGGCAAGCGCCGCATCCTCCGTGGTGGCGCCGATCACCTTGACACGGATGTCGTGGCTCGCGCCTTCGCCATCGCCGATGATCTGGCGTGCCAGAGACGCCGTGGCCTGCGCAACGAGATCGTTGAATTCGTCCGGATCGGGTTCGATGCCCGAAGCGCCGGATGCGAGCAGGAGCACCGTATCGTTGGTGGACATGCATCCATCCACATCGATGCGGTTGAACGACATCTCCACTCCGGCATTCAATGCCGCCTGCAACTGGCCGGCGCTCACCACGGCATCCGTAGTGATGACGCACAGCATGGTGGCCAACTGCGGGGCAATCATGCCCGACCCCTTGACCATACCTCCGATATGGAAGCCGTTGGAGCCTTCCAACTCAACGGTTTTCGGCTTGGTGTCGGTGGTCATGATGGCATGGGACGCATCCGCACCGGCCTGAGCGGTATCGGCAAGGGCCGCGAACGCTTTGTCTGCGCCAGAAAGCACATGGTCAAGAGGCAGAAGCTCACCGATCAGGCCCGTGGAGCAGACCGCGATATCACTGTCTTTGGCACCTACAAGCGCCGCGACCTTTTGGGCCGTGGCCTTGGACTGCTCATATCCCGGCTGGCCGGTGCATGCGTTTGCGCCTCCGGAATTAAGGATGACGGCTTTCACATGACCGTCGGCCACGATCTTGCGCGTCCACTGCACGGGAGCTGCGCAGAAACGGTTCGAAGTGAACACTCCGGCAGCCATATCCAGCGGACCGTTATTGACCACAAGAGCCAGATCCTTCTTACCTTCGACTGCGGAAATACCGGCTTCCACGCCAGCCGCGGAAAAACCTTGCGCAAACGTTACGCTCATGGCGCCACTCCAATCTTTGTCAGTCCTGCATCTTCAGGAAGTCCCAGTGCTACATTCAACGACTGCACCGCTTGTCCGGCCGTGCCACGGTTGAGGTTGTCAATTGCCGCGAAGGCCAGCAAACGACTTGCCTTGCGGTCGACGGCCACCTGAATATGGGCCGCGTTCGATCCGATGATGTTGGCGGTGGCCGGCATAACGCCTTCAGGCAAAACAATCATGAAATCCTGATCCGCATATGCGTCAGCCCAAACCTGCCTGATTTCAGCATCCGACATGCTCAATGCTTTATCGGTTAGTTTAGCGGAAACCGAGGCAAGAATGCCACGGGCCATTGGCGCAAGAATAGGAGTGAATCCCAGCGTGAACTCATTTGCCGCAGCTGCGTTCTTTCCTGCAGCATGGGCGAAGTTCTGCAAAATCTCAGGAATATGACGATGAGTGCCGCCGACAGAATACGGTAATGCGGAACCGAATGCCTCAGCTGCAAGCAAATTGACGCGCTTCAGATTCTTCCCTGCGCCGGAGTAGCCGACCACCAGATCGGCAACAATATCCGTCGGCTCAACAAGCCCTTGGGCAATGCCCGGCTGCAGCGCCAATGTGGTTGCGGTCACATTGCATCCCGGACCGGCAATACGCGTGGTTCCTGGAATCACTTCACGTTGGCGCCGGTAAGAACCATCTTCGGATATGCCGGTAATAAGCTCAGGCATGCCGTAAGTCCAGTGCTCATAGAAGTCACCGCCGTAGAACTCATCCCATGCGGTTTTTTCCTCAAGCCTATGGTCGGCCCCCAAGTCCACCACCACGGCATTCGGATCAAGCTGCGAGGCCAATGCGCCGGATGCCCCATGAGGCAGAGCAAGAATGATGACATCGTGCCCATTAAGAACTTCCGGAGTGGTGTCTTCCACCACAAGGTCGGCAAGTTGCGGAATATGCGGCATATGCTTGCCAAGCTTGTCCCCAACGGACGAATGCCCGGTCACGCACGTCACTTCGAAATATGGATGGGCCGCGAGGATACGGAGGGCCTCGCCTCCCGCATATCCGGTCGCGCCGGCCACGGCTACTGTGTATTTGGCCATAGTCACGTCTCTTTTCATTGACTCACTGAAAACACATTCAGCATACACTTTATGCACTATATTGCATAATTATGCATTCGTTTCGTGTCGCATAGTGGTCATTGCGTGACTATGACGATTATCAGAAGACAAGGAAACACGCCGAATCAGGCGGTGATTGACTCGTCTCCTTGGCCTGATCCCGCACCGCCAAGCATGTACTGCAAGGTCTCGTTATACAGGTCGGCGACGGATAGTCCATGCATCGCCAACCAAATCACGGCCAAAGTATACAGCACGTTGATGATCACCGCGGCGAGAGCCAAGCCATGCCCTTTCATGTGGAGCTTCTTGGTGCGCCACATCGAGATTGCGCCGACCAACGCAGGAAGGACCGGCACCGGCATCAGCACGGCAAACACGAGAGACATGATCGCATAGGCATCCCAATGGCCGTATGCGGGATTCTGCCGGGGATCGTTGAGATCCAGATTCGGCAGATAGGGCATATTGCCCTGCTGTGGATATTGGTTCGGATCATACGGATTTGACCCATACGGATTGGCGCCGTATGGATTCTGTTGTCCGTTCGCATTGTACGGAGGCATTGGCTGCTGCCCGTTTGGAGGGTATTGCCCCGTTTGATATTGCATATTCTGCTGCTGGACGGCATCCACAGGTTGCGGTTCAGGTTCAGGCGCGCCATACACGTACGGATCGTAGCCGGCTGGCAGCTGACTGCTCATCGCGCCATATTCGGGTTGGTTGATTTGACCATACTCCGGCTGTGAAGGCGCAGCGGCACCAGAAGATGACGAAACCGGAGCAGCATCAGCCGTCTCCTGACGTTCGTCGGTGTTGTTCGGCTGATACTGTTCCGGTTCGTTCATAATCATCCTCTGTTCTTGGGAAGGTCGAGATCAGGCGCGCAGCTGCGCACCCAGTTTGGACGCTTCATCCACAATACGCTTGCGGATAGCTTCGCTGTCTTCGGAGGCGAGAGTCTTATCCGAAGCACGGAATGTGACCGCGTAGGCCAAGGACTTCTCTCCTTCGCCCAGCTGGTCGCCGGTGTACACATCGAACAGCTCAATGCTTTCAAGACTGTTTCCGGCGGCTTCGACGATGACCTGCTTGAGTTCAGCGGCCGTAACGTCGGTGGACACCGTGAAAGCCAGATCCTGTTTGACCGGCGGGAAGGTGGAAATCGGCTTGGCCTGCACCGGCTTGCCGCTCAACGTGGCGAACAGCGCGGTCAAATCCAATTCGAAGGCCGCGGAATGGGCAGGGAAGCCCAACGCCTCGTTGACATGCGGGTGAAGCTCGCCGACCATGCCGACGAATACGTCACCGGCCATCACGCGGGCTGCACGGCCCGGATGCCATTGTGCCGACACATCTTCAGCCTTCGGCTGATCCAGTGTGAGAGCTGCGCCAATACGGTCGGAGATGCGCTGCACCGCCTCGACGGCGTCAGACCAATCCACTGCGCGGCGGTCGCCCAGCCAACCGGAGTCAACGGCGTTGCCGGTCAGAATGCCAGCAACGTGCATCGGCTGTTCCGGAAGACCGGCATCAAGCGCGGCAAGCTGCTCGTCCGTCGGCTTGACGGCACCCGGCAGCGCCGGAATCGCCGGAGCGTTCGGATTCCACAGATACACGTGGCCAATCTCATACAGCGACACATTCTCCACACCGCGACGCAGATTGCGCTGAACGGTCTGTGCCAGCGTTGGAATAATGTCACGACGCAGGAACGGACGATCACCGGCGAGCGGGTTGGCGATCTCCACGCTGATGTTCTTCGTCTCAGCGGCGTCCAACGCGAAGTTCTTGTAATCCTCATCGCCGACGAATGGATAGCTCAACGTTTCCACCATGCCGTATTCGGCAAGTTCATCGGCAACCTGACGCTTACGCAGCTGCTCAGCAGTCAGACCGACCCTGCCTTCGACCGGTGCCGGCGGCACGGTGACGGGAATCTCGTCATATCCGACAAGACGTGCCACTTCCTCAACCAGATCGCACGGCTCGTTCAAGTCGGGGCGCCAACTCGGAGGCACCACGGAAAACTCGCCGTTGCCGCCTCCTGCGACAGAGCAACCGATATCGGTAAGAATGTCGCTGATGGTGTTCACGTCCGTATCAAGTCCTGCCACACGAGCCACTTCCGAAGCTTTGAACAGGATCGGACGGCGGTTAGAGACGGTATTGAAGTCGGTCGGGTGCTCGCTCGGCTCGCCATTGCCGTACTTGACCATCAGTTCGGCCGCCATCTGGGCGGCTGCCGGCTGCAGCTGGTCGTCCACACCGCGTTCGAAACGACGGGAGGCTTCGGACGGAATCTTGTGACGGCGTGCGGAACGCGCGATCGACACCTGATCGAAGTGCGCGGATTCCAGCAGGATGTTCTTGGTCTCAGCGGTAACCTCGCCGTACAGACCACCCATGACGCCGGCGATGCCGAGCACACGGGAACCGCGCTCACCGTTCGGGGAATCGGTGATCAGCAGATCTTCGATGCTCAGATCATGGTCCTTGCCATCCAGTGTGGTGAGTTTCTCACCCTCATTGGCGCGGCGCACCACAATCGGTCCTTCGATCTTATCCAGATCGTAGGCGTGCATCGGCTGTCCCAAGTCGAGCATCACATAGTTGGTGATGTCTACAGCCAAGGAGATGGAACGCATGCCTGCACGGGCCAGACGGCGACGCATCCAGTTCGGCGTATGGCTGGCCGGATCGAAGCCCTTGACCGCGCGAGCGTAATAGCGATCGCATCCGACCACACCGTGAATCGGATTATTGTCGTCGACGATCACTTCGATATCGGTCTTGGTGCCTTCCGGCAGACCCTTAGTGATCGGCGCCTTCTCATTCAGAGCGACAGCAGGATCAGTGTAGGCGGCACCGGTGGAATGATGGTATTCGCGAGACACGCCACGGTATGAGAACGCGTAGCCGCGATCCGGAGTGATGTTGATTTCCAGCAGCGGCTCATCCAAGTGCAGCAGGTGCATGGCGTCGTCGCCCGGCTGGAGCTTCTCATACTCTTCCGGGGTGAAGCCGTACTTGCGCAACAGGATGATGCCATCATGGTTATCGCCCAAACCAAGCTCACGCTCGGAAGCGCACATTCCGTTGGAGATATGACCGTAGGTCTTGCGCGGCTCGATCTTAAAATCGCCCGGAAGCACAGCGCCGGGAAGCGTCACGACGACCTTCTCGCCTGCGGCCATGTTCGGAGCGCCGCAGATGATGCCGCGCGGCACCTTGTTGCCGTTCTCATCGGTTTCGTTGTATTCGTCACCGACGTCGACATGGCACCAGTTGATGATCTTGCCGTTCTTCTGCGGTTCCGGAGTGGCATCGACCACGTAGCCGACGACGATCGGACCAACCAGCTGGGAGGTGTGAATCTCTTCCTCTTCGAGACCGACCTTCACCAGATCCTTGGCAAGCTGTTCGTACGTAAGGCCTTCCGGAACCTCGACGTGGTCCTTGAGCCAATCAATGTCAACCATTGGCATGGGTCAATCACTCCCCCATCACAAACTGTTCGCTGAATCGCACGTCGCCTTCGACCAGGTCGTGCATGTCGTTGATGTCATGGCGCAGCAGCAGGGTACGCTCCACGCCGACGCCGAAGGCGAAGCCGGTGTAGACCTCGGGATCGAGGCCTGCGGACTTCAGCACGTTCGGGTTGACCATGCCGCAGCCGCCCCATTCAAGCCAGCCTGCGCCACCCTTCTTATCGGGGAACCACAGGTCGAGTTCGGCGCTCGGCTCGGTGAACGGGAAATAGCTCGGGCGCAGACGGGTCTTGGCTTCCGGACCGAACATGGCCACGGCAAGCTTATCGAGCACGCCCTTCAGGTCGGCCATGGTCAGATGCTTGTCGACCGCAAGAGCCTCCACCTGATGGAACACCGGCGTATGGGTGGCGTCGAGCTCATCGGTGCGGAACACACGGCCTGGGCATGCGATGTACAGCGGCACGCCACGGGTGAGCAGACCACGCACCTGATCGGAGGAGGTCTGGGTGCGCAGCACCATGTTGGATCCGACGAAGCCTGCGGCATCCTTGGCCTGATTGCCCTTGACGTAGAAGGTATCCTGCATCTGACGTGCCGGATGATCGGGACCGAAGTTCAGCGCGTCGAAGTCGTACCATTCGGTTTCCACTTCAGGACCGTCGGAAATCTGCCAGCCCATGGAGATGAAGAAGTCTTCGACATCCTCCATCAGCTTCGGCAACGGATGGCGCGCGCCAAGCGGCTTACGATTGACCGGAAGGGTCATGTCCACGGTTTCGGCGGCAAGCGCACGGGCCTCTTCCTCGGCTTTGACCTGCTGTTCCTTGGTGCCATACGCACGACCGAAATCGGCGCGCAGCTTGCCCATAATCTTGCCGGCGTCTTTCTTCTGGTCCTTCGGCAACGCGCCGATGGCCTTGCTGGCCTGCGTCATCGCGGATTCCGCTCCGGCGTACTGCGTCTTGATGGCTTTCAATTCCTCCATGCTGGAGGCGTTTTCGATTTTCGCGATGCCCTCGGCAACCGCATCGGTTACCGCTTGGGCGTCGAATACCGCACCTTCTGCCACGAGATACCTTTCTCATTTCCCGTTTGTTTTACGCGAAAAACGCGCAATTTCAACGTTTTCCGACTTTACATTCTTTCAACATGACTCGACATAGCCAAGCTCAGCAGCATTACCGCCGAACTGGTGCCGAGGTTCAAGGATTCCGCTTTGCCATAGAGCGGTATGGACACGATCCTATCGGTTCGTTCCAAAACTTCCTTGGTCAATCCACGCGCCTCATTGCCAAACAACACCGCTTTGGCTCCGGCAAGCGTTTCCGGCGCGGCGATTACATCCGTCAGGGATTCCGGCTGTCGGGAATCCGTGCCATATACATCGGCCGCATACACTGCCAGCTCGTGAGTATCGCACCATGCAAAGAAGTCGTCTGTTCCCATGGCCAGAATCGGAAGGTGGAACAGTGATCCCGCAGTGGAGCGGATCACTTTCGGATTGAACACGTCCACGCAGTCGTCGACCAATACCACGGCAGAGCAGCCGGCCGCATCGGCGGAACGGATCACGGTTCCAGCGTTACCGGGATCGCGGACCTGCCAAAACGCGGCGACCATCGCATGTCCGTCGAAATCGTCTGGAACAGCGGATGAATCAAGGAAAGCCTGCATGTCTGCGACGGCAAGCACGCCTTGCGCGTCGGCGCTCATACGGTGCATCACCGCATGAGTGACCTTGTGCACATACACGCCGGATTGCATGGCCTTGCCCGCCATCTGCGCGACGACAGGTGTCGCAAACGAGGCATCGGGCTGTGCTGACTCGACCTCAACGTAAAGGTCCTCGACAATCCCAGGATGGTATGTCAGCAGCTCACGCACCGACTGCGGGCCTTCCACCATGAAATGGCCGGACCGTTTCCGCCCTTTTCGATCGGCAAGTTCGGACACGCGGTGGACGCGCTCCGACTTGGTGTTCGCAATGACTTCGGATTTTATAGGCATACGCGTTAGCCTAACACCATTGCCGCAACGAATGCCCCGTTCATGTCGTGTTTTTGATTCAGAAAAGTGGAGAATCGCGAATCCAACCTGGTACGCTCAACAACCTGTCGAAGTTCGCGTTGACGCTGCTCATTGTGGTGCTGGTGGTCATCACATTGCTGAACGTACGTGAAAGTAAGTATGAGATCGGCGTACTTACCGCGATCGGTGCGGACAAAGTCAAGGTTGCGGCGCAGTTCGGTCGCGATATGCAGGGTGTCGATGGACGCTTCGCTCCCCTTATTTCGCCCCATATTCGGCATGTCATGAATTTGGCAGGCCGAGTATGGGGCTTTTGCACATCCATGAAAGATATGCACAGCTTGCGAGTGTGTCTCACCGCTTTCGATTGGTTTGCGAACATCGGTTCGTTACACTGATTGTCTGACTTATTGTCTGATTACGGTTGGGCGCGCGACATCATCCCATGAATGTTGGAGGTACAAGCATGAACGTCACGGTGTATTTAGGAGCTCACGAAGGCAACAACCCCGTATACAAGCAGGCCGTGGCGGAGCTGGCCATATGGATTGCCGAGAACGGGCACCGTTTGGTGTATGGCGGTTCCAACGAGGGGCTGATGGCAGTCATCGCCGACACTGTGCTTGAGCATGGCGGCAAGGTGACCGGTATCGAAGCGCAGATGTTCGTGGACAAGGGTGTCGCGCATAAGAATCTGACCCAACTCACCATCGTGCCGAACATCACCGAACGACGCACGCGCATGATCGAGCTTGGCGACGTATTCATTGCATTCCCCGGGGGCACGGGAACGTTGGAGGAGATCAGCGAGGTCGTGTCCAAAGTCTGTCTTGACCAGTTGGCACAGCCTTGCATTTTCTATAATCTCAACGGTTTCTACGATGATATGAAGGCGCTGCTGCATCGCATGATCGACGATGGCTTCTCCACAGGGGAACGCCAGCATGGTATCTATTTCGCTTCGGATCTTGCCGAGATAGAGCATATTATCGCCATGCACAAGGCATAGGCGGCTCAGTCAGGCCGTTTTTATTCGACAGGTCTTTTTCAAGAAAACGGGGACGCCCAAACGACCCTCATAATCGGCCGGAATATCCTCCAACCGGCCCATCACAACCGGCATGCACCCACATGCCCCGCAGCGCATCCGGTCAACTCCGGGATGCTTTGTTTGCCGAACCTGCTGATCGGATGGAACCCGTATCCGTCGGCCACGCGAAGAATGGATTTGCGTTTTTATTGTCTGCATGTTTTACAGTTTCGTTACCATGAACATCCCGTTTGTCCTGCTGTACATTTTCCTCGGCGGCGTGTTCCTGTTCTCCGCCTATTCGCTCTGGGAGAAAGACAAAAACAATCGGAGGTAATGCAGAATGGACAGCAAGGCACTTCTTTCCTTGAACCATTTAAGCGTCTGGTACACCGCAGATCACCCCTTACTTTCTGATTTTTCACTGGATTTAGGGGCAGCGGAAGATCAGTCATTTCGGTATTTCACATTCCGGGAATATCTAACGTATGTGGCGGCGTCCTATGGTGTCCCGCTGCCAGATCTGTCTGGCCTCATAAGGGGATTTCACTTTGAGAACTATGCCAATGTTCTTCTATCGGTCGCGGATCTTCTTCCACTGCCTGCCATAGCGCTTGCCCGCGGAGTGGCCGCGCGTGAAATGCTCGTACTGCCGCTCAGCTTCCTTGCGATGCTTCTCACAGTATTGCTCGCCGTCCTCGCAAAGGTTCGGGCAGTCGGGGTGGCGGCAGGGGCGTCTTGGTTTTCTCGGCATGCGTGCCGCCTCCTTTCGGACAATAGAAAAGCCCCGAAAGGATTACTCCTTTAGAGGCTTGAAACAGGCCGTCCGGACCGCGTTCTCCTTCTTTCGGCTTGTTATCTACGATGGGCGCCATGGGTGCTTATAGAGAGCGGTTCGCGGTAACGCTACGCTTGCAGGACGGTTGAAACCTGAGTATTTATTTAATCCAGTTAGACGTAGTGCTTTGTGATACACATTGGCAATAAAAATCTTGAAAGACGCTAAGCAGCTATGCGGGAATTACTACATGAGGATAATTTCCTACGATATACCCTGCAGCGCAAAGGCAAGGTATATTTGTGGGAAACGAGCAATCAATATGCATGAACGGCGCATGTCACCAAGGAGATGGTTTCGACATGAACAAGGATTTCCTTGCGATTTTTAATGCCATAAAGGCTGATGGGGCGAATGCAGACTATACCAAGCGCGGCATCGATCCGCTCTACTCCGTCGGGGCTGGCGCTCGCATCGTGATTATCGGGCAGGCACCAGGCGCGGTGGCGGAAGAGTCGCGCATCCCCTGGAACGACAAGTCAGGAGAGCGTCTGCGCGATTGGCTGGGTGTTTCTCGCGAGACGTTTTATGATCCTGAGCGAGTGGCGCTTCTCCCCATGGACTTTTATTTTCCGGGACATGGCAGGTCGGGCGATCTACCGCCGCGCAAGGGATTCGCCGAGCAGTGGCATCCTGCACTCTTGGCGCTCATGCCCAATGTTCGGCTCACTGTGCTTGTGGGCGCATATGCCGTCCGCAGGTACCTGCATCTCAAGAATTCGGACAGCCTTACAACCGTGGTGCGCGATTATGATGCCTATATCGGCCGGGGATTCTTCCCTTTGGTGCATCCGTCGCCGCGCAACCAGCTATGGATGAGCAGGAATCCTTGGTTCGAGGCCGAGACCTTGCCTGCACTCAAGGCACAGGTCAACGCGGCGCTTGAACAGAGGTAAGTGGTTACGAAATCATCTGTGACGATAACTTCTAGCCATACAAGGAGGTTCATTCATGCAGAGAAGGACGTTGGGGACTCGTGAGGCGCTTGAAGGCATCCTCGAAGATGCCGCGACGCCAAGGTGGCGAGAGCGTTCGCGAGTGACTATGGCTATGACCTCGTCAGTCTTCTGCTGACCGGTGATGAATGCTCGTATGTGATGGGAAACCCGCCGTTCATCGGCCATCAGCAGCACACGCAGCAGATCAAGGATGATATGGAACTGGTGTGCGGCAAGGCCGGAGGCTCGCTGGATTATGTGGCTGGATGGTATTTTAAAGCTATTGATTTCCTTGACGGGAATCCCTCCGCGCAATTCGCGTTCGTACCCCCGAATAGCATCACACAAAGCCAGCAAGTCGCCCCGCTATTCAAGCATGTGATCGAACGAGGGTGGCGTATCCGGTTCGCTCACCGTACGTTCTGCTGGGACGCTCAGACTACGGACAATGCGAACGTGCATGTCGTCATTGTCGGATTCGACAGAGGCACAAACGCTCCTGCGTTGTATGAATACGACGACATTAACGGTGAACCTGTGGAAGCACGTCCGGCTCATATCAACGGTTATTTATTGGATGCGTCTGATGTGTTCGTGGAGGCGAGGAGTCAGAAGACCGGTCCGTAAGGTCTTTGCCGTCCCAGATGGAAGAAATTCTGTAGGAATAAGGAGAGCCTCCCCAATTTGGAGAGGCTCTCCTTATAACCAATCTGGCTACCTTCTGATTACCCTTGGAGTCCAAAACAGCTTGATTTCAAGGGAAACTGGGTATAGGCCTCAGATGTGGAAGTACAGCTCGTACTCCAGCGGGGTCGGAGCCAGACGAGCCTGGTCGATTTCGCCGCGCTTGATGCCGATCCAGGTTTCGATCAGGTCATCGGTGAAGACGTCGCCTGCGGTGAGGAAGTCGTGATCTTCCTCAAGGGCGTCCATGGCCTCGGCCAGGGAGCTCGGAACCTGCTTGATGCCTGCGTGCTCTTCCGGCGGCAGCTCGTACAGATCCTTGTCGACCGGCTCCGGCGGTTCGATGTGGTTCAGGATGCCGTCCAGACCTGCCATCAGCTGTGCGGAGAAGGCGAGGAACGGGTTGCAGGACGGATCCGGAGCGCGGAACTCGATGCGCTTTGCAGCCGGGGAGGTGCCGGCCAGCGGAATACGGATGGCGGCGGAACGGTTACGTGCGGAGTACACCAGGTTGACCGGCGCTTCGAAGCCCGGAACCAGACGGTGGTAGGAGTTCAGAGACGGGTTAGTGAAAGCAAGCACAGAGGAGGAGTGCTTGATCAAGCCGCCGATGTACCAGCGGGCGAGGTCGGACAGGCCACCGTAGTTCTTCTCATCGTAGAACAGCGGCTTGCCATCCTTCCACAGGGACTGGTGGCAGTGCATGCCAGTGCCGTTGTCGCCTGCGATCGGCTTCGGCATGAAGGTTGCGGCCTTGCCTGCCAGAGCGGCGGTCTCGTGAACGACGTACTTGTACTTCATCAGGTCATCGCCTGCGTGCTGCAGGGAGTTGAAGCGGTAGTTGATCTCCTGCTGGCCAGCGCCGGCGACCTCGTGGTGGGAACGCTCGAGGATCAGGCCGACCTTCTGCAGGTTGGCGACCATGTCGTCGCGCAGATCCTGAGTGTGGTCGATCGGCGGAACCGGGAAGTAGCCGCGCTTGACGCGGTTCTTGAATGCGATGTTCGGGGTGCCGTCGTCTTCGGTGTCGATGCCAGAGTTCCACGGAGCTTCAATGGAGTCGACCTCGTAGAAGGAGCGCTGCATGCTGTTCTCGAAGCGCACCTTGTCGAAGATGAAGAACTCAGCTTCCGGAGCGAAGGAAGCGGTGTCGGCGATGCCGGTGGACTTCAGGTAGGCCTCGGCCTTGCCTGCGACCTGACGCGGATCGCGAGAGTACGGCTCGTCAGTCAGCGGGTCGACGATGGAGAAGGCCACGTCGAGGGTCTTGTGCTTGCGGAACGGATCGACGAATGCGGTGGAAACGTCCGGCACCAACTTCATATCGGACTCGTTGATGGCCTGGAAGCCTTCCACGGAGGAGCCATCGAACGGCATGCCGTCGGTGAAGGCATCCTTCAGGAATTCGCTTGCCGGCACGGTGAAGTGCTGCTGAACACCGATCAGATCAGTGAAGCGAACGGAGACATACTCGATGCCTTCCTTGTTGATAAGGGCCTCAGCATCAGCCTTGGTTTCAAGTGCAGTCACGGGACCGCTCCTTTCGAATAAGTAACTTACAGGCTCTTAGTCTAAGAACGCGCGTTTCGCTCACTCGCCAATTGGGTTACGAGAATGTTTCGTAATGACATATTCGAAGGATGATTTCGCGGAAAACTGGGATTCAATTGTTACGAACACGCATATTCGCCTGCGCAAAACCGTTCAATTTGCGGACACTCGTGTCGTCACACCGTCCGTAACGCCAGTTCTTTTCCAGGCAACACCCTTACGTAGGCTCGTGGAACGATGAAATAAAAAGAACCTCGATTGACATGCCAATCGAGGTTCCTGCACGTTATATCGGATTATCAGTCCTAGGCATCAGCGGCCGCGCATGGCACGACGGCTGACACGCTGCGGATGCATCGGGTCGACACCCTTCGGAATGCCCATGCCGTTCTTCATCTGCAGAGTGCGCAGACGCTCGTTGAGAATGCTCAACTCGGTTTTGGTGAGCACGAAACGGCTCTTCGGATGGATGGCAGCCACCAGCTTGTTCTTGTGGTGGGTCGGCAGGTAGCTCTTGCAGTCGAGCACGGTCTTACGCAGGTTCTTCAGGCTCGTCTGGTTCTTGCCCTGGCCGACGTAGATGCGGTAAACAGGAATATCGGATCCGGCGGTCACGCCCTTGATGTTCTGTTCCTGACGATCCATGGCACGCTTGACACGGCCGTATTCGCCTTCACCCAACAGATAAATACCGTTGTAGCCGGTACCGCGCCAGATGGCGTCCTTGGTCTTCGGATCAACCCACACCGGTTCCTGCGGAAAGTTGAAGCCAGCCTTGTTGACGTTGCCGAGCACGCTGATGGCAGCTCCATGACGGCCTTCAAGCTTGGCGTATCCAACCTTGTCGGCACGGTTGGTGAGCATCATGGTGGCGAACAGCAAGCCAAGCATGACGGCCAGGATCATGGACGTGACCCATCCGATCACCGACCACTTGAATACGATGCCAAGCACTACGAATACGATGATCGGCGCCACGAACACGCCTCCGCACAGCCACGGAAGAGCCTTGTCTTCGGCATGGGTGTACTTGAAGATCTGAATGACCTGTTTGATGGTGCTCTGCTTCTTCTTTGGCTCTTCTTTGTCTGCCATCGACTTCCTCACTTGGTTATGCGGTTACTCACACTGGAACGGTAGTTTATCAGGAACCATGCCATATCGCATGATTGCCGCCGTTTCCCTTGATTGACGGTGATTATCGGGTGTGCAAAGGCCTGCCATCCGCTTTGAGCAGCGCCTCTCCGAACGTTTCACTGAACGTGGGATGCGGGTGGATGAGCCTCGCCGCGTCGGCAAGCGGCACATGATTGCCGACCAGCTGTTCGGCTTCCGCGATCAGATCGCTGGCTATCGGACTAACGATGTGCACGCCAAGCACAAGAGGAATATCGGGAGCGTCAGCCATCGCACCGCTGACGATGGTCATGGATCCGCCCTCTCCACTCATGAGCATACGCGAGTTGGACAGCATCGGATATGCGGTTTCCTGCGGATCGACAATGGTATCACGGGCTTTCGCTTCGCCGAGCGTAAGCCCGACGCTTGCCGCCTCGGGGAAGGAAAACACGACTTGCGGCACGGTTTCGTCGGCAACAGGTTTAGGATCAAGTCCCGCGATGGTTTCGGCGATGGCGATGCCCTGCTCGAACGCACGGTGCGCCAAGGCATGCCCCGGCGTGATATCTCCCAAAGCCCATATGCCTTCCACGTTCGTACGCCCGTACACATCGGTCAGAACATAGCCACGTTCATCCAATGCGATGCCGTTGGATGCGAACCAGTCGACATCGGTGTTCGGCATGCGGCCAATGGCAGCAAGCACCACTTCGCCATACGCGGTGCGCTCCTCACCGCCATCACCCTGCCTGTAATGCACGGTGGCCCCCAAGTTCGTGCCGGTGTCCACATGATTTACCGACGTGTGCGTCACCACATTCACGCCACGGCGTTTGAGCTCACGCGTCAACGTCATCGAAGCCCGCTTCTCCCAAGACGACAGCACGCGGTCCTTGCGAATGAGCAAGGTCACCTCGCATCCCGACGCATTCCACAATGATGCGAATTCCAACGCCACCGCGCCAGCGCCGACAATCACCGCGCTGGATGGGAACGTGTCCAATTCCAGAGCCTGCGTCGAATCAATCAACGCTCCGGAAAACGGATCGTCAGGCAACGGCATCGGGCGCGAACCAGTCGCAAGAACAATATCGTCTCCTGCGATCGTCAGTTCCGACCCTACAGGTTCCTCTATTCCCGCCTTGATGGAACGCAAAACCTGCGTCCCTCCCCCGGACGGCGCAACATGCACCTCATGACCATTTTGCAGCTGTGCCTCGCCATGGAACACGGTGACGCCACGGTGCGACAGCAATCCCGCCAATCCTTTCGTCATCGTCTTCACCGTGGACGTACGGAAGTCACGCAACCTGCCGAAGTCAATGCTCTGCAATGCGGCATTGATGCCCATACGCTCCGCCTGACGTACGTTCTCCACGCTATGCGCGGCCGTCAGCAACGCCTTCGATGGAATGCATCCACGATTGAGGCAAGTGCCTCCCAAGGTGTTGTCACGCTCGACCATTGCCACCGTTTTGCCAAGTTGAGCAGCGCGTAGTGCCGTGGAATATCCGCCCGGTCCCGCTCCGATGATGACGATGTCGAAATGCTGTTCAGTCATGTCTGTCCTCGTTGATTCGTGCGTTACAACTGGTTACATGGTAATGGAAAAGCCGCCGGTTTTCGCCGACGGCTTGAAAAAACGATGGCCGCGATTCCCGGCAGGAGCCGATCACTCCGGCCAGTGTCCACGCTTCGGATAGCGCGGCTTCGGCAGACGCCAACGACGCATCTGGATGGCACGACTCCACGCATAGGAGCCGGAACGCATGCCCTTGGCCACGGACCGCTCGCCGAACTTCTCGATAAGCTTCTTCTTGAGCTTGCGCCACATGATCACCACGTCAATGATCACCGCGAACAGGTACACATACATGAGCACCATCAACGGCAATGCCAGCGCAGGCCACTGATATGTTACGAAAATCGAACCGATCAGAATGACGAACGCAACCGGAATGAAGAACTCACCGAGGTTAAAACGAGCGTCGACGTAGTCACGGATGTAAATGCGCCATGGCAGACGCTCTGCCTTTGGCATGTGGTTGATGTCGCCCTTCTGCATGGCATCGTACTCAGCGTTCTCACGCTCGCGCATACGCGCCTTGGCGGCCTTACGGCTCGCCTCACGATCCTTGGGAACCAACGGGCGAAGATTCTGCGCCTGAGCATCCTTGCGCTTCGGCGTCGGACGACCCTTGCCGGAAGTGGTTTCCGCAACCTTGGTCTCGACAGGCTCCTGCGTCGTCTCTTCCTTCTTGTTAAACAAACTCATGCCTATAGAGCGTAAAGTGACGTATCGACGCTTTAGCCCTGCCCTGTCAACAATTGGACGTGCCGATTGAGACCGATACAATGGTCATTCGTTACACGCATATGATCACGCTGCGTTGTTGTATGGCAGCACGTCTTTGTAAGGAGCAATATGGCAGCTTTACCTGTCGAAGAAGTTCGATCACGAGTCGAAGCGGATTTTGACCGCATCGTCAACGTGCTTAACAAGAAAATCGCATTACAGTCCATTTCGGCAAAAGGCATCACCGCGGATCATATGAAACGATCCGCCGAATTTGTGGCCGAAGAGCTCAGCAAGGTCGGCGTAAACGCCCAAGTGGTGCAGTCCCACAATCCCGATGGCACGCCAGGCGCATGGGAAGTCATCGGATCGAAATTCGTCAACGCCGACGCACCGACCGTGCTTCTGTACGCTCATCACGACGTACAGCCGGTACCCGACGCAACCGCGTGGAACACCGACCCGTTCGTCGGCACTGTAATCGACACCCGCCTGTACGGGCGAGGCGCGGCCGACGATGGCGGCGGCATCGCCATCCATTCAGGCGCATTGCAGGCCCTCGGCGACGATCTGAAAGTCAACATCAAAGTCTTCATCGAAGGCGAAGAGGAAATGGGCTCACCAAGCTTCATTCCCTTCATCGAAGAGCACAAAGACGAATTCGACTCCGATGTGATCATCGTCGCCGACTCAGGCAACTGGTCCGCGGAAATCCCCTCCCTTACCACATCACTTCGCGGCAACACCGACATCGACGTACATGTCAAGGCATTGCACCATCCGGTGCATTCCGGCCAGTACGGCGGACCGATCCTCGATGCGAACACGCTCGCAGCCATGCTGATCGCATCCATGTATGACGAACACGGCGATCTGGCGGTACCGGGCGTCGCCTCAGAAGAGCCAGTCGGCGGACTGCAGAGAGACATGGACGAGACAACCGTGCGTGCGGATGCCGGCATCGTCGGTTCCTACCGTCTGGCCGGCACCGGTTCTTTGGCCGCACGCCTGTGGACCAAACCAAGCGTGACCGTCATCGGTTTTGATGCGCATCCAGTGGAAGGATCCTTCAATGTGATCTCCCCTGAAACAACGTTCCGCCTCAGCCTACGCACCGCTCCGAACCAGCGTCCGGAAGAGGCCCAGGAGGCACTCGCCGCATTCATGGTCGAGCACGCCCCATTCGGCGCCGAAGTGTGGGTAGACAAGCTCGACAATGGCATGGGCTGGGCCATGGATCCGAATGCCGAAGCCACCAAGGACGCCATGGAAGCCATGGAAGAGGCTTTTGGCGTGGCTCCTGTCAACAAGGGCGAAGGCGGTTCGATTCCGTTCATTCCGGAATTGCAGCGTATTTTCCCAAAGGCCCAAGTCTTGGTTACCGGACCGGAGGATCCGAAGGCCAATGCGCATAGCCCGAACGAGTCCATCAGCCTGCCAAGTCTGAAAAACAATGTGATCACCGAAGCGCTGTTGCTTGACAAGCTTGCCAAGTAGCGGATGCCACGCTTTTTATAATAAAAAATACAAAAAAGGACGTTCCATTCCATACAACGAATGAAACGTCCTTTTTGCAATCGCCGCAAATCCAACAATCTCTCGCTATGAGATCATGCGTTCGATCAATTGCCGGTACCGGTAAAAGCCCAATGCCAGTAACCCGTGAAGTAAGCACAAGACAACGCAATCACCGGCACTGCCACACAAATCGCATAAAACAGCCAGTCGACGGCATGCAAACGTGATTCCCGGGCCTGGCTACGTGGAGCATCCGCTCCGAAAGCACGCGCCTCCATGGCGGTGGCAAGCTTCGTGCCGCGTCGAATCGACACAACCAATAGGCTGAACGCCTGAGAAAATACGCGCTTGATGGCACTACCGTCACCCAGTCCACGAGAGCGGCGGGATTGTCCAAGCGCATACCAATCATTCTGCAGCAACGTGAACATGCGCATACCAGCCAAACCGCCATATACGAATCGCGACGGCAAATGCAAAATCTGCACCAAGCCATCGGCCAGATCGGTCGGGTCAAGGCCAAGCGCGAGAATCACGCCGGGAACGGCAATGGCTGCCACACGTAGGAACGTAGCCAACGCCAAATACAACGATCCCTGCGAAATCACAATGACATTGCCAAGATTGACCAGCACGGCACCGGAGGTTTTGCCATACAATGCCACGGAAATGAAACTTCCCGAAGCTGCGATCCATACCGGCCAGGTTTTACGAAGCACCGTCCATGGAGCGACGCCTCCAATCCAGAGCAGCAACATCTCCAACACGAACGCCACCGATGCGGAAACCACGTCCAACGTCACGAACATGGGAATGCACAATATCAGCGCGCCGATGAAACGACTGACCGGATTGATCTTCGCGACAAACCATGACGGAGACGCCGGCCTGGCGTCATCATGACGTTCCTTATGCGGCACCACGCTGATGGTTTCCAACTGTTCCATCTCACTCCCCCTCGCTTACGAGAATGCGACGCGCTCCCAACGCTTCGATCAACGGTTCGTCATGAGTGACCATGATGACGGAACAGCCCTCATCGCGTACGCCCGCTATCAACCTGACCATTTCCGTCCATGTGGTGAAATCCTGACCGAAAGTCGGCTCATCCATCACCAACACCTTCGGCGCCGCGGCAAGCATGGACGCCACGGAAAGACGACGCTTCTCACCGCCGGATAACGTGAATGGATTGGCTGGGGCGAACCGTTTGAGGTTCAACCGTTCCAGCATCATATCGGCGATGGCGTAGGCCTCGTCATCGGTTTTTCCCATGGATTTAGGGCCGACCGCCACTTCGTCGCGCACACTGGATGCAACGAACTGGTGTTCCGGCTCTTGGAACACCATGCCGATTCGCCCAAGAAGATCCCTGCTTTTCCACGTGAAGACGTTGTTCTCCCTATGTGCGGGAACCATGCTTTCATCCATACTTACCCGCCCGGAAATCGGTTTGAGCAAGCCAGCCAAAGTCAAAGCAAGCGTGGATTTTCCCACACCGTTTTTGCCGGTCAGGGCAGTAATCTCGCCGGCATGGAACGCGAGGTTCACATGCTCGCCAAGCGCGAATTCACGTCCGAAGCTGAGATCCTCGGTTCGCAGAACAACCTTTCCCGATGACTGCTTGGATTCGGGAATATGGCTTTCAATGGTGCGCCCCGGAACCCAGGCACCGCCTTTTGCCAACACCGTCGCCATGCTGCCGAACACTTCCTCAGGAGTGCCATCGGCGATGACTCCGCTGACATGCGAATCGGCTTCCGGCTTGCCAAGCACAATGACGCGATCCACCAAATCAAGCCATACGTCAATGTGATGCTCCACCACCACCAAGGTTTCATGGGTTCGGTCAAGCACATCACGTACCGCATCATGCACCTCCTTGACGCCTTCCGGATCAAGGTTGGCGGTCGGCTCGTCAAACAACAGCAATCCGGGGTGCATGGCGAGCACGCCAGCCAAAGCCAGACGTTGACGCTGCCCGCCAGAAAGCCTGCGCGTGGAGCGATCAAGTTTCATATAGCCAAGTCCAACAATGTCGAGTGAGGAACGGACCCTGCTCCAAATCTCATCTTTTGGCAGATTCAGATTTTCACAGCCAAAAGCGGTATCGTCTCCCACACGTTCCAGAATCGTCTGTGCATCGGGATCCTGCAATACCAATCCTGATCGCCCACGCGAATGGCGGGCATCCGTTCCGTCGATCAGCAGCTCACCTTCGAGTTCACCTTCATCATCACCGCCGAGCACGCCGGCAAGACCGGCCATCAACGTCGATTTTCCGGCACCGGAAGCACCCAACAGCAACACACGCTCCCCCGGCTGTATGGTGAAGTCCACATGCCTTAACGCAAAATCCTTACGTGAAGCATGTCGCCATCCCCAATCGCGTGCGACCACCCCGGCTGCGGAAAACGATTTTTCTGCATCAGTACCCATGAATCGTTCTTTCATTCCTTTTGCATTTGGCGTTCGTAAGGCGAACACGCATCAAAGAAGTCCCGTATCCACCCACCGTGAATGCGATACGGGACTTCACAAACGAATCGTCAGACCAGAGTCTGCGCACGACCGGATTCGAAACGGTCAAGCACGCCTGTTTTGGCGATAGCCTGCTGCAGCAGATACATCAGGACTCCAGCCACCAAAGCGCCGGAAATAACGGAAGTGACGCAGTTGACGGCAATACGCAAGCCTGCCCAGGCGGGGTTTACGGTCCAGTTGTAGAGGAAGCATCCCAAACCGGCGAGGGTGCCGGAAATGGTGGCCGACAGCAAATCCCAACGCTTGTACGCGAAAATCGCAAAGCCGATTTCGGCAGTAAGACCTTGGCAGATGCCAATGATCAGGGAACCGCCGATGCCCCAGGGATTGCCCATGGCGAGTTCTATAGCGGCAGCAAGGGTTTCGGTGAACAGCGCAGCACCAGGCTTTCGCACAATAAGGGCGGCCAGAGGTCCTGCAAATAGCCAGATGCCGTTCAGTAGGCCTTCGAAGCCAGGCGTCACCGCTTCGAACAGCGTGATCGGAGCCGCGCAGATAACATCCCAGCCCCAGAAAATCACACCAGCTGCAACCGCGACGATGGCGGCCACAACGATATCAACGACTCGCCATTTGTTGTTGTGCTTCTTCACCGCGGAAGATTCATTTACGGTCATGAATGTGCCTTTCTTTATGTCAAGGCACGGGAAAAGAGAGACGTCCGTGCGCCGGCATTACCCGGTATACGTTCATACGGTCGAAGCGTTTGCTTCCTCTCAGCCATACGGCCCCCGTGTCTGCGCTTGATACTACACAAGGCACAAGATTTTCACAAGGGCTGTTTCATTTTCGCTTCGTTTCCGGCATAGAACACGCTCGGATTTTTGCAATGGCCTGTCTTCACGGGTTTCCCTCCCGTACTGAATGCAGCACGGAAACACGGTTCCATAGAGTTTTACAGAGGTCTGCACATCAATGATTCAGCTAGGTTCCTGAATGTCTCGCCAATACCGTCGGCACGTAACGAGCCATCCTCATTCAGCACGGCCGGGCGTCCGTCCTCACCAGTCTCCCGCAATTCCGGTTCCAGTGGAAGCTGAGCGAGCAAAGGAACGTCATAGCCGAGGCTTTCGGTCAGCTGTTCCGATACGCGCGTACCACCGCCTTCGCCGAAAATCCGCAGACGTTCACCCTTATGCTCGTAATAGCTCATGTTCTCTACGACGCCGCGCACTTTCATCGGCACCTGCAGCGCCACCAAGCCGGAGCGTACTGCGATGTCGGATGCGGACGGCTGCGGCGTGGTGATCACCACCAGTTCCGCATTCGGCAGGGCCTGGGCCACGGAAATCGCCATATCGCCGGTACCCGGAGCCAAGTCAAGCAGAAGCACGTCGGGCTCGCCCCACCACACATCCGAAAGGAATTGTTCGAGCGAACGCTGCAGTCGCGGCCCTCTCCAAAGGATCGCACGATCGGCGCCCGCGAACATGCCGATGGAAATCAGTTTCACCCCCCAAGCGGTGACGGGCATGAGCATACCATTCAGATTGGTGGGTTGCGCATGCACGCCGAACAGTCGCGGCAGCGAGAACCCGTAGATGTCGGCGTCAATGGCGGCCGTATCATAACCGAGCGCCGCGAAAGTGGCGGCAAGATTCGCGGTGACGGACGATTTGCCGACACCGCCTTTGCCAGATGCTATGGCGAAAATACGGGTTTTGATGCCCGGCTTATTAAAGGGGTTCTGCTTGCGATCGGCTTTGAGACCTGCAACGAGTTGGGTGAGCTTGTCTTGGCTCATGGATCCGACTTCGATACGCGGCAGCAGCGTCGCATCCGGGTAGGATGCCACCGCTCCGTTGATTTGGTTGGTGATGGTCTGCGATAATGGGCAGCCTTCCACCGTCAGCTCGACTTCCACACGGACTTCGTAAGTGTTCGTTTTGCCTTCCACCGGTATCGCATCGATGGCTGCGATCATGCCCAGATCGGTCACGGACCGCCCCAGCTCGGGATCGATCACTTTGCTGAGTCGCTCATAGATGCGCGCTTCAATGGTACGCTCGTCGGTCATGGTTCCTCCTTTAACCGCGTACCAGACTAGCGTCTGGAGGCGCGGCATGCCAGAGCCTTCTTGCGATTATGTTGCCAGCTTGACGTTCCGACGTCACACCGTTCCGTTTTCCAGCAGTATTTTGAACTGGTCCTCGTTTAACATGGGAACGCCTAATTCCTCTGCCTTGGCGGCCTTGGCGCCGGCGTTTTCGCCAACGACCACCCAATCGGTTTTCTTGCTGACGGATCCTGAGGCTCTTCCACCGCGAGAGATAATCGCTTCTTTGGCGGAGTCACGCGAGAAATCAATCAACGAACCGGTGACGACCACTGTCTTGCCTTCAAGTGTCTGTGGTAGTTCACTGATTTCAGCTTGCTCCACGCCAACTCCAGCAGCCTTCCATGCTTCCAACACCGTGCCGCGCCAATCGCCTGGTTCCTTGGCCGATGTGAACCACGTGACCACCGATTCCGCAATCTCCGGACCGATGCCGTCTATCTGAGACAGTTCGTCCACACTGGCGCGTTCGATGGCGTCAAGCGATCCGAACGTATTGGCGATAACACGTGCCGTGGGCGGTCCGAGGCGCCGGATCGACAGGGCTACAAGCACACGCCATAAGTCGGCGTGGCGTGCCTTGTCCATTTCGTCAAGCATTTTCCTTGTATTTTCCGCAGGGCGTATATATACCGGCTGCACGCTGGATGCTCCGGAACGCGATACTTTGGTTTCCTCTCGGATCACCATGGCATCCTCAGGCACGTCATATCCGGGATATTCCGCGGATTCATCGACTTCGTCCTTACGCTTTCTCGCCGCTGTCGGAGTCGTCCAAAACGCCGGGACCTGATGCCATAGGCCTGATCCGCCGATACGTTTGCGCGTTTTTTTCGGCTTACCGTTCTTGCCGACGGTTTCGTGGATTTCGATGATTGGCGCTTCTCGCCATACGCGAACATCCTGCAGGTCGGAGGCTGTCAGCGAGAACAGGCCGGCCTCACTGGACAACACCGGCGTTTGCCGGGCCGGCAGTTCCAGCCCTTCCACCGGCTCGTACGGTTCGGGCTCCTGCCCCGGTGCCACTACGATTTCGGTGATGTTCGGCGCGTAGGTCGCCACCGAATCGGGGCGATCCTCTTCCGGATTCGTCAACGCGATGGCCGATTGGTCACCCAGATGTTCGATATCGAACGCCTTTCTGGATGCCAGGTTGATGATGCGTTCGGTTAACTGTGCCGGGCAGGATTCCACGTTCGGACAGCGGATGTCCTTGTCCCCCTCTTTGGCTGGGGCGAGTTGTGCCCCACAGCTCGGGCAATGCGAAGGCATCACGAAACGGCGCAGCTGGTCTTCGCACCCTTCCCTACGCTCCAACACTGGACCTACAAGTTCAGGAATCACATCGCCTGCCTTGCGCACCACAACGGTGTCGCCGATAAGCACGCCTTTACGTTCCACCTCGAACGGATTATGCAAAGTGGTTCTCGACACCGTTGAACCCGCAACATATACGGGCTTCAGAATGGCCACCGGCGTCACGCGGCCGGTACGCCCCACTTGCACGGTGATGTCGAGCAACTCCGTATTGACTTCCTCCGGCGGATACTTGTAGGCGATGGCCCAACGTGGCGCACGCGAGGTCGCACCCAGCGACCGCTGCAACCCCAGATCGTCCACTTTCACGACGATGCCGTCGAGCGCATGCTCGATGTCACCGCGATGCTCACCGTAATAGTCGATCATGTCGAGGATTTGGCTGAATGTGGTGACTTCACGATTGTGCGGAGAGACCGGTATACCCCACTTCTTGTATAGCTCGTACGCCTCGGATTGGTTGTTGACGATATCGTGGCCGTCGCCTCGTTTGGCGCCCCATTGGAGCGTGCCGATACCGTGCGCGTAGAAACTAAGCCTTCTGGTGGAGGTGATGCGCGGGTCCTTCTGACGCAGGCTTCCTGCGGCCGCGTTGCGCGGATTGGCGAAAGGCGCGCGTCCCGCATCCTCGCTTTCCCTGTTGAGCGTGTTGAAATCATCCCATCGCATGAAAACCTCGCCGCGAATCTCCACGAATTCAGGAATATCCTCCTCTGGCCCGGCAAGATTCTGTGGAATGGTGGAGATGGTGCGCACATTGAGTGTGATATCTTCGCCAGTCACACCGTCGCCTCTGGTCAGGCCCTGTTCAAGCACGCCATTACGGTAAATGAGATTGAGCGCAAGTCCGTCAATCTTCACTTCGCAGGTCATTGGCAGGGGCTTCGTGTCCGACCAATCAAGACCTCGGATGACACTGTCATACCATTCGCGCAATTCCTCAAGCGAAAAGACATCGTCAAGACTCATCATGCGTGACGGGTGACGCACTGATGCGAAATCGTTGGAGAAGGTGCCCCCAACACGATGCGTCGGCGATTGCGCGGAGTCAAGGGATGGAAACTGCGCTTCCAAAGCCTGTAAGCAGCGCATTCTCGCATCGTAGGCCGCATCAGATGAGACCGGCGCATCATCGATATAGTATGCGATCTGATCGGATTCCACCCATGCTGCCACTCGCGCCCACAATCGTGCCGCGGCCTCGGCGCTCATCGATGAAACGTCGATCCTGTCCAGTCGCATGGCGTCCGCATCTGTCGGCTGCAATGCGGCGATCCACTGTTCGCTTCCCGGCGCATATGAGGCGGCTCCCTCGTCTGCCGACACGGGCGTCGACGTGCCCATGGCGCCGCCATCCGTTTCGGGAGCGTCAAAATCCCATGCGAGCTGTTCGGAATCGTCATGCCTTGTCATTGTCACTACCTTGTCAACATTGTTCGATGTGCTTTCAGTGCTGTCGGTCGGCGACGCTTCGAACAGTATCGCACAAATGTTCGACTAACGTGCCGTCGACGCTGAATTGTTCGCCCCGGATGGTGCCGGTCAGTTGTTCAACGACCTCAGGAACTGCATCTGCACCACATCGGCACCGTCGCGCTCCTCATCATCCATCCTTGAAGCGGCAACCGAAAGCGTACGTGCCGGCACGAACATGCCCTCGTCCACGCAGACTCGCGCGGCCTTGCGTACCAAGGATGCAACCTGTGTGTTGGGCCATACCGGCAGTCCAGCCTGCGTAAGCACATGCATGGCTTCCGACACATTGGTAGGCACCGGAATGCACTGCGACTGCGCACGTCCGATCAATTCCTGAAGCTCACCCTCCAACATGGCGATACGCGCCGGTGCGATCTCCTCGCTCATGATATATGCGGCGGCCGCGATATCGAAGTGATCGCACATCCATTCCGCATAGGCGAGTCTGTAATAGGCGAATGACGCATCCTCACGGTCAAGCGCGACGTGCAACGCGTTGAGGCAAGCCGCTCTGGCCGGATCCCAATCCTCGGCGCGCGCCAGTTGAACCGCCAACTTGAGATGGGAAAGCGGATAGGCCGGCGCGTATCGCACCATCGCGTTGAGATGCGGCAGCGCGGCCTTGACGCCTTTGACCTGTGCGAGCACGTCGGCGAGTTCCATATGCGCATAGAACAGGTTGTCAGGGATAAGCACGGTACGTTCGCCTTCCGTGGCAAACATACGGTTATAGATGACACGTTCCGCATACGAGTTGAAATACCGTGGCACGCCCGGATTCGAAGCGAACAGCTGATCCATTCGTTCCAGCGCTGCTTCGACCAATTCCACGCTCTGATCGACCTGCCCGGAAAACAGCAGGTCCCTCGCCTTGATGCGTTCCGCATCGAGCTCGTCGGCCACGCGGAACGAGAAATCCGGCGTGTCCTTGCCATCGATAAGAGCGCTCGTCACTTGCGGAGCCAAGGCCGTTAACTCAGGGTCGGCGATGGCGTTGATGATGTCCATGGCCTGCTTCGCTTTGGCCACCGATTCCAGATGGGGATCCTGCGCGATCCTATGGAATTCACCAACCGCGCGCTGCAGCAGGTCCACACGCTGGATGGACAGCCCCGACATGTCGCGGCAGCCGAACAGTTGCGCCGTATTATGGTCGAATGTAACATCGGAAAGCTCGGGCTCCTCTTGGCTTCCCGCCGGAGAGAAACGGCTGTCACGCAGGTTGAGCGCGGCATCCACTGGTTTCAATGCGCCAAGACCATCCACATCCATTTCCGCGTCGAACATGCGGTACGTACCTGTCGGGTCAGACAGTCCGCACTCACCCAACCGTTCCATGAACTCGCCTCTGGTAAAGGTGACCGTCACCAGATTGCGCACGGTCGGATTCTTGCGAAGCTGGCTCAACGGATCGTCGCCATCCCCGTCGAAATCGTTATAGCCAATCAAACCAGCATCAAGACCGTCATGCGTGAAATGCTCGGAATCGCCCTCCTCTCCGGTGGACTCGTTTGCAGCTTCGTCAGGAACCGCAAACGTCATCTCGTCGAAGTCGATATCCTTTATCAAATCCTCGAACTGTTTGTTCAGCGAATCGTCCGCATCATCACCGTCACCGCCATCGACACCCAAGTCAGCGGTTTTCGGCGTCACCGGCCGAGACGGATCCCCATGGAAATCGCCGTCTTTCGGATCGGCTTTGGATCCGGAAACGCCCATATCTCCGGTACGGATTCGTTCGAACGCGGCCAATGCCTCGCTCATCAGCTCGCTGATGGCGGAATCCTGCTCGACCACGGCCTCTTCCAAACCAATCGAATCGATATGCATCGATACGCGCTGGATGCCTGGATCGGCACCGAAACTCAACGCAGCCATCATCAGTCCGACACGCAGATTGTAGTCCGCGCTCATGCGAGCGCGTTCGGCGTCCGTCATATCCACCCATGCATGGCGTGCCGCATCGTATCTGGTGGACGGCATCATGGAAACGCCTGCGGATGTGAAGCCGATCGCCATATTGCCGTCCTTGAGGCTGCATCGGAAATCCACGTCGAAACGGTACGGAAGGCGCATGCTGCGTAGCAGCCGAGACATTGTCTGGCGGTACACCCATTCCGAACCGCCTTCGCTGCCGAAGGCGACGCTGTCCGTGCCGACCGTCGTGTTTTCGGCAATGGAACGCCTGGTTTCCGAGGCAATGTCCATCAAACGCATGACGGCCTGCACGCCATCATCCTGTTGGGAGTCGAGGATTGCGCCGAATTCGTCATCCGGTTTCAATGCGATCAACGCCGGATTTTCCAGCAGCGCCATGTCGATCTGCGCCGCTTCGGCTCGTGTCACGGTGTCTTCCGTGGGCAGCTTGCCGATACGGGCGTTGCGTTCCAACCATGAGCTGACTGCGGCGAAACGGTTGAGATTGCCTTCGATGTTCAACGCACGCAACGATGCTGAGAACGGCAACGTGGAATCCCATGCGAAGAAGTAGCAGCCGGAATAGCTGGACGTGTACAGGTGCAGCGGTTCCGCGCCATGCACGGACTCAAGGCCTTGGTCTTTGTCGAGCGCCCCGGCCTCGCGCATGAGGTCGGCGAAATAATCCTCGAGTCCGGAGGCGCGCATGCCGTGCGAGCGGGCACTCATCGTGTCTCTGATGGATCGGCGGATCGCGCCCATAGGCGCTTCTCTGTTGAGTCTGCGGAAGATGTTGCCAGTGCCGAATCCTACGAGTAGTCCGTTCATTTGCGGCAGCATGTAGGCCGCGAAGAACGCGATGGTGATGGCGTCACGGTATTCCAGGTCGAATCGCATGGCTTCCGGCAGGTTGGCGCGCATCTGTTCGAGCGTGTAGCGGTTGCCGACTTTGAGCCAGGATGCGAGCCACATCATGCGTCCTCCGGGCATGCGCCCTACGACACCGCCTTGTGATGCGCGTACCATTTTTGGCGTGCCGTTCGCAGCATGCCCGAATCGTGGGCCGTCCGGCAGAGTGAGGGTCTCCTCTTTGACGAAGATGAAGCGTGGATCCAGTTCCTGCACGTCCATTTCGGGATCGGTGCCTGCGAAGACGCGCGCTTTGCTGTCGGCGAGCGCGATTTGTGCGAAGTGGTTGGTGTCGGTGAATAGGCCGATGGAGAAGGCTTTGCCTTGGGTTTGCGGTAGTTGTGCCCAGCCGAGTTGGAGTGTGTTTGGTACGCCTTCGAAGCCTTTGATGATGTGCCGTTTGATGAGTGGGTTGAGTTTGATGGCGTTGCGGGTGAGTTCGGCGACGATGTCGTCTGGCGTGTTGAGGGCTTTGCCGAAGGGGTTGGTGTCGGTGGTGTTGTGGGGGTGTTTGTTGTGGTTGATGAGTTGTCGTACCCCTTGCATGGCGTGGTTGAGCATGGTCCGTCCTTGGTGTGGATGGTGTGCTGATGGCGATGCTGGTGTGAGGTGTGACATGTGGGCTATTCTTTCAATTCAATGCGACATGCAGCCTTTAGAATAATATTTGTGGTTTTTTCGAAACAGCGTTTTCAGGCGCGTCATCGTGTGCGCGCAGCTATTGTAGTCGCTTTTGTTGTGGTGGCGTTGGTTGAGTGCGTGTTGTGTAATGTGCCTTTTTTCCAGTCGTTGGCGGCGTCGGGTGATTCGGCGGCTGCGTATAACACGTTGGGGCCGGGGCTTGAGCGTCGTGATGATGGGTTGTTGGAGGTTACTGATCCGACGCAGGCGTATTTGCAGGTGGCGGCGGATGGTTCGTCGGATTATGTGCGTGTTGTTCCTGTTTCTGATGAGGTGTTGCAGGGGGCTGAGCGGCAGGGTGAGCGCGTGTTGCGTACGGTGCGTGTGCGTCCTGATGCTGATCGTAGGGCGTGTGAGCTTACTTCGGTGTCGTTGGATTCGTCTCGTTCATTGTATGTGAGGGCTGCGGCTGGTCGTACGGTGCGTGTGCAGGTGGTGGAGCCGAAGGGGTCTTTGATTCCGTTTGAGGCGGTGCGTGCGAATGTGCGTGTGCCTTTTTCGGTGAGTCCGCTGCGTGTGGCGTTGTTGGTGTTGGTGATGGTGTTGGTGGCGTTGTGGCGTCCGGGTTCACGCTTGTGGAAGGTGCCGTTGGATACGTCGAGTGTGCGTCAGCGGGTGGCGTTGGGCGTGTTGCTGACGGTTCCTGGGTTGGTGACTGCTGCGGTGGTGGTGTGGCAGTTGGTGTATGCCGTGCCGTTGAGCTTTCATACGGATGGCATGTATACGTATGATTACGATCAGTATGATCATGTGGCTCGGGCGTTGCTTGATGGTCATGCGTGGCTTGATTTGGATGTGCCCCAGGGGTTGCGTGATGCGGATGATCCGTATGATGTGGCGACCCGGCAGCAGTTGCTTGCCGATGGCGTGAGTCCTGTGTATTGGGATTATGCGTTTTTCAATGGACGTTGGTATTCGTATTTTGGTGTGGTGCCGGCGTTGCTGTTGTTTGTGCCGTATCGTGCGATGACGTCGTTGTGGGTTGATGGTGGTCTGATGATGCCGTCGGGCGCTGCGGTGCCGTTGCTGATGTTTGGTTTTTTGGTGTTCGCGTGCCTGTTGACGATTCGTGTGATCAAGCGTGTGCGTCCGCATGTTTCGGTGGCTGCGGTCAGCATGTTGTGCGTGTTTGTGTTGTTGGCGTCGAATGCTCCGTATTTGTGGTATCGGACGAATTTCTATTCGGTGCCGATCGCGGCGTCTTTGTTGTTGAGCACGTTGGGCTTGTGGCTATGGTTGGGAGCCGAACGTCCATCCACGGCCTACGCTGGCGAGGACGGCGAGGGGAATGCGGTCGGATTGTTATCGCTGCCTCGTTTGGCTGCCGGTTCGGTGTGCATTGCCGCAAATGTGGGTTGTCGTCCGTCGTTTGTGGTGGTGGCGTTCGCCGCGTTTCCTTTGTTCTGGCCGCAGATTCGTGCGATTGCCAAACAGTTGCGTGATGGCGTGTTCGCTTCCGGTAAGCATGGGCGTGCCTGCGCCATGTTGCATGCGTTGCGTGCGCCTTTGGCCGTGCTGGTATCCGCATTGGTTGTGGTGGTGCCGTTGTTCGCCTATAACATGGTGCGTTTCTCCTCGCCATTCGATTTCGGTTCGTCGTATCAGCTGACGGTCACGGATATGACGAGTTACCATCAATCGTGGTCGAATTTCATTTGGACGGTCGCATACTATCTGTTTTTGCCGTTGCGTTGGACGAATATGTTCCCGTTCCTTGCCGTCGAACCCGCCCCGTTGAAGGATTGGGGGTTCACGGAGGCGATGCCTGGAGGCTTGTTCGTCATGGCACCTCTCGCATTGGCTTCGCTGGCATGCCCATTCCTGCGCCGGCATATGCACGCTCGTGACCATGCCGGCATGTGGCGCACGCTGACGACATTCCTGCTGTTGGGTTTGCTGATTGTGGCGCTTGACGCGCGGCTGGGTGGTCTTGGATGGCGTTACATCGCCGATTTCGGTTGGCTGTTCGCCTTGGCTTCGTTGCCTCTGCTGCTCATTGCGCTGGATTGCGATCGTCCGCGGCTGCGCTGGCTGTTGCGCGTACTGGTGCTGGCGCTGCTGCTGTTCATGTTGGCGGTGACAGTGTTGTCGTTGTTCCTATATGGTCGCGACGACGAAATGATACGCAATGATCCCGGTTTGTTCCACGACGTGCAGTCGTGGTTCACCCTGATATGAGGCACGGCGTTTTCAGGGTTATTTCAGGGTTTTATTACGATTTGTCCAATAAAATCTTCGGTTTGTTCCGAGTTTTGCGAATAATAGTGGTGTCGTAACTGTTCGCTATGAGATGAACCCTTGTTGGAGACATCAGTTATGAAATCGCTTCCACTTCTGTCAAGCCATCCTCGTGTTAGACGCTGGACCGCGGCCGTGGTAGCATCGGCCATCGCATTGGGCGTCTGTCTCGCCAGCTATGACAACGTCGATGCGGCCATCAGACAAAACAGGATCGAACGGCTGAACGCACGTATCGAGAATGTGTACACGGCCGACTATCAGAATATGGCCGACGACAAGCTCGAGCAGGGAAAAAGCAAGTCCTCCGCAACAGAGGATGACATGTTTGTCACCGAAGATCCGTACGGCACCAACACCACGTCGCTGTATGTGTATTTCACTACCGACGACGCGGTTGCCGTCTCCTATACCGTGCATGCGGACGGCTACACGGATTTCACCCGTGACGCCTACCAGCAATCGCAATACAGCAAAACCCATGAATTCCAGCTACTCGGCCTTATTCCCGGCGAGAAGAACACCATCACCATCACGTTGACCGACGCCGACGGCAAGTCCCGCACGCATACCATCGAACACAGGGGCGCATCCCTGCTGGGCAATGAGGAGGTGCAGCTGGAGCAGACCGTCGCAGCCGATTCAGGTGAGGATCTGGGCGATGGCCTGTATGCCATTCTCGGCAACGATTCCGACGAACAGGATTTCATGTTCTATTACGATACGAACGGCGTGCTGCGCGGCGAGATCCCCGTGCTCTACTATCGTTCGCATCGTCTGCTGTTCGACGATGACGGACTCATGTGGTTCTCCGCTTCCACGCACCATATGGTGGCGATGAACCGTCTCGGCAAGTTGGAGAAGATCTACGATCTGGGATCCGACTACATTCTGCATCATGATTATGCGATGGATTCCAACGGCGACATCGTGCTGTTGGCCACCGAGATAGGCCGCGATGACAATGCCGTGCAAGATCAGGTCATCAAGCTCAGCACCTCCACCGGCAGTGTGACGAGCTTGGTGGATTTCGGTGAACTGTTCGCCGACTATAAGGGCTCCACCACGCATGCGGGAACCGACGAGTCGGATTCGAATGCCAAGAATCGTTGGGATTGGCTGCACTGCAACACCATCCAACTGTTGAATGACGGTTCCGCATTGTTCTCCGCACGCGAAACGTCCACCATCATCAAGGTGGATGATATGGAATCGGATCCGACGCTCGACTATATGATCGGTGAGCCGTCCGTGTGGGCAGGCACCGATGAGGCCAGCAGTTTCCTGACGAAGTCCGGTGATTTTTCGGATACCGGCGGACAGCATTCCATCACATACGTCGCCGATGATTCACTGCCTGACGGCCAATATTACCTGTACATGTTCGATAACAATTTCGGCACTTCACTGACGCGTCCTGATTTTGACTGGACGGTGATTGACGGCATCTCGACCGAACTGTCTTCCGACACGGCGGAGTCGCAGTATCGCAAGTATCTGGTCGACGAGAATGCAGGCACGTATACGGAAGTGTCGTCGTTCGACGTGCCATATTCGCCGTATGTCAGTTCCGCACAGGAATTGGACAACGGCCAGATTCTCATCGATTCGGGCATGAAGGGCCTGTTCGGCCAGTACGACGAGGATGGTGATCTGTTGGCGCAGTTCCATATGACGTTGAACAGCTCATACATCTATCGCGTGTACAAGTACGATTTCTCGGGATTCTATTTCGCCTGACGCGTAGGCATTCGCGAATCTTGACGGGACTGGAATCTGAACTCCTTGTAGGGGTTTGGGTTTCTGTCCCCGTTTCGTATGCAATGGGTTCGGCACGCCCGTACAATGGTTGCCATGGGTTTTTTCGATTCGCTGTTTTCATCTAAGCGTCCCGAAGTGGCGCATGATGTCACGTTCACGCTCGATCAGGCTGGCCACACGTATGAGGATGGCAATGTCGGTCTGGAGCCGACGTCGTTGACGATCACTCCGGAAAGCAAGCGTGTGGCCGTGATCGGGTTGAATGGTTCTGGTAAGACCACGCTATTGCAGTTGTTGGATGGCGCGTTGACAGCGACGTCCGGTTCGGTGCGTATCGACGCGAATGGTGCTGCGTATGATCCGTCGGTGAAGCGTGATCTGAAACGTATCGAGTCGATGATCGGCCGTGTTCGTCGCGAGGAAATTCCGAACAGTTATTACAAAGCGGATTCCATTCGCGAGGCGATTGATGAACCGTTGAAGAAGCATAAGGTGCCGGAAAGCGAACGCCAGGCGATCATCGGCAATCTGTTCGCGCATTTTGATTTGGCTGCGGTCGCGCGCGAGACTGCTTCCGCGTTGGATAGCGAGAAGCGCCATCTGCTGGCGATCGCTTCCGCATTGAGCTTCTCCCCCGCGGTGATCGTTGCCGACGAGCCGACCAAGGGTTTGGACGAGGTGGCGTCCGCGCATGTGGCGAAAGCTCTGTTCAGTTACGACAAACAGGTAGTGTTCGCCACGCATGACACGGAACTGATCACACGCGCGGAGTATGCGATCGACCGCACACTGGTGGTCGACGACCATCAGGTTGTGTTCGACGGTGGCCCGCATGAGGCCGTCGCTTTTTACACGGACCTCATCCGCGCTAAATATGAGGCTTCCAAAGCCTGACCATACCCACGGATTATTCCCGTTCCCCACATGTTGCGGCTCCTTCATCGGTGTCGACGATGGAACCACAACATGTTTCAGCCGATCATTGTGTTGACGGTGTCAAGCACCGTCTGAACGTTATGCCTGAATTCGTCGGGTTCCGGCAATAACGAGATCGCGAGATAGCCGTTCGACGTCATATCGAAGAAATAGCCGGGCTGTCCTGAAATTCCGTGCTTTTCGATCATGGACAACACCAGTTCGTTCTCGTCAAGCACGCTGGGCACGTGCAAAAGCACATTCCATCCGCCTTCGGCACGCAACACGCTGACCATGCCCTGCTCGTCATCATCCAGCATGGTATGCAAGGCTGCGAGGTTGGTTTGCACGCGCTCTCGCACGCGCGCGGTCTGCGCGGCTGCGGCGCCCAGCATGGCGGGGATCTGTTTGGCGATGATCTCACTCATTGGCAGATAGTCGTCGGCGACCACGTCGAGTCTGCGCTTGGCCTCATCCACTTCAGCCGCCGGGCCGGACACTTGGATCCAACCGACTTTGGCATGTGGCGCGGCCAACGTCTTCGAGAACCCATCCAATGCGAATGTGAGCGTGCCGGTCTCCCCCGCAAGACGCGCGTTGCCATCGAATGGTTCAAGATCATAGTCGTAGAACACCTCATCGGCGATGATGGCCACCTCATGGTCATGACAAAGCCGCACAATGGCCTCACGTTCCGACGCTTTGACGTACGATCCGGTCGGATTGTTGGGATTGATGAGCACCAGTGCGCGGATACGTTCGCCTTCTTCACTTTCAAGTGCTTCGCGCAGTTCGGCCACATCGATGTACCAAGATCCGTCGAATCGCTGCTGGTATTCGATCATGTCGGCACATTCAAGTCGTGCGATCGATTCGATGAGCGGATAGCCGGGTTTCGGCGCGAGCACGGCATCGCCGGCGTCGCACAGGAGTTTGATCAGCCACGAGTATGCTTCGGATGTTGAGCTCAGTATGTACAGGTCTTCGACGTCAACATCATTGCCTCGCCCTTGAAGGAATGCGGCCAGCGCTTCGCGCGCATACCGTTGGCCGCGTGGCTCAGCGCCATATATGTCTGGCAGAAGTTCCGGCGCGAGCGCATGCTTGGTTGGATTGGAGTCGTTGAGTTTGCCGAGCGTGATGCCGCTTGTTTTGGCTTCCGCTTCCGCTTTGGCGATGGGATTGGGCTCGCTGATATCGACTCTGGAGGAAAAACGCATAGTCTCCACCATACTCCTTGGATTGCGCAAGTCGTTACGTCAAGCAAGATGGCATGCCTTCGCCTCACAAATGTTGACGGAATAAGCGAGAGCCGCCCGACGAATCGGACGGCTCTCGCTTATACAAAAGTTGGGAACCTTAATGGTTCACGGCATCACTTCTGCTTGGTGCTTGCGTAGTACGCGGCACCGATGATGCCAGCCTCATTGTGCAACTTGGCTGCAACGATCGGGGTCTTGATGTCGATGTACGGCAGGAACTTCTCAGACACACGAGACACGCCGCCGCCGACAACGAACAGCTGCGGATCCAAGTAGAACTCCATCAGGGAATAGTACTTGGTCAGTCGCTTGGCCCACTTCTTGTAGCCCATATCAAGCTTTTCACGGATGGAGGATGCCGCGTACTTTTCGGCGTCGCCCTTGCCCTTGAGCAGTTCCAGGTGACCAAGCTCGGTGTTCGGGATGAGTTCACCGTTGAAAATCAGCGCCGTGCCGATACCGGTACCCAGCGTGGTTGCCACGACCAGACCATCCTGGCCCTTGGCCGCGCCGAACTGCTGCTCGGCAAGGCCTGCCGCGTCAGCGTCGTTCACCACGGTGACTGGACGTCCGCAGGCTTCGGAGAACACTTCGGTGACGTCCACGCCGACCCAAGACTGGTCTAGGTTGGCCATGTAGCCGAGCTTCTCGCCCACGTGGATCGGCGCCGGGAAAGCGATGCCGACCGGAGCGGATTCGGGAACCTCGAAATGCTCGAGCTGCTGGCGAACGATTTCACCGACGGCCTTCGGAGTGGAAACTTCCGGGGTAAGAATCTTCAGACGCGGTTCGGCAAACTCGCCCTTTTCGAGGTTAACCGGGGCTGCCTTAATGCCGGAGCCTCCAATGTCAACGCCAAACGCCTGTGCAGTTTCAATCATCTTCGACCTCTCCTATCAAGGTACATAGTGGGTGTTATCGAACCGGTAAGCGCCATAGTAACTCGCCCCATGCCCCAAAACGCGCCGAAAAAGCATAAATGGTGAATACGATTGCATAATTTTTCGCAATGAAATGATTCATTCTGCAACTTTTTTCTGCAAACGATTCGCCCCATGTCAACTCAACGCATCGGCATGGGGCGAATCGTAAGAAGATGACCGTCTGAAGACGGCGCAACCGCATCACTTGAGCGGCGGCATCGGCTTCCAATCCGGATCATGCAACAGCTTGCGTGAATCCCACCAACCCTTGGCTATCTGCACCAAGCCGGTCTTCACATGCTCTCGGTCCACCATCACCAGACGGATGACTTCCTTGGCGGCGGTCAGCAGCGTACCCAGACCGAACATCAGCGGACGGTAATCGCCGAACGCCATGAAATAGCGCGCCATGTAGCCTCGGTTACGCATGATGTGGTAACGGTTCATGTCAGAGGTGGAGTTGAGCTGGCGCACGCCGGCGATATCCCAATTGCCGATTTCACGAGTGCGGCGCAGGATCACGTCAGGCACCACGATCGGGTTGGTGACTTTGCTGGCGCGGTAGCCGTACATCGTGTCGTCCCAGTAGATGAAGAAACGCGGATCCGGCAAGCCGATCTGTTCGACGATGTTGCGGCGGAACAGACCCCCCTCGAAGCACAGGGTGTCCATCACGCGGTAGCCGGGGCGTCCGAATGCGGCCGGAGCGATCGGATTGGGGATGCCGAGGGGAATGATGAAATCGTATTGCCAGTAGAACGGACCGCCGTCATAGTCGTATCGGCTGCCTTGGATCACATCATGGCTGCCGGTCCACTTGGCGAGTCGTTCGATGGCTTCGGGCATCACAGCCACATCGTCGTCCATCACCCAGAACCATTCGGATCCCAGCTCATATGCCTTCTTCACACCTGCGGAGAATCCGCCTGCGCCGCCGAGGTTGTCGGATTGAGGTGCATACACCACGCGACTTTCGTTGCCCGACTGGTCGGCGATGGTATTGCCCCACTGCGCGGTGACCGCTTCACGGAAATCGTCGACCATGCCTTGGGTCGCATCGCTGTGCTCGTTGTCAACGACGACGATACGCCATGGTGCCACAGTGAGTTTTTCGATGGATTCGAACAGGGTGGCGAGCAGCTGCTGACGCTTGTATGTCACCACGACGATAGCCAGCTTTTCGATGGTGTTCTTCGCAACTTGCTTTTCAGTCATACGTTCTATTCTTGCACTCGCCCTCAACCGAACATCGCCTGTGTTCGCATCATGCGGCACGATTCCATTCGGCGGACAGGCTCTTGCACATTTCGGACGGCTTTGCCATAATGTACGGCGTAATGCAGGGGAACCCGTGTTTGTCGGGTTGAGATAGGCCAAGTGAGGCCTGAACCCTTTGAACCTGATGGTTAATACCAGCGTAGGGAGGCATGTCTAATGACTGCTGTGACATCAACAACCAATTTCGATTATGAGTTCGACGCCGCCAAAGGCATCCAACGCAACAATCTTCCTCCGTTCGCGCAGCGCATGCGCAAGGCTGCTGACCTGGTTTGGGAGGAAGGCTACCAGCAGCCGTTCATCCGCGAGCTTGGCGAAGGCACACTGCAACGCGAGCGTTTCGCCTTCTATCTGCTGCAGGATTTTCGTTATGTGAACGATTACGCCAGAGTGCACGCTTTGGGATTAGCCAAGGCCACCGACCCTGAAATCATGGCGTTCATGCTCAAAGTGCAGAACGGCGCCCTGCAGGTCGAGACCGAAGTACACCGCTCCTACTTGGCCAGCTATGGCATCACCGAAGAGCAGATGAACAATGTGCGCCAGTCGGCCTTCGCGCGTGCCTACACGTCGAATATCCTTTCCATCGCCTATGGCAAGGATATTCTCGACATTCTTGTGGCCGTGCTGCCGTGCGCCTGGGTGTATGCGGATTATGGTTACCGTCTTGCCGCCGAGTTTGCCGACACGCTTGACGACAATCCGTACAAAAGCTGGGTCGACATGTATAAGACCGACGAGTTCTGGCAGGATTCCGTGTGGCTGCTCGAACATATCGAGAAACTGGTAGCCGACGCGAGCGAAGAGCGCAAGCGCGAGCTGATTGACATTTTCGTGACCGGCGTGGAGAACGAGTACATGTTCTGGGCCAGCGCGTACGACATGCAGTACACGTGGAAGCCCGAATGGAATCAGGAGCGCTGACACCGCTCCATCGCATGTTTTCCTGACTTCCGATTGTTTATTTTCATTGCAATAGGGCGGGTGCCTTCTGATTGGTTTTCAGAAAGCACCCGCCCTGTTATGTTTGGTCGCGTCAGTTTCCCGCTTTATTCGCGTACGAGACGAATATGCTCCACATCATCGCGATGGGAGCGGCGATAGAGCACGAAACGGTTGCCGATAACCTGTACGAGTTCCGCGTTCAGTTCTTCGGCCAGTCCCTCGCCCGCTTCCTTGGCAGTCAGTCCGGATCCGTCAAGCACGGAGCATTTGATAAGCTCACGCTTTTCAATGGTCTCGTCCGCCTGCTTGATAGCGGTTTCGCTCAAATCGTTCTTGCCGACCTGGATGAGCGGATTGAGCTTGGTAGCCAGGCCACGCAGCTGCTTGACCTGCTTCTTGGTTAATGCCATAACTTGTTCCATTCCTATCTATGATGCTTGCTCAAGAGTAGCGTGAGGGCAGTAAAATCTTGCATATCACTCCCCCGCGCCTTTGATGGCGTTCACACCGTTTTCGATGTTCTTGCGCATGTTCAGACGTGCTTCTTCGGCGGTTTCGCTTTCCAATACGATCAGTGGAGCGCCATGCCCGTCCGGAATGCTCAGCATAGTCCAGCGATCAGGGTCAATGCGGCAATGTATGACACACCCACACCGACTACGGCGATGTCACGTTTGGCGATCCGCATGATTCGCCAGTGCGTGCGCATGATGCCTTCCTCGTAACATCGTGCGTCGAGTGCAAGGCTGAGATTATCGGCATGGCGTATCGCTCCTGCGAATACCGGAATGATAATGGCGGTCATCGCTTTGATCCGCTGCACGAATGTTCCCGTTTCAATGCTGCCGCCTCGGACTGATTGCGCATCCACAATGGCTTTCGCTTCGCTTCCTAACGTGGGCAGGAACCGCAATGCGAGGCTCATCACCAACGCGATCTCCTGCGCATGTATGCCGAATTTTGCGAAAGGTTTGAGCAACGCTTCGAATGCGTCGGTGATGGCCGTGGGCGTGGTGGTGGCAAGGAATACCGCTCCGACGATAATGACCGCAACGAATCTGCAGGCGTACAGTATGGCGATACGCACACCGTCGTCGGTGATTGGAATCGGCCCGATGTTCGTAAGAACGTTGCCGGATCGGACGAAGAATATATTGAGCAGTCCGCAGAACACGAACAATGCGAGGAACATGTGAACCGATTTGAACAGTTGTTTCACGCCGATGCCTGATGTCGCAACGATCATGCCGGTCAGCAGTGCGGCCACAAGCAACTGCCAGAAGGATCTGATGGCGAACGCGGAGAACATGATCGCCAACGCACTCACCATCTTCACGCGCGGGTCAAGCCGTTCCATAAAACTGCGGTTTTCACGGACGTCTCCCTTTGCACGTCCGGAGTCAATCGCGTGCGGATTCTTCGAACCTGCCGTTTCGGAAGTGCCATTGGCTTCGATATTTCGAGTAGCGACATTACCGTTTTGTCTGCGATCAAGCGCGATCACTCGATCTGCGAGCACGTCGATTTCCGTTTGTGAATGGGAAATGATGAGTACGGTGACGCCTTGTGCGTGGAGGGTTTGGATGAGATCGTGCACGCGGGTTGTAGCCGCCTCGTCAAGTCCTGCGGTCGGCTCGTCCATAATAAGGATCTGCGGTTGGCATGCGATGACGCCCGCTATGGCGGCAAGTCGTTGTTGTCCGCCGGAAAGGTCGAATGGCGAACGATCGGCAAGATGCTCGATATGCAGCAGCGTCATGGCTTGATTGACGCGTTCGGATACCTGCGTTTCGTCAAGATGTTGGTTGCGTGGTCCGTAGGCGATATCCTCGGCTACGGTTTCGGCGAAAAGCTGACGTTCGGGATGTTGCATGACGTAGCCGATGGTGGCGTGCAGTTTCTCACGGTCCGCACGTTTGAGCGACTGCATATTGCCGTTGGTGCGTTGGCGTGCGACAGGAATGGTATTGATGGTGATGTTGCCGGATTGCGGCTGGTCAAGCGCGCAGAGAAGACGCGCGAGGGTGGTTTTGCCTGCACCGTTATGCCCTGTGATGGCCACGGTTTCGCCCGCATTGATGGTTATGGAAAGCTTATCGAGCACAGGCTTGTTACTGTTTGGATATTGGTATGTCAGATTACGGATTTCAATGATTGGTACAGCCGATGCTGGCTTTGATGCGCCATTTGCGATATTGGATTTGGCAATTGGGTTGTCTTCTTGCGCCGTGTCTGATTCGTCCATTTCCGGAATACTTGCAGTATCACCGTGAGCGCTTTGCACGATACTCCCGTTATCTAGGCGAATGATGCGGTCAGCATTGGCGAATTCGTCACGATGGTGGGTGACGAGAATGATGGTTGTGCCGTGCTGCTGCAATTCGTCAAGAATATGCATGATGTCGGCGCGGCCTTGCGGATCGAGCATGGCGGTAGGCTCGTCGAGCACGAGGATTTCAGGATTCATGGCAAGCATGCCGGCGATGGCGACGCGCTGTTGCTGACCTCCGCTCATTCGCGCGGGATCGGCTTCTCGCTGTTCGCTCATGTCAACTGCGTCAAGTGACATGGCGATCCGCATATCGATATCATCATGCGCAATGGCAAGGTTTTCCGGACCGAAGGCAACATCATCCTCGGTAATGGTGGTGACGATCTGATCTTCCGGATGTTGGAAAACCGCCCCGATACCATGCCGGGCGCTGCGGTAAGCGTCAGCGTGCGCACCGCTTTCATCGAATACGTTGTTTCCCAACAACGTGACATGTCCGGCATCGGGTGCGGCAAGCCCTGCAATGATGCGTGAAAGTGTGGATTTTCCTGATCCGTTTGGGCCTGCCAAGCATACACGTTCTCCTTGGCGGATGGTCAGGTTCACACCGTCGAGCGCCCAGGTCGCGCCGGCGTCATACGTGAAACGAATATCACGCAATTCGACCGCAACGATGTTCGTGTCGCTATCAGGATTCATGGAATCGTCTTTCATAAACGGAAGGAACCTTCCATACGTCGAAAGGTTCCTTCCTATTCATCAATATGCGGAATCGATATGGTGAACGAGGCTCAGCGGTTCAACAGGTTGGAGATCGGCTTGTAGATCAGGAAGGTGATCACGCCATGGATGGTGAATTTCAACGCGTTGAACGGCAAAAGCGCCGGCACGATCAATGCCACGACCTGTGCGGTGGTCATGTGCGCGTAGAACGGCGTGACGATCAGGTTGCCCACAATCGCCACCACCAAAGCCACGATAGCACCGACGATGATGCCGATGACCGCGCCCTTGCGGGTCTTGTTCCTGCGGTAGATCAGTGCTGCCGGCACGGATAGCGCCAAAGCCACGAGTACGGCCATAAGCGTGCCCCATGGGTTGGTGAACAGGTGCGGCAGGAAACCGAGCACGCTGACGATTGCCGCCGCTGCTGGACCGTAGGCGAAACCTGCTACCAGGCTGACAATGCCGGACGGATCATATTTCAGCCATTCCACGCCTGGCATGATGGGAAAGTCCACGAAGCTGACGGCCATCGACAGCGCCACGAACAGCGCATACATGGCGATGCGTTTGGTGGACCAGCGTCCGGAATCGGCCACGCCTGTGGAATGCGCGTTGTCGGGACGCGTCATGCTTTCGCTGGCGATTTCGGCGGTGTTGTTTTGGGTATTATTTGGTGAGGATACACTCATGTTGAGCCCCGTTTCTTCCATCCGGACTTTGACCGTTGGCCCCGGATTCTCACCGGATCAGCCGCTTTCGCGGGTCGCGGGCTTCGGCATGGGACTGTTATGAACGTCAGTCGTACCGTTACCGCCAGTAAGGATTTTCACCTTCCCTGAAACTTGCACGACAATATATACGCCCACCATGCGATATTCGCAACCTGTGTTCCGTTTTTATCTTGCGATTTGGAACGCAAGATTCCTCCGACCGCACGTCACGACAACAGGCCGAGCAGGTCGTCCTTGCTGAGTGTGCCGACACCTCCGGATGCGGTGCCGTCGGTGAACTGCTGGGCGAGTTCGCTTTTCTTTTCCTGAAGTTTGAGGATGCGTTCCTCGATGGTGTCTTTGGCTACGATCTGGTACACGTTCACATCCTGCGTCTGGCCGATACGATGCGCACGGTCGGTGGCCTGGTTCTGCGCGGCGGCGTTCCACCATGGGTCGGCGTGCACCACTACGGATGCGCCCACAAGGTTCAGTCCCGTGTTGCCTGCCTTGAGCGAGATGAGAAATACGGGAACATCGTTGCCGTTGAATTCGTCCACCAGTTCCACACGGCGTTTCTTCGGCGTCTCGCCGGTGATGGTGTAGAAGTCCACGCCCTGTTCAGCCAAACGTGTACCAATCAGGTCAAGGAATGAAGTGAACTGCGAGAATACGAGCACTTTCTTGCCTTCGTCCATGCACGTGGATACGAGTTCGCAAATGGCGTCAAGTTTGGCGGAAGCATTTTTCGCATCCGCATAGACGAGTCTCGGATCGCAACAGATTTCGCGCAACAGTGTGAATTCCGCAAGGATTCGAATCTTCTTCGTATTGAAGTCGGCATCCTTGGTTTTGGTAAGGGTGGCACGCAACCGTTGCTCATGTGCCGCATAGAGCTTGCGCTGTTCGCCTTCCAATTTGACGGTGAGCACGTTTTCGAACTTGTCAGGTAAATCGGTCAGCACGTCTTTTTTCAGACGTCGCTTAATGAACAGTCCGACCAAAGCCTGCAGTTTGTCGGCCATGACGGAATGTTCCGAACCGGGTGCCATGATCGGCTGTTCGTATTTTTCTCGAAACTTCGTGTAGGTTCCGAGCAATCCGGGCATGAGGAAGTCGAAGATGCTCCACAGTTCACTCAACCGGTTTTCGATGGGCGTGCCGGTTAATGCGAACCGGTGTTCGGCGGTGATTTGCTTGACGGCTTTGGCTAGTTTGGTGGCATGGTTTTTAATATATTGAGCTTCGTCAAGTGCCATTAATGTGAACCGGCAGTCGGCATAATCGTCCACATCTCGACGCAGCAAATCGTAAGAGGTGATCACCACATCGGTTTGCTGCGTTTCATTGGTTTCAGGCGAATTATTCCATTGCTGCGCCACGGTTGCGATGAGTTTGCGTCGTTGCGCCTTCGTGCCTGCCACAACTTCGATGGTGAGATCCTGCGTGAATTTCTCGCATTCGGCGGCCCAGTTGTATACCAAAGATGCCGGGCAGACAATCAACGCTGGACCACTCCCCTTGCGAGCTTCCACCAGTGACAGCAATTGCACGGATTTTCCCAAACCCATTTCGTCGGCGAGAATGCCACCGAAGCCTTTGTCCCACAAGGTGGAAAGCCATTGGAAGCCTTCCACCTGGTATGGGCGCAGTACGTTTTTGAGGTTGCTGGGCACTTCGTATCGTTTCGGGTCGATGATTTTCACATCGTTGACATAGTCGACGAATGATTCGCTTTTGCCGTCGTCATCAACTTGAGCGTCCAAGAGGAACGCCTGATATCCGGGAATGGTGATTCTTCCGGAATCAAGCTGTTGCTCATTAAGGTCAAAATCTGCGGCAATCTGGTCAAGTTCATGCAGATCGGCATTCTTCAGATCAACGAACGTACCATCCTTGAATCGATGATAGCGGCGGTTCCTACGGTAGGAATTCAGCAACGCACCGACCTCGTTCATCGGCACTTCGTTGGCTATCGGCGAGATCTCAACCAGATTCGAGTCAATGGACAGTCCAACCTTCACTGTAGGGCTGCTTGGCATCATCATGCCGTCGAACGCGGCCGTGGAGAACACCTGCCCGACCGAGCGCAAGATATCCACGCCTTCGGTGAGCAAGAGCAAAATCGTCTGTTCATCTTCCTCACGAACCCGCGCCACGTCAATGGAACTCCATGTCGGGAAAAGCTGGCGAACCACCTGCACCGCGAATGATTCGCGAGCCGTATCTCGTTTGATGAGCGCCGCTTTCGACCGCGAATCCGGATTAATCACGCCTCGTAGTGCTTTAGCGGTCGGCACCAACTGGAACATGAAATCGCCGTATCGTGCCACAGCCTCACAGGTGATGCCCTGCAGATCACGGTCCAAGTAGAATTCAATCTGGCAGTCGACTCCCATCCGTTCGGCGACTTCCTGCGGAATATCGAAACCAATGCCCGCTTCGGTAAGTTTTGGCAGTATTGTTCGTGCGAACATGGGCCAGTCGTTTTCCGCGATGAACACACCATCGCTAACGTTCGACGCGCACAACGTCATCAACGCGTCCACTGCGGGAAGGATGCTGTCGGCGCAACGGAAGAGTACGCTCACTGGCATCATATGGGAATCCGTCGGAGTGCCGTTATGTTCGGCACTCATGAGGTACACGCCCCGCTGCCCAACAATCCGATCCGTGATGGTACGGTTCGACGTGATACGCACGCCCGACGAAGCGCCTTCCTTCACATATTCGGCGATGAACCGAAATTGCGGATTGCCATCGAATATGGCGATAGTATGCGATCTGGACTCCCCTGGCGTGGCCACTTCGACATAGTCCGGAGCGGCGTCATCCGTATAGGCGAAATCATTCGGAGTGAGCTGCCGCGCCCTCTCACGCCCCTCATGCTTGGGAGCTTCCAGCGGCCCACGTGCTATCAGCACGTCTTCGATGTAGTCCTGTTGCGGTTCCGCTTCGAACAGGTTCAGCAGATCGCACAATTCCCCATCGGTAAGCATGATTTCACGTTCGATACGCACGTCTGGCGCGTAATAGTAGTTGTTCTGCAGCTGTGCAGCGACACGTGATCCAACAACACCTTGCAGGAATCGGAACAGCTGCAGCGAGAACGGTTCGAGCATATCCGGAGTGTGGGTGAACGAGAGTTTCTGCCCGTATGACACGTATGCTTCGTCGTGCATGTCGGCTACGAATTTGGAAATGCTTTTGATGATATAACTTGCGTCGCCGCAGCCGATTTTCAACGTCAGGCTCCACAGCTCACGGTTCATGATCAGCGTGGGCTCCAGACGCACACTTCCCGGTTTCACTATGATGGAACCGCTCTTGCGTTTTGTTTTCGCGGCCCCTTGCGTAATGACGCCTCGTTGCTCGTCAGCGAGACGGCTTTTCGCGTCGACGATGCGCTTGAGCACGTCAAGCTGCGCGCTTTGACCGGTATTGTCATTCTTCGCATCCAGCGCACGCATATAGTCGGAGAGGATATGCGAGGTCACGCCACTTCGCTTGAATCCGCGGAACCGTTCGGGCTGGTCAAGAAACAGCAGCAGCATTGCGGCGACATGCTTGCACATGCCCGTATAGCGGCGCCTCCCAGCCGGCTCCGAATCGAACTCGTCATCGTCCTGCACATGACCGAACGTCGATCCTGACTCGAAATCATCATAATCGTCGACGTAATCGTATTCATCGTCATCATCGTCGAAACTGCGATAATTTGGATTGTTGCGGTAGCTGGGCGAATATGCCGACGAATACGTGCCATAACCGTGCTGCGAACCGTTGAACGCCGGGCACGAGCAATACCTGGCCAAGAAAAGCTCATCATGCAAATCGAGCGTGGCCTGCACTTCGTATCGGCTGGACGGTGAGGTGGTGCCCCGCATATTGGCATGCAGGGTGATGCGATCGGAATCGGAGTCGTTCAGGCAATGCAGATCCGACATTTTCGCACGCCACTGGTTGGCGATTCCACGGGCACGCTGCAATACAGGCTGACTGCATTCGCTGCGTAGTTCGTCGGAAAGCCATGGCAAAGTATCCGCCAACTGAACCCCAATCGTTCGCACATTTGTTCTTATGAAAGAGTATCAGCACAGCGGAACAGGAAAGCCGTGGCTGCAATCTCAGCCACGGCTTCGCTCCATACAGGTTATATCAGCGGCAACGCTTGGTGAGCGGCTGCCATGGATCGAGTTCCACCGGTTCGGCTTCCAGCAGCGCGAGGGTGGCGTCGTCACAATTCGATGATGTCCGTATTGTCCGGATTGCTGGCCGTGGGGTTGGTTGTCGGCTTATCGGTTGGATCCGCGTTGGCCGTGGAACCGACCGATAATACCGTTGCAGGCATGAGAACCGCTATAACCTGCGCAGCTGCGCAATATCATCGCGCAGCTGGTTGACGGTGTCCGTCAGTTCCCGCACATTGTGGCGCAACTGTTCCGTTTCCGATTCCGCCTCATCCGCGCGCTTGTCGGTCTCGTCACGAACACGGTCGACGATCCATGAAGCCAGCGTCGCGGTGACGATGCCAATCAGGGCAACGCCGGTTATCATCAGTCCGATGGCGATGCATCTTCCCTGCCATGTCACCGGGGACAAATCGCCATAGCCGACTGTGGTGACGGTCACGAACGACCACCATATCGCTTCACCGAAATCGGTGATGGAAGCGCCTGGAACCCCACGTTCCACATCCAATTCGGCAAGGGCGCCGATATACATCAGTAGTGTCACGCTGCAGCATGTGTACAGTGTGATGCGCCCACGCACCGCCATGCCACCGGTACGATTAAGCACGTTGAGCACTGCCACCAGACGCAGCAGTCTCAACGGCCTGAAGACGGGCAATGCGATGGACACCAGCATCAGCAGATTGTCTTTGAACCAAGTTTTCTTATCTTCTGCCAGCAGGATCGAAACGACGCAGTCGGCGATGAACACCATCCAGATGATGTTGATCACCATTTCACACAACAGGATATGCGTCCTCGCCAGAACTTCCCACGAATACGCGAACAGGAACACCAACGCCAATGCCGTCATAAACCATTCCGTCGCACGACGCCATTTATTCAATGTCATACCCTTTCCTTTCTTCCCGACTGCCATCATACGGGTCTCCCCGCACGCGCGACCGTCAGCTTTTGATGGGCATGCGATTGTCGAGCGACTGACCGTTGACGTAGCAGCGGACGTTGCCTAATGCAATGGAGATGATACTGCGTTCGGTGATCTCAAGATGGTTGCCTCCCGCCACATGTGGGGTGATGAGGCATTTCGGCTCGCACCACAGCGGTGAGTCGGCCGGCAGCGGCTCCGGTTCGGTCACATCGAGCGCGGCGCCATGGATTCGTCCTTCCGCGAGCGCGTCGGCAAGCGCCTGACTTTCAATGGCGTCGCCGCGGCCCGCGTTGATGATGATGGCGTCAGGTTTGAGAAATGCGATGCGTTCCGCATTGAGCAGGTGGTACGTTGTCGGAGTGGATGGTACGCACATGGCGATCACATCGGCGTATTGCAGCACGTCGTCGAGGGAATCGAAACCGACCATATAATCGACGCCCGGCGCTTCGACGGCGGGATTACGGCGAATGCCAATGGTTGTCATTCCGACGTTTTTGCAGAGTCGCGCGAAGTGTGATCCGATGTCGCCGGTTCCGATGATGAGCGCCGTTTTTCCGTTGGGGCTGATGGCGCGGCCCGCGTCCTGCCACATGGCGTTCGGGTTGCTTGCCGCGTAGATGTGCAGGTTCTTCATGATGGCCCACATCATGGCGAACATGTGTTCGGAGACGCTTTGCCCGTAGGCTCCGGTGGCATTGGTGAGCATGGATCCGGGCTGTAGGATGCCGGGTCGCTGGTATTTGTCGACGCCGGCGCTCCAAGTTTGAAGCCATTCGAGTTTGGGGCATTGCGCGCATTCCTCGGGCGCGATGTTGCCGATGACCGCGGTGGCTTTGGCTTTGAGTTCCTCCGGTACTGCGGCGGTCCAGCTCATGCTTCCCCGTTGGGTCGAATCGCCGACGAATTCCTGTGGTATGTCTTTCGCGGCACGTATGAATTGCGCACGTTCGGATTCGGTCAACGGCAGGCAGTTGACAATCAGTTTGCGGTCGTTCCATATTCCCATGCGTTTTACCCTATGGCAATCGTCGGATATAGGGTTTCACGTTGGGTTTTGGGTCAGACGCCGAGTTCGTCGGTGTCAAGGATGATGGTGACCGGACCGTCGTTGGCGAGCCGCACGCGCATGTGGGAGCCGAATCGTCCTTCTTTTACTTCGAGTCCTTGCGCGCGCAGGGCGTCGTTGAATCCGTGCCATGCTTGTTCGGCGTGCGCGGGCGCTCCGGCTTTCACGAAGCTTGGGCGGTTGCCTTTGCGCACGTCCGCGTATAGCGTGAATTGGGAGATGGACAGCACACTGCCGTTCACGTCGTGGATGGAACGGTTCATTTTGCCGTTCTCGTCTTCGAAGACGCGCAGGTTGGCGATTTTGCGGGCGAGCCGGTCGATTTGTTTCGCTCCGTCCGTGTCTTCCACTCCGACAAGCAGCACATAGCCGATGCCTATATGCTGTGGTTCGAATGTGGTGTCGACTTCTCCGCTTGTCTCGTCGACCACGTCGACGGATCCTTCGCTGACCTTCTGCAATACGATGCGCATATTCCGTCCCGTTCTTTTCAGCCGGCGTAGTCGACGATGGCCTGCGTGACCTGTTTCAGGTAGTCGAGTGACGTCTGCCAATCGTCCGGCACTTCGATGGAATGGTTGGCACCAGCGTACGTGCGCACATGGTCGGTGAGCAGATGCGCTTTGGCGTCATCGTAGTATGGGTCGGCGTCACCTGCGCAGATTAGCGGCATCGGGCTGCCGGCGGTTCCCGGCAGCGGCGCGGGAATGACCGACTTGTGCTTGTCGAATGGCGGCGGGTTGAGTACCGGGGTGAGCAGCACCACGCGCAATCCTAGTTTTGCGGAATGCGGATATGAGAGTGTGGAGAGCGATTTGGTGACGACCAGCAACTGCGGCTCCTCACCCGATTCGGCAGCATGTTCGAGCGCCGCCTTGTGCCATTCGTCGACCACGCGTTCCATGCAGGCGATCATTTCCGGAAACTCGACGCTTTCCGTCAGTTTCAGGTCGAGACGGTCCACGAACCATCCGTTGGCCGCAAGCGCCTGCGCTGCCCAGTATAGCAGCGGTCGGTCTACGGTGTATCCAATGCCCGGCATGATGAGCACGTGCTTGCCGGTTTCGGTGTTCTTCACACGGTTCTTACCCCATGGCGTGACCGCCGGTGTGACGTTTTTCGTTGTTGGTTGCGTGCCATTCTTGCCCATGCTGTGTTTGATTCGCCTTTTCGTGTGTTCCGTCCGTCTTGGCCGGTCGTTGTGGCCGGCGTCGTTTCCCATATTGCATGCTAGGCGGCGCCGGCTACAATCGTTTCCGTCAGTTCACCACGCATTGGTTGTTGTGGATTTTCGTGTCCATGTCGTTCGTTTCGGCGTCGTAGATGTTCCAGCTAGGTTTCCTCATCCCATATTTCATGACGGCCTCTTTTCGGATGACTACGTTCATTGTATGAAGCATTGAACACACAGCAGTCGAAACGGCCAAAACATCAGCCGAGCAGCTCATACACATTGCGCATGGCGAGCAGCCCGTCCGTCATCCACCGGTAGGCTTCCGTCATGTCACCGGAGAAATCCACATCACGACGCACTCAAAGATGCCAGTTTTTCTTGTCGGCTTCCGGCTCGTTCCACATCACCTCGCCCAGATTTGCCAGTATCCGTTCAACGGAATCCCTCATGGTGTAGAGCTTCGCGTACTGGAACGTGTCGGCGAAGTACAGGTCGACCGTAATATAGCCGCCACGGATATTCAGCGTCCCATCTGGGTGGCAGATTTCCGAACCCACGCCGAAACTTGTCCATGTGTCGCTGTTTGTCTTGCGGCCGGATGGATCGCCATACACGTCGATGAAGTCGGGCCGTGTTGCGGCATATTTGTACAACCCATTCCAGAAGCTGCGCCGCAGCGAGATATTACTGCCGACTTACCGCAATTCGTTCAAAGTTCTGCCGTCCGCGACTTTCCACACTGTCCACCCGTTGACCTGCTTATCCTCGCCGGTTTCGAGCATTCTGGCACGGCGAAACGCGCCGGATGGACTGTCGAATATCTCGCCGTTGGCCAAGCGGATGCGATGGTCTTCGGTTACGGTAGCCGTGGCGGTTACGCCAGCGTAACAGCTTTCCAGCACATCTCCGGCCGCGAGAACTCCGCGTTTGCACAAATCAGCGAAATCAACGGCATTCTGTTCACGTTCCCCCTGGTTCACGTCCCGATTGCGCAGAGTCTGCATAACCTCATTCCCCGCTGTGGGCCGTGCCCACACCTGCAATGCGAGATCGGCAAGTCGGGTGCCTCGCTGCGCGATCGCCTGTTCGTTCCATTGCGAAGCATCGTGCAGTTCCACGGAAATGGATAGGTATTCGCTATCGTATCCGCCGACCGCACGGTTCTTCTTCTGTTCGAACGTTCCGTCGGAAAGCTCCGAATTGTATGCGGTCAGTGTCAGATTACCCAGACTGTTCACCAATAGCGGGAATCGGTCGAGGTCTGCGAGCATATTGCACCATTCGGCGTGCGCCATGGCGTTCTGCGGCATGATGTGTTCGATGGTGTATTCGCTGAAGGACCGCGGATCCTTGGGGTGGTTATAGTTCTCCAAGCCGGCAAGCAAATACTTGCATCGCCAGGCCGGCCGGTACAGGTTCTCGCCGAGCAACGCCTGTCTGAATTCACTGTCAGTAGGCATGCGTGTAGCTTTGGCGGTCTCGGTGATGAGTAGTGCGGCGAAGGTTTCGGCCAAATCATCTTCAGCCGAATCAAGTCTGACGATCAGCGACGGAACGAGCTTGTTCAATCCGTTGCTGGATACCGAGCAGATCATTCTGCGGAACAGATACGATTCAAGATCCGCAAGCATGCGCAGCAGTCCATCACAACTTACGCGATCACGCTTCCATGCCGCGAACATGTACATAACCAACGGGTCCGTAACCGTGCTGACCAGTTTTTGAATTGATTCGAGACGGCGGTCCACGTTCATATCGCCGCTGCCAGCGGCGGCAACGCCTTTGATAGCGGCATAGTATTTGGCGTATTCCAGCATGTTCGCCAGAAGATTACGCGTGCGTTCCATGCGCAGCAAGGAACTGTCGGCCGCGAAACGTTTGAATTCCGCGTACATGACGCGGCCTTTGAGCACGGGCTTTTTCAATGTAACGACCATCCAGTCGTGCAGGAATGCATCGAATGAGAGGTTGCCGAGAACACGTTCCATGGGCAGCCAATAGTCTTCGTATAAGGTTTTCTGCTCGGCCATGGAGCACCCCATGAGCATGTAGTTGCGTACCAGGTCGGAAGTCTCCAGATCAAGCCCGGTGGAATTCATTGATTCGAATACCAGTTGCGGTTCGTCACGATCTTGGTCCAAGGTGACAGACACGACTTCGAGACGCTGCAGACCGTTCCACACCACGTTCGCATCATCGATTGCGGCGACCAGTGAACGGAACAGATCGAGGTTCGTTTCCAGCCGGGAACCCATATTGGCATGGTCCGGCCGATCTGGGGCGATCGCATGGTCGCACATGCTGTGCAGCACTTCCCTATCGTCGCCGGAAAGCGTCAGCTTGTAGCGGCCTTCGCCGGTTGCGTACTTGTCGACAATATAGCCACGGTCGATAAGCATGTCTGTGGAGAATCGCAGGTTCTCAGGGTGTTCGCGAGCATATTCGGCCAGTGCGATAAGCAGCAGAGTCACCGAGGTGAGGCGCTGCTGGCCGTCGATGAGCAGACACCGGCTGACACCATCCGGACCGATGCCGCCGTCCTGCATCCACACGATCGATCCGGTGAAATGCGTTCTCTCAGGATGCCTGCCAGCCGTTACGATGTCGGCCCACAATTGCCGGCACTGCGTCTCGCCCCATGAGTATCTGCGCTGATACACCGGAACCACGAACCGAAGCGAACCGGTCAATAAGTCCAGCAGGATTTTCTTTCCAGCGTCCATGGTGCTCCTCTTCCCTTACCTCACATGCGCCGAGACGCCAGTCAGCAGCACACCCTTTTTGGCACGTGTCATAGCCACATAAATGAGACTTCGTTCCTCCCTGTAGATGTCATTCAACGCAGCCGGATCGGCACCGGCAGATTGCAACGCGGGCTTCGGCGGGCATACACCATCGTTCACATCGACTACCACCACATAGTCGAATTCCAGACCTTTGACTCGATGCATGGTGGCGATGCGAATTCCTTGCCTTTGCCTGTTTTCTGCATCCCTATCAAGCCGGTACACGCCATACGGCAAGCCGTCATCAAGCGTCTTATACCACTGGTCGATGCAGTAGCGACTTCTTGCCACCACACACACATTACGCGGATCCACACGCCCGCCGTCGGACTCATCGCTGGCCGCGTCTTCCGCCGTGCCGCACAATCCATAAATCCATTCCCTAACGGCATCCATCTCATCTGACTGGGATGCAAACCGCAGCGCTTCGGGAACGGGACCGCTCATCAGCGACCGGCTGTCGCCGGTCGGGCTCTCCCCTCCGTCCAGGTCATCGAACGTTGTGGCCGGCGAAGCATCTCCGATGCCGCGAACAGCCGCAAACACCGAATCCGCGACATCGGCGCCGGAACTACGGAAAATGGAGTCGGCGGCGCTACGAATCTGTTCGGTGGTGCGATAATTGATCCGCAGTTTGCGGGCACGTCCCTGGATACGGATGCCGCATTTCGACAGCACCGCAGTATGACCGTAGATGCGCTGCTGTGCGTCGCCGACGATAAAGATATCGTTGTCTCCCTCATCCACCAGAGCACGAATCACACGGTATGCCGGCACAGAGAAATCCTGCCCTTCATCGACCACCACATGCGCATATTTCCTCGGCGCATCACCCTGCGTAAGCAACGACACGACGTTCTGCATGGCTGTGTCCACATCATATGCGTCGTTCGCCTGCATGATGCGCCGATACGTTTCCACAACTTTCCATACGACAAGCTTCTGGGCTCGGTTCAGTCTCGTGCCACGCCCCTTGCGTAGCACGCGCATGTAATCGGCAGCATTCCGTACCTGCTGCGGCACAATCACTTGGCTGAGCTCACTTTTGAAGAAAGAAACCGTGAGTTTCGGATCGTTCACGCCGATGGACGCGATAGCCTTACGCCACGCGGTGTCAAGATCGTTGCCATAGTCGGAGATACCGTCATACCAAATCTCACCGGAATAGCCATGCCCCGTCAGCAGATCTTTTACGAGCTTGTCGAGATTGACCACGTCGATGGTATTGAATTCGTCTGGCGTGCAGATGAGTTTCAGGTTCGATGCAATATCGGTGGCAAGATTACGCGAGTATGTGGTGAACAGCACTTTCTGACGGCTACCGCTTCTCAGCAGTCTTGCAGCGAGACGTTTCGCGCGATGCATGGCCACCACGGTCTTTCCCGTACCGGCACCGCCGAGCAGGCGGAACGGACCATGGTAATCATGTTCCACATAAAGACGCTGCGATGGATGCAGGAACACACGCCACTGTTCCAGCGGCGCATCCAGAATACGTTTGAGATCCGCTTCTCCCTGCACGACCACGAAAGACTGCTGCGATGCATAGCTTGACAGGGCGGCACGGAAGTCCTCCGGATCGGCCTCTTCACCAGATTCGATGGACGAGGCAGACATCTGCTGCTCCAGCCCCAGCCTGTCGCTGGTCTTGCCTTCGGTTTCATCGAGCAGTCCGAAGACCTCGGACTTGGGAAGTCCTTCAGCAACGAAGGTAAGGTACATGAAAGCATCCTTTGGGAGCCTGGCCCCCCACCGTTCAAACGCTTCCCACGTCTTTCTCGTGCACATGACTGGCACATACATGTCAGGTACGCCGAACCGGCGCATGTCATTATCTGTCAATGCCCGATAAGTGTCTGGAAGCGGACCGGTATGAGGTTCGGGAGCTTGCTGTGGCATCTGCGGCGTCTTGTCCGTCACAGCTGAAGTTGCAATAGCTGAAGCTATTCCGTGATTCGTGCCGGCATGGTCTTCCGTGGGCTGGGGAACAGATTCCGACGCAGCGGAATCTGATTGGGGCGCGTTTGCGGCAACGCTCCCCCATCCAACTTTGTTTTGGGAATCCTCATGCATCGCTGCGTCGATTTCCTCTTGAGGAGCCATATCGTACAGCTGGATGGCCCTCGTATTCGGGTTGACGCTGATTCGCTTTGTTTCCGCCCATTTGTAAGCGTCATCGTGGTCTCCAACGTACAGCAAAACGTACACGTTGCTGCTTTTCTGGAAAGCGATGATGGCGCGATATCGCTGGTCGATGCGCGCGGAATACAGTTTTTCGTCCGCCGCATTGGCGATTCGTTCCAGATTGATTCCGGATGATCGAGGATTCGCCTGGAATTTTGTCAGAAACGTCGTGGCATGTTTCTGCGCTTTCTTAGGCAGCTCGAGCAGGCTGCGCATGAGATCGCTGCCGAGTGCGACCACGGGTTTGTTCATCGTACGTATATCTGCCATCAGCGTTCCATGCCTTCCGTCAATGAAGCGAACACCTTGTCAAGGTCATCGTTATTTTCCGTAATGATAGTCCAGCCGCGCTTGACGAATTCGTCGGCGTTCTCTCGGTCGGATTGCAAGTCGTAGGACGGGAAAAACACGATCTTCCCATCCTCCCATGCGAGCTCTGACTGCGCAATGATTTCCTCGTTCTCGTCCAGCAGCTCATATCCGAGTGCATCCGGTGCCGGTATGTCAGACTCAATAAACCGTTTGACGACCTCCTTGGTTTCATCCGCGCAATACACGTAGGTCGGATCCGCCAGAATATCGTTCCATTCGGAATCATTGTCTTTCTGCAGATCAGGAGCGTTCCGCAGGCCGTTGCGAAGCGGCTCGTACATGGATTCGTCACGTAGCGCAGCATCACCGATAGCATGGAAGTATTCCGAGAATTGCATCACGTTCGCAAAATGCCAGAAGGCTGCCCACTGCGTTTTGAACGCCTCTGCCTCGTTCTCGTCCAAAGCATCCAACGGATTATAATCATCGTTCTTTGCTTTCGCGGCATCACGCTGAATGTCCGAGAACACCATGCCGACGTGGGGTTCGGTGGTCCGCATATCCTCTCCAATGCACAAACCGGATTGGAATTTCAGTCTCGTGCAGTTCGAAGGATTCCAGGACGAGCAAATCATGAATGTCGATTCGTTCTCGCCGTGCAACGCTTCATTCCGATGCAGCATATCCACGGCCTGAGGTTCAACGTTCTTGTTTCGCGGATTCAGAGCATAGCTCATTGCCAGCGCTTGGATGGCGAATATCCGTTCGGCATCCGGTTCCGCGAGATAATATTCCAGCATGGCCATTGCCGAAACTTCGCTGGGGTTGAATTCGTCAGTCCTCTTGCCAATCGTGCTCTTGTAAGCCACCGGAGACGGCATGGACTTGGGTGCCAGCATCGGATCGGCGAGCTGCGCCACATCCTTGCCCTGCACATATCCGATCACATCGTCATAATCCAAGGACCATATGCGATAGCCTGCCTGACGAAGCGCTTCCCTCTTCAGGGAATCCTGGGCGACGATGCCTGCATGGTATTGCAGGCCATCGGTGAAGATGGCAACCGGCTTCCTTCCGTCATGCTCAACCACGTCACCAGATTCATCGATATTGCTGACCGTCAGCACGAAATCAGGCTTGCAGGGAATCGCGACCCCATCGGCCGGCCCCAACGCGACTTGTGGCTCGACGCTCCACACGCTTCCGTTCACGGTGATGGAATATCCAGGTTTGCTATTGATGAATTCGTCCTTGACGATGGCACGACGTCCCTTGGCATCGTCGGATTCCGCGAAGGGATGGGCATGCATGCACCGGAGAGCTTCGATGAACTGCTGTTCGAGTCCACTGTCGAACAGTTTGTTCGTGTTGATCTTCGAAACGGTCTTCACACGACTGCGTTTGTTGGACGGGTCGAGGATGCCCGTGAGCATCGCCAGCGCGGTCTTACGGGAAATAAGTTTCAGGTCCTGGCTTTGTCTGTATGCATACAGGCATCTGTAGCACCCGTCGCCGCCGTTCTTTGCACATTCGCAATGCTTCATGACTTCCTTTGACCTGGAAAACACCTCGAACATCGTATCCGGATCGGACAGCTGCTTAAGATAGCCAGTTCCTCCGGGCACTGTGTCGTATAGTGCAAGATAGGTTTTGCGAAGTCCGGAGTTATCCGGCAACGGCTCGTTCATGAGTGTCGCCTGTAGATGTTCCACATTGCCGAAGCGTTCACGCAGCCCAAGCATCACTGCGGCGGTCAACGACTCCGCAGCACCATCCGCACCTTGGGCATCGGCAAGCCCTGGCACGAGCATACGCAGCGCTTCCGATTTGACCTCACGGTATAGGAACAGGCACGTACCGTTCCACTCCGATTGCTCCAACTGCTGTTCCTGCGCCTTCTTGCGTTCCGGACAGAAGTAGGCGTGCCGTGATTCGCGCTCGCCGAGCAACGCGCCGCATTTCAGGCACACGTTGAAACCGTTACGTATCTCCTTGCTACCGGCGATTTCCACCGAGGCTCCCCTATCAGAAACCTGTCCGAAGTTGATTTCACGGACTGTGCCCTGCGGCGTGTAGTCGAATCCGAAGTTCGTGATTCCCTTGAACTGCCATCCCGATTGGATGTCTGCCGGATCAATGTCCACCATCGTATTCTTCAGGAACTGGGTCTTGGGTCTGCTGTCGGAGGTGTCCTCAATCAGGCTTTCGCTGTAGGTCTCATCGGATATGACGGTGTCGATGCGCAGCATCGGCCTTTTCTGGCCGTTATCGGCCCACTGCATTGACCCACAGGAGGGACAGCTGGCGAGGTTCTCGGTGCTGGAGGCGGGTTCCGCGTGCGAGCAGTTCGGGCATAGGCGCCACATTGCCAGTTCGTCGTCGGCACCGCCTTTCGAACATAGCACACGGCTGATTTTGTATTTGCGTCCGCCCGCGAAGAACGTGTTTCCCGGCGCCAGTTCCGTGATGGCCGTGGCCGCCGGGCGCACGAAATCACGCGTGGCCTTCCCCCTGCGTTTCGTCTTGTCCTGCGCGGCAGGCTCGATTCCGTGTGCCGCATCGGACGGTTCCTTGTCCTCTTTGAGGATGGTGTGGAGGGTCACACCGGTTTCCGGGAACGCATAATTGGGCAGGATACCTTCGTCGGAAAGGTAGTTGAACGTGTTGGTGTTGAGAATGCTTGTGACGATGCGGCCAAGATTGTGAATCTCATCTTCGCATTCGCGCTGCTGCTCTTCGAACGATGAGTCGGAGGGCTTCTTCTTGAGCTCGTCGAGCAGCTGCCTCGCAGCGCTCTTCTGCGATTCCAGCGTTCTGACGGTATCGTTGGTTTTTTGGAACACATCGTAGACGCGTCTGGCCATGGTGCTGCCATCTTCCGTACCGCGTACGAATCCGTCGAGCTGCGTTCGGAGTTCCTCGGAGAATGAGAACATTCTTCCGAATCCGTCGAGCAGTTCGCCGGAATGTTGGCCTGTCCAGTTCAGGAAATTCACCGGGAACCCGCTGGAGCCGCTGCCGTTGACATTATCCAAACAGTTTTTCAATTTGTCGGGTACCACATCGGCCGGTTCGCTGCCGGCATCCAGCATGGCATGCACCCAACGATCCAATGCGTAGGCGGTGAGCTGACGCTCCAACACTGCGGTCGCGTCGAGGAAGATGTGCGGCGGGTTCACCGCGCCTCCAAGCATATCTTTCGGACGCTGGTAGAAGTACGTGTCGTGTTCCTTGGTATTGGCCACCGCCAGCACCAAGGAGTTGCCGTCACGTCGCCCTGCACGACCGGCACGTTGGATGTACTGGGCTTGGGTAGGCGGAATTGACGAGAGAATCACTGTGGAGAGGTCTCCGATATCGATGCCCATCTCCAGGGTCGGCGTACAGGCGAGCACGTTCACGTCGCCGGGCTTGCGATTCTTGCGCTTGAATTCCTCTTCGACCTTGGCACGGTCGTCGCCGTTGAGCAGTCCCGTGTGTTCGGCAGCGTGGATGCGATCGGCTGGCTCCCCGCAGTACAGTTTGCCATAGTAGCGCAATTCCAAGGCTTCGGCTTCGGGAGTGCCGGATACCAGTCTGCCCGGGCATTTGTGGATACGGCAACGTGCTCCGTTCCATGCGTCAAGGTTCTGTGTGGCGCACGAATAGCTCCGTCCACACGTGTCGCAGATCAGCTGCGTGACCTTGCCGCTGACCGTGCAGCCGGACTCGTTGAGCCCGTACACGGTGCGTTCCATTTTCATGCTTGGATAACGTTGCTGCGTGATGAATTCTGCTGCTATGCACTCTTCGAGCACGATTCTCAACAGCTCGTGGTGGATGTCGCCTTCAAGGGCGCCGTCGGTGAGGTACCGGTCGACGATCTGACGGTATGCCGGCGAATTCAGGGTATTGAAAACGCCTTTGCGCACTGGTTCCTTGTCCGACAGGAAATAGGGCATACCATCCGCGTACATGCCGGGCATCCATTTGATGTTCGTGTTGGAAAGCAGGAACTTGTTGCCGTCGTTTTGCAGGAACTGGTCATAGGTCACGTCGAAGAACGCGCCTTTCGTGCGCAGCTGGTCGAGGAACGCCACGATCAGCCGGAGCCAGTCGGTCTCCATGATGGAATTCTCGTGCAATCCGATCTCGTTATGGCAACGTTCCGCAACGGCCTGTGCCACACGTTTCAGGAGAATCTGGTCGAATGCTATTGCGGCGCAACCGGATTTCTCCAATGTGCGTCCGGTACGGGAGCGCATGCCGAATTCCAGCAGCGATTCCAGTCGGAGTCTGCGCTCGATCCAATCGAGCAGCTGACGCCGGCCGGGCCCTGCGGGATTGCCTTGCAATACGGCTTCGTATTCGCGCATCCATGTCATGTTCGGCGCGATGAATCGCACGATGTATTCGTTTTCGTCCGGATAGCGGCGATGGTAGTAGCTGTTCTGCTTGTTGAGATATTCGGCGAAGGAGACGCCTTCCTTGCACTCCTCGCGCATGTAGTCCATGGCGGAGTTGCGCAGGGCGAATCGCCAGGTGCGGGAGTTAAACACGCTGGCTCGGTAGGAGGCGTCCTGCACGCTGTCGGAGAACACGATGGCCTTGCTGTCGTCGTTGAAGGAGTCTCCGGAAAGTTGGGTGAGCATCACGCTGACCTGCGTGGTGGTTCTCACGCCGACCATGGCGATGTCCTGTTCGCTGCCGCAGAACGGACACTGATAGTGTTTGCGGTTGCCGGATACAAGCTCCATGCCCCTGGCGACCATGGGTATGCGTTGCTCTCCACATGCTGGGCATTCACGTTCCGTGGATTCGAAACGTCCTACGGCCTGTTCCTTCATGCATGCATTGCAGAACCAGACCATGGCTCCGTTGTCGGCATGACCGTCAAGAACATAATCCATGGTGCAGGGCTGCAGGGTCACCAACGCATTATCGGCATGGTAGGCGAAATACTCGTTGTAGAACGTTCGGGGGTCGCCCATGCTGATACCGCCGTCTTTGCCGGCGAGTCCGATCCATGCGGTTCCTCCGCAATCACGGCAGTTGATCACCGGCATGCGGGTCTTGAGGTCGTCTTTGGACAGTTCGACGACCGGACGGTAGTCGATGTTCCCTTCCTGCGAGGTGATGTTGGCGACCACGCGGCCGAGTTCCTTGACCCATAGTTGTACCTGTACGTTCAGGAATGGACGTGTGTGGCCTTCCGAACCGGTGCGCGCGTGGGAGACGAGTGCTATCAGCGCGTCCACGCAGGCCTTCTGTTGGCGTGGATGCAAGGCGTTGAACCTTGCATCCATGATGGCGAGTCTGTCCAGCAGTTTGCGATCGATTTGCTGGGGTTCGTCGCAGATGAACGAGGACAGGCTGGCCAGGAACCTTGAATGGCGGAGGGATTCGGCGAGCCGGATGCGTGCCTTATCTGTGGCGCTTGGCTCTGTGGGAGCTTCGTCAAGCCATGCTTGAGCCGCAAGGGCAAGATATTCGCTGGGGTCAACATCCTCTTCGAGTTCGATGAGCCGGTCAGCTTGCGCGGCAGTGGGCATGGTGTCGTCGTAGTCGCTGGTGACGAAGAATTCATCGACGCGAAGACGATTCTCGGTCACCACGGATTCCGGTGTGAACGTGGTGTTGAAGATTTGGCTGGCGTACGCGCAGATGTCGCGTACTGTCTCTTCGGTGCCCATGGTGGCCGACGTGCCGACGAAGCACATGTTGTCGCTGGTGGTGTTCAGCCTGTCGGTGAGCCTGCGCAGCAGGCAGGCTAGGTCGGTGCCCTGTGCGCCGTCGAAGGTGTGCAATTCGTCCACGACGAAGTATTTGAGCGTGTCCGGATCATTGCTGTCCCAGATCCGGGAGTCTTTGGGGCGTACCAGCAGGTAGTCGAGCATCTTGTAGTTGGTGAGCAGGATGTCCGGCGGGTTCTTGAGCAGTTCCTCATGACTGGTCACGATGTTGGTGGCGGTCATGGCATGATTGTCCTTGTCGCTGCCGCCTTGGCTCATCTGGCCCACATACATGCCCGCGGTCACGTTGTTGCGTAGTTCCGGACTGTCGTGGATGAGTTCGGCCAATCGTTTCGCCTGGTCGGTGGCGAGGGCGTTCATCGGGTAGACGAGGATGGCCTTGATGCCCTTGCGTCCAAGTCTACGCTGCCGGTAGCAGTAGTCGAGGATCGGGTACAGGAAACATTCGGTCTTGCCTGAGCCGGTGCCGGTGGCCACCAGTGTGGATTCGCCGGCGGCGATGCGTTTGAATGCGCGCATCTGGTGCGCGTATGGCCGGTACGAGGGGTGCAGGCATGGGAACGGGAATTCCGCGTGTTTGCCGACCACTCGGAACGGCAGTTTGACTGATACGAACGGCTCCTGGGAAAGCATGCCTTCCTGATGTGCGAGCCTGCGGATGGAGCCACGGAACGGCTTGTTGGTCATGGGGAACGTGGTCTCCACGTAATCGGCGAGTCCGGACTGGATGTGCCGTGCAAGCACCATGGGAATCATTTGGCATCTCCGTACTTCTGCGTGAAGAACTTCCACGCGGTTTTGTAATCCTCTACGCGATTGCATTTGTCGAACGGCGCCACATATTCGATGGTCCGCTCACGTGGACCACCCGGCTGGGTGTCGTCTGTGATGGTGCGAGTGAATACTTTGCCTGCAGGCGCGTTCTTGATTCTTTCGAAATCGGGACGGTCGAAGGTCAGCTTCCCGTACCCTTTTTTGGATGAGAAAGCCACGCGCCCGTTGGCGTCATACCATGTATCCGCTTCATACTGGTTAAGAACCATGAAGGTCAATCCGTAGATGTCAATGAGCTCGTCCAAGGTGATGCCGAGCGCCATGGATGCCAGTACGTCCAGCTCCACCAATGCCTGCCGGCGTTCGTAGTCCGTACGCAATGGCGTATGCCAGTCCCACTCGTCCGTCAATGAGGTGAACGTATCGGCGGTAAGTCGAGGATCATCCTTCGCCCAGCTCATGGACGTGTACGTCTCGTCCCAACAGGATTGCCACAAATTCGCATACGGCTTGGTCAGGCAATTGAGCAGCAGACCACGGAGACGGATCTCAGGATTGAGGACACTTGCCGGAACTGGTAAAGATTCCAGCACGGATCTGTTAATGTGTGGCTTTCCAGCGGAGCGTACGAAGAAATCGTAAGGCAAGGCGGCCTCCAGGCCGCTCATGAGCGCGAGCAACGCGTAGCGCTCTGGGTGCACACCATAGCCTGCTATGGTGTGCACCCAGGCTACGCCTGGGTGAACACAGGACGCCTGCAGTGTCCTTTCGCTGCTAAGCCCGACGTATTCGCGATTACAAAGCCTATAAACGGCATCAAATCGGCCAGCAGCACCGTCTTCTTGATTCGGATCGGCCATTTTTTGCACACGCGCCTCATATTCCGCATCCGTGCATGCCTGCGAGTATTTCACGCGAGGCATATAGTCTGCTGGAATGTCGGTCAGGTCAATCGGATCGTAATCTCGATTAGTTTGACATTTTTGGCGCGCCACTTGTAAAAGTGGATTCGTGACACCTATAAATGGGCTGGAGTAGATTAGCGCTTTCGTTGAGGTTGGGAAATGAATGTCATCCTTGATGGTGCCATCCTTACGGGAATTGGTCTCATCCCACATTGGAGAGTACGTGATTCCCTCGGAATGGTTACGCAATTTCTCCGGAGAAGAAGCCATTCTTTCCAATGCAGAAAGCAGCTCAATGGCATGAATTCCAACCATCGGAGTCTGCTTCCACCCATTCTCCTGTCCATTACCCACAAGCTTGGAGAACATGGACAGTTCATCCTTGGAGATAGAAACAACACGGCTCTTGTGCCCTCGCGTATTCCATTCGCCTAGTTCGTTTTTGACTCCGGGAACGGCTCCCGAGCCATCGGACGCATAGCATTCGTCGATGGTCTTGGGATCGTAGAGGTTCCAGATGGAATCAAAACGGGGAAGATTGTAATCCGTATTCGGATTCCGATACACGTTCAGACTGAATATAGTTTCGTTATGGACACCGGCGAAAAGTTTCCTTTCATTGATGAATTGGAAATGGTACCGAAGCCTGCGATACATCTGCTCGCGTAGTATGCCCGCTCTCGTGTCACCATACAGTTCGTCTGGATGCACAAACGCACTCACCCCGTCATGCTTGCGCGTGTAATCCCAAGCGTTCGGCAGGAAACAACGGAACAGGTTCGTCTGTTGGCCTTGCAGCAGCGGATAATTGCCGATGGCGTTGTAGAACGACATCTGACCGGCCGTTGAAACATATTCGCTGATGAATGCGTCATGCGTGCGCTGGTTCTTCAGCAATTCGGGTAGTTTCTTGTTCAAATCGGATGCGCTGATCGATTGGACCGCATACTTCGGATTCACGTCGGAAATGGCATTGGCCGCCTCCCACTGAAGCTTCACCCACGGCGGGTTGCCGACCATGAAGTCGAAGCCGCCGTCTTTGAACACGTCGGCAAATTCGAGCTCCCAATGGAAGAAACGCTGCTTCTTGGCAATTTTCTTCACCAAGCGAAGCCTTTGTGCGGGTTCCCCGTCGCCTTTGCATAGCTCGTTCAAATCCACGGCATGGTCATACATGTAATCGCGCTCGTGGCTGTCGTCCATGGCATCATCGAACGTAGGCTGACCGTTGTCCATCGATGTCAGCGTGAATCCTTCTTCCTGCGGGATCTCGCCGGTAAGGATCAGCGACATTTCCGTGAGGTACTGCGATCTTGTGGGGAGCAGGTTCGCTTGGTCGATGGGCCAGAACCACAGCGAGCACCAGTAGTCCATGGCAAGTTTCAAACGAGCGTATTCGCTGGCGTTCTCGGCCTTTTCCGAATGGTAGGCAATGCGAAGCATCTCATCTTTCTCGCGAATGGTGAGGTTGTTGCCACGGAAGTATTCATTTTCGATGCCGAGCGAGCCCTGCCCATGCTTCTGCTGGTTTTCCAAAGCCTTCGCGGTCTTTTTGGAGGCGTTCGCGTCAAACCCGTAGATAATCAGATCGTCTTGAGTCGCCTTTTCCAATTGCTGGCGCGCTTTGATCTGGCCGCGCCATAGTTCGTCGATGGTCTTTGACAACGACCTCATCAGGCCAATCTCCGTCTGGGAATAAGGCTTCTTGGCAAAATTCTTCTTCCAAGCCTTGATGGTTTCCAGATGTTCGGATTCGATGCTTTTGACGATTTTGTCGTCGTACTTGCACATGTCTGGGTCCCCGGTCAGGAACTGGTAGACGCGCTTGACGGACGACGAGCTCTGGTTGAACCCGATATGCTTGGGCTCGACCTCATACCAGTGACGGTTTTTGGTCGTGCTGGCCAGATCCGACTCAAGGTATCCGACGCGGCGGCCACCGATCAGTGAATTGCCGCATTGCAGCTGGGTGCCGAACCATGGCACGAAGGATCCTTCACAGATGGTGTTAAGCCATAGGGACACCTCTCCAAGTTCCACAGCCACGGGGTTCAGGTCGATGCCGTAGATGTTGTGGTCGGCGATGTACATCTTGACCTTCTGCAGTTCGGCCTGCCGGCGTTCCGCGGGAATCGCCGCCCGTTGGCCTTCCTCAGCGACCCGTTCCTTCTCCCTGCGGTTCAGGTACATGGTGGCCAGCTGGTTGATGGTCTCGTTCAGGAAGGTCGCGGAACCCATGGCCGGCTCGCAGATCTTCAGATCCAGAATGTCGGTAGCCTGGTGGATACGTGGCTCAATCTCCTTGAGCGCGTACTTCACCAGGCATTGCGCAAGACTGTCCGGCGTATAGAAGGAGGCCGACGTTTCACGCTCCCGGCCTGCAAGCCGGTAAATGAACGTGCCCGGCTCGTAGGTGCGCAATTCGCCGGCATGCGGGCTTTTGTCCGGGTAGCGAACGCGTTCGTCCTCCGAATAGTTGTCAAGTTCGCGTTCCGGCACGAAGTAGCCGACTTTCAAAGGGTCGTAGGAATCCTTGGCACGTTTGACCTCGTAGAGCTTCTCCTTGGCGATAAAACCACGGTATGACAGCAATGCCTCATACACGGCACCCATCTGGCTGATGCCAAGGGCCGCGTAAGAGATACGCTGCCTGCGCTTGACCCCCTTACCCGTCTTGGTGACGCTCATCAGGTCTATGATGCGCAGCATCACGCTGTCGCGGAGTGCGGCATGTTCAAATCAGCGCGGTCCGCTCCGGATCGAAAATGTGCGCTTTGAGCGGTGGCACCATGAACACCGCATTGATGGCTTCCTCGCCAGCCAGCCCCTTGAAATCCTCATCCGTCTTCGGGTAACCGTTGAACACCAGATCGTCGAGTCGGCGCAATGTGTCCGCTAGATAGGTGGAATCGCCAGCCTCATCCATGCGGCCACGCATCTGTTCCGCAATATCTCGCAAGCTGTCCAGCGAATAGCCGGTGCGGTAGATGTCGGATTTCATCGGCGCGTAGCCGAGCGACGGCTTCGCTTCGATGAACAGGAGGAACAGCAGACGGTACATGTATCGCAACGCCTGCACAGTCAGGTCGCCCGCGTCGATTTCGTCGATGCTCCGCCCCTTATTACAAGTCCAGTCGTGGATGACCTCATTACCAAGAATCTCCACACATTCACGTAACGCGGAACGCAGATTATCAGACACCTCAACCGCGTTCTTCGCAGACGTGTCATCAAACGTGTCAAGCAGACTGTCACCTTTGTTCGGGCAGAGACTATCACGACGCAACAGCACAGCCATCGCCGCATACACATGATCCTGATGGCGGCTGAAGATCTCGTCTAGGTCAAACAGCATGCATTTCTTGTCATTCCATTTACGGCGGTCGATCAACGCTATCTGATGCAACCCCATAAGAAGAATCCACCGTGCCGGCTCGTCGAAATCGGCAAGCAGCATACGTGCATATTCCTCACAGGAGGTGCCGTCCTTGCCAGAGCCGTCTTCGATGGGACTTTCCAGAACGCCTGCCTCCGCACTATCGGACAGGCTCACCAAAACTTGCAAGCGCGGAGCTCCATCGGAATCATTGACCTGATAGTAGACAGGAACAGACTTCCCTGAAATCCGGTCGGGCAATCCCTCGTCTTTGGCTTGATTCCCCTCCTGCGTATAGCCGAGTGCGGCGAGCATGCCGTCGATGAAATTCCGTACCCGTTCAGCTGGAAACAGATCGTTCTCGTTGTTGTTGATGACTTCGATGAACGACTGGCGCATGTCCTTCAGCAGTCGCGCTGGGCGTTTCTCAGGAGGAAGCTGTTTCCAAGGTGCGGAGGCATTCTTCACTTCATCCGGAAAATATTCCTTCATGTAGTACGGCGTGTAGAAGTCGTTGACCGCCTCGATGCCTGGGAATGTCTCGTTCAGTTCCTTCGCCATGGTCTCCCCCTTCTATTCCTTACCTACGAATGCGGCCGCAATGCGGATCACTGGTTCGCCGGAGGCGTCCAATGTGTCCTGAACCCAGTCGGCATATTGTTCGAGCATCCGATCAACCTGTTTTGTGTTTTCCTTGGTGTTTTTGCCTTGGGATTGCAACAGTGCCTTGCGTGCATGGGACCAATGCTCGATGCGGTCCATTTGCCGAGTCACTTCTTCATCTGCCTGCGCACGATATTGTTCACCGCAATCGCTGAGCATGCTCTTGCCGCGCGATACCGCATCCTCCAACAGCAGTTGTGCCGCATCTATCTGTTCAGAGCTGGCCGCGGAATCCTCTCGATTCACATAGCGACGTTCAGTAGTTCCCGGAATCAAGTTCCCACGATATCCGGTGATACGCCACACTTCCTCAAGTGGCAGCATGCCCATGCATTCGCCATTGAGATACCGTACACCGAACCATTCATCGATCACCGGGGATGCGTGCCTGTTGGCGACCATGCCGTTCATCAGCATAATCGTCTCATCCGCATGCAGATTTCCGTTGGTCACGCCAATAATCGGGGCCTCGTCACGTTGGTACAGCAGTGAGGAAGCCTTCAACCCGACCCATTCCGTGATTGGATTCAATTCCCACAGGTATTGGACCCGACTCCATGACTCGTCGTTGATACGGGCCAGCAGACCGTTGGCTTGGTCTTCGCAGTATTTCGCGTCATCACTCCATTCAGCGATGTTATCTCGCAACACCTGCGTGTTCGGCACACGTCTGCGCAGCCACGCGCGCAACGGGCTATCCCCTTGGAACTCCACCGCGAATCCATGAGCATCACGCAACTGACGTTTCGATTTAAGACCAGCCGACTGCCGGAACTCCTCGCAGGAGAGCCCCTCATCCACATACTCATAATCCGACATCAGCGTAGAGGAATCGACTATGCCGCCATCGTCGGCGCTCCCAGCCACGCTCTCCCCTGCGGACTCGTTTTCCTCAGTGCTCGTAGTATCGGAACCATCCAGCGTAGTGAGGTTGAAAAAACTCAATGGATCGAAAACATCGTCATCCACCACAGTCTCAACGTCTCCGGAACGTTCGTCCGAATGATCGATGTCCTCATCAGGAATACAAAGTCTGGCTGCGAAATTCTCCGCTGATTCGCCGGATTCAATCGCTTCGCGGGTGAAATTTTCCTCCTGATCGACGTCGAATTTACCCATGAGCAAGGACGGATCGCCGATATCCTTACGTGCCTGGTCTTCCTTCTGCTGCAGGATCTCGAGAATACGCGCGTCACCTTGAATCTTTGCATTACGCGAGTTAATCATCATGAAACGAATATCAGGCTGTTTACGCTGCCCATAACGGTCGATGCGTCCGTTACGCTGCTGGAATACCATCAACGACCATGGAGTGTCGAAATGGATGAGTCTGTGGCTCAGATAGTGCAGGTTCAGACCTTCAGAGGCCACGTCGGAGGCCACGAGAATACGTACAGACGAGGACTTCGTACCGAAATCCTCGACGATTTTCTGCTGTTCCACATCGCTCATGCCTCCATCCATGGAGACGATAGCCTTCTTCGGTAGTTTGAGATCCTGCCGCAAGTGCTCCTCGAGATAGTTCTTCGTCTCGATGCGTTCCGTGAAAATCACGATACGGTCGTCGGCGTCTTCACCGTTATGCCAACCGTAATCGGCACTGCGCAGAAGCTGCAGCAGTCTCTGGTATCGGGAAAACTGCATCGGGCCGATTTTCTCCAAAGCAGCTTTGAGCCCTTCAAGCCTGTCGATGTCTCCGATCTGATCGGACGCATCTTTTTTAGCAAGCCGCTTCACTCGCTCGTTGATGGTCTTGATGCACGCTGCCGGCGATGAAAACAGACTCTTCTCAAGCATCGTCTTGAACAGAAAGGAATTGCTTCTCTTCTGATGCATATCCATGACGAGTTTCATATCGGTCAAGTAATCGAACGCCTCTTCCTCGGCTGTGGTGGCCATGCATTTCTCCTGCGTCACCTTGCGCTCCGGGAAGCTGCCTGACACCTCGGCCATCACGTCCTTCTTGAAACGGCGGACGTACAGGTGTTCGACATCCTTCTTGTCGTACTGCTCCGGATCGGGCAGAGTGGTTGGGTCGAGCATGTTCATCAACGAGGCGAAACTGCGAGCGCGGCCGTCATGAGGCGTGGCGGACAGCATGATCAACGTATCGGAACGGGAGGCAAGGCGCTTGGCGAGCTTGGCGCGCTGTGCACTACGGCCGTTGACGGCACGGTCGGCGACATTCTGGGCCTCGTCGATCACGATGATGTCCCAATACGAGGCATCGAGTGCCGCGCCATATTGGATGTCCCGTTTCAACGTATCAATGGAGATGATCACCTTGTCGTAGTAGGAGAACGGGTTGGCGTTCGCAGGAATCTCGGAACGAATCTGCTGGATGCGCGAGGAGTCCAGACTAATCAGCGGAATAGTGAACCGTTCCCACATCTCCTTCTGGAACTGGACCATCATGCTTTTCGCTGTCACCACGAGAATACGACGTCCTTTGCGGCGTTTGATGAGTTCCGACATCAGGATACCGGCCTCCAAGGTCTTGCCAAGACCGACGGCGTCAGCGATGAGAATTCGCTGGCGCGGTTGGGCGAGCGCCTTCTTCGCCGGAACGAGCTGGTATGGCAGGGAGTCCATGGCAGCCTTGTTGCCGACATGAATCCTCGCATCGGTCGGCGCAGTGGCACGTAACAGACTCTCGATGAACAGATGCGATTTCGCAGCTCTTGCCGAGGTGTCGGGAATGAAACGCGTCTTCACCGGATCGACAGGTGTAATTGTGTCCAAATCATCAAGGAACGTGGCCGTCACATCCCGCACCAGAGCGGAGATGCCGGTGCACGAGACGGCGTGATTCCCGAGGCTGTTCGGCTCGACCTTATCCACGAGCCATTCCTGGCCGCGAACCAGAACCCTCATGCCCGGAGAGAGCAATTCTCGTTCCGAATGCGCGCCATGCTTCATCGCCATGTGCTCCCCCATATGCTCTTAATCCCAATGTTTTCGCATATATTGTATGCCATTAGGGGTGGAAACCTTCTGCTTTTCCGCATGAATGTTAGATACACGCATGTTTTCGTGCATTGATACTTGGAATCATCTACATCTTTCGATTATCACTTCCCGAATCCTCACCTCCCCATCGCAGCTTAATGCAACAAATGCGGATGCCGAACAAATCTACCGACAGAAGAGAGTAAATCATTTAATATAGCTACACTGGTACAACATGACCGAGCAGAGCAACGCAGCAACTGAAAGTGAGATACCGGAGCTTAAGCCTCTATACCCCCAATATGACGAATCGAGCCACTCACCCTATGTGAAGAGGCTTGAAAAGGCGTTGCAGGGCGAGGATACGAAGATACACAACATAGCTCTATCAGGCGTCTACGGTTCCGGAAAAAGCAGCATTCTTGAGAAAGTCGTTAAAGACCTTGAGGAAGAGCGCCCTCATACAACTAGGACAATCTCACTGGCGCCTTTAGCTGCACAGCTTAAGGAACAGGATGATAAGAAAAACGATTCCGTCTCGGATAAGGATAAGTCCACTTCGAAAGAACCATCCGGCGCTCCCCCAAAGTCTTCCAACAATTCATCCATAACCAATCTCATTCAAAAAGAGATCATTAAGCAACTTCTATATGGAACAGACCCCGAAAAGATTCCGGCATCACATTTCCATAAGATGAACGAAATCGGATTAGGAAAGCAGATACTTTCCTCTCTTGCTTTCGGCATGCTGTTACTGTTCATTCTTAATATCTATCAATGGCCTTACAGCTATATTCAAAAACCGTTGACATGGCTACCAATCCCAACAAGCATTACCAAAATTCTTGCTGAAATCGTCATAATTTGCCTGCTATCAATAGCAACGTTCGCGCTATTTCATTATTTCGGAACCCGCATCCATCTAGCCAAAATAGATGTCGGAACAGCAGGCATTACCCTGGGAGAGAACTCGGACTCTTATTTCGATCAGTATCTTGATGAGATCATATATATCTTTGAAAAGACAGGCATTCGAACTGTATTTTTTGAAGATCTTGACCGTTTTCAAGATGCTCAAATCTTTGATTCACTACGCGAGCTGAATCAGATCCTCAATAATGATCCAAAGCTGCAACACACAGAATCGCAACACAAAGAAAAGAATTCTCAGTCCAGTACACCTATACAGTTCGTATACGCTATTCATGACGCGATATTCAGCAATCAATACGTTTCGGCTGACGAACAGGTGAACAATAAGGAATCTCTAGCTCATTCCTTCTCCCGTGCAAAGTTCTTTGACCTTATCATTCCAGTGGTGCCATTCGTTTCGGCAAGCAACTCATACCAAATCGCACTAAAAACATTGAAAGATGTTCCTGATGCGAAAGACCCCCAAATGATTAACCTTCTTGAACTCGTTGCAGATACAATTCCCGATAAACGCACCTGGATTAATATTCGCAATGAGTTCATTGTCTATAGGGAACATCTATTTGATCAATCCCCAGAAAGAAGATTCACTTCTAAACTCGGTCTCGAAGAATCACATCTTCTTGCGTTCATCATATATAAAAATTGTTATCTTGATGATTCAGTAAAAATACATGATGGTAAGAGCAAACTCGATTATTTTTATAATAACGCTAGAGAGCTAGCAAAACAGAAACTACCTAATTTGATTTATCAAAACCACAAGTTGGAAAATCAAATCAGCAGATTTACAGATGAATCAAATGCTGAAAAACGCGCACTCGAACTTAAAGCAAAGCTCTGCCATTTTATGGCCCTAATAGCAGACACTACAGAAGACAACGAGGATTCACTGAGAGTAGGACTCAATGCGAATAATGCATCAGACGCTTCCACACCGCAGGCATGGAGAGAACTGACTGGATGTGAAGAAACAGATCAAGTTTATGTTGAGTATGATCATCGTTGGGCAAGAACAACTCGGCTAATCCCATACAGCCTGTTAAAGAGAGTCATAGACACCTCACTTGATATCGGTCAATGGGAAGAATCGTAAAAGATAAATCTTACGAACAAAAACGCCGACTTATCAAAAACGATCGAAGACCTACGTTCTGGCGATTGGGCCTTTATCCTCCAATTTGAAGAGTCACAAACTAAGGAATCACAGACATCTCTCGGCAAGAATTTTTACGCCCTGCTAGGCGGAAACACATCCCTGCTATACCGACTTATCTCTCATGGATGGATCGGTCAGGACTATATGCTCTATTCCACGATATATACAGATGAAGGTATAACTAAGAACGCGCTGAATTTTATTCTTCATCATATTGACGGCAATAATCCGGACTATCAATTCAAACTTGACGATAAGGACCCTGAAGATGTCCTTCGTCGGATTAGGCGTAAAGATAAGGCAATATTCCACCAACATCGAGTATTAAACATTGATTTGTTGCATTATATGCTTTCGCACTGCGATGATTCGGAGACCAACCAAGATACCGACCAAATTATCGAGATGCTGTCCCCGTTAGGCAATGAGACCGCTGAATTCGTTTCAGCATATCTGGATCGTCTTGCTGATGATGCCAATCCATTGCTCGTCAAGATGGCAAGCCACAGCCAGAACCTGCTTAGCTTCCTAGTCCAACGAGAAACAACAGACACCGACATGCTTTGCAATCAACTTGACGTGACGCTCCACCATCTATCGGGAAAAATCCAATACACCATAGATGGTAGTCTGGCCAATTTTCTACAGAATCATTGGCGAAGCATCCCAATCTTCAGGGATTCCGATATCGCCCCGACACTCATTGAACCTATAATCCAGATTCTCAACAATGGAAAAGTCAGAATAGACTCCCTCTCCGAGCTAGGTTATAAGGATTCGAATTCCGGATTGCGACACCCCTGTGTGGAACAGAACCTATACGTATTCTCAAGAAGCAATCTTGAAACCGCGTTGGACACCATAAGCCAGTCAGATAATAATCAGGATGATTCATATAGCGGCTGCGATAGACTTCCTGCACTCAACACGATTATGCATATCAGCAGAACAGTGTATGCGAATGTGCTTGGACATCTTGAGGAATATTTCGATCTTCTGGCAGACAATGAAAAGACATTGGATTGCCCGTCCGGCCAGAATATCGCTGATGACTTATTCCACATCCTTGACGATATTTGTCAACAGGCCGGGCAAGAAAAGAGTGCAGAAAACTTATCCATACACTGCTAGATAAATGCTCGCCGTCTGCTCGTCTTCCCCTTTTTGAGGATCGTTTTGACCATTTTGAGGATCGTTTTGACGTTTACGCGGCACTCATGGAAAACGATGCGGTTTGTTTCACTCCAATAAACTTACAGTTTGCCTTCAGCTGCGGCTTTGTCGGAGAAAACCACTCGTTAGCCGAATGGATTCAAAAACATGATTCTTTTGAACAGGACTCCGAAAGAAAAGAGCTTAATAAAGAATACCTTATCGACTGCATATTAAATCTTTCACCCACCATCTTGAATATCGCCAAGAAAATACAACTTCTCCAAGAACTCGAACTCGACCATCTTATTTCTATTCCATCCCTCGAATTGGATGAACAAGTCCTTGAAGAATGCCCCAAGATATATGCTCAGCTTCTCAAAAATAAGCTCATTGCTGATACTGCGAAATCATTCAATGCTCTAGATGGATTACCATGGCTCGTGCGGGAAGCTTGGATCAAGGAATCGCAGAAATTCGGCGACTATCTTGATGATGTAAAGCTCCACCCCAATGAGGCGTGCCATATCGTCTGCGCTGAGGATCCACAATTACAGAGATTCGCAGGAATTATTATGGACAATTTCCGCGAATACACGGAAGGAGCCGACGAGACAGAGCTTCTCAACGCATCCGCTGCGCTAATCAGGAAAGGAGAGACCATCGACGAAGCAACACGTCAGGATCTTGCCAAGCATGACGATGGATTAGACAATACCCGTTCCCTTCTCGATGCCGGACTTGAACGTCAGTCAGCAATCGCCATGTTTGCCGATGCTCTTGAATATGCGACTGCCCAGGATCAACCAGAAAATGAGATTGTTAAAAACATGAAACAATTTTTCCAAAAAGTCGGAGGCGACTATCTGAAATTCACTGATCCTAATAGCAAGTGCATCATCCTTCCAAACACTGCCGAAAATCGGCAGATTATCCAAACTCTATGCAATTGGAAGTATCAACTCATACCGCAGATCGAAAAAATCGATGAGAAAAATTTAATCAAGATTAGACGAGATCAAAAGCTCTGGAACGGATTCTTCAAGCAAGATAAGTAACCTTGCAGCCAATACTTGAGTCCATTAACCAATTAGACTACAAGTAATCTACTTGAGCGATGGGGCTGGGAGCAGCAGACAATTCAGCTGCCGCTCCCAGCCCCACCTTTTTCAGTCGCCTATCTCAATCGCATAAGTCGCGACTTCATCTTTCACTGCAAAGGAATCATCTACGCCACTGTTTCCTTTTTCATGAAGTTCCTGCTCATCAAAAGCCTCACCGCAGCAATCTGCCAGACGCCGAAGCACATCAATCTCTTGGCTTGTAATCTTGCCATCGACCGCTGCCATAACAGTACATGCACGATAAATCGGAGCAGCGTCACTAATTTGACTCAGCATGCTCCAGATTTTGGAATAATCCACTTCTACAGTGTTGCGTATTTCATCTAACGTCTTAGCTGAGACACCTGACTCGCTACTGATCAAAGTCAGATAATGAAACAATGTATATTCAGCCTCATCCGGCTGTGCACCATTTGCAGCAATAATCATCCAAGCGGCCCATAATAATTCATCCAAGCAATACTCCGAAGCATTCACCATGCGCTTTGCGGATTCAATCATCTTGGCCTCTTTGCGCATGATTTCACGGGCTTTATTTGCCGTTACCTTCGTCATCCAATAATTCACACCCGTAGACAGCGGTATGCTCACCACCGGAATTGAAATTTTGATGATATTGCGCTGCAATAAATACTTGCCGATAACCGGAAGGCTCTTGGCTGCGACGAGTCTGGGACCTGAAAAAATCGCTTTTACCACTGGTCGGGCCACAGCCGGGACCCCTTTTAGAACAGCATTACCGGCATCCTCTCCAACCTGTATGGCAAAAGCTATTCTGATCAGTTTCCACAAATCTTCAGGATCGTCCAAATCCAGTGGAACGCCATATAAAACTGCAATATCATATGCCAAACGAAGCTGCAGCTGAGAAGCATAAACTAAATCCACACCGAACGCAGTAAGACCAGCTGGCCCAGTAACAGGGGAAGCACCACCAGCTGATCCTAGGGTCGCAATAACAGCTGTGGAATACGCCGCTGCAGTCAAAGACCCCTCTATCCCCGCATATTTGGCCGCTAATTTTATTCGGGCTTGGACAATTGCATCAGGAGGAAGGTTGGGATATTTTCCCCTAAAATAGTCAGCATTCACCTTCTGGACATACTTATCAAGAGAGAAGGTCAGCAACTTCGCAAACCATTCTCCATTTTTGAATTCATCAATATTGATGCCCTTGACGAAATTCTTAATATCCGCAATTTGATTTTGAACCGCCTTACGTGTGTCCTTGTCACTTTTCGCTTCCTCAAACAGCGAATCATCGGAAGTCATAGAGCCAACCCTCTTCATTCGTATTTCTTTGTCTTCCCATCAAAGTGTAGCCTGTTCCACTTTCCATCCATTGAATCCGGGTTAGCCATGTTCTCCCTACTCTGATAAGACGCACTACGCTTAACGCCCATGGTATCTGCTCACTTACTTGTTCGATGGATGATATGCGAACAATGCGCATTTACCATAAGCCATGTTTTCTTCGCGAGCGCGAGGGACTTCCAGCAGATAGATTCTGCGTTCAAGTCAACGAATCAATCAAGGCCACTCGCGCATTTGCACGCATTTGCACGTATTTGCACGCACAAATGCGCGCACTCAGATCTTGATCACATACTTCGTCATTCGTACGGCATGTTCAATCACCAAGGAAACCAACGATGCTCCCATGAAACTCCTTGGCAGTAAAATGCACAACGAGATATTGAATCGGGGAATACGCAAGCTGCAATCGCGTCATTGTAATCCGAATCGCGTCGCAATCGCGTCATAATCGCGTCATCAAAATCCGAATCCCGTCATAATCCCGTCATGATCGGGTAGTGTCCGAAAAACATGGCTGTAATGAAAAGATTCCTCCAACACCATGAGCCAGCAGATGCCACACTGTTACGGCATGCTTCAAGTTACAATTAGCTCTTATGACTTCGACGGATAGAAGTGCAACGAAAACACTGGATGAACTTATGCAGCATCTGTGCGATAGCGGCATCGCGTGTTCTGGCGAATTGCAAAAAGAGAATTGAAAAACCGTCCTATCGACGTGCGGCATTCGTTTTCATGCTAGGTTAACAATTTAATTGCGGTGGAAGCCTTCGGGCGACACCTAGGAGGAGCCGATGCGTCGCCTTCTCCTTTTTAATATCTCCAACCCATCGGGGTTTTTCAGTCATCTATCTCAATCGCATGAATCGTGACTTCGTCGTCTTCCGAGGACTTAGCTTTTCTGAATTCCGGGCGGAGTTCCATACCGGTCTCATCGAACTCACCATTTAGATTGCGCACGAGCACATCGGCCAATCGACCACTCGAGTTCTTGGCCATGTTCTCCTCACTCTGATAAGACGCACTGTGTTTAATGCCCATGGTATCTGCTCCTTCATTCGTTCGATGGATGATATGCGGCATGTTCAAATCGCCAAAGAATGTACAGTCCTATCCAAGGCTACGTTTACGTCCTGAAATGCGGTGGGTCTCTTCTTCTCTGTAACAACGGTGGAGCATTCCTTGAGACACGCTCGAATCGGCCAAGCGAACCAACTATGCTATCGTAATTAATAACAGTAGCCTCCAAGCCTCTTAACAATGCTCAAATCCGGGGGCTCTTTTTTTATCAAGCCACGCAAGGATAAGTCATGACGAAGCAGCCAAAAACAATACAAGAGATGATGACGCTTCTAGTCGAAGAACGAGGCTTGGATATCACCGGATTCTCCGATTTCAGTACCGTCCTTCTTGATTGCAACTATTACAGATTGTCCGGCTACTTCCGAGCCTTTCAGATTGATCCTTCCCATGGCAATAATCGCTTTCGAAACGGAACACACATTAGAGATTTCATGATCCCCTATTTAATGGATGAACAGCTACGTCTACTCATCCTTCGTGGAACATCATCCTTAGAACAAACGCTTCGGGCTCATTTCGCTTACTACCTTGCTCAAAACGGAGGAGCCTACTCCTACACGGAACTCAGCTCATATAAGACAATCAAATATTCCGATGGCACCGAAGCCAGAGAAGTTCTAATTGAGAACATTCACAAATGGCTTGAACGTTCCAGCGAAGTATGCATTCGCCATTATCGGAATAACAACGAGCCTATTCCCATATGGGCGGCGGTCGAGGCGATGCCCTTTGACACTCTCTCAAAAATGATTTCATTGCATACCAACACAACAGCTGTTGACGAACTCAATCAGTCGCTTTCTCTAGGGAAAAATCGTCAACGTGCTGCGCAAATCATTCACAGCATGGTGTATCTACGCAACATTTGCTCGCACCATTGCCGTCTTTGGAACAGGGAGATTGTCCTTCCTCCCCCAGTCCTTGATGCCACAGCTGAGCGCTATGGCTCATATGCTTATGAAGACCGCTCCGTCTGGAAATCTCTTATTGTTCTCATGGATTTAATCGATGGAATAAAAAAGAATTCCACATATTCATCCATGCTTATAAAACAAGCTGAGTCGAATGATAACTATTTCTGGGGATTATGTCATCCTAAACGGTGGCATTAGACACAGCCACCTGACCAATATTTGTCAGCTCCCCGAATCTCATTGTCATGAGAAAGCCCAGTATCGAAGAAAATGATAAATATGACACACCTCAGATAATGCGGAACATCGGATTGGAGGTTATGGAATTGACGAATATCACACGCTGCATTTCAGCCAGTCTGTCCTGCAGTTCAGTGGTAATGTATCGTTTTTTCACCAAGTCGATCTCCCGACCAAAAGTCGATGCAAGATCATCACGCAAAGCCCACTCATCAATCATTGGATTGGCGGTGTCGTCAAACTGATAGATGAAATCGATATCCGAATCCGCATGTCCCTCCCCTCGAGCCATGGAACCGAACAGGTACAGTTCATTGACATGATGCCGCAGCGCGATAGGACGAGCAATCTCCGCTATCTGCTGAGGCGTGGTGTCCCGCGAAATCGCGTCAAGCGCATCCTGATAACGCCAGGTAAAAGCCTGTGTCGGATTCCCCCTCACCGCGCGAGACAGCACAGGAGCGGTCACGCCCATGGATTCCGCCACGCTTTTCTGTGAGAAACCTAATCGCTTGCGCTTTTCGTTAAGCTCATGTATTGTTCCCATACCGATATATTAGCTTACAAGCTAATTACCGTCTAGAGCGTCAAACAGGGACGAACTTTATCCGTAATAATCCTCATCGCAAGCCATTGGCAAAGACCGAGGCTTCTCGCTCACTTTCGAACCCATCTGATGAACATGCACCTGATTGGCGCCCCAGATATTCGTTAAAGGATACGACAAAACATACGCGGTGTATCAGCTGCGGAAACATCAGTTTTTGTTTTTTCACGGAATTCCTCTGATTAGCCTCCATCAGTATGCATGCCCCGCAATGCTTCAGCCCCTCACAGCCCCACATGCGCCGCATGATCGCGGGCCGTACTCTCCTCATCCAAACTGATGGGCGGGAAACCGCTCGGACTATTGCGCTTCCTGGTAAATCGATCTTGCCGCGTCGTGTAATTATTCACTGATATCTACCGGATAAATCAAGCCGGCCCAGCCCGTCTTCACTACTTGATTTTCGCTACTTGTCTTATTTGTGGCAGCCGAACGCTGAAATCCGAAGTATGAGCGTTGGAATTCCAACGCTCATACTCGCCATAATCGCCAAACAGTGCCACAAACAAGCCAACAAGCATTTTGGGGAAGGCTTTTCGCGTAATGTTGCGCTCTATCATTGATAAAGGCATCCAGCAATCGCATACCGTAAGGAACCACATGCGCTATTTCACTTCGGACACGCATTTCGGCCACCCTCTGATCACCGCACTGCGCGGATTCCTGAACAATGGCAGGCTCCGCGCCGAATACCGTGATGTCTGGCAGACGCAGGGGCGTGCCGCCGCGCACACATGGATCAAACAATATGTGCGCGACAATCAGACGTCATTCAAAGCAATCTGCGACATCACACGCCATGAGAACACCATCATCGGCAACATCAACGAGACCGTCGGGCGTGATGACGAGCTATGGATTCTCGGCGATCTCTCCTACCGTTGCACCGTCGAGCACACGCTCGACTGCCTGCGCCGCATCAACTGCCGCCATCTGCACCTGATCATCGGCAACCACGACCGCAACTTCCGTCTCCGATCCAATGACGCGCTATACGAGAACGTGTTCGAGACCATCGACGACTACCGTGAAATCGACATGGAACTTCCCGTCCTCGACGGAACCGGCAAGCCGACGGCCGCAACCACACGGCAGACCATAGGCATGAGCCACTTTCCCAGACTCTCGGCATTGGCCGAAGAACACGGCAACTGGCCGGAAAACTGGAACAAGTTCGCCGATGTGGCGCCTACCACCGAAGGTTGGCTGCTCTACGGCCACACGCATCAAGGCATTCCAGACGGCACCGATCCGCTCAGCGTGAACGTGGGGCTCGACGCATGGGATTTCAAGCCAGTCAGCGAACAACAGATCCTCGCCTGGCTTGCATCCCGATGCGCCGACCAATCAAAGTGAATTCCACCCTGAGCATGGATCCGGGCTGTAGAATGCCGGGTCGCTGGTATTTGTCGACGCCAGCACTCCAGGTTTGCAACCATTCGAGTTTGGGACACTGTCAGCATGTTCCCGGATCAACATTGCCGATGATGGCGGCGACTTGAGCTTTGAGCTCTTCGGGGATGATGGCCGTCCATGCCATGTTACCACGCTGCGCCGGATCGACTACGAATTCTTGCGGCACGCCTTTGGCTGCACGCATAAACTGCGCTTGTTCGGATGGCGCCAACGACAGGCAATTGACGATAAGTTGCGATTATTCTCGATCCCACCCATCCCACCTTAGGACAGACATGAGATAAGCCTTTCGCATGTGAGTGGCGAATAGATTCAGCCGAGTCTGACTTGACCCCGACTGAATCACATGTATGCGCCCGTCTGTTCAGGCAAGGGACTCGTACGCTTGCGCATCGACCGGTTCAAGCCATTCGTTGCCCATCGCGCCAGGGTCTCCTGCCGGAACCATGAACGCACGGCATGAGATTCGAATTCCACCCGAAGCACCACTGACGGCATCATGCGCAACAAGTATGATCAGGCGCAAGACCAAGACATGCCCATCGTCGAACGTGTGCTTGAAGTAGCCGAACACCACGGAGTGCCCATGGCTCAGGTTGCGCTTGCATGGCACTGGGCCAAGGGCGTGACCGTACCTATCTCGTGGGCTGTTCGCAGCCAGAACGCGTGGATGATGCCATCGCCGCGCTAGGCGTGCAGCTTACGGAAGATGACATAGCCCACATCGAAGAGCCGTATACCGCGCATGAGCTAGTCGGTCCGCTTTCCCGCCCAGGAGAGAAGGCCTTGGCCGGCACTTTGGCTCCCACACTCAAGGAAACCACTCGAAACTAGCTTCTCTTGACTCCGCGGGGTGGTATCTGCCCTTACGTATGGCAGATTTCACCCCGCATCCCCATGCATCTCGCCTATATATGGCAGGTCTTATAGATAAAAAGCGGGTTAGAGGGTACGAAACATACCCCCTAACCCGCTTTTGCTCCTATATATAAGGCAGATAGCATCGGACAGCCTCGTGAATCTGCCATATATACATATATAGCTGAGTTAGAGGTCGAGGCTCTCCACTCAAGAGGAGACTTCACCGGCCGAGGCGTTGGACGAGAGCCGTTGTCCTTCCTGCCAATCACCGGTGCCGACCATGGTCGCCAAGTCATCACCGCTGCTGTCCAGCGGTGATGACGCAGAAGTGGCGAATAGATGACTTTCTCGCCGGTGAAGTCATTGTCAGTCACAAAATGATTGACCGGCCATACGGCCCCGCCCCACCAGATCGGATACCCGATGAACTCAGTGATTCAATCACTCACCTTTCACAATGATAAGCAGAAATGTTCAGCAGCGCCCCTCGTACAGGAAGAAGGAAAGCGAACCGTCTTCCAAACCGCCCTGAGTAAAGGAATCCCTACGTATGGTACATTCCGCTTTACGCGTCAAACCACGGTAATCATAAAAACCGTAATCACAGGTAGTGTCAGTGAAGAGGAAATACTCGTTCATTCCAGCATCACGAAACACGTCAAGCATGTGGTTGAACAGCTTACGACCGACGCCCATGCCCCGCGCTTCCGGGGAAACCACAAACAACGTTATCTCAGCCTGATAGCTTTTGCCGGCATCTCGTTTCAACACTTCATCGACCTGCAAAATCGCAATCTGATCGGCAAGTCCTCGACGGCCATCCTTACTTGCCAACAAGGGCAACGCCAAGCAATTTCGCGTAATAGCATGACGTATCCTCTGCGCTGTGGTGACACGGGACCTCAACGATCCCAATACCACGCCAAGCACCCGACCATCACGTTCAGCGACCGTAGCCTCGGTGGTGCGGGAAAGAAAATCATGCATGTCGATGGCCGCGAGTCGATGCATATTACGCAAGTGAATCGCCTTGCGCAGCTTATACTTACGCAGCCCGCGCTCATCGTTCGGAACGTTCCCATTATCATCCGACTCATCATCCGCATACCAAGCTTGTCGAACAAGTTCTTCAAGCGCAGGAAAATCCGTGCGACGCATCGTCCGAAGCATAATTGTTTCTGAAGTCATGCTCCCCCATCCTAGCCGCAGCCATGCCAAAGCTCCGTTCCTGGATGGCATAATGCACATGGTATTGCGATAGCAGGAATGCGCAGGATTTGTTGGCATTGGCGTGTGACGCTTGGGGGTCTGGGGTCACGCGCTTAGGATGAGACAGGATTGCGTGCGACGCGCAATGAATGAGAGGTTCATATGGCAACGTTGGTTAGACGAATTGCGGGCGCGCTATGCATAGTGCTCGCCGCGGTATGTGTTTGTTACTCTTTCGCAGTGCGTAACACGCATTCCGGCACAGTATTCTGGATTGTCTGGCTAGCATTCGCGGCGCTGTTCGCCGTGCTTGGATTCGGAGTGCTCTTCCAATGGTGGGCGATGCTGCCAAGACTGGTCAGAGGTGTGGCGATCGCAGTCGCATGCGTCGGTCTGGTCGCATTCGGCACGGTGGAAGGTTGCATTGTCAGCAAAATGCATGCGCAAGGTGAACCAAATCTCGATTATGTGGTGGTGCTTGGAGCTCAGGTGCGCAAGTCCGGGCCAAGCCTTGTGCTTCGTTACCGTCTTGACAAGGCTATTGAGTATTTGGACGCGAACCCGAATACCACATGCATAGTCTCCGGTGGAAAGGGACCGAACGAGCCGTTCCCCGAAGCCCAAGGCATGGCTGATTATCTTAAAGAACATGGCATTGACGAGCAGCGCATTCTTGAAGAGCCGGATTCGAAGACCACTGAGGAAAACATTGTCAACAGCAAGAAGCTGATCAGTGACGATAATGCTTCCGTAGGGGTAATCACCAACAATTTCCACATGTTCCGCGCGTTGCAGATTGCCGACAAATATGGTTTGGACAACGCCCAAGGCATTGCGGCCGGTTCCCCTCAGGATATGCTTGTCAACAACATGGTTCGCGAGTTTTTTGCTGAGATTAAATTCCTGCTGTAACTCATGTTTCGGCAGTCTCTGTCTTGCCCTGTTTAAGGATGCCGAAACCGAATACGAAATAAATTGAGGGGTGGAATCCCATATGGATTTCACCCCTCAACGCTTTAGAAAGATGACTCTCGCGAGTCAGGCATTAAGCGAAGCTCACTCTTCGGAAGCAAGTTCGTCAGCCACAGCGGCGGCTGCGGAAGCAGCTTCAACGCTCTCGGCTTCTTCATCTTCAGCGGCTTCGCCAAGGAAGGCGCTCAGGTCCAGGGTTTCACCCTCGGACTTGAAGGTCACGGCACGCATGCCGGCGAGCAGGCCCTTGGAACGGCCGACTTCCTGCACTGCGGAGCCGAGCTGTCCGTTGCGCATGATGGCCTGGATGAAGGCGTTCGGATCCATGCCGTACTGCTGGGCGATGGAAGCGAGGAAGTTGAACACGTCGGCCTGGGAGACCTTGACATCCAGCTTCTCGGAGAGCACGTCGAGCACCATCTGGTCGCGCAGTTCCTTTTCGACAGTTTCTTCGGCTTCTGCCTTCTGCTCCTTGGTGGCGTTGGCCGGATCAGCGGTCACACCCTTGAGCTGCTGCTCAACCATTTCAGCCTTGACGCCCTTCGGCACCGGAATCTCCAGGCCTTCTTCGAGCTTTGCGATGAAAGCGTCGCGGGCTGCGGTAGCCTGACGGCCTTCGGCATCCTGGGAAGCGGCCTTCTTGAGATCTTCCTTCAGCTCGTCGAGGGTATCGAACTCAGATGCTTCGGAAGCGAAGTCATCGTCGAGCTCCGGCAGCTCTTCAGCCTTAACGGAGTTGACCTTGACCTTGATCTGAGCCTTCTCGCCCTCGTGGTCGCCAGCTTCCAGCGTGCCTTCGAAGGTGGTCTCTTCGCCGGCAGACAGGCCTTCGAGAGCCTCATCCAGACCGTCGAGCATGGTTTCGGAGCCGAGCTCGTAGCTCACGCCTTCCTGGGAGTCGACCACTTCACCGTTGATTTCGGCGGTCAGGTCGATGTTGGCGTAGTCGCCCTTGGCGGCCGGACGGTCCACACCCACGAGGGTGCCGAAACGCTGGCGCAGGGCTTCCAGACGGTTGTTGATGTCTTCGTCGGTGATTTCAGCCTTGGCGACCTCAATCTCCATGCCGTCGATTGCCGGCAGCTCGATGTCCGGGCGGCGCTCAACGGTGGCCACAAACTTCAGCTTGGTCTCGTCCTTAGCGGATTCCGGCACTTCCTGAACGTCGATTTCCGGCTGGGCCATCGGGTGGATGCCCTTTTCTTCGAGAGCCTTGGAGTACAGCTCCGGCACACCGTTGTTCACGGCTTCGCCAGCAACGGCACCGAAACCGATGCGCTGGTCGATAATCTTGCCGGGCACGTGGCCCTTACGGAAGCCAGGCACGTTCACCTGCTTGGCGATTTCCTTGCGAGCATTGTCGAGATACGGGTTGAACTCTTCCGGATCAACGGTGACGGTGAGCCTCACCTTGGTCGGCTCAAGATTCCTGACGCTGATTTTCACGCTTGCGCTCCTGAAAAATACGGTTCTTCACATTTCTGCCGTTAGGCAACCTCTACATAATAGCGCGACTCACGGACTCTGCAACCAGCGCGACCTGCCACGCCCTCGCGCCCTGTTCGGTGAGGAATTGCGCGACATCACGTTCCTGCGGCTCATCCGTCCAGCAGAGATTACGCAAATACTGCGGTTTGATGATGACGTCCGCAGGGGTACGCGTGTCTTCCGCTATCTGCGCCACCATCTTGCGTGCCTTGTCAAGCGTTGCGAGACGTTCCGGATAACGTTCCCTCCAGACTCGCGTCGCCCGTGGAGCGGACGTGGTCTGTGCTTCCTGATTTTGAGGATTGTTGTCTATGACCGGCCATTCGCTTTCCGGCAGATCAAGCGCCTGTTGGATTATTCTCTTCCACATGCTTGGCTTGATTTTGCGTTGGATGGGCGCGTAGCGTTCGAACATTTTCTCCTGTTCGGCACCGGCCTGGATGCGCACACGCTCGTTGATGGAACGAACCGCTCTGAATTGCGCCGCATTGTGCGGTTTGCGCTCCGCCACTTCAATGATGGTGCTGTCGGCAAGCAGCAATGTGGGTGCGATATCGTATTCGCGAGCCAGTTCGTCTCGTTTGAGCCACAGGGCTTTTGCCACGGCCAGAGCCTGGCGGTCCTTCATGATCTCGGTGATATGCGAGATGCGCAACCATGGGATGGGATGCTCTTTGCGCGGCGCGGTTCCTTCGCGCAGCGCGTAATCGAATTCTTCCTCGGCCCATTCGATCTTGCCTTGCTTTTGCAACTCGGCGCGCATGGTCGATTCGAGTTCGATCAGCAGTTCAACGTCCAGCGCCGCATAATTACGCCAGTCACGCGGCAATGGACGATATGACCAATCAGCTGCGGAATGCTCTTTCGCAAGCGTCAATCCCAGATAATGTTCGGTGACAGCGGCCAATCCGAAACGTTTGAGACCCAGCAGCCGCGCGGCGATTTCCGTATCAAACAAACGTTTCGGCTGCAATCCCAAATCAGCGAATCCCGGCAAATCCTGCAACGAATCATGCAGAATCCATACCGCGTCGCCTACGGCAGCATTGAAATCGTTCCAATTAACACCTTCGGCAACCAATGCCTGTGGGTCAAGCAAACCTATGCCGGCACCGTCCCTTTTGAACTGCACCAACCAATCGTCATGACCGTATCGGAAACCGGATGCTCGCTCCGCATCCGCAGCCAAAGACCCATGCGAAGACGCCAAAGCGCTACAGTACTCGCGAAACGCCGGTAGGGTGTCGATCACATCGGGCACGCCCTCACGCGGCTCGGCCTGCAACCTTGGCTCGTCAGTCAACGGAATAATCCTCCTCGGATTGCGTCATGGACCGGAGGAATTCCGCCCATGCACCCACCTGAGCGCCTGCGTCAAGACCTCCATCGGCATAGTCTAATGGCGTCCAAGACACACGAATCTCACACCCGGTTTCTGGAGCGTCGGACTGAGTGCCAAACGTCGTGCTTTTCGTGACTGTGACGGTTCCCGAAACATGTTCGACATCGTACGAGCCGACACGGTCCATCATCGCATCCCAATACATGGACGGTGTCAGACAATCGCCTTCGCCTCCAGACAACGGCAACGCGGCGAAAGCGACGCAACGCCAATGCGAATGCCAGTCATTTCGGTATTTATGCGAATACAACACCATGATCCAACCGGTGGAACGCGCCTCGTCGCATTGCATCTCAACTCCAATGCCGAAACTCGCCATGGCGCACGGCACTGGAATCTCACGATACGACACGCTTGGTAATCGAGGCATGCGTTCTACGGAAAGCACGGCGTCCCATACCTTGTCTGGCACGCCGGAGGGTCGAGTCAACATTGATTCAGGAGGGGCTGCGCAGGCGCACGATCCCCTACCTGTGGCACGCGCTTCGTTGGGCGTGCCTTGAGGAAAAGCATAGATGTCCGCCATGATTCAAGACTACGGCAGCGACACCGTTTCCATGGTATTTCACAGCATTTCGCCACGCGTCGAATGTGAAGATTTTTCCGCGTGGCGAACGCTGGTTCAACAGTTGCGCGAATATTCCTTTTTCGATCGCCGAGGCATTTTCAAACGACTGATTTGCCTGGGATCGTTGGCTGGAATATGCAAGGCTTCCCGTTTAGTAGACGGTGAAACCATGCGATTGGAATTGTTCCACTACACGCTGTTTCATTGCCGCGGACGGCCCTTTCTGATCTTCCAGCGGGTAGGGAATGCCAAGCATATGCCATTTTGGACGGCCCAGCTGGTGAAAACCGAGCACGTCGATATGTTCCACGGCGTCGCCGAACGATTCGCAGATCTTCGCCACGTTCTCAACGTTTTCCTCAGACGAGGTGAGCCCTGGCACGAGTACGAAACGCACCCAGATCTTCTTGCCTGCCTTGGCCAGTCGCTGTCCGAAATCGATTGTCGGCTGCAAAATGCCTCCGGTAACCTTCTTGTAAGTTTCCTCGTCACCGGACTTGACATCAAGCAGACACAGGTCGATATCGTCCACCATGTCGTCGGTATAGCTTGCGCCAAGGAATCCGGAAGTGTCGAGGCATGTGTGCACACCCATCTCCTTGGCCGCATGGAACACACGGGAAACGAATGCCGGTTGCATCATGGACTCGCCGCCTGAGAAGGTGATGCCGCCATGCGTCGCCTTGAAAAGGTCAGCATAACGTTCGATCTTTTTGACCATGGCTTCGTAGTAGACGGGTTTGCCATCACGCATTTTCCACGTGTCTGGATTCTGGCAGTACTGGCAACGCAATGGGCAGCCGCTCAGGAAAACAGTCATACGTGTCCCCGGACCGTCGACGGACGTGTTAATGTCCCAAGAATGCACAAAACCGATATCACCGCTTTTCAGCGCGTTGATGCGATCGCGACGATCCAACCCGATCGGCGATTCAAAGCCCGACAATCCTCCCATAAGCGTCTGGTTGACGTAGCTTTGCGATTCTCTGAGCATGTGCCTGGTTGTGGAGCGAAAATGTACGTTCTCAGACATCCGTGTCCTTTCGTTGTATCTCTCCAATGGGTTTCCCCATATTGTACAGGGAAAACAAGGGGCGAAGCCTTCACGCTCCGCCCCTTGCACTCTACCGCTTCACACGGTGCCGTTCAGTCTCAGTCGACGACGGCGCCCTGGTGGAACGTACGGGAGATCACGTCGAGCTGCTGCTCCTTGGTGAGCTTGACGAAGTTCACCGCGTAGCCGGAGACGCGCACGGTCAGGTGCGGGTACTTTTCCGGATGCTCGACGGCATCCTCGAGCTGTTCCTTGCGCAGCACGTTGATGTTGGCGTGGTACAGACCATGGCCATTGCCGGCGTCCAGAATGCCCACAAGGTTGCCGATGCGCTCATCCTCGTCGCGGCCCAAGCCATCAGGGGTAATGGTGTTGGTCAGCGAAATGCCGTCAAGAGCGTCGTTGTAGTCGATCTTGCCGACGGAGAACATGGACGGCAGCATGCCATGGGAGTCCATGCCGTTCTCCGGATTTGCACCCGGAGCATACGGGGTGCCCTTCTTGTGGCCGGACGGGAAGGCACCGGTGGCCTTGCCATATTCCACGTTGGAGGTGATGGTCAAGATGGACTGGGTCGGGACCGCTCCGCGGTACACCGGCAGGCGCTTGACCTGACCCATAACGGTGGAGACGACCCACTTGGCGATCTCGTCGGCACGATCATCATCGTTACCGTACAGCGGGAACTCACCCTCGGTGCGGTAGCCGACGATCAGATCGTCATCGGCGCCTTCAACGTACTCGTTCTCATGACCCGGCGTGGTCTTGGCGTCCTTGTTGTAGATCGGGTAAACCTTGGCATACTTGCATGCGGACAGGGAGTCGGCTGCGATGGACAGACCGGACATACCGCAACCGAGGGTACGGTACACTTCCTTGTCGTGCAGAGCCATCTCGATGGACTCATATGCATACTTATCGTGCATATAGTGGATGATGTTCAGAGCCATGACGTAGGTCTCGGACAGCCATTCGAGAGCCTTCTCATAGTTGGCCTTAACCTTCTCGTAATCCAAGGAGCCGTCGGCTTCCGGCTGAACCGGCTCGATAACACCCTTGTCGATGACCTGCATGCCCGTCATCTCGTCGCGGCCGCCGTTGATGGCGTACAACAGAGCCTTGGCGGAGTTCACACGAGCTGCGAAGAACTGCATCTGCTTGCCCACACGCATCGGGGAGACGCAGCATGCGATTGCAGCGTCATCGCCCCAGTGGGAGCGGATTTCCTTGTCAGACTCGTACTGGATTGCCGAGGTGTCGATGGAGATCTTGGCGCAGAAGCGCTTGTAGGCTTCCGGCAGCTTCGGATCCCAGAAGATGGTGATGTTCGGCTCCGGGCCAGGTCCAAGGTGCTCGAGAGTCAGGGTGTCGAGCAGACGGAAGGAGGTCTTGGTGACCAGCGTACGGCCATCATCGCCGAAGCCTGCGTCGGACCAAGTCGCCCAGTACGGATCGCCGGAGAAGATCGCGTCGTAATCCTTGGTACGCAGGAAGCGCACGATACGCAACTTCATGACCAGGTTGTCGATGATCTCCTGTGCGTCGGTCTCGGTGATCTTACCGGACTTCAGGTCACGCTCGAAGTACACGTCGAAGAAGGTGGAGACGCGGCCGAACGACATTGCGGCGCCATCCTGGCTCTTGACGGAAGCGAGGTAGCCCATGTAGGTCCACTGCACTGCTTCCTGAGCGGTCTGTGCCGGACGGGACAAGTCAAGACCATACTCGTTACCGAGGTTGATCAGCTGCTTCAGGGCCTTGATCTGCTCGTCATGCTCCTCGCGGAAGCGAATCCAGTGCTCGATCTCCGGCTCGGTGAAGTCGTTGCGATACGGCACGGAGTCCTTGTCACGCTGCTTGAACTTGATCAGGGTGTTCACACCATACAGTGCCACACGACGGTAATCGCCGATGATGCGGCCACGGCCGTAGGCATCCGGCAGGCCGGTGAGGATCTTGTTGTGGCGGGCAACCTTGATCTGCTTGGTGTACACGCCGAAGACGCCGTCATTGTGGGTCTTGCGGTACTTGGTGAAAATCTTCTTGATTTCCGGATCCGGCTCCTTGCCGGCTTCCTTGATGGCCTGCTCGACCATACGCCAACCGCCATTCGGCATCATGGCACGCTTGCAAGGAACGTCGGTCTGCAGACCGACAACCACATTGTCAACTTCCGGAGAATCGATGTAACCGGCGCCGAATGCGTCAATGCCAGCCGGGGTATGGGTGTCGACGTCGTAGACGCGCTGCTTGCGCTCTACTGCCAGATAGTTGTCATCAAGATACTGCCACAGGTGCTTGGTCTTCTCGGTGGCGTCAGCCAGGAAAGACTCATCGCCCTCATAAGGCGTATAGTTCTTCTGAATAAAGTCACGGACATCAATGTCCTTCTGCCAGTTGCCCTCAGCGAAGCCTTCCCAAGCCTTAGCCTGAAGCTCTTCCGGGGAGACTGCCGTCGCATCAACTGCTGCCATTTCCACTCCTTCTGGGTGTTGGTTTGGCGACGCATCGTTACGTCGTCGCTAGTTACCGATTCTAGCTGCATAAACCTGTATAGAACCTGAGTTTGAGAGGAAATAAAAGTGACATATGTCACAATTGCGAAGTATAAAAAAAATCGCGGTGCCGTAATCCAGACACCGCGATTTCATATATCGAATCAACTACTTTTCATCGGAAGACCAGCGTTTCCATTCGCGATCCTGTTCTTCCCATTTGATGTTGCGTTCCTGCACAATCTTCCATGCATCGAGCGCGTCTTCCCTGGTTTTGTATGGCCCCATACGATGGCTCGCCGGTGAGATCATACCCAGTTCAGGCTGTTCGGTGACCGTATTGAAATACCATTGCCTTTCCATATCACTCCTTACGAAGCACGTAACGAAACAATAGCTCGCCGCTGTTTTACTCGCGGAACGCGTTGGTGATCGGCAAGCGGCGATCACGACCGAACGCCAATGCCGTCACTTTCGGACCAAGCGGGTACTGACGTCGCTTCCACTCGGCGCGATCCACCAATCGCATAACCGTATCGACGGTGGTCTCATCGAAGCCGTCGGCCAGAAGATCCTCACGACCATGCGCATGTTCAATGTACATTGCCAACACCTGATCGAGCAGCTCATATTCCGGCAGCGAATCGGAGTCTTTCTGCCCCGGGCGAAGTTCGGCGGATGGAGCCTTTTCAATCGAATTGACGGGAATCATCACGCCGTCCGGCAACGGCGTTCCCGCAGACCCCTGCTCGTTGCCCACGATATGCAGTCCGCCAATGCCCATGCCTTCGGCGGCAGCCTTGTTGCGCCAGCGGGAGATCTCCCACACACGGGTCTTGAGCAGATCCTTGATCGGAGCGTATCCGCCGACCGCATCGCCGTAAATCGTGGAATAACCGCAGGCAAGCTCCGACTTGTTGCCCGTGGCGACAGCCAGAAGCCCCTTGGAATTCGAATATGCCATGACAATCACGCCGCGAATACGCGCCTGCAGGTTCTCAGCGGCCACACCTTCAAGATCGAGCTGCTTCTGGAAGGAGACGAACAGCGGTTCGATGGGCTGAATGTCGTAGTGCGCTCCAATATTCTTCGCCAGATCGGCGGCATCATCCTTCGAACCGTCAGACGAGTACATGCTCGGCATGGAAATGCCATACACGTTAGCTCCTCCCACGGCGTCCGCGGCCATGGCCGCCACCAATGCGGAGTCGATGCCGCCGGAAAGGCCAAGGCACACGCCCTTGAAATGGTTCTTGGCCATATAATCCTTCAAGCCAAGCACGCAGGCGGTGTACACCTCTTCGTCCGGATCGGGCTTGGCTGCGATAGATCCAGCTTTCTGGCGTTCGGCAGTGGTGTCGAGGTCGAAGAAGCTCAGATCCTCCATGAACATCGGCGAACGTTCCAGCAGCGTGCCATCGGCATCGACCACGAAGCTGCCACCGTCAAACACCAGATCGTCTTGGCCTCCTACCTGGTTGAGATAGATCATCGGCGCGTTCACTTCGGCCGCACGGCGTACCGCAAGGTCGATGCGGGTGTCGGTTTTGCCTTCCTCATACGGAGAACCGTTCATGGTAAGCAGCAAATCAATATGCTGCTCGGAAAGTTCTGCCACAGGGCCGCCATCCTGCCAGATATCCTCGCAAATAGCCACACCAATACGTGCGCCATCCACATCAAGCACCATGGACTTATCACCAGGACTGAAAATGCGGAATTCGTCAAACACACCGTAGTTGGGCAGGAAGTGCTTGTCATAGCCGGCCCAAACCACGCCATTATGCAATACAACAAGTCGATTACGCGGCTTAGACGTTTCACGATCAGTGCCGACCGTGCCAACCACCACAAACAGGTCGCCAAGCCCATCGGCAGCCAGTTCAGTAGCAAGCCAGTTGGCTTTGTTCCATGCGGCTTTGCGGAAGGTGGCCCGCAACGCGAGATCTTCAATCGGATAGCCAGTAAGCGTCATTTCAGGAAAAACCACGACTTGCGCATTGTTGTTGGCTGCAAGATGCGCATAACGCATGACCTTGTCTGCGTTGGAGTCAAGATCTCCCACACAAGTATCGATTTGGGCGAGGGCGAAGCGAATGTCTGTCATAGTTGACTAGTGTATTGCGATTTGCGTATCAGATATGCAAACGGCACGCATATGGCGAGAAAAACCACATGCGTGCCGAATGATCATCGTGCATATCGCATATATCTTCAGCTATCTTCGATCACAGGAGAATTGGGCCGAAGATCGACCAGCTTACGCAAGTTCGTTCAACACGGTAAACGCTGCGTTGGCATAGAATTCCACGCCCGCCTGCAAAGATTCGTCCAATCCCACGAAGTTCGGGCTGTGCCAGTCGGGGCATCCTTCCTCACCATTGGAGCCGATGAAGGCGAACACGGGCAACGCAACCTCGGTGTATTCGCAGAAGTCCTCCCCCGCCATCGACGGGTGGATCGGCTCAAGTTGCGCATATTCCCGCACGCCATCGGCCACGATCTTCGACAGTCCCTCGTCGGAGACCAGCGGATCCTGGAAATCGTCCCAGTCGATGTCGGCGGTGATCCCGTAGCCAGCTGCGATGGCGTTGACCTGTTCCTTGAAGCGTTCACCGACCATGATGCCGTCTGACTTGTGGAAGTAACGCACGGTACCTTGGAAACTTGCCTTGGCCGGCACCACATTCCATACATGACCGCCATGCAGTTCGGTGATGGAAAGCACCAATGGATGGAATGGCGACACATTACGGCTCACGATGGTCTGCAACGCGAGAATCATCGTGGCGAGCGCTTCGATAGGACCGGTGCCCTTGTGCGGGTAACCGGCATGCGTGCCCGTAGCGTGGAGCGTGACATGGAATTTCACGCATCCGGCCATCATGGGGTCAGGGCCGATGGCAATCTGCCCGGGCGCATAGTTGGGGTTGTTGTGCGCGCCGATGATGGCGGAGACATCGGCCAACAGTCCCGCGTCGATCATGGCGCGTGCGCCGGTGCCTGTTTCTTCGGACGGCTGGAACAGCAGTTTGATGGATCCCTTGATTTGTTTGCGGTGTTTGGCAAGCCAGAATGCCGCTCCCAGCAGATATGACATGTGCAGGTCGTGGCCGCAGCCGTGCATGACTCCATCGTTGACCGAGGAGAATGGCAATCCCGTGTCTTCCTGAATGGGAAGACCGTCGATGTCGGCGCGCAATGCGATGCGCGGTCCGGGTTGTTCTCCGCGGATCAGCCCGACCACACCCGATTCGAGCGGATTGTTCAGGATTTCGATGTCGTGCGCTCTGAGCAGTTGCTCAATGTAGGCGCTTGTTTTGAATTCCTTGAAGCTGCGCTCCGGATGTGAGTGCAGGTAATGGCGGATTTCGATGAGTTCCGGCGTGATTTCGACATGTTCAGTCATCTTGCGTGAATCCCCCTTGGTTGCTTCTCTCCATTAAGATTAAGCGGCTTTCACCGTTGCTGTCAGCGTTTCAGCAGGTGCTTCGCGATGGCATTGGCGACGCCCTGCACCACCTGAACAAGTACAATCATAATGATTACCGCCGTCCAAGTCACAGTCTGGTCGAATTTCTGGTATCCGTAGGCGATGGCGAAATTACCAAGACCGCCGCCGCCGATGTATCCGGCCATGGCCGACATGTCGAGCACGCCGATGAACAGGAACGCGTAGGCAAGAATCAGCGGCGCGAGCGCCTCCGGAATAAGCACGGTACGCACGATGGTGAATTTCGAGGCCCCCATGGCTCGTGCCGCTTCGATCACACCGGAGTCGACGGGAACCAGATTCTGTTCGACAAGCCTGGATGTGGCCATGGTGCACATGATGATCATCGGGAAGATCGCGGCGGCCGTGCCGATGGAGGTGCCGATGACTTTGATGGTCAACGGTTGCATGGCTGCGAGGAAGATGATGAACGGTATCGGTCGGATGATGTTCACGATCACGTCGAGGATGCGGTAAACGACCGCGTTTTCGAATAGGTTGCCAGGACGCGTTCCGTAGAGTACCACGCCGAGGACCAGTCCGAGAATACCGCCCACGATCATGGTGACGAGCACCATTTCCAAGGTTTGCCCGATGGATTCAAACAGGAGCGGTCGTAGTACCGTCCAGTCGCTACGGCTTGCGAGGGTTACGCCTTCAATTTGTGTCATGCCTGCTCCTGTCCGGCCTTGATAAGGGCCTGTTCATATGGTGTCGGCTGTGCCGCGGTACCGAAATCGACGATATCGCTGTTTTGCGCCAGTTCGTTCAGGAACGATTCGACATTGTCTCCGCCGAATTCGTAGGTGATCGCTCCGATGGCCACGCCGTTGACAGTGTCGATACCGCCGTACAGGAGGCTGCTTCGTACGCCGTGTTTGGCGATAAGTTGTGAGATGTTCTGCCCGGATGCCGCGATGACGGTACCGTCTTCACGCTCTTCGACGTCATGCTGTCGAATAAGCACTGTGACGATGTGTCCGAGATTTTCCTCATGCATGGTGTTGATGCGCGACTCTTCAGGAATACCACTGATGGCGGTGGAGATGAATCGTTTGGTCACCGGCTGTCGCGGGGCCGCGAACACGTCGTAAACGCTGCCGGATTCCACTACTTTGCCGGAGCTTATGACCGCCACACGGTTGGCGATCTGCTGCACGACGTTCATCTGGTGGGTGATGAGCACGATGGTGATGCCCATTTCCTTATTGACTCGTTTAAGCAGCGACAATACTTCCGTAGTGGTTTCCGGATCCAGAGCGCTGGTCGCCTCGTCGGCAAGCAGGATCTTAGGATTCGTGGCCAATGCCCTGGCGATGCCGACGCGCTGCTTCTGGCCGCCGGAAAGCTGCGACGGATATTTGTTCGCATGGTCGCTTAAGCCTACGAAGTCAAGCAATTGCGCCACGCGCTTGTCCTGATAATCCTTGCGCCAATGGTCGAGCTGCAACGGATAGGCGATGTTCTGCGCCACTGTTTTGGTGGAGAATAGGTTGAACTGCTGGAAGATCATGCCGATTTTCTGTCGAATCGGACGAAGCTTGGATTCGCTGAGCGACGACACTTCGGTGCCAAGTACCGTGACCGTACCCGATGTCGGCTTCTCCAAAGCATTTATCAGGCGCACCAATGTGGATTTGCCGGCTCCGGAATAGCCGATGATGCCGAAAATGTCACCTTCATTGATGGTGAGGCTCACATCGTCGACGGCGCGAGCAACGGTCGTGCCGCGTTTGCCGCCGTCAGTGCCGCTGCCACGCTGCCGGAACTCCTTGACCACATGGTCGAATGTGATGATCGGTGTGTGTTCTGTCATACTGCCGCTTTCATTAATGGTTTTTCAACCCTTGACCATACAACCACGCCTGACGTTGGTCGCACATACAGGAAAGCCCCCTCCTTGGAGGGAGCTTTCCGAAAAGGACTTACTCGGCGTCCTTGGCTTCCTGTTCGATCGTCTTCAGGTAATCCTGAAGTTCGGATGTGCTGAACTTGTCGGCCAGAACCGCAGTGCCGCCGGAATTCTCCTGCAGCTTGTCAAGCACGCTCGTGGTCTGGAAGATCTTAACGACCTTCTTGTAGACCTCGTTGTTCACGTCGGCCTTGCGAGTGGCAAAGATGTTGATGTACGGACGGGCTTCTTCGGATTCGGCGTCATCCTGGTAAATGGCGTCGGTGGCCTTCAAACCAGCGTCGGCGACATAATCATTGTTGATGACGCCTGCCGCGACCTGCGGGTCCTTCAGGGAGTTGGCGACCTGTTCGGCCTTCAGCGGGGTGACCTTGACCTTGGACTTGGATTCGTCGATGTCCTGCGGAGTGGAGAACGGCGTCCAATCGCCCTTCATCGTCACCAAGCCTGCAGCCTTGAGCACGCCGATGGCACGGGCCTGGTTGGTCTCGTCGTTCGGAATTGGGATGGTGCTGCCTTCAGGAATCTCGTCGACGCTCTTGTACTTGGTGGAATACACACCGAGCGGGTAGATTGCCACGCCGCCGATCGGCTGCAGATCCTTGTTGTTCTGCACATTGTAGTTGGCCAGATACAGTAGGTGCTGGAACTCGTTGAGGTCAAGCTCACCGGAGTCGACGGCCGGATTCTCGGAAGTGTAATCCTGGAAATCAACGATATCGACGTACAGGTTCTGCTTTTCGGCCTGCTTCTTGAATTCCACCCACTGCGGATCGGTGGCGCCCACCACACCGATCTTCACCGGGTTGGCCTCGGTTCCCTTTTCTGCGGTCTTGTCGGATCCGTTGAACGCACGAACTCCAAAGAACGCTCCGATCGCGACCAGTGCGACCACCACGACGGCGATGATGATGTTACGTACCGTGTGATTGACGCGGACCGGTTCTTCCGGCAATCCTGCCGGCTGCTGATTTGCTTCTGCCATGATGAATCCTCTCTTCTTCTTCCTCATTGCTTTGCATGGTTTCCAACGTGTCTGTGATGGACTACATGCCATCGCGTCGTGTCCAACCATACGCGACGCTTCCGCTGCGAGACGCCGAAACCTAAAAATTGCCTTATCGGAGTTCGTTATAGCGGGCGTTCAATCGCAATGATTCCAGCATTTTCATCAATCCTCCGGAATGCATGGAATCATGCACAATAGTGGCATGCACAGGTGTGTCGGCAATCATGTCCGCTCCCTACACTGAAACAAGCGAGCAATTACGAAATTGCATATTCGGAAGGTGTTTTCCATGACCGCAATCGACATCAAGGCTGCGTTTTTCGATATCGACGGAACGTTGACGAGCTTCACCACGCATGTTGTGCCGCAATCCACCATCGACGCATTGCGCGCGCTACAGGCCAATGGCGTCAAGATCTTCATCTGTACCGGCCGCCCTCCAGCACAGATGAGCGTTGTTCTCAATACCATTCCCGTTGATTTTGATGGCATTGTCGGGTTCAACGGACAATACTGCGTTGACGGCAGCGGATTTTTGGAAAAGCATGCGCTTGACGCAACCGATGTGGCCACGATCGTGCGTTGGCTGGATGAGCATGAAGACATCGTCGCCTGCATCGGCGAAGAGGATTACGTGTATTTCAACCACAGCAACGACCAGATGCGCCGCACATGGGCAAGCTTGGGCAAGACCGCACCGGACGTATTCTTTGACGATCCGCATGTACGCACGGCGGAACATGAGACGTTCCAGATGAGCCCCTACATCAGTCGTGACCAGGAAGCCGAGCTGTTGTCGCTGCTACCGAACACACGTGGCGTGCGCTGGCATCCTGATTTCGTTGATTTGATTCCCGCCGACGGAGGTAAGGATCGTGGCATTCAGCGTTTTCTCGACCATTATGGCTGGTCGAAGGAGCAGACGATTTCGTTCGGCGATGGCGGCAATGACGTGGATATGCTGCGCTTTACCGGCATCGGCGTGGCGATGGGCAACGCCACCGAAGAGCCGAAGGCGGTGGCCGATTACATTACCGATGACGTCGATCATAATGGCATTTGGAATGCTCTCAAGCATTTCGACATCATCTGACGATCTACCGTTGACCGTATTTCATTTCACTGCAGCAAGTAGATGCATGCGGCATCACAAGTTTCCCATCGCTCTGTCTCTGCAATAAAGCAATCGACCAACACTTCCAGATCATCGGAAGACGGCATTTCGGGCTGCGCTCAATGCGCAAATCCTCAAAGTCATGCAAATACTAGTTAACGCAATACTATTTGGTGGATTTTGTTCCCGATGTTTTTCGTATAGCACCCTAGGTCAACCCTTTTTGGTATTTTTTCATTGGATATGCCATACGATGGGATATCTTTTCGGAGAATATGAGATTATTAAGGAAAATATGGTCAACTACCATAAAGTGATTAATGCTGCAATCGCAACGCTTGCGACTTGCGCCATGTTGCTGCCGGTAGCGGGCAGCGCCAATGCTGATGAGCCCTCGAATACCGCCGCACTTGGTGCCGGCTATACCGCTACCAAGATTTCGCACCCCAATGCAGGGCTGGGCGAAGACGACGGCATCGTGAACGTCTTGAACGGCGAATCCACTGATGACCTCACGCAGGGTGAGGCTGAGCGTGGTCAGAACTATTCGTGGTCTTCGGTCGGTTATGGCGATTGGATGTACGTGGGCACCTGCTATTCCGCAATGGGTTCCACGCTGAAATACATGGCTAACACCATGGGCACCAAGTATGCCAGCATCAAGGCCGCTTTGGATGTTGCGTTCAACGGCGAGCTGTTCCTCGACAATGGCGAGAACCACAGCTTGCTGCTCAAGATCAACGTCAAGACCGGTGAAGTGAAGATCATCGTCAATGCGATTGGCGGAGAGCATGCGGTCAACGGCTATCGTGCAGCCGTTGAATTCCATGACAAGCTGTACTTTGCTGCCGCCGCAAAGGGTCAGCCGTACCTACTGGAAGTTGATCCGAACAGTGGTGATGCCACTGAAATCGTGTATCGTTCCGCTGCCATGACCACTGGTCTGAAGAAGGGCTACACTGCTGGTATCCGTGGTTTGACCGTGGTCAACAATCAGCTTATCGCCAGCATGATCACCGATAACGGTGCCACTATCGTGGCTTCTTCCAACCCGTCAGCAGGCCAGGATTCTTTCGCCACTATCGCTACCCAGACCGAGGGCCTGTACAACTATCCGGCATGCGCTGTGACTGACAACGTATTCGGTGGCTGCGTGTGGGATATGGTCGGATTCAAGGGTAACTTGTATGTCACCGTGGTGACCGGCAAGGGCAAGAACACCAAGCAGTCCTTCGCTTTGCTCCGTGGCACGCAGGATGCGAGCACCGGCAAGTGGACCTTCAAGCCGCTGGTCGGCAATCCGGCAGACGGCGCCAAGTACGAGTGGGGCTTCGGAGCGAGTCGTTCCGGCGCAGCCAACATGGTGGTATACAAGGGCCACCTGTACATCGGCGGCTACAACGATCCGATGAACGCTCTGCAGAAGGCCATGCAAATGGACTTCTCCGACCTGTACAAGGATCTGGAGAGCCCAGTCAACCTGTGGCGTATGGACGTTGACGAAGACGGCAACGAAAACTTCGAAATGCTCGCCGGCGAAGCCAACAACAAGTACTTCGGCGATTCCAAAGGCACCATCGATGGCAATACCATGCTGTCCGGCTTGGGCGACAGCGACGAGCAGAGCCGTCACCTGAACCAGTATGTGTGGCGTATGCAGTCCTACAACGGCAAGCTGTACGTCGGCACCTTCGACATCAGTGATCTTGCCTACCCGGCAACCCAATTCGCCAACGGCGACATTCTGAAGCGCACTCCGGAAGAGTGGCGGAAGCAGATCGAATACATCAAGATCTTCTTCGACTCTCTGAAGAAAAATGATCAGAACGGCACTTCCAATACTACAGACACGGACTCTCAGGAAGCAACCAAGCCTTCCGAGTCCGAATCTCAGGAAACCACCAAGCCGAGCGATGATGACATCATGCCGTTGAACGAAGGCGAAGCATCTGAGAGCGATCAAGCCGCACAGGCAGTTGAAGAAGCCGGCAAGACCGACGAAGTGGTTGCTGACGTGGCCACCATGCAGCAGCTGCTGGAAGACATGGGCGCTGATCTCAACTCCAAGCAGACCGACGTGGTCTCCCCTGACGGTGTCGCTCCGCAGGCCGCTGAAACCTACACGCTCGACGATCGTTACCAGTTCCTCGCATCCCTGCAGCGCCTGCTCGACCTGTACAACAAGAACAAGCAGTATCTGCCGGAATTCATTACCAACGAGCTCGATAAGTAGCTTACCGAAGAGAATCTGGAGAACTTCACCAACTTCGTGGGCGTGCTCAGCTACCTGCATTACTCCAACGATGAGACTCGTGGCTTTGACCTGATCGTCTCCTCCGATGGCACGAACTTCCAGACCATCAGCCGTAACGGTTTCGGTGACAACAACAACCATGGCCTGCGCGTGTTTGCCGTCACCGATTCCGGTCTGGCAATCGGTACTGCAAACCCGTACCATGGCACTCAGGTGTGGCTGCTGAATGATGGCGAAATCAAGAATGCTGAGCTGACGAATGGCGATGCATTCGACTACGACAAGTATGACAGCGATAAAAAGACCGCCAATGCCAACGGTCTGACCGTTGCCATCAACCCCAATGGCAATACCGTGGAAGACGTGCAGTACGACTACCAGTCGCTGACCGCCGGCACGGATTACACCGTGGCTGATGACGGTTCCATCGTGTTGAGCAGCGCATTCCTCAATGGTCGCGAAACCGGCAGCACCGGTTCTGTGGTGGTGTTCTACAACCAAGGTGCACGCGTGCGCTTCACTGTGGCCATCAAGGACAGCACGCCGAACGCACCGAAGAAGGATGACAACAAGCAGAACACGAAGCCTGCCGCGCACAAGAAGGCAAACACTGCCGACGTTGCCAACACCGGTTCCAACGTGATCGGCGTTGTTGTGGTGGTCGCCGTTCTGGTTGTTGCAGCAGGAGCATTGTTCGTGTTTAAGCGCAAACGTTCCTGAATTGCCAGAGCATGTTCTTAGGATTCATTCCTAAGTTCGTTCATAAATAAAATCCCGCATGATCCGGTCCGCCGGAACCATGCGGGATTTTTATTTTGCAGGAATCGCCCATCTCACGTCATGTCAAACTGCCATCACAAGCTGATTTCAATGTGCGATATGCAACCATGTGGAAGTTCCGATACGGGACCCATTGAAAATGGCACGCAATCCTACAAATAACAGATTCACCGCAAGCCACAGCAATGCCATACGCAGCGCGGAAGACGCCTGCATCGCATCGCATATCCAACCAATCGCAGCAAGACAGGGTACATATATTGCAGCTGTCGCCGTACACGTCAATGCAAGATAACGGTAATCCCCTGCCCCAATCAAAATGCCATCAACAGCCCACATCCAACCAGCCAACGGCAATGTCACGCCAACAACCATCATACCGATGGTGATCAGATGCTGAATCTCAGTAGACTGCGAAAACAGCGGGGACGCACACCATCCGGCAATCATCAAACCAATACCGATTACCGTTCCTCCGCATAATCCTGCCCTGCCAGCGATTCTCGTCAAACGCATGGCTTCATCCTCTTGACGGGCACCAATCTGCGCGGCAACCAACGTCTGACCGGCAATACCAATGGCATCAAGCATGTTCAACACGAAATTCCAACTGGAATTCACCACCTGATACGCAGCCAACACTTCCACGCCCATATGCGTAGCCAGCACCACATTCGCCACCAGGCATGCACGCAACGCAAGCGTGCGCAAGAACAACACCGCACCATCGCCAGCACTGTTCAACACTCCTGACAAACGCGGCCGTAAACGGGCACCTTCCGCACGAGTCCACAACATCGCAGGAACAATAAGCAACACTGCCATGAACCATTGCGAAATCAGCGTGGCCACTCCAGACCCAAACACACCCCAACCGAATCCGAGAATAAACAGCAAATCCAGCAATGTATTGAGTATCGCACCCAGCGTAGCAGCTACCAACGTGATGCGAACCTTCTGCAGTCCGCGGAAAATACCGTTGGCCGCATACACCAGCAACATGCCGGGAATACCGAACACCACGGCACGCACGTAGTCAACCGCATTGTGCAAGACGCTCCCCTGCGCCCCCATGGCCATGCACAACGGGCGTGCAATAACGAACAGCATCACAGACACCACCACGCCAATGATTCCAGCCAACCACAGGCCATCAATGCCTGCTTCCAAGCCTTCTCTCCGCTTGCCGGCGCCCAAAAGACGTCCCACCTGCGATGTGGTGCTATATGCAAGGAACACGCATAGCCCCACAACAGTGAGCACGATGGTTGACCCGACCGACAGACCGGCGAGCGCTTGCCCGCCAATATGCCCGACGATGGCGGTATCGATGAGTACGAATGCTGGTTCGGCGATAAGTTGCCCGAATGTTGGTATGGCTAGTGTGAGAATGGTGCCGATAGTGGTGCATGATGCGTTGTTTGCGGTATCTGTTTCGTGAGTATTCTGCGAAGTTGATGTGATCATAATCGTAAGCGTCTGGCGTGTTAGGAACTGCATGTGCAGTGTAAGGTCACGTGTTTCATCATCGCCGTTGATTGCTCAGATTTTGGCTATGTCTGTTTTGCGCTGTTGAGAATGTCGTTGAAGGTTTTTCGCTTATTGTCTGCATGAAAACATAGTCGAATCCGCCTCTACGGAGATGATGGATTCGACTATGTTGAAGTACAGATTGATTTCACCGTCAAGACCTTTGCGGCCGCGGCTCTCTGTGCCGTTCCCGCAATTAGGAGTAGCTATGCGGAACAAGCGTTTTTCCTGGAAACGCGCCTTCGTCTCTCTCGCCATTTCGCTCGTCGTCTGTCTGCCCCATCATCGTTGTCATGGCAATCGTAACGAAACAGGAGCTTCCCGAATTGTTCCTGAGATATCTCCCCGCCGAGACATCCGTACTGATCGTCCTCGCAGCAGCCATAGGATTCACGAACATGCGGAATACCTAAGTTCATCCCGCACCGGAGACCAGGTCAGGAACAGAAGTCAGTATCCGGCCTTGATGGCTGTGATGGTGAGCTCGCCGCGGTTAGTGTATCCGAGTGTGGTGAAGATCTCGGATATGTAGGAGCGCACGGTGGCTTCGCTCAGACCGAGCCGTTTGGCGATGGTCTTGTTCGGCAGCGCCTGGATGAGCAGATCAAACGTGGTGCGCAGATAGCCCGGAAGGCGTTCCACCCTCTCGCGGAAGGCGTCATATTTGGGATCGTTCTTCCCGGAGTTCAGATAGCTGTCGGCGAGGATACCGGTCGGGCGCGGTCCAAACACCGAGTATCCCGCGTGCGCTTGTCTAATCAGTTGGGCGAGTTGCGCGGAGGGGATGTCCTTGGTCAAGAACCCGCGCACGTTCAGAGCCAGCGACCTGGCGAGCGATTCCTCATGCTCGAACACGGTGAGCATCACCACCACGACCGACGGATACAGCCTTGCCATCTCCTTGGCAGCCGCCAGCCCGTCGAGGACGGGCATGTCCACGTCCAACAGGGCCACGTCCACGGCCCGTCTGGAAAGCTCGCGCAGAGCCATGCTGCCGTTCTCGGCGACGGCAACCACGTCGATGCCGTCTTGGCGGTCCAGCAGGCCTGCGAGCCCCTCACGGACGATCACGTCGTCGTCGGCAAAAGCAGGACGCGGATTGGTTCACTCATCAGCAGCCCCTTCCCCTTGGATTTTCGGATCCGGTATGGACGCGTTGACGATCCACCGTCCGGAACGCGAGACGAAGGACAACCGTCCTCCCTCGGACTCGATCCGCGACTTCAGGTTCGCAAGGCCGAAGCCTCCCGTTAGCGCGCCGTCCGAAGAGCTCCCGCTGATGTCGTTGGCCATCGTCAGCGACAGTCCCCCACCGTCGATCTCCGCGAACAGGTCTACCGTCGTCCCCCTCCGCGCGTATTTCAAAGCGTTCGCGGCGGTCTCGCTCACGAACAGTGATCCCGTGAGAATCGTCTGCCTCGAAATCTCGCCGTCGATGTCGCCCGGCATATGCGCATCCAACTCGAGTGCCCCTGATCGCAGCATCAGTCTGGATTCCTCCACGGCGGCCGCGAGACTCGGCGCTGCGGCGTCGAGGCTGAGTTCCGAGATCATAGGCCTGAGACGGCGTGAGGAATCGTGCGCGAGATCGGCTATCGGAGCGATCTCGCCGGACAGGTCCGGGTGCGCGGCGGCGAGGCTCTCCAATGAGATGGAGATGCGGGCGAGGTCCCTGGCAATCGTGTCGTGCAATCCGGCGGCGAGCTTGGCCCGGATGGATTCCACGGCCCTGACCGTCCCCATCCGGGATTCCTCCAGCTCCCGCCGGGACAGTTCGGCCCCGTCCATGAACTTCCTGACCGCGAAGCCGACGACAACCGCGACGGAGGACAGCAAAACATCGCTGGCCATGCGGGCAAGCACGCTCCCGTTCTGCCAGAACATCAGCAGAACGTAGCCAGCGAGTAGCAGCGCAGCCTGAGCCGTGCGGTGACGGATGATCCACACAGCTGCAACCAGAAATACGCCAAGCACAGGAAATGCAAGCGAAGAGCTAAACGCCCCCATCGCGGCGAACACGGCTACATACAGCAAATCCCCTGTGATACCCAGCCAAGGTGCCACGGACAATAGGGCACACAGCGCGGCAAGTATCAGAATGTCGTGAGTTCCCAGCGGAGCTGAAATCGCATGGAAGACGACCTCCAGAACCACGATAGACACCGACATAAACAGATATGACAGCCTAAACCCACGCGGATACGGACGCACGGCGTCCAAAAAAACGACGATGGTGATCTCATCATTGCTTCCTGCAGATATCCAAACTCGGGAATAACTTGCACAGCAGATTGTCGTAACCGAGCACGGTCGCACGGGAAGACGAGTCCTGGTCCGGTTGGATAACGGAGGCATCGGCGGCGGGCGCTGCAGTCCCCCACCCCAGCGCGCATGCCGTAAGCAACACCGCAATCCGATAAGCCATGGTCCTTCTTCTTCGCATAACCGTCCTCCATTCCCCTCAATCATGAATAAATGCCTTATTTACCAGATGCTACACGGCGAAAACATATTCCGACACCGACGAACATCAGGCTCGAATCCCGTCACCAGTCAGTGCCGAACTACCCATATTCCATGATTCACTAAAGATATCTCTGCATCACAGCGTTCGAGAGGAGATGCCATGGAAAAGGTACCACTCTTATTGGCTGCGGAACCACACCATGAGCAGCCGAAATCTCTTGATGCAAAACGATATCCCTCTACAAAATCAGTTCACTGTTTCGAATGGTATGCGATTTCCAAAACCGAAGTTGCAATCAGGGAAGGAATCATAATGGAAAAACAAGCATTGGCAACATTGGCGACGATCACAGCAATCAGCGTCGCAATCATCACCCCGACCTCCGCACTGGCAGACGGCATGAAATACAATCAGGCAGTATATGAGGAAATAGGGATGGATAGATCGGAAGTGATTGATTGGGTCCAGGATCCGAAGCGGAATGTATACGGGAAAACCGAGGATGAGACGATGCAATATCTCATTGCGTCGGCAAAGGAAGAACAAACGTCCAACATCCGAATGGATACAACAGCCGCACGCGGTTCATGGTCCAATCAATGGTTTGCTAAGGGAGGCTGGATTGCACGTAATGGCATGTGGTCGTTATCCTTACAACCCACTTGGTGGGCAGCAACGGCTACACCGACAAGATACTATTACGCAGAATCAGCATGGGCAACGGTCCCTCCCCAGTTTAGCTCGAGTCGTCATTGGACGGCCTATCCAACAGCTTCAAAAATGATGAAGGAACAATTCGACTGCCATGTCAGGTATGGCAATCTCAAAACACCGTATAACCTCGAACCATCCAGAACATCGATAAGCCAAATTACCTGCAACTGAAGTAAGGACGGAATCATGCGTAGCGAGTTCCCCGGTCTGTTGTATTGCACGGGTGCATTAATCGCAGTGGCCTCTTGGTCTCTTTTTATGTTCTCGAAAAAAGTTCATCGGGAAGGCCGAACGGTATCCATCCTGCGGCTGTCCGTCATTTGGATACCGTTCCTCGTGAGTTCGGCGCTGGCTCTCGCATCGTATCCGGTTTTTGAAATGTACTCAGGATCCATGGAGCCGGATGTTATCGATTTCTACAGTCAGCCGTTCATACGGCTACTGCCGGCAGCGACCTGCATAGTGAATCTGTGCGTATCGACATGCTGCTCCATGGCCCTTGTCAGCAAGCGCAGAAAAACCGAGCATCGAAACATCTGAATCACAGCGTTCGAGAGGAGATGCCATGGAAAAACCGCTGCTTCTGCTGGCCTTGGTGCCGCTGGCCGTCGGACTGGTCCTGATATCCGTCGCAATCGGATCCAAAAAACTGGGAAGACACGCAAAAGGACTCTTTTTGCGTGTTTTCTCGGCGCTCATGGTTATTGCCGGCGCGTTGATCATCGCGAGCCAACTCGCATGACATCTCACGTTGCGGCTCGGCTTCCCGGCTATCGGCCGCGGACATTCCACGGCTCTCTGCGTCATTACCGCAATCGCACCATCGCCGGTCTCAAGCCCATGAGACACTTGGAGCCATGACTACAGTTATCATGCACACCACTGAAGGCGACATCAAGATCGACCTGTTCGACGACAAGACCCCGGAAACCGTGGCCAACTTCCTCGGCCTCGCCACCGGCGAAAAGGAATGGGCCGACCCATTCACCGGCCAGCCGAGCCACAAGCCGTTCTACGATGGTCTGACCTTCCACCGCATCATCAAGGATTTCATGATTCAGGGCGGCTGCCCGCTGGGCACCGGCACCGGCGGTCCGGGTTACAACTTCGATGATGAAATCGTTCCTGGTCTGACCTTCGATCGCCCGTACCTGCTGGCCATGGCGAATGCCGGCCTGCGCCGCGGCATGGACGGCAAGATCCACGGCACCAACGGCTCCCAGTTCTTCATCACCACCGTGCCGACCGAATGGCTCAACGGCCATCACACCATCTTCGGCGAAGTCGCGGATGACGAGTCCAAGGCCGTTGTCGACAAGCTCGATTCCGTGGCAACCGATCGTTCCGACGCTCCGCTCGAGCCGGTCGGCATCACTTCCATCGAAGTGTTGAAGTAAGTTTCGCATCAACAAGCTTCATAGCAAAATAATGAAAAGCCCCTCACTTGAACCGCACCCCGATTGTTGGACTGAAGAAATTCAGATTCGATGATCGGAGGTGCGGTTCTTTCGTATGCGTGAGGATCGAAGGAGACGTTACGACGACGGGTTCCGCCGCGAGGCGCTGGAACTCATCAAGGCCGGAGCCGGCGGGAACACGCTCGCCAGACGGCTTGCCATACCGGTGTATACCGCGAGAAACTGGATCAGGCTGTACAGGTCCGGCGGCGAGGAGGCGGTCATGGGAGGCAACGGCAGCAGACGCTACGACTGGGAGACGAAGGTCGCAGCCGCGCGCGACCACGTCGAGAACGGCATGACCAAGACGGAGGTCATGGCGAAGTACGCGATCGCGAGCATCGCGCCGTTGGAACGCTGGTGCCGCGAGTACCGGGCGGGAGGCCCGGAGGCGCTCAGGCCGAGGCCCAAGGGCAGGCCCAGAGGCTCGAAATCCAAACCGAAACCCGAACCCACGCGCGAGCAGGAGCTCGCCGAACAGGTCGCCTATCTGAAGGCGAAGGTCGCGTACCTGGAAAAACTCCGGGCCCTGCGGGCGCAGAAGTCACGAGACGCGAGAGAAGCGCCGTCGTCCGACTGCTCGCAGGGCGGGGACACCGGCTCGACCACCTCCTCGAGATAGCCGGGCTGCCGCGATCCACGTACTACCATCACCTGTCGCGCCCGGCGCACGTGTCCAGGCCGGACGTGGAGCCGATGGTACGGGAGATATGGGAGCGCACCCCGAACGGGTGCGGCCACCGGCAGGTGCGCATGTGCCTGGTCCACGAGTTCGGCACGCGCATATCCGCCAAAACCGTGCTCGGGGTCATGCGCCGCATGGGACTGAGATGCGCCATCCGCTCCAGGAACCCGTGGAGGAGGTACAGCTCGTACAGGGGCGAGACGGGCGATCACGTGCATAACCTGCTCAAACGCGACTTCGACGCGGCCCGTCCGTTCTCCAAGCTCGGGACCGACGTCACCGAGTTCAAGGTCGCGGGCGGCAAGGCGTACCTCGCGCCCGTGTACGACATGGCCAGCAAGGAGATCGTCGCCTGGGACGTGAGCCGCAGTCCGGACCTCGGGCAGCAGAGGCGCCTGCTCGCCATGCTCGCGGAGCGCCTGCCCGCCGGCGCGGAGCCGATCCTGCACAGCGACATGGGATGGCAGTACCAGCACCAATGGTGGCGGGACGAGCTCGAACGCCTCGGCATCCGCCAGTCCATGAGCCGCAAGGGCAACTGCCTGGACAACGCCGCCACCGAGCAGGTCTTCGGCCACTTGAAGGACGAGTTCTACCGAGGCCGGGAGTTCGACTCGTACGAACAGTTCAAACGCGAACTGGACGCCTACATCATCCATTGGAACACCAGACGGCGCCAGATACGACTCGAGGGACACACCCCGGAGGAGTTCCGGAGCATGTCCCTCGCGGTCTAGGGCTGTATCCTAATTAACAACGTCCAACAAACGGGGCGCAGTTCAACTTGAGGGGCTTTTCATTATTTCCGAGAGGATCTGCAGCAGTTCAGATGAGTCTCACGACCGCACTGATTGTGTCAGATTTTACGCAAGCGTGGTTCGGCGGAATCCTTGGCACCGGTGATACGGTACACGTCGAACACGCCTTCGATCTTACGCACTGCGGCAAGCAAAGTGTTCAAATGCTGCGGATCAGCCATTTCAAAGCTGAACTGGCTGGTGGCCACACGATCGGTACCCGTGGAAATGGAGCCGGAAATAATGTTCACACCATGATCGGAAAGCACACGCGTCACATCACTCAGCAGATGCGGGCGATCAAGCGCCTCCACTTGAATCTTGACCATGAACACGCCCTTGGTGCTGGTCCACTGCACATCGACCACGCGTTCTGGCTGACGCTTCTGCAAGTCCAGCATGTTCTGGCAGTCCACACGATGCACGGATACGCCCTGATTGCGGGTGATGAAGCCAATAATCTGGTCTCCAGGCACCGGCATGCAGCATCGGGCAAGCTTGACCCAAATGTCTCCCACGCCTTTGACGGAAATACCCAGCGAGCTGGTGGTCTTCTTGGTGCGTTCCACCTGCTTGAGCGGCAGCGCCTCCTGTTCCACTTCTTCGTTCACTTCGTCGCTGCCCGCATCGCGAACCAAGTGCGAAATGACGTTCTGTGTGGAGATCTGCCCTTCACCGATTGCCACGAACACAGCCTCAGCATTGGCGAGATTCAACTCGTCAGCAATACCGACCAACGCTTCGGGAGTCAACAATGTTGCGATCGGAAGGTTGCGCTTGCGCATGGCTCGCGTCAGTTCATCGCGACCTTCTTCAATAGCTTCGGTACGACGTTCCTTGCTGAACCATTGGCGAATCTTGTTACGGGCTTTCGGGCTCTTCGCGAAGCTCAGCCAGTCACGAGACGGACCAGCTGATTCGGACTTCGACGTGAGCACTTCAACGGTGTCGCCGTTTTCAAGCTTGGTGTCGAGCGGCACCAAACGGCCGTTCACACGAGCACCCATGGTACGGTGACCGACTTCGGTATGCACCGCATAGGCGAAATCAATCGGTGTCGCCTCGGCAGGCAACGATACGATCTTGCCTTTCGGCGTGAACACGTAAACTTCGGAAGCACCCAGATCTTCCTTCAGAGAGCCCAGAAACTCGTTGGAATCCGGAGTCTCACTCGTCCAGGCGGCAAGCTGCTGAATCCACTTGAGATTGTCGGCTTCGCTCAACTCCTGATTCTCGCCACGCTTGCGATCGGACTTATCAGGCGAGCTCAACGCGCGACCGGCCTGACCGTTCTCCTTGTACTTCCAATGCGCGGCGATACCGAATTCCGCACGACGATGCATATCCCACGTGCGAATCTGAATCTCGACAGGCTTGCCGCCAGGGCCAACCACCGTGGTGTGCAAGCTCTGATACATGTTGAGTTTCGGCATGGCGATGTAATCCTTGAAACGACCTGGAACAGGGTTCCAACGCGCATGCACCGCACCCAACGCAGCATAACAATCCTGGATCGTATCGACGATGATGCGTACACCCACCAAATCGTAGATATTCGCAAAATCATGTCCGCGTACGATCATTTTCTGATAAATCGAGAAATAATCCTTCGGACGTCCCGTCACGTACGCCGAAATGTTCTGCTCGTCAAGATCTTCGTTAATCTCAGCAAGAATCTGCTTCAAATACACGTCTCGCTGGCCCGCACGACGTGCGACAAGCACCACGATTTCGTTATAGATTTTCGGATAGAGCACTTTGAAGCTGAGCTCTTCCAATTCGGTTTTGATGGCATTCATACCGAGACGATTGGCAAGTGGCGCATACACGTCGAGCGTTTCGTGCGCTTTCTTCTGTGCGCTCGGCGTTTTGACGTAACGCCACGTACGCGCGTTATGCACGCGATCGGCAAGTTTGACGACCAGCACACGCACATCCCGGCTCATCGCGACCACCATCTTGCGGATGGTTTCAGCCTGAGCGGAATCGCCGTATTCCATCTTGGAAAGCTTGGTGACGCCATCGACCAAACCTGTCACGGTATCGCCAAACTCGGCACGGCACTCGTCAAGCGTGTAGTCGGTGTCTTCGACCGTATCATGCAGTAGGCCCGCGGCCACAACCAGCGGCCCCATGCCAAGGTCCGCAAGAATCTGCGCCACAGCCAACGGATGGATGATGTACGGTTCGCCCGACTTGCGCCGTTGTGAAGAATGCTGCTTGACTGCACGCTCATAAGCACGTTCAAGAATGCTCATATCCTCATCGGGATGATGGTATTCGCACATCTTCAGAATCGGCTCAAGCGGATCAAGCGGATTCGTGCTGATCTCGCAGCCCAACATTCGGGCAGAACGAACCTCGTGTTCAATGTCTCCCATCGTCCACCTCCTCGCTCGCAATGCTCCCTATACTACCCGTGCATCACGGTATGTCCGAGGTATCCGACCGCGTGTTGCACGGCCAGATACCCCCGAAAACCATTGTGTCGCCAGCATTTGCGGATTCTTGGCACTTATGCCTCCGCATGCTCGGTTCAGGAAGCCACGCCGGTGGATCCGAAGCCACGCTCAGCACGGTCAGATCCGGGCAACGTCTCCGCTTCGATGAACCTAGCCTCGACATAACGCTGGATGACCAGCTGCGCGATGCGGTCCCCCGGGTGGAACGTCACGGTGTGTTCCGGATCAAGATTGATCAGAGGCACCTTGATTTCGCCACGGTAGCCCGCGTCAATGGTTCCAGGTGCGTTCAACACGGTAACGCCCTGTTTGACGGCAAGACCGGACCGTGGATGTACCAAGGCCACATAACCCGCTGGAAGCGCTATCGCCACTCCCGTAGGCACCAGCGCCCTCTGGAACGGCTTCAATGTGACTTCCTCGGTGGTACGCAAATCGGCGCCGGCATCCCCGGCATGGGCATAGTACAGTTCCGCCGGTTGGTCGGGATTCAGCGACTTTACTAGAACCTCGACGTTTTCCGGCTCGTTGTATGTTTCGTCGAACGCCATCAGGCAGCGCACTCCTGACACACCGGCTGGCCATCGTCAGTGGTGTATGCGAGCTGGCTGCGATGCTTCACCAGGAAGCATTCGGAACAGATGAACTCGTCCCCCTGCATAGGAATGACGGTCACCGAAGCGTCCTCGTTGCTGAGGTCTGCGCCCGGCAGCTCGTAATCCTCGGCGATGGCATTCTCGTCATCGTCCATGTCGTTGGAAGTGTTCTGGGAGCTCTTGCCCAAAGCCTGGAGCGACTCCTCGTCCTCGTCCTTGTTGCGCGGGGAATCATAATCCTGTGCCATCGAGATTCCTTTCGTCATCTATGGTGCTTATGCGCCATAGGATACATGACTTTTACCCCGCATAGGATACACGATTCGAAATACTCGTAAAATCCGACACGTGGGGCACAATAGAATAAACAGTAATTCTTGAAGGAAAGTGGTGTGTTGTGCCTGAGAATTTACTCGAGGAAGCGCGGTTCGATCATGTTAATGATGCCGGTGAACTCGTTTTTGTTTCAGGTGCCGGAAAGTTCTCTGTAAAGGTCGATGAAGCGCTTGAAAGAGCCGTTTTGGAAGCCAAGCAGATTCGTTCCGAAGTGCAGGGGAAACAGCAGACGCACACTCCGATCACCCTGCCGATTTCACAGATTCAGTCGTTGATTCGTGCCGGCGCCGATCCCGCGCGTGTTGCGGAAAGATATTCGTTGAGTGAAGCGCTCGTTCGGCGTTTCTCGGCTTCGGTCGAAACGGAGAAACAATATGCGATTGAGCAATTCCTCGCCGTTCCGGCACCGAAAGAAAGCCGTGTACGTACGCTTTCCGAACTGATTGAACGCACATTCGCGGCGGCGCGGGTGCGTTTGGAAGACGTGACTTGGAAGGCCACCAGACTTGGCTTGGAACCTTGGAAAATCAGCGCTCAGTTCGTTTCCTCCGGCCATACTGTCTGCGCGGAATGGTCGTGGAACATGCATGACAACGCCGTAAGCTGTTTGAATTCCGCTGCACGCAAGCTCATCGGGGAGCAAGACACACCGAAGGAAGGACACGCCGAGAAACACGCCGACGAGAATTTCCTCGCTTCGCTGAATCTTCCGGGAAATTCCGCCCGATCGGCACGAATCGAACAGACCGTATCGGCATGGAACACGCCTGAACCGTCCATGCCGGTGGCACGCCCTTCAGCGGCACCTTCCGTTCCAATCATGCCAATCGGCGCGCCTAACGAATTCGACACGCCGAACACATCGAGCATGACCGCCGACGTCCCGCCGTCAAGCCAACCGGAAAACACCATGACGACAACCGACGCCAATGCAACAGGCAATGCTCAGAACACCGTCGCGCCCACATCGGATACCGCTTCGAACACCGCAAACACGAATCAAACACCTGATCCGCACAGCCAAAACACCACCAAATCGAAGCGGCGCGCCGGACGTTCCGCCGTGCCAAGTTGGGATGAGATTCTGTTCGGCGACTGAGCCAAACCCTGCATGTTAGGCCACGTCGATCAGACAGGGGATATCGGACTCGAGCATGGTGAGCGAGCCATGCACGCTCGGCAGATGCATCGCCTTTTCCACCTGAGTACGGGAATCCACGATGGTGACGGCCTTCGTGGCCGATACGATCACATCACCAATCATCGGTTCGACGCGCGAGACCACAGGTCCGTACACACCCTCCGCAATCGCCTGCGATCGCGTACGCACTTGTGCCCGGTCTTCCAACACGTCACGCCACCGTGTGGCGATGTCTTCCGGGGCCTCGCCCTGTTCCGCATAGAGCATGACGCAACGCGGTTCACCGCCGACATGGGCGACGCCCTGCATGAGCCGCTGATCCTGTGCAATGTCAATCACGGATTCGGGATCAGTGGTGATCATACCGTGATCCGCCACAATCACAATCAATGTGCCTTTGGGCACGCTGCGGCGGAGAAGGCCGAGCTGAGCGTCAACACGCTCGTACGTGCCAATCCATTTGTCGGAATCCCAACCGTAATTATGCCCGACCTTATCGGTATCACGCAGATACAGGTACGTCAGTCCGGGATTTTTCGCCGCCTGAGCCGCGACTGCGACACGCTTGCGCGGATCATCGTTGGAAATGTAGTCACTGCCACGCAAGGCAGCCTGCGTCAACGCGGAAAACGCGAATTTCGGCAATCCAGAACTGGTCACACGAACACCTTGCGCGCTTAGCTGTTCAAACATGGTCGGCTGCTGCTGCAACTCAAGCGGAGGAACCGCATTTTTGAAGGAAATCAGCTGGCATATTTCACCGGTTTTCGGATTGAGCTGCGTATAGCCGGTCATACCCGTCATACCGGGGCATGTTCCCGTACCGAATGTAGACATGGCCGCGACGGTAGTGCTCGGCATGCATGTGGCGATGGGACGTTGATTGGCGGACTCGTTCATGAGGGACCGCAAGTAGGGCGCATGTCCCAGTCTCATGTTGAGGTTCCAGTAGCCGAGACCATCCACGAGCACCACGACCGCGGACGCCGCGTCCGGCAGTCCAAGCGCTTCCTGCAGACCTTTCGGGTCAGAATGAATGTCCGTTGGCATGGGGCAGCCAATGGCGTTGGAAACCGCAGGAAGTACTGACGACAGGTGCAACGCTCCCCCACGGGCCCCTTCAGATGGCATGTCATCTCCGTAGCATGCCGGTTCGGTCATGGTAAGCAGCTCTTCGTCGCTTGGCACTTCAACACTCATGACTCCTATTCAAGCACCGCGGTGGTACCGGCTGGTAACATTGCTAGGTTGATTACCATTACTTTTCCGTGAGGAGATTCACCGCATGGTGTCGCACCGCAAACCGGCAAAACCAGCCTTTGACCCGCGTACGGTCAAAGAGAACATCGTCGAAACACCGTTGAACGAGGAGATGAGCAAGTCCTTCCTCGAATACGCGTATTCGGTGATCTATGCCCGCGCATTGCCCGACGCCAGAGACGGTCTGAAGCCGGTGCAGCGCCGCATCATCTACCAGATGGGTCAGATGAACCTCAATCCGGATCGTCCGTACATGAAGTCGGCTCGTGTGGTCGGCGAGGTGATGGGTAAGCTTCACCCGCATGGCGACTCCGCCATCTATGAGGCAATGGTTCGTCTTGCGCAGCCGTTTGCGATGCGATTGCCGTTGGTGGATGGCCATGGTAACTTCGGTTCTCTTGACGACGGTCCTGCGGCCTCCCGTTACACTGAGGCGCGTATGGCCCAGGCTGCGCTTGGCATGAACGCGAATATCGCCGAAGATACAGTGGATTTCACACCGAACTACGACAACAAGCTGCAGGAGCCAACCGTTTTGCCTGCCGCGATTCCGAATCTGCTCGTCAATGGCGGTTCCGGCATCGCCGTTGGCATGGCCACGAATATGGCAACGCACAATCTGGGCGAAGTGGTTGACGCAGCCAAACATTTGATGCATCATCCTGACGCCACGTTGGAAGAGCTTATGCGCTATGTTCCAGGTCCGGACTGGCCGAGCGGTGGCGTGATTGTGGGACGTAAGGGCATTCGCGAGGCCTACGAGACCGGTCGTGGCGCGTTGACCACGCGTTCGGTGACGCATATTGAAAACGTAACCGCTCGCAAGAAGGCAATTGTCGTAACGGAACTGCCGTTCATGGTCGGCCCGGAACGTGTGTTGGAACGTATTTCCGAGGGTGTAAAGAATCGCAAGCTGGAGGGTATTTCCGGCGCAATCGACCTGACGGACCGCCATAACGGTACTCGTCTTGTCATTGAAATCAAAACCGGCTTCGACCCGAACGCCGTGCTTGCGCAACTGCTCAAGCACACGCCGCTGCAAGACAATTTCACCATCAATAACGTGGCGTTGGTCAACGGTCGCCCACACACCATGGGCTTGAAGGAAATGCTTCAGGTGTGGGTGGACCATCGTCGTGTGGTGATTCGCCGTCGTAGCAAATTCCGCAAAAAGAAGGCGCTGGAACGTCTGCATCTGGTCGAAGGCCTTCTGCTTGCGATGGTCGACATTGACGAAGTGATTCAGGTGATTCGCTCGTCTGACGATGCCGAAGCAGCAAAGACGAAGCTCATCAAGGTGTTTGATCTGGATGAGATTCAGGCACAGTACATTCTCGATTTGCGCTTGCGTCGCCTGACGAAAATGAGCCGCATCGAGCTTGAAGCGGAACGCGACGATTTGAAGCAACGTATCGAGGAGTTGGATCGCATTCTTGCCTCCTCTGAGGCTCTTGACGGCGTGGTGATCGCCGAAATGGACGAGGCTGTTGCCACGTATGGCACGCCACGTCGCACTGTGCTGTTGGATGAAGATGCTGACGGCGGGCTTGTGCCCGTTACGGCGCATGGCGATGATGGAGTATCCGCCTCCGCTGTGGCTGCGGCGCGCGCCGCAGCCACAGTGTCGTCAGCTGCCGCCGATGTCGCCGCCGCCGCGAAGGCCGCGAAAAAAGCCGGCGAAGACAATGCCGCAGCCATGGCTTTGCAGATTGATGACGAACCGTGCGCTGTGATGTTGTCAGCCACTGGTCTGATCGCACGTACCTCCGAAGACGCTTTAGAGCGTTGGGAGAATCGCTCTTCTGCCGACCAGCGTGTAAAGGATGATCAGATTATTTCGATCTTCCGCACGACCACGCGTTCTTCATATGGTTTGATCACATCTGCCGGCCGTCTGATTGTGGCGCATGTCGTGGAATTGCCGGTTGTGTCTGCAGATGGGCCGCTCCACGTGACTGGCGGCGTTCGCGCCGAAGAATTGATCGGTATGACGGAAAACACCGATCCAATTCGTGGTGAACGTGTAATCGCCGCGATCGCCATGCCATCCGCCGACGATTCCGGCGATAATGCCGTAGAGTCCACTCCTCTCGCGTTGGGTACGCGTAATGGTGTAGTCAAGCGTTGGAATCGTGAATCGCCCACCACCATGGATTCATGGAGTGTCATCGATTTGAAGGATGATGATGAAGTTCTGGCCGCCGCCGAGGCGCGTGACGAGGATCGGCTGGTGTTCGTATCCACCGACTCCTCCCTGCTGACGTTCGAGGCGAAGAACGTACGCCCGCAGGGACGCGCCGCCGGAGGCATGGCAGGCATTCGCCTGGCTGAAGGCTGCTCAGTGGCTGCGTTCGCTGTGGTTCCCGCCAGCAAGGTGGCATGGAATTATGAAGAAGGCGAGAATGGCCTGTTCTCCGCGTCTGGAGCTGTGGTGTTGACGATTGCAGGTGATTCCGAAGCGTTGCCGGGTACGGAGAATGGTTCCGCGAAGGTAACCCCGTTGGAAATGTATCCGACGAAGGGCCGCGGTACCGGTGGCGTTCGTTCGCAGCGCTTCCTCAAGGGACAGGATACGTTGATTCTCGCATTTGTGGGCACATACCCCGTACACGCTTCCACGCAGGGCGGTGCCGGCGTGGAATTGCCAAAGCCGGATATGCGTCGTGACGGTTCTGGTACGGAACTTTCCACGCCAATCGCCATTGTCGGCTAACCCATTGCAATATGACGTGCCCGCGTTTTGCGAAGTTTGGAATCGTTTAGGATTCCGTTCGTGGGACGCGGGCATTGTTGTCCTGCGTTTTCGTCCGCGCTGTCACTATGCATTAGCGATGATGATCTTTTTCAACAGTAAAGTTTCATGCCTTGCGGACTATCGACGAAACCTGCGGCGTAAAGGATTTGCCGGTATTCATTGCGTGCTTTCAATGATGTTCCGTTCATTTCGCTGAAGCTGATGCTGCCGCTGGGTTGGCGCTGCAATACATAGACAAGTTCGGCGCATGACGGTCTTAATATTGTTTCGTCTGCGGTGAAGCTGACAATTTTATGGCTTTTTGGCACGGAGAACAGTACCGGTTCGCCTTGTTTGAGCACAATGATGGAACCGGATCTGCGTGCTGGTTTGAGGTAATCCTGTTCTGGCCAGGCGATTGCGGAACCAGTGAGATTGGCGGGATCGGTCACGTCGAGCGCAACGCAGGATTGACTGTGCCATTGCGTGTCGCTGCGCAGCGCGTCGACGGTGTCTCGTTCCGCGAATTGTGCCGCGCCAAAACCTTTCACGAACATGCCTCGGACCAGTGTGCCATGTTCTTCCATTCGTTTGAGTACCGGATAGAGCGCTGAAAATCCTCCGGCAATCCGTTCCTTATCAACCAAAGGAGCGGCAATCACGCCGTATCGGTCCAGTAATGAGTCGATGAGCGCCAGCTCACGCTCCTCTACACTTGCCGTATGCGCCATGTCAATGCCGGTATCGCTGTTTTCGAGCATGCCCGGCTCGATAACACCGTCTAGTGGTTTGTTTGGCATAACGGTTCGCCCGTCGCCACAAGATACTGCGGACCATAATCCACTCAGCGCCAATGGTGTTGGAGGACGCATGGTGACGCGTCTACGCGCGGCACGACGGGGTGCGTGAACGGTTTTGCCTCCGTGCAGAAGCGCTCGTACTGGTGCGAACGAACTGTTCGTCATTTTCCCCTGCCATACCAGTGACCATAAGGCTTCTTCGAACTGCCGCTCGCCCCATGCCGGAAAGATGATTTCGCCCGTTTCGGGGTTCACCTGCGCTTCGGCATGCTCAAGCCAGATGGTTTTTGTCACGGCTGAAAGCAGTTGAATAGGAAACGCTCCGCCACCGCTTAACGCCGTTAACACGGCATCCGGCATGGTCAACGTTTCATTATCGTTCAGCTTATCCACCGCCGATTCAGGCTGGTTGAGCAGCAAGGAACCTGCTGGATAGAAGGCGATCTCACCAGCTTCTTTGGCGTTGGATCCACTTGCTTTCGAACCGACCCACACCACATCCGACGATGAGATGAGTTCGTCGAGCATACTAGGCTGATAGTCACGCACACGTGCCGGGAATACCATGGACTCCCATACCGAAGCGTTCAGGAACACGCCTTCCAACTGCTCGATGACACGCATCAGACCATCAACGCCTTCGTAGCGTTCACCTCCAACAGGGCCAACGCCCTGACGATTAAGCAGAAACGCCTGATAGACGCTCGAATCGACCGGTTTGACGGCCTTTCTGGCCTTGGCAAGAGACAATGCTCGAATACGCCGGAAAACATCCTTGTGGAGCCATTGCTGAATATCGTTCTTTTCGGAAGTCTCACCTGAATCAGTGAATCTTCCCTTGATGAGTTCTCCTCGGGCATCCAGTTCATCAAGCGCATGCACCGCCTGAGCCGCGTCAATGCCCAGTTCGGCAATCATCTTGTCAGCGGTGAATGGTCCATGCGTTTTGGCGTATCTTGTTACGCGCCCGCTGATATCTTCTTCGGCGAGATCATTCCAGAATGTTCGCCCAGCAAGCTCGCCCTCCACTTGTGTAATAGCTTCGGCGTCCAACAACGATGCCATATCCGTGCTTCCTAGAAGCCGTTCGAGCACTTCCAGATCCATGGACAGCAACTGCGTGCTTCGTTCGGCCTGCGGCACGTCATACTGGTACATCACCGATCCAACGAAACCAAACAGCATGTTCTCCGCGAACGGAGACGGCGTTTCGGTAACCGCTTCCGACAGCAGTATCGTTCCAGCATTCAACCCGTTCATAATCGTGTGCAATGCGGGAAGATCGTACACATCCTGCAGGCATTCGCGCGCGGTTTCCAGCAATAGGGGAAAATTCTTACGGGTACGGGCCGCATTCAATAGTTGTGCGGCCTTCAACCTCTGCTGCCATAGCGGCACACGCTTGCCTGGACGAGTGCGCGGCAGAAAAAGTGACCTGGCCGCGCATTCGCGGAATCGGGCCATATAGAGCACGCTTTCGCCAACCTGTGTCTCAACGATGCGCTGCAATTCGTCCACGTCGAACAGCAGAAGCTCACACATCGGCAAATCGCCATAACCGTCCGGCAATCGTAGAACGATGCCATCGTCGGCCGCATACACTTGACCATCGAAACCAAACCGCTGTTTGATTCGCGCGGTAATAGCCAACGCCCAAGGCTCATGCACGCGCCTACCGTATGGCGAATGGATGATAATGCGCCAATCCCCACCTTCATCCTGACAACGTTCCACCACGAGATCACGATCCGAAGGAATCACACCGGTCGCCTCACGTTGTTCGTCAAGCAGTTTGGCAAGATTGCTTATGGCATTGCGGTCAAGACCGTCCCGTTTCAAACGTTGTGTGGCCTCACGGTCAAACCGCACTTCCGATACAGTTTGGACCGTATTCTGATCACCATTCTTTTCTGGTTCATGTCTGTGCAACCTTTGGCTGAGTTCGCGTGTCAAACGCCCTTGTGCCAATCCGAAACCATAATCGCGCCCGTCCTGGTCCCCATGCCAAAATGGCAGGCGTGCGGTACGGCCCGGTGCGGGGACCACCACTACCCTGTCTCGTGTGATCTCTTGGATCTGCCAAGTCGAAGTCCCCAAGGTGATGATGTCTCCCACACGGGATTCGTATACCATTTCCTCGTCCAGCTCACCTACCCGCCGAGGGCCCGGACCGGAGCCTTCTTCTGGAAGCACCACCGTGTACATGCCACGGTCAGGTATGGTGCCGCCGCTGGTCACTGCCAAACGTTGCGCTCCTGGACGTGCGGAAATCAGTCCCGCTTCTTCGTTATATTGCAGCGGCGGTCGGAATGCGGAAAAGTCCTCACTGTTGTACGTGCCTGTCATCATGCCGATAACCGCATCGAACATGGACCGGTCGAGATCTCGGAAAGGCGCGGAACGACGCACGAGGTCGTACCAATCATTCGTGGGAAGATCTTCCATGGCCGCGGCCGCAACGGTCTGCTGTGCGAGCACATCCAGAGGATTGCGGGGCATGCGCAATGGTTCTATAGCCCCTTCCCGCATACATTCCATGCTGGCTGTTACGCCAATAATCTGCTGTCGGGTGACGGGGAAGAACAACGCATGCGAGACTCCCCCGACATTGTGGTCGGCACGGCCCACTCGCTGCAATCCCGATGCGATCGACAATGGGGCAGCCACCTGAATCACCAGATCCACAGAGCCCATATCGATGCCGAGTTCCAAGCTGGAAGTGGCCACCACACAACGCAACTGACCGCATTTCAACTGCTCTTCGATCCATTTGCGCCGATCTTTTGACACGGACCCGTGATGCGCCATGGCAATCACATTAACATCGTCATGCGATTCAACCAGCATGGTGGTGGACCCCACCACCGAATCGTAATGCCCGGCAAATTGCTCGCGGCCTTCCGGTGAGCCCAAGTCACGGTGCTCATTCAAATCGGTTGCTTCCGTGCCCTGTTTCGACTCCGCATACATATCGTTGAGCCGTGCAGTAAGCTTCTCTGCCAATCCACGCGAGTTGACGAACACCAATGTGGTTCGGTGCCGCAACACCTCATCGAGAATGGACCGTTCAAGAGCCGGCCATACCGAACCACCTGTAGCGCTGGTGTCAAGCATATTGCGCAACGGTACCACGGCCCTCAAATCCATAGCCGGAGCATCGCCGGGGTTCACCACCGTTACCGGTTGCGAACCTCCAAGGAACCGCGCTACTTCCTCAACGGGATTAACGGTTGCCGATAACCCTATGCGCTGCACTGGATGTCCGATCATATCGTCAAGGCGTTCAAGACTTAATGCGAGATGCGCGCCTCGCTTCGTACCTGCTACCGCATGCACCTCATCGACGATCACTGTTTCCACACCCACCAATATGCTGTTCGCTTTAGAGGTAAGCAGCAGGAATAATGATTCTGGCGTGGTGACGAGAATATCCGGCGGATGGCTGACGATTTTTCGACGTTGTTCAGGTGTGGAATCACCGCTGCGCATAGCCACTTCAACATCGGGAACGGGCAGCCCCATCGCCTCGCACTGTTGAGAAATTCCCTGCAATGGCAGTTCAAGATTCTTCGTCACATCGGCGCCAAGCGCCTTCAACGGCGAAATATACAGCACTTTGACGTTACGCTTCGTTTTCTTGCGGGAACCCTTCTTCACAGTTCTTCGTTCCGTATGGCTCTCGGTTGCCGCGGTTTCGCCATGAATGTCCACTCCTGCGGAACGCGCTCCGCCCGCCATAAGCCGGTCAAGAGCCGAAAGGAACGCACAGAGGGTTTTACCCGACCCAGTGGGCGCCACAACGAGCACGTTCCCGCCGGAATGGATGGCTGGCCACGCCTGCCGCTGGGCTTCGGTGGGCCGATTGAACGCATGTTTGAACCATGCTTTGGTCGGCTCTGAGAACAAGTTCAAACATTCGTACATACGTTCGATTATTGCATCACCGTGAGACGTCACTCACCTTCGCCATCAACCCATTCGAGCACATCTCCCGGTTGGCAATGCAATGTCTCACATATGGCATCAAGCGTGGAAAACCGTATTGCCTTGGCACGTCCGTTCTTCAACACCGAAACATTGACCGGCGTTATGCCTATAGCCTCCGCCAGTTCATTGACACTCATTTTTCTTTTGGCGAGCATCACATCAAGATTCACGCGAATGGCCATATCAAATCACCGCCGCCAATTCGTCACGCTGTTCGATGGCCTGCATCAGCAGCGAGCGCATCACCACCATCAACAGTTCGAACGCTGCGATCAGCAGAAGCGTTGCCGCACCGACCGCCAGCACGACGTATGGAAACATTTGCCAGTCGACCCCCACCGCAGCCATCAGAAAGCGCGAAGGCGACAACCAGATTTGACCAACCATCACAGCGAGCACCAGTACGCCTTCAATCCCCGCATATACGAGAATGTGATTCACCCAACGCGTGGCCTTACCGGAAAAGACATCGCGTTTTTCAACCAAGGTCAGCAATCTCCACAGCGGTACCAACGCGGACTCGAAGCAAGCGACAATCAGCACTGCGGCAACCGCATACAGCCAATGCATCGAGTCAGCGTCGGCATACTTGGAAGCAACGCCAGCGGATGCCGCAATCGCACTGACCTGCAGTCCGAGGCAGCATATTGCAATTATCACAATCAGCACACGCAATACGCCAATCACCATGGAACGTTTCGCCGCGGAATTCGACATAATATCCGTCTCCTTCAATCCAATAAACCTGAATATCGATAATAATCTATCGATATTCGATATGCAAATCTTGTGAAAGTATGTTAGTCGATATTTTTCTATCGTTTTTCGATATGTACGATGACATCCAACACACTCAAGGAAGGAATTTGTTATGACGGAACCAGCCAGCACTTCCCCATCACAATCTCAACAATCATCGTCATTACGAGAAATGCGAGAGACTCAAGAAACACCAAGAGCACAAGAAAACCAACCAACACAAGAATCATCCGCACATCAGGAGGAACAGCCTTTGTCGAAACCCAAAATCACGCAGGAAGAAATAGCGCAACGCCCCCTCGACAAACGCGCGGCCATCACCATTGGCGCTGCATTTCTCATCACTTTCGCATTCGACCGTCTGATCTGCAGCATACCTCCGACATGGCTTATCGGATATGAACTGCCGGTTTTCTGGATCATCTGTGCGCTTACCGTAACCGCGCTGCACTGGAAAACCGCACGAAAACAAGTTCTTGTTTGGCTTGCTTTAGGAAGCATCGTCGCCATTGGCGTGTGGAATATACTCGCTCAGTCGACCTGGTACTATTCGGGAAACGACGAATACGCGCTCACCACGCAATTCGTTCAACCGGCGTTGCTTATGCTGCACTGTCAGCTGGTCAACGGGCGTTACGATGTTCGTCGTCCACTTCAAGTTGTCTGGAATTGGTTTACCGGCTGGTTGCAGCAGCCGTTTATTCACATTCGCGATTTTGCGGAACCGTTTTCCGTCATATTCGCAAGATTCGCAGTCGCGTCGAGACAACGTTCAAAAGTGCGCGAAATCGGCATCGCGCTGCTGATTTCCATTCCATTGCTTTTGACGATCATACCGTTGCTTGTCGGCGCCGATCAAATAGTGCAATATGAGGTGTTGAACGTTCTCCGTGATTTCAATCCGATGGCGCTCATTCTTCACATCATGTTCATCGTATTGCCGTGGCCATTGCTGTTCTCTCTGCTCATCAGTATCGACACCGAACCCACTTCCACACCGCCGAAGCAACGTTTCTCCCTCAGTTCAATAACAGCGTTCGTGGTACTGGCCGTGACCCTGATGGTGTACGCGCTGTTTTGTGCCGTACAAGTCCGGTTCCTGTTCGCAGGATTGCTCACTGACGGTTCAATCGCACTGCCAGATGGATTGACCTATAGCGAATACGCACGCAGCGGATTCTTTCAACTGTTGGCAGTCACGGCCATTAATGTGACCTTGTTCGGCTTGGCGATCACTCTCGCACCACGCACACGCACGCTCAACATCACATTGGTCGCATTGCTGGCGTTAACAACCATTATTCTGACTTCAGCGGCACTTCGACTAGGGCTGTACATCAACGCATACGGTTTGACTTGGCTACGCTACCTTTCGGCATCATTCATCGCCTTGCTTGCCACTGTGATCCTGTTGTGTCTTATTCGTTTGAAAACACAACGACTGCCATTGACCGCGACCGTGGCCGTACTGTTTATCGTATGGTATGTGGCGCTCGGTTTCAGTAGCCCTAACCGTATATGCGAAATCTACAATGCTGCTCATGGCATCGCAGACGCAGTGGCGGCAACGCCCTATCAGCCGATGGTCTGACCAGCGCACTTTTTACGCAGGCTCTCGTGCATGATCACCATCAGCACCAGGAAAACCAACATGTACAGAGGGAACCACAGCACGCTGACATGCTGTGCGATCAAGCCGAATACCGGCGGCATGCACATCGAGCCGACGTATGCGCATGCCATCTGCATGCCGACGATTGCCTGTGATTTGTCTTCGCCAAAATATGCCGGCGTGGAATGAATGACGCACGGGTAAATCGGAGCGCAGCCGAGACCGATGACCATCAGCCCCATAATAGTGCCGATATTGTGCGGCAACGGCAATAACATGCTAACGATACCGGTCAGTACGAGCGCCTGGCCCAGACGAATCATGGTCGGATCGTCGAACTTCATGGTCAGAAAGCCACTCGCCAAGCGGCCTACGGTGATGCCGATGCAGAACAGGCTGGCCCACGTGGCGGCCGTGGTCTTATCAATGCCTTTGCCGAGCACCATGTAGCTACTGCCCCACAGCATGGCCGTGGATTCCAGCGCACAGTAGCAGAAGAACATCACCAGGATTTCTTTGGCGCCGCGAATGGCAAGCACGCCTCGCACACTAAGCGGTTTGCGAGTTTCATTATTGGCTGTTCCGTCGGATTCGCCGGAAACTTCGCCCGTCTTCACCTCGGAACGCTTCTTCCACAGTGGCAGGCTGAAAATAAGAACGGCGGTGAGCGCAACCTGCAGTATGGAGATGTAACGGTAGCCCCACGACCAGCCTTGGCCCGCACCCAAAGCGAATCCCATGATGTATGGGCCGGTCAATGCGCCGATGCCCCACATGGCGTGCAGCCAGCTCATATGACGGCTCTCGTAGTGAATGGCCACATAGTTGTTGAGGGCCGCATCAACTCCGCCAGCGCCCAAGCCGTACGGGATGGCAAGCAGAATCAGCACCCAATAGTTCGGAGCCACCGAAAAGCCAAACAACGCCAACGCCGTCAAAGCCACGGAAACCGCGGTGACTTTGCCCGCCCCAAAACGCAAGGTCATACGGTCGGAAAGCAGCGCGGAGACGATGGTTCCAGCGGAAATCGTCATGGAAATGCCGCCAGCCCAAGAGATGGGCGCACCCAAATCGACACTCATCGTCGGCCATGCGGCACCCAACACCGCATCCGGCAAACCAAGACTGATGAACGCCACATAAATCACGGCAAGCAAAAGATTGACCACGTCCTACTCCCTCTTAACTGATAGCTGCCGAAGACAATATCAGCCATTATTGTAAACATATCTATCTACCGATCGGTAACTGCTCAATTGCACTATTTACCGCAGAATCTTAAATCTTTACCGCGCGAAATCACATACCTCTTCGCTAAGAAAACGCCCTCCGCAACGTCTTTGACGCAGCGGAGGGCGAACCATCGAAAAGCACCAATCAGGTATCGATCTTGGAACGGTCGAAGTCATCGGCATTCTCAACAATGAATGCCTTTCGAGGAGGCACATCATCGCCCATCAGCAGACTGAAGATCTGACTGGCCTGTTCGGCATCTTCCATACGAATACGGCGCAGCATGCGCGTGCGTGGATCCATGGTGGTGTCAGCCAACTGATCGGCGTCCATCTCACCAAGACCCTTGTAACGCTGGATGTCCTCGTTGTAGCTGATGTGCTTCTTGTCAAGCTCAGCCAATTTTCCGGCAAGCTCATCATCGGAATACGTGTAGATGTACTCCCCCTTGCGAGCTCCGGTCAAGGCGATGCGATGCAATGGAGGCACAGCCGCATACACATGGCCATGCTCGATGAGCGGCCGCATGTAACGGTAGAACAAGGTGAGCAGCAGAATGCGGATATGCGCACCATCAACATCTGCATCGGTCATCATAATGACCTTGTTGTATCTTGCCTGCTCAATGTCGAAGCTTGCACCGGAGCCAGCACCGACCACCTGAATAATCGCCGCGCATTCCTTGTTCGACAACATCTGTGACAGCGACGCCTTCTGCACGTTAAGGATTTTGCCGCGAATCGGCAACAACGCCTGGAAGCCGGAGTTACGTGCGGCCTTGGCGGTACCAAGCGCGGAATCACCCTCCACGATGAACAGTTCGGCTACATCGTCATTACCCGGCTGGCAGTCAGACAGCTTCGGAGGCATGGACGCCGATTCGAGCGCGTTCTTGCGACGGGTCACCTCTTTGGTCTTACGCGCCTGAATGCGGGCATGCATTTCGCCGACGATCTTCTCAAGTACGCGACCGGACTGTTCCTTGTAGCCGCGCTTGGATCCGGTGATCATCTCACCGAACTGCTTGTCGGTCATTTTGCTGACGATCGGCTTGACCTGCGCGGTGCCAAGCACATCCTTGGTCTGGCCTTGGAACTGCGGTTCGGCGATACGCACGGTGATGACGGCCACAAGACCGGCCAGGATATCATCACGTTCGACCTTCATGTTGGAATCTTTGAGATTCACCTTGAGCTTGCGCGCATTGTCTTCAATGGCCTTACGAATCTGCTTGGTCATTCCTAACAAGAAGCCGTCCACATGCGTGCCGCCGCCGGGGGTCTCCACCACATTGACGAAACTGCGCATGGTGGTGTCGTAACCGTTGGTCCACCGCATGGCGATGTCAACGGCGCACTTTCTTGTGACCTTCTGCGCATGCAACTCGCCGCCGTCGCCAACGGCCTGGGTTTCTTCAACGTACGTGTCTTCGCCAGTAACGCGCCAAATGTCAGAAACGGCTTCACCCTTGGACAGGTAGTCCACGAAATCCCTCACGCCACCGGTATGGCAGAATTCCTCGATACGGGCGTGAGTATACTTCGATCCCTGAGGTTGTGCCGCAACATCGGTTTCCTCGATCTGCTCCGCAGCTTCCTCGTGCTCGGCAGCGTCATGTTCAGATTCATCGCTTTCGGCAATTTCCTGCGGTTCATCACCTGCAGCATTTGCAATATCGTCGACTTCCAGCATTTCGTCGACTGATTCATCGCCGGTTTCCGGAATATTCTCGTCGATGACGGTGATTTTCAATCCCGGCACCAGGAAGCTAGTTTGCCTGACACGGTCGATCAGCTGCTCGTAGCTGAATTCTGCGGTATCGTTGAAAATCTCCGGATCAGCCCAGTAACGGATGCGGGTACCGGTGGTCTTCGGACTGACCTTGCCAATGATCTCAAGTTCGGTCGGGCGGTTCTTGCGCGTGCGCCTGAACGGCGCATCCGGCGACGGATGCTCCGGATCGACGTCGGTATACACACCCGGGTGACCCTGATGGAACGACATGTGATGGGTTTTGCCATCACGATCCACTTCCACATCAAGCCTGGAGCTCAACGCGTTCACCACGGACGAGCCCACACCATGCAGGCCGCCAGAGGCGCCGTACGAAGAGTTGCCGAACTTCGCGCCGGCATGCAGCTTGGTCAGCACCACTTCCACGCCGGTAAGCTTAGTCTTCGGCTCAATGTCGACAGGGATACCTCGTCCGTTGTCGGCAACTTCCACGGAACCGTCGGAATGCAGCGTCACAACAATATGGTTACAGACACCAGCAAGGGCCTCATCGACGGAATTATCGATGATCTCCCATAAACAGTGCATCAAACCTTGGCTATCGGTGGTGCCGATATACATGCCTGGGCGCTTGCGCACCGCGTCAAGACCTTCAAGCACAGTAAGACTGCCTGCGCCGTAATTGTCCTTGTCCTTCGCCATTTCCCTCATTCCGACTTACTTATTCGCTTCGGTCTTTCAAAAACATAAAAACGTCTTGTAGACGTAAGAAGCCGAGAAATTCGACATTCCCGCCGGATTTCTCGACTTCATTCACATATGTATCGTCTGATCACTGATCAAGGAAGTCACGCAACGTCTGCGAACGAGACGGGTGGCGCAGCTTCGACATGGTCTTCGACTCGATCTGGCGAATACGCTCACGGGTAACACCATACACACGGCCGATGTCGTCGAGTGTCTTCGGCTGTCCGTCTTCCAAGCCGTAACGCATCTTGATCACACCGGCTTCACGCGGCGACAGCGTCTCAAGCACCTGCCTGAACTGCTCCTGCAACAGCGAGAAAGCAACCGCATCGGATGGTGCGATGGCGTCGGTATCTTCGATCAGATCGCCGAACTCGGAATCGCCGTCCTCGCCCAGTGGAGTATGCAGGGAGATAGGTTCACGACCGTACTTCTGCACTTCCTGCACCTTCTCGACCGGCATGTCAAGCTCGCGCGCAAGCTCATCCGGCGTAGGTTCACGACCAAGGTCCTGAAGCATCTGGCGCTGCACACGGGATAGCTTGTTGATCACTTCGACCATGTGCACAGGCACGCGAATGGTACGCGCCTGATCGGCCATGGCTCGGGTAATGGCCTGACGAATCCACCACGTGGCGTAGGTGGAGAACTTGAAGCCCTTCTTCCAATCGAACTTTTCGACAGCTCGAATCAAACCAAGGTTGCCTTCCTGAATCAAATCCAAGAACAGCATGCCACGTCCGGTGTAGCGCTTGGCCAGCGACACCACGAGTCGCAGGTTAGCCTCCAACAGGTGGTCCTTGGCGCGCCTGCCATCGTTTGCGGCCCACTTAAGCTCGCGCTTGCGCTTGAAATCCATCTGGTCGGATTCGGTGTCCAGCAGGTGCTGGGCATACAGACCAGCCTCAATACGCTCGGACAGGTCGACTTCCTGCTCCGCGTTCAGCAGGCTCACTCGACCGATCTGCTTCAGGTAATCCTTGACCGGATCGGCGGTCGCTCCTGCTGCGATCACACGACGCTTCGGATTGCCGGACGGAGTCAGATTCTCATCATCGTCATCGTCTCGCACCACGAAAGCGCCCTTTTCCTTGGGCTCTTCCGGCTTCTTGCGTTCTTCCTCATCCTCGTCGTCATCCTCCGGCTCGGATTCCTCGTCATCATCGAGATCGTCGTCACCATCCGAATCGACGTCCTCGAGATCGGCGTCGAAATCGTCAAGATCGGCGTCGTCTACCTGAGCGTCCTCATCGTCAAGTGCATCATCCTCGAGCGGCTCCTCCTTCTTGGCAGGGGCGCTCTTCTTCGCGGTAGTCTTGCGAGGGGTCTTCGTTGCGGTGGTTTTCTTCGCTGCGCTTTTCTTGGTGGAGGCCTTACGCGTAGCGGCTTTCTTCGTGGAGGTGGTCTTTTCGGTCAGATCAGCCTGTTCCATGCTTGCCGTCGTTTCCTTGGTGGCCAAACTTATCCTCCTATTGATCCTGCCAGAAGCGTATACCACAAGGACCCACTTCTGGCAAGGGCAAATCGTCAACTATGTGAGTAAACCATCTTGCAAGGACGATTATTCCCGCATAATGAGGCCTTCACGCGCAAGTCACGCCACTTTACGGCGTGTTGCCTTAGGTTTCCGATGTCCAGGCAGGCCCGATATGCCGTTCGACCGCCGAACATACGATCGCCGCCAGCGAACATTGATCATCTATCGCGAGCGCGCTGATGGCGGCTGCCATGGCGCCTTCCTGCCCCATCCACCACATGATGTAGCTGATTACGGCGAACGGCTGCGCCCGATATGGTTTGGGAATCATGTCGATGATGTCGAACAGCATGTTGATCGCTTGGTCGCAACGTTTCATATCGGGTCTGGCTGATGGGTCGCGGAATGAATCGCTGAGCAGCTGTTCCAAACGTTGCGCGTTGATGGACTGCTTGGGTCGTTCGGCGAAATCCATAAGGAACTCCCGACTGGCGCGTTGCTCGTCGACTATGGCGGAGATGAGGAACGCATCGCGTATGGACAGCATTTCGCCCATGCCCACTGTAATTCGTATGACCGTGTCCCTATCGAGGCTGCATTCGGTACGTGTCACGCCTACTCGCCATGGCTCGTCGTTCTCCACCGACGCCTGTTCGAGTGCGTCCATCCATATGAGGAACGCCTCCGATATGAGGGAGTGTACCGCTTTGCGCGTGCCATTCGATCGGCAATCTTGTTCGAATTGGTTGATGGTTTCTTTCATTTCCATTCCGGTGATGTGTACGGTCCTGTTGGCTGTCATTGTTCTGTCCTCCTTGGCATGATTGATCGGCTTCTCTGCGCGCCGCTTGTATGGCACTATGCCTGATGCGTCGAGGCGATGCGCTGTTTTTCGAGGCCTGTGGTCGGAGGATGGGTCTTTCGGCGTTTCGCAAAATGGTTTCGCTGCCACAACTATTGCAATCATTGAGATTTGGTCTTGTCGAATGCCTGTGGATAACTGTTGGTATGACTAGCTCCTCCGATTTGGAACAGATTGAATCACGCATTGTTTCGTTAGTGAAGGATTTTGCGTTCCCTCATGCGGACGATTCGATTGCCTCTTCCTGCAGGCCTATCGCAGACATGGTCGCCACGCAGGCGGTCACTTCGAGTGAGGGTGGCAAGCGGCTTCGCGCCTTGCTGACGTTGGATTCGTTCCGCGCGTTCGCTTCGAAGGATGTGCTGGAACGCGATTTCGATACGCTACTTGATTTGGCGTGTGCCGTGGAGGTTTTTCAGACCGGCGCCCTAGTGCATGATGACATCATCGATGATTCCGATCTGCGGCGAGGCAAGCCATCCGCGCATCGTGCGTTTTCCACCGATACGCATAGTGAGGCTATCGGTCATGGTTTGGGTATCATGCTCGGCGACATGTTGGCCACGGCGAGCGTGGATATCGCGGATAAGGCCGCATCCAAGCTTACTTATGGTTCCGATGTGGTTGCGGCGTTGCTTAATATGCATCGCGAGGTCGAGGTTGGCCAGATACTCGATTTGGCGGTGGAGCTCAACTCGTTGGACGATCCGAACGAACTGGTGGAGGCTTCGTTGAATGTATTCCGTTGGAAGACTGCCAGCTACACCACCATCGCCCCTTTGGAATTCGGCATGCTTGCCGCTGGTTTAAGCAAGGATGATGCTCGAAGGCACGCAGTGGCGGTCGGCTTGCCGCTCGGTTTGGCATTCCAACTTGCGGATGACCTTTTGGACGTTGTCGGATCAAGCAGGAATACCGGAAAACCTGTTGGCGGAGATATTCGCGAAGGCAAGCGTACCGTGCTTCTCGCCGATGCCATCAACGCTGCGGATGATGGGCAGCGACGTGAGCTTATCGACATGTGGGAAGCCGATTCGCGTTCCGAAACTCAAGTGCAACGCGCCATTGAACTGTTTGGACAGACGGGAGCCATCGCGCGATCCCGCAACAGAATCGCAGATCTGTGGCATGCGTCGAAATCAGCTATCGATGCGCTTGATCTTTCTGAGTATCGCAAATCGCCGCTCGTCGAGGCCTGCGCACGTTTCGTACCTGACATACGTGCAAATGCGTGACGAGATCCGCGTATCTTCTGACCAGTCTCCGGACAGGACGCACGGTCGTTGCATAATCCGCAAACATCTGCTTGTAGACTACAAATGAGAACACGTTCAGCGTGAAGCGTTTTGAAGAAGGAACCGCAGCAATCAACCATGAGTGAAGCTCCACATGCCCCCGAAGGTCAGGTCATCGAAGGCCGGTATCGGGTCGTCAGCAGAATCGCCGATGGCGGCATGGCCACGGTGTACCAGGCGGTAGACGAGCGCTTGGGGCGCACGGTCGCCATCAAAATCATGCATACGCAGCTGGCTCAGGGGCCGCACCGTGACCAATTCGTGGAGCGGTTCCACCGCGAGGCACGCTCCGCGGCCGCCATCGCCAACCCGCATATCGTGCAAGTGTATGACACCGGCGAATTCGACGGTCTTGACTACCTCGTCATGGAGTATGTTCACGGCGTGAATCTGCGCTACGAAATGAACCAGCAAGGCACGTTCAGCGTTCGTGAAACGTTGCGTATCATCGGCGAAACGTTGGATGGCCTTGCTTCCGCACACCGCGCGGGCGTGGTGCATCGCGACATCAAGCCGGAGAACATTCTGCTCAACAACCGCGGCCACGTGCAGATCACCGATTTCGGTTTGGCCAAAACGGTTTCACAGGCAACGCTTTCCTCCACTGGCGTTCTACTTGGAACGGCCGCATATCTGGCGCCGGAAATGATTGAGAAGAATCAGGCCACGCCTCAAGGCGACTTGTACTCAGTAGGCATCATGGCTTGGGAAATGCTCGCAGGCAAGGTGCCGTTCACTTCGGACAATCCGGTGACGTTGGTATTCAAGCATGTTCATGAGGATGTGCCAAGCATCGTTACCGCCTGTGAGGGCATCAATGCCCATGTGGCTGCATTCATCGCTCACCTCACGGCGCGCGCGGTCGAAGCACGCCCCGCAGACGCTTCCGCCGCATTGGCCGAGCTGCAGCGACTGCAATCCATGCTCGCGGTCAGCGATTGGCAGTATAAGCTTCCCGCGGCAAACGTCAACGTATCGCCCAATATCGCACAAGCGAAAGATGCCGTTGCTCCGATGAATGAGGGTAATCCGACCCCGCCCGCTCCCCCTGCTCCACCGACGCAACAATTCGACGATCGCACACGCAAGCTGGACAGGGTCAAACCGAACATGACGACCGTCATGCCGGTGCAACAGCAGAACGTTGATCCCGAGGCGACAACGCGCTTATCATTGCCGCCGGATGTAGACGCCAATGCCTCAGACGACGGCACGACGTCACAATCCCCTGTCGTGCAGAACGGCGATTACGGCAATGTGGGAAAGAACAAATCTTCGAAAAAGCATCATACGCCGCTTATCATCGCAGGTGTGGCTGCACTTCTTCTGGCATGCGGCGCAGGCGGCTGGGCATGGTGGTATTACCAAGGCCCCGGCAGTTATTGGACCATGCCTCAGCCGGATGGCATGTCGTGCAGTGATTCCGTGGCCTGCCCCATCACCGGTGTGAAATGGAGCGACTATGAAAGTCTGCTGAAGGTTTCCGATATCGAATACGAAGTGTCGGAAGAGTATAGCGATTCCGTAGCGGAAGGCGATATCATCTCCACCGATCCGGCGAATGTCGGCGATCGTGGCAGCAAGCGTCGCGGCCAGAAGGTCAAGGTCGTGGTTTCCAAGGGAGTCAGGCAGGCGACGGTTCCCTCCGATATTCTCGACGCGACCAGCGCATCCGGCAAGGATCCAATCAACGCACTGAAGAAGGCCGGATTCGATAATGTCGAGCAGACCGCCGCTTCCGATGACACGTATTCCATTGAGGTGCCGCAAGGGGCGTTGCTGTCGTTAAGCGTGGATCCCGGTGCCACATTGCCGCATAATACGACGATTACCGTTACCGTATCGCAGGGACCAAAGCCAGTCACCATGCCTGATATCGTCGGCAAGACGAAGGGTGAGGCGCAGCAGGCGATGAATAATCTCAAGCTCACCGCCAATTGGACGGAATCCTTCGACGACAAGATTCCACAAGGGCAGGTGATTTCCGCTTCCGTCAACAACGGTGATACGCTGCATTGGGGAGACAGCGTCGACGTGGTGGTCTCCAAAGGACCGGAAACCATAACCCTGCCGAATTATGTGGGGCAGAAAGCCTCTGACGCCAAAGCCGCGTTGGAGAAGCTTGGATTCACGGTTAAAGTGAGTTCGCAGCTCACGTTGGATTCCAACCAAGACAAGAAGGTCGCTTCGCAGGATCCGGTAGGCGGTACCGAAGTACGTATCCGAGACGAAAATGGAACCCCGACCACCATCACATTGAAAATGTATTCCTCACTGTTCTAAAACGTAAGGGAACCGCCGGATACGGCAACGTGCTTCCCTACAATAAAGTGAGCCCATCCGGTTTCTTGGATGGGCTCACTGATGGCGTTCCGCCTCCGCTTTCTAACCATCTTTGCGGTTGCGCGGCAACGACGAAATTCAGTCCTGCTTCGGTTGCTCTTCTGCTTTCTTGGTCGCCTTCAGCAGTTCCTTGACTTTCTGAGCGTATTCGTTCACGTATTCCTGACCGCTCATCTTCTGAATCTCCATGGTCACACGGTCGGTGAGCGAGCGCAGATCATCGTGCGTAATCTGATCCACCGGCTTTTTTTCGACCTCGATCGGCTTGCCGTAAATCACCGTGGTCTTGCCTTTGTCGGGAATGACCTGCCCTGGCTTCTGCAATTCTCGGGAGCCGATGATGGCGGTCGGAACAATCGGGCATCCGGTTTCGAATGCCAGACGCGCCGCACCGGTGTGGCCTTTATAGAGACGTCCATCAGGACTGCGGGTGCCTTCGATGTGGATGCCGAACAGGTGGCCGTCCTCAATGATTTCACGGGCATGGTTCAACGCGCCCAACGACTTGGAGCCACCGGAACGGTCCACGGGAAACACGCCAACGGATGTAAACCACCATTTCTTGAACTTGCCTTTGATGCCTTTACCTTCGAAATATTCGGCTTTGCCCATGAAATGAATCATGCGTGGGCTGGTCAGTGGCAACAGTGCATCGTCGATGACGGCAAGATGGTTGGCCGCAATGATGGCACCGCCTTCGCGAGGAATGTTTTCAAGCCCTTTTGCGGTCGGCCCCAAACGGTGGATGGCGATCGGTCCTAGGCCTTTAACGAAAAACCAGTAGAGCATTCTTCACGGTCCTCCCAGCGGATGGGCATCCGCTTGATTAAAGTTATCAGTATGACTGACCTCAACAATAGCAATGCCGATGAAGAACACCCAAATGCCGAGTCGCATGATGGAGGGAATGTTCCCTCCTCTGATGCGAACGATCTGGATGCCGCTTGGGCAGAGTTCGCCAGTTCCCATGCCGACGATTTGAAGGCCGTGGAGCACTCGCGAAGTGCGAAGCGTTTCGAGAAGCATGCGCAGCGACGCGAAAAAGAGGCGCTGCTATCGATTCAGGATCTAGATCAGGGCACATTCACCGACGATATGCCGCAAAATCGTGGACCACGCGATTTCACGGGTTCCAGCTGGTTGGACACCGATAGCATGATGGACCGTTATGGAGATGATTTCGTGCCTCCGAATCCTGAAATCGGGCATGTCAAGATATCGAAACTGGTGTTCTGGGTGCTTTTGGTCGTCGGTGTCGCTGGTATCATCGCTTCCGTGTTCATGCCTGCGTTGGCGGCGATTCTGGGGTCGATTTTCGGCTTGTGTGCATTGGTTGGCGCTGCAGGGCTTATTGTGCAGCACAAAGGACACTCGCAGACTCGCTTTGATGAGTTTGATGATGGCGCGAGGGTCTGATTCTGACCTTTTTTCAGCGAGTATTTTTCAGAACATCATAAGAATCCCGGTAACGAGATTTCCATATCGAAAGCCTCGCATCAGAAAAATGCGTGTGCGGCACCGGATATTTCGATGCCACACACGCATTTGCTATTCAGTTATTGGTAAATACCGATCAGAAAGTCTTGAATCAGGCATTTTTCTTCGACTGAGCGGTGGCGATCCATTGATTAAGCAACGCGGATGCCTTGCCGGAGTCGACGGTCTCTTCGGCGATGGCGTAGGCCGCTTTGAAACGATCGGCGAGGCTGGCTTCCGTTGGCACCAAATGTCCATCGGCGACAATCGCGGATGCCGCATTGAGCAGAGCGGTAGTGCGGAACGGCACGTCCTTGCCTGCGAGGAAGTCACGGAATAGTTGGGCATTAAGCTCCGGTTCACCACCCTTGAGGTCGGCAACGGTCACTTTGGCGAGACCGAGTTCAACGGTTGGATCAAATTCGTTTTCCGTGACCTTGCCGTCCTTGAACTCCCAGACGGACACCGGGCCAGTCGGAGCCATCTCATCCAAACCTTCGTTGGAGGTGTAGACCATACCGGTCTGACCGTTCGCCGCATATACTTCGGCCATAATCGGGCTCATCTTGCGATTGGCGCAACCGACCGCCATATGCTTCGGAGCGGCAGGATTAGTCAGCGGGCCCAGCACGTTGAACACGCAGGGCACTCCCAGAGCGGCACGAATCGGACCAACGAAGCGCATCGCCGGATGGAAGGTACGTGCGAAAGCAAAAGCGATGCCACACTCATTGCCAACTTGGGCAACCTGCTCCGGATCCAGATCAAGAGGCAGTCCCAACGCCTCGAAGCAATCGGCGGTGCCGCACTTGGAAGAGGCTGCGCGATTGCCATGCTTCACGACTTTCACTCCGGAGGCGGCAGCCACCACCGCACCCATGGAAGATAGGTTCACCGTTGCAGCACCGTCACCACCAGTGCCGACAATGTCAGTGGTCTCCCCCTCAATGTCGAGCTTGATGGCGTGGTCTATCATGGCTTTGGCCGCTCCGCGAACCTCGCCCGAGGTCAAGCCGAGCTGCTGCTGAGTTGCCAGGACCGCGCCAACGTCCGCCGGATTGGCGTTGCCGTTCATAAGGTCATCGACGAACCACTCGGATTCCTCGGCGCTTAGATGGTCCCCTCCGACCAGCTTAGTGAGGATCGACTTCCATGTGATTTCGTCCATGATGCCCTCCTTGACGCTTCGGCACGTCATATCGTTGTATGATGCCGCTTATTGTATCGGGTCTACGTTTCTTGGTTTTCCAACGTCCATATCACGAACAGATGATTACACAAACCGTCCCACTTATAAAATGCACAGACAATTCCGATATTGATCTCACGTATATCAGATGGCAAAAGAACGAATTAAAAAAGCGGTCTGCGAAAAATCCGCAGACCGCCTTCGCCATGCGCGAATCATCAACGCACTATCTCATGCGTCACTGCTCGTTCTGTCCGTGGCACATCTTGTACTTGCGACCGGAACCACACGGACACTGGGCGTTCTTGCCAGTTCCCGGGAAGGTACGGCCATCCGCCCATGGGGAGTGCAATTCCGCGCTCTTCGGACGCTTGTTGGCCGGAACTTTGCCTTCGGCGTGGCTGATCGGCTGCATGCCAACGATGCCAGGTTCGTTCTTCTGCTCGTCGGCCAGTTCGTCGATGACGGTCTTTTCGGACTCATCATCGGTTTCCGGCTCGGCAGGAGCAATTTCGCCGGTAGGTTCGGTCTCGCCTTCCAGTCCCATCACCGCTTCAGCCGCGTTCACGGCCTCATCCTCGTCGGATTCGGTATCGGTGTCTTCGGTGGTGGCGACACGATCGATATCGACATGGAACAGCAGCTGGATGGTCTCCTCCTTGATCGCTTCGATCATGGAGTTGTACATCTGGTAGCCTTCGCGCTGGTATTCGACCAGCGGATCGCGCTGGCCCATGCCACGCAGCCCGATACCATCCTTGAGATAATCCATCTCATACAGGTGTTCACGCCACTTGCGGTCAAGAACCGCGAGCACGACACGACGTTCCAGCTGACGCAGACCCTCTTCACCAAGCTTGCCTTCGAAGTCGATATACTGGTCCTTGGCGTCGGAAACGATAAGCTCCTGCAAGGCCACGACGGCCTTGTCTCCCTTGAGCTTGGAGACAGCATCCTTGGCTGCTTCCGGATCGACGGCAATCGGGTACACGGCGTTCAGAGCCTTGAACAGGCCTTCCCAATCCCAATCCTTCGGCTTGTCAGAGCCCTTGTTGGCGCCCTTGATGTAGCTCAATACCGTATCGTCGATGAACTTGAGGATATCCTCGTGGATGTCCTCGCCCTTCAGTACGGCCTGACGCTCGGCGTAGATGACGGTGCGCTGCTTGTTCATCACATCGTCGTACTTGAGCACGTTCTTACGGATTTCGAAGTTACGTGATTCCACGGCCTTCTGTGCGGTGCGCACGCCCTTGGAAACGCTCTTCGCCTCGATCGGCTCGCCTTCCGGCATGCCCTTGGCCATAACGCGGGCCACAAGCTGCGTGTTGAACAGACGCATCAGATCGTCTTCGAGCGACAGATAGAAACGGGACTCGCCCGGATCACCCTGACGTCCGGAACGGCCACGCAGCTGATTGTCGATACGGCGGGACTCGTGACGCTCGGTACCAAGCACGTACAGACCGCCGAGCTCGACGACCTCTTCATGCTCGTCCTTGACCTGCTCCTTGATTTCGGCCAAGGTGCCCGGCCAACGCTTTTCATACTCGTCCGGAGTGTCATCCGGAGAGTAACCTTCGGACTTGAGCTTCGCATCGGCGAGGAATTCGACGTTGCCGCCGAGCATGATATCGGTACCACGGCCTGCCATGTTGGTAGCCACGGTGACGGCGCCCTTACGGCCTGCGACGGCCACGACGGCGGCTTCCTTGTCATGCTGCTTCGCGTTCAGCACTTGGTGAGGAATGTTGGCAACGTCAAGCAGGGACGACACGATTTCAGAGGATTCCACGGAAGCGGTACCCAGCAGCACCGGCTGGCCCTTCTTGTGGCGCTTGGCCACATCACGCACGATGGCGGCCAGCTTCTCCTTCTTGGTACGGAAAATCAGATCGTCCTTGTCTTCGCGAATCATCGGCTTGTTGGTCGGAATCGGGAGCACGCCCAGCTTGTAGGTGCCCATGAACTCCGCGGCCTCGGTTTCTGCGGTACCGGTCATGCCCGACAGCTTGTCGTACATACGGAAGTAGTTCTGCAGGGTAATGGTGGCGAAGGTCTGGTTCTCAGCCTTGACTTCCACGTTTTCCTTGGCTTCGATGGCCTGATGCAGGCCCTCATTGTAGCGACGCCCCGGCAGGATACGGCCGGTGTGTTCGTCGACGATGAGCACCTCGCCGCCGGTCACCACGTAGTCGCGGTCGCGCAGGAACAGTTCCTTGGCCTTGATGGCGTTGTTCAGGTAGCCGATCAGCGCGGTGTTGTTCGGCTCGTACAGGTTGTCGATGCCGAGATAATCCTCGATCTTGTTGATGCCTGGATCAAGAATGCCGACAACCTTCTTTTTCTCGTCGACCTCATAATCCTCGTCGCGGGTGAGCTTGAGCACCAGACGTGCGAACTGGCGGTACCAACGGGTCACGTCGCCTTCGGCCGGACCGGAAATGATCAACGGGGTACGGGCCTCGTCGATGAGAATGGAGTCAACCTCATCGACGATGGCGAAGTGGTGGCCGCGCTGCACCAAATCGGACTTTTCCCACGCCATGTTGTCGCGCAGGTAGTCGAAACCGAACTCGTTGTTGGTGCCGTAGGTGATGTCGGCGTTGTACTGCTTGCGGCGCTCCGGCGGCTTCTGGTTGGTGATGATGCAGCCGGTGCTCATGCCAAGGAAGCGGTAGACACGGCCCATGAGTTCGGCCTGATAGCTTGCCAGATAGTCGTTGACGGTGACGACATGCACGCCTTGGCCGTCAAGCGCGTTCAGGTATGCCGGCAGGGTTGCCACAAGGGTCTTGCCTTCACCGGTCTTCATTTCGGCGATGTTGCCCCAGTGCAATGCCGCGCCGCCCATGAGCTGCACGTCGAAGTGACGCAGACCCAAGGTGCGCTTGGACGCCTCACGTACGGTGGCGAAGGCTTCCGGCATCAGCTTGTCGAGTGATTCGCCGTTGTCGAGACGCTGCTTGAACTTGGCGGTCTGTCCCTTAAGCTCCTCGTCGTTGAGCGCTGCGATCTCGTCCTCCAGCGCGTTGGTTGCCTGAGCGACGTGCTCAAGCTTCTTGATCTGTCGGCCTTCGCCCATTCGCAGGGCTTTGTCAACGATATCTACCACAATCACTCCCTTTGTGTATGTGAGTTACCTTGTCCGAGACTAGTCGCTATTTAGCGATTTTCGAAAAACATCGTCCATTTTACGTAATTTCCAGCGTGTTGCATCTTCCCGCCATTTAAAGCACCTTCTCAAACATGAAAAGAGGCTCGCACGTACGACGCGCGAGCCTCCGTTCGGTCAGATCATCTCCCTATCCAACCATGTTGCATGTCTTACTTTGCCACGTTCTCCGGGGTGTCGATCTCGAAGACGCCATAGCTCCAGCCGTGACGATGGTAGACAACGGACGGACGGCCGGTTTCCTTGTTCACGAACAGGAAGAAATCGTGTCCGATCAGTTCCATCTCATACAGTGCCTCATCGATGGTCATCGGCTCCGCGATATGCAGCTTGCGACGGATGACGATCGGAGTGTCGCCTACCTGGACCTCGACGGACTCGCCTGGACCAAGTTCGGCGGCGACGGCGTCGGCCGGGCTGTTGTTCGGCTCTTCGACCTCTTCCTCAGCGGTCTCCTCGACTTCCGGAGTCGGCTCGACGACGCCAAGATCAACCGGGACCGGATCGCTGTAGCCACGACGATGATCCTTGCGACGATCACGGGTGCGACGCAGACGGAGGGTCAGCTTGTCGAGAGCCATGTCCAAAGCGCTGAACTCGTCGGCGCTTGAAGCCTCGGCACGCACCACAGTACGACCGGCGATGACAGTGATTTCAACGCGCTTGGCAGTATCGGCCTGACGCGGATTGCCCTCATGCGACAGCACAATCTGAACACGCTGCGCATCCGGAGCGATAGCGGTCACACGATTCATCTTGCTTTCGACAACGTCACGGAACCTTTGCTTGATCTGCGTATGACGTCCGGTAACGACGATTTCCATGTGGACCTCCCTAGACTCAAGCGGTGTTACCCGCTATATACGGACCAAACAGCTGCTTCGCTGTTCGGTAGTCAACATTGTAGCCGCAACATTGTGATTTCACTGAAAAGTTGACGAAAGAATAATAAAGTTTTTTTGATTTTCCTTTCGTCCGTTTTCTTGCTATCATAGTGCGTTTGAGACCTCTTGATGGCCGCGACCGATCCGTCGGTTGAGGAACTTCCGGGCTCCATAGAGCACGATGGCGGATAACGTCCGCCCAGGGAGACCTGAGAGATAGCGCAGCAGAGAACAGACCGCCTATCGGTTTCGACCGGTAGGTAAGGGTGAAACGGCGGTGTAAGAGACCACCGGGCCACTGGTAACAGTCGGCCGCATGGCAAGCCTCATCGGGAGCAAGGCCAAGCAGAAGGCGTTTGAGGGCTGCTCGCCCGAAGCCTTCGGGTAGGCTGCTAGAGCCTGGCGGCAACGTCAGGTCGAGATGGATGGCCATCCGTGCCTAAGGCACGACAGAACCCGGGGTATAAGAGGTCTCACTCCCTTATCGCATCGACCGATCCCCGTGGCGAAACAGTGTTCAAAAACCGCATAGCCACTATGCGAATCAGCCGTTTCAGACGAACAATTCCTGTGCGATTTCCCGCAGAACTTCAGGATTATGGCCTTTCCTACCACCAGCACTCCAGAACCGTCTTTTACGCACCTCGACATCCAATCCAGCAGTTTTTCTCGCCGTCCGACGTCCCAGCTCCCATGCGGCCTCGGCGAACACGCCTTGGGATTCGGCCTCATCGCACACACGTTGCGCAAGCTGGCGGTCCACACCTTTGCGTTTGAGCTCCATAACCGCTCCCCTATGCCCCATCAGTCGTGATGCGCAGTACCGCACCGCGGACTGGGCGTACGCCTCGTCATCGATGAGACGAACCCGAATCAGTCTGGCAATCACATCGTCCACTATTTCGGGAGCGTACCCTTTGCCAACGAGTCGCTCCCTCACCGCACCTGACGGACGCGGCGCCGCATCAAGCAACCGGAGGGCGGCCTCCCTGCACGCATCCAGATTATTCGGATCGTCAGGGGTTCGCGACACGCCGACCACGACACGCCCTGCGTGTCGTGCGTGTCGCGCACGCTTCGGCGTGTCTTCTTCATCATTGCGCAAAACCTGTCCGCAGCCGGATTCGATTCGGTCGTCCTGCAGCCGCCCGCCGCAGGCAAGGGCAGGGCCCCCAGCCTCGGACGATACCGGCTGGAGGCCCTGCTGTTCAAGAAATTGCTCGGCACTGATCATACGTCATGCCTTGTCGGCGGTCTTGGAAGACCTTACCGCGCCCTTGGCCGTTTCCGGCTTGGCAGCAGATTTCGCCTTTTCCTCGCCCTTGGCATCCTTCGCCGACGCATCGTCACTATCCTCGGCGAATTGGTCGGTAGGCTCAATGAGGCCGAATTCGGCTTTCACCTTATTCTCGATCTCTTCAGTGAGCTCCGGGTTGTCTTTGAGGAACTGACGCACGTTCTCACGCCCCTGCCCCAGTTGATCGCCACCATACGTGAACCACGATCCAGACTTCTTCACGACATTGACCTGCAACGCCATGTCAAGTACAGATCCTTCTTTGGAAATCCCCTCGCCGTACAGCACGTCGAACTCAGCAGTCTTGAATGGTGGAGCCATCTTGTTCTTGACGACCTTGACCTTGGTGCGGTTGCCCACAGCCTCGTCGCCGTTCTTGATGGTCTGGATGCGACGAATATCCATGCGGACGGACGAGTAGAACTTCAATGCCTTGCCACCGGTGGTCGTTTCCGGATTGCCAAAGAACACGCCGATCTTCTCACGAAGCTGGTTGATGAAGATGGCCGTGGTGCCCGCCTGAGCCAAAGCGCCAGTCATCTTACGCAATGCCTGGCTCATCAGTCGCGCCTGCAAACCGACGTGGCTGTCGCCCATTTCACCTTCGATTTCGGCCTTCGGCACCAATGCCGCCACGGAATCGATGACGATCACGTCAAGCGCTCCAGAACGAATCAGCATATCCGCGATCTCCAGCGCCTGTTCGCCGTTATCGGGCTGGGAGACGATTAGCGAATCCGTGTCGACGCCAAGCTTGCGCGCATAGACAGGATCAAGCGCATGCTCCGCATCGATGAACGCGGCGACCCCACCGTTTTTCTGAGCATTGGCCACCACATGCAGCGCCAGCGTAGTCTTGCCGGAGGATTCCGGACCGTAGATCTCCACAATACGACCCTTCGGCAAACCTCCGATGCCCAATGCCATATCCAATGCCAGTGATCCGGTAGGAATCACCTCGACATCCTGCTCGGGACGATCGCCTAATCGCATGGCTGACCCCTTGCCGAAACTCTTCTCGACCTGCGCAAGCGCCGTATCAAGCGCGGCCTGACGACGCGGGTCGATGCCGTTCGCGGACTTGTTCTGTGCGGCTCCCTTTGCCGCGCTCGTCTGTGCCATGACTACTCCTTCTGCCGACTATGACGAATGGTGGCTTCACCGTAAGGCCACAGCATTCGTTCTTGCAAATCCAACGACCGTTGTGGTCGGAAGACATGCAATCCAACGAGTCATAAACCAACATTCCTTGGAAAATCAACATTCTCACGCGACTTGAGGAATTTGGAAACAGCCCGTTTATGTTGTTGTCTGTGGATAACTATATCCCAACATGCGAACATCTGTTCGAAAAGGTGTGTTGTATTCGAAAAAACTCAACGAACCGGCATGGGAGGCGCGTTATGATCTTTGCCCCAACGTTGGGAATCCGGGATGCCCATCTGGTCGCATAGCACATTCCAGACCACTCGAGGCTCCTCGCCCGCACTGAGCGCGTCGACCGCCGTCATACCGCCAAGGCGATCAAGTACCTGATCATGAGCCAACGATCGACCATAGCTACGTCCGAGCACTTCCTCAAGCAACTGCCAAAATTCACGTTCCTGCACGCGCCCCAGTGTACACAGACTTGATTTATATACGAAAAGAGAAACGCCCAGCGAACAATCGCCGGGCGTCATCATGTCATATTCCACAAATCAGACAGTCACGGAATCAAGATAGTCAGCCACCATGCGAAGCATCTGGGCTGTGGACAACCCCAAGGACTGCGCGATGGACGACAGTAGCTCAGAGCTGGCTTCCTTCTGCCCGCGTTCCACTTCGGAAAGGTACCCCAACGACACACCGGCCTTTTCGCTGACCTCACGAAGCGTCCTATGGTCTCGCGTGCGCAGGTCACGCAGCACATGACCGATGGCCTCGCGCAACGAAACCTCCTTGGCCTCATCAGACCGCTCCGGAGCATGCTGCACAGCATGCGTGCGTACACGCTCGGAGTCCTCTTCCTGCCACATTCGCGTCAACGCGGCCTGACGCTCGTCCTTGGCTTTCTTGGCCGCACGAGCACGGAGCACCTGCTGCTGCGCGAACATCACCGCACGCCTCTGAGCTGGTGTGAGTTCCCTGACACGAGCCCCGGCAGCCTGCGCGGTTGCGGGGGCCATAGCCTTGAGTTCCCTCTGTTCTTCGGTGAGTGTCATCGTTTCCATTCATCAGCCCCTTTTCGTGCGTACGTCTGTCCATTATGGTCAACACTCATCTTTGTAGATTATTCCTGTGAATCCACTGAAAGCTCCCTCAGTTTTTGCAGAATACAATGCACGACTCCACGCCGTACGCTTTCCCTATCTCCCTGCAGGCGCAGCTCGAAAGCCTCCGTTCGCCTGGAGCGAACAGATCCAAAACCGTCCGGCAGGGAACAGCCGACGTAGGCAAGTCCCGCAGGCTTGTCTCCGTCAGGTCCAGGACCTGCAACACCGGTGGTCGACAATCCGACGACACAATCGCCGTCCTCCCGCTGCCGGTACAGCCTCGCCGTTCCGAAAGCCATCTGGCGCGCCACTTCGGGATGGACAGCCCCCTCTCGGCGCAACAACTCGGCATCCACACCAAGAATCGACGCCTTGGCGCGAATGTCGTATGTCACGGCGGAGCCAAGAAACACTTTCGACGCCCCCGGCACACGCACGAAAGCATCGGCCAGCAAACCTCCCGTCAACGACTCGGCCGCCGCGATTTTGAAACGATTAGTTTCGCAATATGCAAGAACGGCCGCCGCCAATTCATCGCATTGCGATTGGTTGGCGGCAGCCGTCTGGTTCAAGGATTCAACCATGAATACCCTACTTGGTTTCTTTTCCGGTCTTGTCTGCGGGCTTCTTACGACCGCCGAAAGTATTAACCAGATACTCGCCGCCGGAATACAGGCAGAGAATCAGCGCAAGATAAATCAGCGCGTACGTGATGATGTAGTAGACGGTCATCCACATCGGGATGTCGTTAAACCCTTTCGGAGCCAAGCTCCACATCGGCAGCATCAACATAGCCAGACCGATGCACTGGCAGAGCGTCTTGTACTTGCCCGCCTGGGATGCGGCGATAACCTTGCCGCCCGTGTCGATCACGAAGAAGCGCATGATGGTGATACCGATCTCACGAATCAGGAACAGGGCGGTCACGACCCATCCCAGCACCGGATTACCGAATTCGTTGAAGATGGCGGCAACGATCAGTGTGCCACAGGTGAGCAGTTTGTCGGCGATCGGATCCATCAGCTTGCCAAGCTCAGTAACTTGGTCGTATTTGCGAGCCATCCAACCGTCAAGCTTATCGGTGCATGCCGCGATGATGAAGATGACCGCGGCAACCCAACGCATGGTGACGTTGTCCACGCCCCACGCGCCGGCTTTGGCGTACAGCACCAAAAACACGATGACCAAGATGATACGAGAGAAGGTGACAAGGTTCGGCGGCGCATTCCAGCCGTCAAGCAACGATGATTTGCGTTCTTCTTGCTTTTCCATACCGTTCACGTTACCCTGACACTTCTACTTGCTTACCAATTTGCGTTTCACACGGAGCGTTCCCCGATCACATCGCCTCTTCGGAATCCGCTGCCGAAGAAGCTGCCGAATTCAGCGACGAGGTCTCGCCTTTGATGAAGGCGAGCACCTGCGGCAGATCCTGGGGCTGCACCAACACCTCACGCGCCTTGGACCCTTCGGACGGCCCCACGATGCCACGCGACTCCAGCAGATCCATGAGACGTCCTGCCTTGGCGAATCCGACGCGCAGCTTGCGCTGCAACATGGACGTCGAGCCGAACTGCGATGTGACCACCAGTTCCGCCGCCTGCAACAGCACGTCCATATCGCCGCCGATGTCTTCATCCGGTTCGATGGCCTTCTTGTCGGCTTCCTTGGACATTTCCTCGATATCTTCGCGGTAATGTGGCTTGCGCTGAGTGCGCACGAACTCCACCGCACGACGGATTTCCGATTCGTCGACCCATGCGCCCTGCACGCGCAACGGTTTGGCCTGTCCCATCGGCAAGAACAGCGCATCGCCCTGACCGATCAGGGTTTCCGCCCCGGTGGAGTCGAGGATGACTCGAGAATCCGTGGCGGACGAGGTCGCGAAAGCAAGTCGTGAAGGAATATTCGCCTTGATCAGACCAGTGACCACATCAACCGACGGACGCTGGGTGGCGAGCACCAGATGCACACCTGCCGCTCGCGCCAGCTGCGTGATGCGCTGGATGGAGCTTTCCACATCGTTCTTGGCCACCATCATCAGATCGGCCATCTCGTCGACGACCACCAGAATGTATGGATATGGGGCGACCTTCCGTTTCGACCCGGCCGGCGCGTGCACTTTGCCTGCACGCACGGCCGCATTGAAATCCTTGATGTGACGGAATCCAAAGAATTCAAGATCGCTGTAGCGAGCATCCATCTCCTTGACCACCCATTCAAGCGCCTGCGCGGCCTTCTTCGGATCGGTGATGATCGGCGTGAGCAGATGCGGTATGCCCGCGTATGCCGACAATTCCACTCGTTTCGGATCAACCATGATCATGCGCACCTGGTCAGGCGTCGACCTCATAATCACAGATGTCAGCATGGAGTTAATGAAACTGGACTTACCGGAACCGGTGGCACCTGCCACCAGAAGATGCGGCATCTTGGTGAGGTCGGCCGTTACAAAATGACCTTCCACATCCTTGCCCACACCTGTGAGCATAGGGTTCGGATCATTCCTTGCCTTGTCCGAACGAAGCACGTCACCAAGCACCACGGTTTCACGATCGGTGTTCGGTATTTCGATGCCGATGGCAGACTTGCCCTCGATCACCGACAGGATGCGCACGTCGGAGCTGGCCACCGCATAGGCGATGTTCTTCTGCAGATTGGTGACCTTCTCCACTTTCACGCCAGGACCAAGCTCCACCTCGTACATGGTTACGGATGGACCGCGCAGGAAGCCGATGACTTTGGCATCGACGTTGAATTGCTGGAAGGTGACCGTAAGCGCACGAATCACACGATCGTTCTCCGGCGTGTGCACGGCGTGCGGCGCGCCTTGCTTCAGCATGCCGAGGTCAGGTAGATGGTATGGGCCTTCCGGAATCTCGTCGGATTCATCGGAAACGCCTTCTTCGCTCAAACCGCCATTCAGATCGTCTACGACCTCGTTGGTCGCCGCATCGACCATGACCTGCGTTCCGTTGGATGTGCCGTTCTCATCGATGACCGCCCACGGATCGTCCGCAGCCACGCCGATTGACTTGATTTCACTGGATGGCACCGCTCCAACCATCGCAGGGACGGTTTCTGGAATTTTCGGCATGGTGCCACTTGCAATTCCGATCGGATCTGACGAAAGGGAACGCGCCACAGGCATCTGAGTCATGACGACGGTTCCGCCAGAATCCTGAGCGGAATGTTCGCTGGATGAAATGCTGCGCGGCTGCGAAACACTCTGATATGGTTCGTCAAGCATGGTTTCCGCCGTTTCGCCATGTCGTTCGGCGGCATTGCGAAACGCCTCATCGCCGTCATAGTATTCGAGTCCGCCCTGAGCGCCCTGTTTCTTGGTTTTTGATGATATCAACTGCTTTAAGCGAGAAAACAGCATCGGTTTCTTCTCTTCGGCTGCCGCATCGTCGGTCCCATCATGCGCCGGCACTCCCTCGGCAAAGGACAGCGTGGTATCTCCGATGCGCACCTCATTCGGGAATTGCTCAGTCTCGTCATCGTCCGTCTTATTTGCACCGAAACCAAAACGGGACATCAACGCGCATATTTTGTCGGGAACCTCATCAACCCGCGTACGGGTGATCAGCAACAGCGAAAACAGAATGACGACCGCGAAAATAACGATGGCAAATGCTTTGGAAAGCCCCCATGCCAACGGGCAACCAAGCACGTAGCCGAGCAATCCTCCCGATTTCTGCAGCAGTGCCATATCGAAGCCTTGGATGTCGGACGCAAGCGCCGCGTCAAGTATGGAACAGACAGACCACAAGATCATGGACCATCCCGTCGCCATACGCGCATTGTCGCTTTTGCGCTGGGTTTTATGCATAAGGCTGAACACCACTAGCATTAGGAAAACCGGCAAAATGATGCTCATCAGGCCAAACAATCCGGAAGCCATGGCATGGAGCGCCCGGCCGAACGCACCTTGCACCCGGAACCATTCCGAGGCGCAGAACAGCACCGCGAGAATCACCAGAACAAAACATGTGATGTCGCGCCTGTACTTGGTCAAGACGCCCATCACTGGCGATGGTTCGACCGCGTCCATGACCTTGGTCTCGCCGGAACGGGCCTTGCCAGCGGATCTTTTGCCGCTGGATTTCGTGTTGGAAGATGCTGTTCGTGCCATAACGGTCATGATTTTACCCATGGGATGAACCATGACATGTCATTTCCTCGAATCGCACACATTTTCTAACTTAAGGCGGAGGGGAGGCATGATACTGCGAATGAAACCCCGTTGCCAATATGGCAGCGGGGTTTCATTTCAGGCGAGGTCTCCGAGATGATGCTGGGTGTAGGCGTCCGCCTGCACGTCTATGGCGTCGTAGGCGCCTGCATCGGCATGCTCGATGATGGCCATCGCATTGTCTAGCAGCGCCGGATTGAGCGCTTGGAGCCAGTGGATGCGCGGGTCACGGCCGAACCATCCCATCTGTTTGCGTGCCAGACGCTTCGTTTTCTGTGCGATGTCCATGAACGTGTCGTTCAGGTCACGCAACCCGTCCAAATAGTCGACGACCTGCTGGTAACCGAGCGCTTTGGCTGCGGTGATGCCCAGTTTGGGGCGTATGCGCTCCACTTCTTCGATGAATCCGCCTTCGAGCATCTGCTTGGTGCGAATGTCGATGCGACGGTCCAGTTCCTCCCGAGGCAGATCGAGACCGATTTGCACGGTAGGAATGACGTACCGATAGTGCGGAAGGCTTGCCGAATAGGGACGTCCCGTCACTTCGATGACTTCCAGCGCGCGGATGGTTCGTCTCGGATTGTGCGGGTCCATGCGCGCCGCCGCTTCGGGATCCTTGGCCTTCAGCTCGTCGAACAGCGCGCCCGCACCTTCGGCTTTCTCCCGTTCCTCAAGCGCCTTGCGTACTTGCGGGTCGGTGCCGGGGAAGGAGATGTCGTCGATAGCCGCCCGTGCGTACAGGCCGGAACCTCCAACAAGAATCGGACGCACTCCCCTGGCCTGTAGTTCGGCTATTTTCTCGCGGGCGAGCTCTTGGAACCGCGCCACGGACATGGCATCGTCCGGTTCGATGATATCGATGAGATGATGCCTGACCTGCGCCTGCTCCTCCGGGCTCGCTTTGGCCGTACCGATATCCATGCCCCGATACATCTGGTATGCGTCGGCGTTGATGATTTCCGCCTGTTCGCCTTTGCGCGCCAACGCTTTGGCGACGGCAATGCCCAACCCGGTTTTGCCGGATGCGGTTGGACCGACAATGGATACGACCTTACGCTGCAAGGCAGGATCGGCATCCCCTGTTTTGCCTGTTGTTTCAGAAGTCTCAGTGTCGAACGGCATAGGTCTGCCCCGCCTTCAAATCGGGATCGGCGATGAGATTGTGGCGCCCCGCATGGGTGATGGTGGCGGTCACGAAATCGCCTACCTGCGGCATTGGCTCGCCTTCGGGCACACCGACATGCACGAGCACGCCGGTTTTCTCGCGCCCGGTGACGCGATGGGTTGCGGCATCCTTCTTGCCGGATGCGCCGGTGACCATCACTTCGACGTCACGGCCTTCGAAGGTTTTGAGATTTTCTTCGGTGATTCGTTCCTGCAATGCCACGAGTCGTTCGAACCGGTCTTGGGCCACGTCGTGCGGCACCTGCTCCATTTCGGCGGCCGGAGTGCCTGGGCGCGGCGAATAGATGAAGGTGAATGCGGACGCGAATCTCGCCTCTTCCACCACGCGCAAGGTTTCCTGGAAGTCCTCTTCGGTTTCACCCGGGAAACCGACGATGATGTCGGTGGAAATCTGCGCATCCGGCATTGCCTCACGAATTTTTCGCAGAATGTCAAGGAACTTCGCGGAACGATACGACCGGCGCATGGCGCGCAGGATTCGGTCGGATCCGGACTGCAGCGGGAAGTGCAGCTGGTGCATGACATTGGGCGTTTCGGCCATGGCTGCGATTACGTCGTCGGTAAAGGCGGCGGGATGCGGCGAAGTGAATCGCACGCGCTCCAATCCTTCGATCTCACCGCATGCGCGTAATAGCTTGGAGAAGGCGAAACGGTCTCCGATGCCGTAACCGAACGAGTTCACGTTCTGGCCGAGCAGCGTGACTTCCTTGGCTCCTTCATCCACGCACTGGCGAATTTCGGCAAGAATGTCTCCCGGGCGACGATCATGTTCCTTGCCTCGGGTGGTAGGCACAATGCAGAATGTGCAGGTGTTGTTGCATCCGACGGAGATGGCCACCCAGCTTGACACCTTCGACGCACGGTCGGTGGGAAGCTGGCTTGGGAAGTAGTTGAGCTCCTCTTTGACCTTGACCTGGGCATGGCCTTCGATACGTGCCTGATCGAGCAGCTGCGGCAGTGAGCCGATGTTCTTCGTACCGAACACGGCATCGACCCACGGCGCCTTTTTGGCGATTTTCTCACGGTCGAGCTGTGCCATGCAGCCGCCGACGGCGATCTGCAGGTTCGGGCGCTGGCGCTTCATTTCGGCCCACAGGCCGATGGTACCGTACATGCGCTCCGCCGCGTTTTCTCGCACCGCGCACGTGTTCATGACGATGAGATCCACGTCATGGTCGAGGTATTGCCCCTCGGTGGCGGGCACGTAGCCGTCCGCTTCAAGCACGCCTGAGATACGTTCGGAATCGTGCACGTTCATCTGGCATCCGAGGGTGTGCACATAGAACACGCCTTTGCCTCTCGTGGCGGTGTCTTCTGCGGTAGGTTCCGCGAGTTTCGAGGCGCGCTCCGCCTCGGTCATCATGTCTTCGTTCATAGTGTTCCATGCTATCGGCAGGGATTCCCAGCACGCGCCGTACTGTGCTTGGCATGTTGAAGGATTGAAGGAATAACGTTTTTTCAGCGCTTTTCCAGTTTTCCACGCCCCTTTTGGGTACACTATGGAACCGTGATACTTGATAGACAGAGCCGCATCAATACCAGTGAACTGCAAGCGCGATTGAAATCGATAAATTTCGACGATGGTTCGTTGCCATCCAATCAGATCACCGAGTTCATCGATCAGATGCAGGTGTACGAGGGTGCGATGTATGAGATTAGCACCAAGTTGGAGATTCTTGATTCCGAATTCCAGGTACGTTTCTCCCACAATCCCATCCATCACATGGAACGCAGGCTGAAGTCCATCAATTCCATTCTCGGCAAGCTGGAACGTAAGGAGCTGCCGCTGACGGTGGAGTCGATCAAAGACAATCTGTTTGATGTGGCCGGCATTCGCGTGATCTGCAATTATCGCGATGACGTGTATTCAGTATCGAATTATCTGTCTGCCCAGAACGATATTCAGGTGTTGCGCGTGAAGGATTACATCAAGAATCCGAAGCAGAATGGTTACCGTTCGCTGCATGTGATTTACGCGGTGCCTGTTTTTCTGTCTTCCGGACCGCATTACACGCCTGTGGAGGTGCAGTTCCGCACTATCGCCATGGATTATTGGGCGAGTTTGGAGCACGCTCTGCGCTATAAGACGGATCTGCCCGACACGAAGCTGTCGGAGCATTCGCAAACGCTGCTTGATTGTGCGAGGAGTCTGCAGAATATCGAAACGCAGATGCAGAACATCCACCGCGACATTAATGGCGCGCCTCAGGCTGGCGAGGCCCCTAAGGCCGATTGACGTCCGCCTGCCTGCATTTGACCGCGTGCAGAAGCTGGTCGATGGGCAGCTGGGCAAGTATGGTGCCCGCGAAGATGAGCGCACAGCCGATATGGGCTCGGGTGGTCATGATCTCGCCAAGCAGGAGTGCGCCGCCGACCGCGGAGAAGAACGATTCGAGCGACATGATCACGGACGCTCTGGTCGGGGTCACAAGTTGTTGCCCTACGACCTGAAGCGTATAGGCTACGCCAGCGGAGCAGACGCCCGCGTAGACGATGGCGATCCAACTTTGCGCGGCACCGGCCCAGTCGATGGATCCTTCGATGATAGAGCCGATCCAACTGAGGATCGCGGTGGTGGTGATCTGCCCGAATGAAAGCAGGATGGGGTCCATGTCTCGCCCGAAGGTGTCTATGACGAGGATGTGCCCCGCGAAGAGGACCGCGGTGAACAGCAGCACCATGTCCGCCAGGGTGATGGATCCGAATCCGTCGGTGACGCACAGTAGGTAAAAGCCGATAACGGAGATGGCGACGCTGATGACGACGCTGAGGTGCACTCGTCGACGCAGTATGACGAAGGCAAGCAGCGGAGTCATGACGATGTATAGCGCGGTGATGAAGCCAGATCGTCCCGCCGATCCGGAGTAAAGGATGCCGTATTGTTGGACGGTGCTTGCGGTGAAAAGCACGATTCCGCAGATGATGCTGACCACGATGGGATTGCCGGTCCATTTCGGCATGGCGACGATTGCGCCGTTGCCGAGGGTGATGGACGGTTTTCCCTGGGTTTCACGGCGTTTACGCTCTTGTTCCGCTATGGTGCTGCGGCGAACCCAAAGCAACGGTATCAGCGAGATGGATCCGAGGGTGAATCGGGTGGCTCCGAAGAACAGCGGTGTTGTGGAGTCCATGCCTTGCACTTGCGACACGAATGCGAATCCCCAAATGAGGGCCGCCAGTACGAGGCATGCCATGCCGCCAATCTCTTTTCTCTGCATGAGCACCCACCGTAAAGCATGTCTTTGACCAACGGATAAAGCCTGGCCACATTCTGGTCAGGCTTTATCCGTTACGTTGACCGAGGAGCAATTCCGAGGACGCTCCGTCATTTGGATTTCAGTCGCGATTGCCAAGGAGTTGGAGAATATACATGAACATGTTCACGAAATCCAAATACAGATTCAGCGCGCAAAGGATGGAAACCTTCTTGACCATTTCGGGGCCTTGGGCGGAATACTGTTCAAGCATCGCGCGGGTGGCTTGGGCGTCGTAGACGGTCATACCAGCGAAAAGCAGAAGGCCGATGGCAGAGACGATCATGAGGGTGATGTTGCCGGGGGCGAAGATCATGAGAATCACTTCGGCGATGATGAGCACGATGAGACCGACGAAAAGGATGGGGCCGGCCTTGAGCATGTTGATCTTGGTGGTGCGTCCGAACATGGTGAGCGCGAAGAAGAAGCCGGCGCACAATGCGAGGGAAATGCCGATGGTGCCAAGATCGTAGGCCATGAAGATGGTGCTGAGGGTGAAGCCCATGAGCGCCGCATACACGTAGAACATGACGTATGCGGTGGAGACCTTCATTGTATGGATGCGCGCGCCAAGGTAGATGGCAAGCACGATTTCAATGATGGCGGGGGCGAAGATGCCGATGATGCCCGTGGTTTGGATGAGTGCCAGGTATGCGCCGCTCATTTGGGTGATGATGGCGACCACGGCGGTGGCGATCAAACCGAGGGTCATGTGCGTGTATGCGCTGTTGACGGAACTGCGTTCGGCCTGCTCGTAGGAATAGGTGGCCTGCACGTTGACCGCGGCGGTACCGTTGGGCGCGTAGGCGTATTGCGGCTGCGCATTGTACTGGTTGTACTGTTGGTTGTACTGGTATTGATTGTTGAAGCCGTTATTCTGGGCGTTGTTACCCTGGGGCTGCTGACCGAATGCCATAATCGCTCCTTTTTGCTCGATTGCGCATCACGATACGGCATTTTCCTGACGATTTCATGAATATTGGCTTAATCTCGTATTTTCTTCAGAGCCCGCATAGGTTTCGCGTTCGACACGAGGAGTGTGCCGGACGCGAAAGACTGGGACATGCCATGTCAGGTGGCGAACTTGTGCGTCACTTTGGCGGTGTCGAGTTCCTGACCGTTTTGGAAAACTTTCGGACCTTCCCCCGTCGACGTACCGGTACGCACCAGAATCTGGTGCACCATACCGATGATGGCGTGCGCTAGTTTCGTCTGTCTGGCGCAGGCATCTTTCGCGTCCCAACAGTATGCGCAGGATAGCGCACCTTATTTATGGATGATCCTATGCGCGCTCGTTGCGATTTCTTCGGGCTTGATCCTTCTGTCCCGCAATAGCCACCCGCAGGCAGTGTTCTGGACCGCATGCCTACTGGTGGTGCTCCCCTTCGATTCGCTGATCGTGCTTATGGCATTGACTCCGCTGCTCGCCAGGCGTCAGGATGTCAAGATGACGCTTCGTTCCGTATTGACCGCAGCGGCGGCGACCATCTGGTCCCAGGTGCGCGATGCGTTGCAGTCTGCCGAATTGACCCGCGATTCGCTGTTGCGGTTGATTGGTGACGTTCGCGCCGCGGGCATGCGGATCGACACGTGGATCGATATTCAGCAGTTGGGCCAGTTAGATGATTCCATCAGCATGATCGCGTATCGTGTGGCGCAGGAGGGGCTCACCATGAAGCGTTTTGTCAAGTGCTTTTTGAGTTATTGACGCAAATTATCGTGAAAGTGCGAAAGTGCAAAGTGCAAAGGGTCTGCGTTTTGCACTTTCAGCTTGCGGGTTCGGGGGGGCTACTCCTTCTTGATGAAGTTGTACCATTGAACCGCCCACGCGCCTTGCGCCTAAAACCGCGCTCATGTTGCGCTTGGCGTTCTGCACCGTTCTCTCGGATATTCCGGCTTCGGCTGCGGCTTTTACAATGTCCTCGCTGGCAAGCTCTTTCCCGTCTGCAAGCAGGTCAAGTATCAGCCTTTCAGCCTGTTCGGTTTTGGTGGCGCTGTTGCCGCCCGCGCCGGACAGCAGCTCGTCGGCGGTGATGTCATATTCGCCTACCCACGAAAAGACCGTTTCGGGGTCAAGACAGAACGCCATCGGCTTGCCCTCCGGCGCAAGAGAAGATTTGTCATGCACGATTACCCGGATATTCGGCTCACGCTTCACGCACCCGATCAGCAAGACGCTCCTTGCTGCGGCGCGAAAGTCGATAGAACCTAATCCCCGGTATGCGCTCTGCCCTCCGGCTGATTTGTTTAAGTGTCCAATAAGCACAACGGCGCACCCGGCACACTCCGCAACATCGGCAAGGCGGCGGAACATGGGGCGCACTTCGTTTGCCCGGTTCATGTCGGTTTTTTAGCCCATGTACGCTTGTATGGGGTCAAGGATAATCAGACGCGCCCCGTTCTGTATGATTGCTTTCTCTATGCGCTCGTCGGACAGGGTAAGCTCCCGTTTTGCTTCATCAATCACAAGCACCCGGTCAAGGTCTGCGGCAGCTTCTATCAAGCGGGGCTTGACGGTATCGCCCAAACCGTCCTCGGCGGTCTGATAAATCACTTGAAACGGCTGCATGGGCTTCATGCCCGGAAGCGTCCCGCCAGTGGTGCAGGCAGCGGCAAGGCGCAGCGCAAATGTGGTCTTTCCCTCGCCGGGGTTGCCCTGTACTATGGTTATTTTCCCAAAGGGGATATACGGTTTCCATAGCCATTCGACGGTCTGTGTGTCAATCTCGCTCATGCGGATAATCTCAACGATTTCCTCCTGCGGTGGCTCTTTCAAGCCGTAGACTGCTTCCCGCAAAAACTTTCCGTCTGTGATTTCCGCCCGGTGCTGCAACACCTCGTTCCAATCCTTGAAAAGAGGGATAAGCCGGTGGACGGCGCAGCCCTCCGGCATGAGCTTCACGAGGCGGCTACAAGCGTCGTTTCCGGCTTCGTCGCTGTCAAGGCAGAGATAAACGGTCTTGATGTCCGGCGGTTGGGCTGCGCCTTTTTCTCCTGTCAGCAGTTCAACGGCTTCGGTGAAGCTCTTGCCGAAAACTCCATGACAAAATCAACGGGGCCGCCGCCTTTGCTTTGGCTGTGGCGATACCATTTGTTTCCCCGGACGGTCAGGCTGTCGTGCCGCGTCCAGCGGTATTCCTGTCCGGCGCGGGTAAGCTGCTCGCCCTGTGATTGCAGGAACAAAACAAGGTCAGCTTAGTTCGCCCGGTCTATCTGTTCTTGGGTGTAATACATAAGTTTTGATACCTCGCTTTCTATGGTTGAATTGTTCATAGTTTTGATGTAGAACGAAACCGAAAAATCGGAAGTTAGTGAGGTGCCGGATTGTGAATGAAAGAGAAAGAATTATTCACTTATGGTTTGAAATGTGGCTTACAAAACAGGATTTAGGTATTGATAATATTTTTGCAGAAGATGTAATTTATACTGAAAGTTGGAGTCCAAAATATAATAACCGTCAAATCGTAAAGCACTGGTTTCAGGAATGGAATACTCGTGGCAAAGTCGTTGCTTGGGAAATCAAACAATTTTTCCACAAAGGAAATCAGACGATTGTGGAGTGGTATTTCAAAAATGAAATGAACAATGGGAGCATAGAGGAATTTGATGGAATTTCCCTGGTTGAATGGACAAAGGATAATAAAATAAAATCATTGAAAGAGTTTGGTTGCAATTTGAATAATTATAATCCTTATGAGCATAGTGACTTGCCCGAATTTAGGGACGAAAGAGCAAGTTGGTTTTAATATTAGGAATCAATAGCGTCCATTTTATCGGAAAACATTTAGGACGGACAGGCAAAGCAATGCGCGTAGACATGCGCTTGGAACGCCGGTGACGTTGCAGGTCAATGCGAATCCTTCACAAGGAGTGCATGTGCATGTCAGCAATCCGACGATATCGCAATCTCATCCCGATACGGCAAATCCAAGGAAGGGGGCTGGACTTCCCAGTTTGGCGGAACGTGTTCGGAGAGCTGGTGGAGCATGCCAATATGGTTTTGACCAACATAACGTCTTCCACCTTGATGTGCGACTACCATGGGTTGGGTGAGCACCGAGCGTAACCATGACGAGCAGCCGATCACCGTCGGCGTGATTGATGATGATCCGATGATCTGCCAGATGATGCGTTTGATTTTGGAGGATTATTCCTCCGGACGCATCAGCGCTGTGTTCACCTGCACCAGCAACAGACTCAGTCCCGACGTGACGAAGCACGCGCCATGCTCGACGCTTTGCCGGAGCGCGAACGTGAAGCGGTCATCCTCGCGGCCGAAGGATTCGCAAATGCAGAAATCAGTGAAAGAATGTTCATTTCCGAACGCACGGTCAAAGCGCATCTTTCATCAGCCGCAGACAAACTCTACATGGGCCGCGTGCAAATGGCCCGCCTAGTGGAACGCGCCAACCTGCCGCCACGACTATGACATCACACACTCGTACACTTGAACACAGAGCAACGCAACGAGGGGGAACGCCATGTCAATCAACGCAACGGAAAAACCATTAGGCAAGATTTTCACTTCGGATTACCGATTCGTCATCCCATCATTCCAACGCGCGTACACCTGGCAAACGGAAAACATCGCGCAACTGGTCACCGATCTGCAGGACGCATGCCACGATCCGGACACACCGTATTTCCTCGGATCGCTAATACTCGTCCATGATGGACAAACCAAATACCAGGTCATCGACGGACAACAACGCCTCATCTCACTTTCCATCATCATTTCCGTACTACGCGAACTGGAAGACGACCCCGAACTCATCGAAAGCCTCAACGACCTCATCGTCGAACCGGGAGACAAACTACGCGGCATCAAAGCCGAGCCACGCCTCAAACTACGCGAACGCGACACCAATTTCTTCCGCATGTACGTGCAGGAAGGCGATCTGGAAGGACTGTTCGACCTGCGCGACAACGACATCGAATCGCACGCGCAACGCAACATCGCCATCAACACCAGACAAGTATTCGACGAACTCGCGAAAATGCCAACCCAAGACCGCCGCGCATTCGCCTCATACCTCGTCAACGAAGTCACCCTCGTCATCGTAACCACCGACGACCTCGCCGGCGCACACCGCATCTTCGACGTCATGAACATGCGCGGAGTGCCCCTCACCGCATCCGACGTATTCAAAGCAAGAACCATCGCGGAAATCTCCCCAGCCGCACGCAACGCCTACGCCTCCCGATGGGACGACATCATGGACCCGCTCGGCGATGACGCACAAACACTCGAAGCGTTCTTCAGCGATATCCACCTCATCATCTCGCATAAAGCCGTCTGCACGCAACTGCTTGAGGAATTCCGCAAAGACGTGCTCAAACCGTACGTCAAGAAACAGAACGTCATCTCCTTCATCGACGATCTGCTAGCCCCCTACGCCAACGCCTGGCGCATCATCGACCATCCGACCGATGCCAACCTGCCAGATGACATCATTGGCCAACTCGTATCCCTCAACGACTACCAAACCACCGACTGGAAACCAGTAGCCATGTGGGCACTCGTCAACTCCATACGCAACCTCGGCAACCCCGACACACGCATATTCTCCGCTCCAGTCACACACGCGCCAACAGCCACACGCACCTCGAAAAAAGACCTCGAAGAACCACAGCTGCACGACCTCGAACGACTCCACGACGTACTCGCGGCCCTGGAACGCGCAACCGGTGTGGATAGTCTCAACAGACAAACCCCACTCAGCCGCCGCACACGCTCAGCCAGCACCATTCGCGACCTCGACAAAAACCACACCATCCAACAAATACGAGGACTGCTCATCACCGACGAAGACCGCCGCAGCGCGCTCGCCCACCTGCGTGGCGAGTTGCAGACCAGTCCCACCATGAAGAAACTGCTGCTGGTACGCGCCAACGAGCAGCGAGCCGGACATCGTATCATCCGTCCACGTAGCCTCAACGCGTTGCCGATCATGCCGGAGCAGGTGGCTTCCGATTCATCGTTCGCCGCATGGCCTGAGGCGACGCGCGACCATTGGACCAACCGCATCGGCAATCTTGCGCTCAGCCAGGCCAACGACAAGCAGATCGCAGAATTGGCCTCCTATGAGGACCGTCGTGACCGCATGCTGCTGTCATCGAGTTCAAAACGGTTCCCACTCACCGCGGAGCTGGCCGATATCGCGGACTGCACGCCTCAAACCTTGCAGTATCGACAGGATGAGACCGTTCGTCTGATCGCCGACTATTGGAATATCCGCTATGATGCCGAACGCAATGATCTGTCCACGCTCAGCGAGGAATCGTTGAGCGTTAAGAACACGTCCACCTCGCCGACGTCCAAACGTGTGTCCATCGCGCAGGTGCTCGCCGCTGGTCTGCTCATTCCCGGCGAGACGCTGGTGTGGGATCGGCCTCGCAAGGGCGAACGTTGGGTGGCAACCGTCACCGCGGAAGGCAAGCTGCGCATGGATAACGGCAACGAATATTCCACGCCAACCGCGGCCGCACGCGCCGTCGGCGGCAGTTCGGCGGGATTAACCGTATGGAAGCGCACGTCGAACGGCCAGAAGCTCAGCGACGTGTGGAAGGCCTATCGCCTACGCAAGCACTGAAACCGCTGTTCGTTTTGATGAGTTTGCCGTTTATCGACGTTTCCTATTGGCATGCGAGCCATTCGACCGCAAGTTTCGTACGATTCGTAATGTTCGTTTTCGCGAGAATATCACTGATACGATTGCGAACCGTGCCTTCGCTTAAAAACAGTTTCGCAGCGATCTCACGATTATCGTACCCCTCGGCGACCAGTTGCATCACGTCCCGCTCACGCTCAGTGAGATTCGCGAAACGACCGGAAAAACGATTTTCCCCGTTATCGCCAGCTTGCGAAACGTGACGCTGCGTCTGACTCGCTTTATTGACATGCAGTTTCCGCAACACCTGCGCCCCCATGACGACCTGCCCTGCCATCACCGACTGCACTGCGGGAATTACCGATGAGACATCCTGTTTGATCAAATAGCCTTTGGTGCCGATTTCCAACGCCTCAGCGATGTACGATTCGTCCGCGAATGTGGTAAGTATCAGGATTTTCGCATTCGGATGGGCGTCGATGATCTTGCGTGACGCGGCAAGACCGTCCATAACCGGCATTTGCACGTCAATCAGCAGCACGTCCGGATTATCTTCTTCATACTGCCCTACCGCGGTTTCGCCATCATAGGCCGTCCATGCAATATCGGCCGTGCCTGTCGCTTTGAGAATCGTGGACAGCGACGAGCATACGATTGGATCATCATCGACGATTGCGACTCGCATCATACGTTCTCCTTCGTTGTTGCGGACGCTGCCGCATCATCGTCCGTTTTGGGAATGGACATGAACACCCGCCACCCCTCATGATACGGGCCGCACACCGCGGTACCGCCGAGCGCCCGCGCACGCTCCTCGATATCCGCCAATCCAATGCCTGAAGCATCACGCATCGTCGCCGTACGCGCGGCATCATGGAACTGGCGAAAACGAGCGGAAGCCTCCCCCATCATACCGTTGATGTTTCCTTGGGAGCCATCGCTCCACAGGGCGCCATCATCCTGTATGCGCAGCTGCCATAACGCAGGAAAATCACGCAAGGTGATATCGACATTGCGCGCCATGCTATGGCGAATCGTATTGTTCAACGCCTCGCGAATTGTCGTGGCGAAACAGCGTGACACCGCAGCCGGAGCCGCATCGATGCCGTTGCTCAAGGTGACGTTCACTGTACTGGAATCGTCCAAACCATGCGCGGACGCCTCAATCTGCGCCACGAAATCCGTGCCTTCGTCTTTCAGATCATGCACCGCGCCCCGCACCAACGTCATCGCCTCGCCCACCGTGTCGTGAATCTGCGCGAACCCTTGAGCCGCCTGCTCCTGGCCAGAAACCTGAGCCACCACTTGAGCCGCTTCGGACTGCATGATGGCCCGGGTAAGCATATGGCCGACATTGTCATGAATCTCGCGCGCTATGCGTGTACGCTCCGCGAGCGTGGCCACACGAACCGATGCGGCGCGATCTTCCTCGCTTTCCGCCAATTGCGAGCGCAGTCGGCGGATCTGGTCACGTTTGGAATCCTGAAGCCGCTTGTTCTGCCGGGTGAGCGTGACATTGCGCGCGCACAACAGGCCAACCATGAATCCCAACACTATATGCAATGCCAGCAGTACGGCGATGAGTGCAGCTCCCATATCATCCGCATGCGCGCCTGCATTACGGCAACGGACCAAGGTCGCCACTACGGGAATGATCCACGCCCATCGTGCGATGACCGTCGTGATTTGCATCGCATCGTATTGTGGCATGCTCAGCAATTGCGAACGCACGCCGGCATGGTTCCGTCCCGCACGGGGTTGTTCGACGTTCTGCGATATGGCGGGCAGCATGGCCGCGTTGTATGCGGCGACCGGCATCATCGCGCCCCATGATGGCGTGAAGCATGCGCCGCAATCCAACATCAACAGTATGGCGATGGTCCATGCCGACGAGCGCGCGTATTCCCCTACCGAGGCACAGCATATGCCCAGCAACGCGCCGCATACCAGTTCAGCCGATACGTCTCCGACGATATACAGGTTTGCGATCAGCCCGAACGTGAGGAATATGGCTTGAAGCAATAATCGCCGCATGCCTTCCTCCATCGTCGACGCTTCTTGTGGTTATGTCTTACCAGCGTAGTGTACGTTGCCGCCGTTGCGGGCCATCCTTGCCACGAAGGTGACATTTGTCATCTTCCATATGGCTGTGTTGCGCCAGGTTTATGACCTCAGACACCATGTCGTCGCCGTTTGGTCGGAGACAATGGAATCATATCGTAAACGGCGGTTATCGCTGTTGGAACATGCGAGGTAAGGAGAGCCGATGAGCGAGCGTACGGAAAGGCAAACAGGTGAGAGCTCCAGCAGCGCGGTCAAGGTGTCGAAGCTGGTCAAACGGTATGGGGATATGCTGGCGCTTGACTATTTCGACCTTGACGTGCGTGAAGGTGAGATTTTCGGTTTGCTTGGACCGAACGGTTCCGGCAAGACCACAGCGATTAACTGCATTCTCGCATTGTTGACGTTCGATGAGGGCACGGTACGTGTGTTTGACGAACCGATTGGCCCGACTAGTTATGCGCTGAAACGCCGCATCGGCATTGTGCCGCAGAATGTGGCTGTGTTCAATGAGTTGACGGTTGAGGAGAATATCGATTATTTCTGCTCGCTGTATGTGCCTGACAGGGCACGCCGTCATGCGCTGGTTGAGGATGCGCTGGATTTTGTGGGCTTGCGCGATTACCGCAAGTTCCGTCCTTCGAAACTGTCGGGAGGTTTGCTTCGTCGATTGAACATCGCATGCGGTGTGGCGCATAAGCCGGATCTGATTTTCTTCGACGAGCCGACCGTTGCCGTCGACCCGCAGAGCCGCAATGCGATTCTGGAAGGCATTCAGCGGCTTAACCGCGAAGGCGCGACGGTGATTTACACGAGCCACTACATGGAGGAGGTCGAACAGATCTGCGACCGCATTCTCATCATGGATCATGGCAGGCATCTGGCATTGGGCACCGCCGACGAGTTGAAGAAGATGATCGACACCGGAGAACGTATCAGTGTGGAAACCGATGACTTGGGCGGTGCTCACGATGAGTCCGGCACAAGGAAGACGTTGGAAGAGTTGAGAGCGCTGCCATGTGTGGTCGGCGCCGATTATGACGGTCACGAATTGACGGTGCGTTGCCGCAGAGGCGACCACAATCTTCTTGACGTGCTGACGCTGCTGAAAACCAACGGAACGAATATCGGGCATCTTTCCTCTCGGCAGCCGACGCTGAACGACGTGTTCCTCGAGCTGACCGGCACCGCGTTGCGCGACTAGTGGAAACCATGATCTGAAAGGTTTGGCATTATGCTGCAGACACTGCTGGTCAATCTGAAACTTCATTTCAGGGAAAAGTCGTCACTGTTCTGGCTGTTCGCTTTTCCCATCATTCTGGCGACCATGTTCAACGGCATGTTCGGTAATATCGCAGAAAGTTACGAATTGCACACGATCGATGTCGTCGTGGTCGACAATGACGATTGGCGCGCCTCCTCTGGCGCGCAAACGTTGGTTGACGGCATTTCGTCCGGCTCCGACGGCGATCATGAAAAGGCCAATAGTGGTGATGGTGCCATGCCAAAGCTCATCACGGCCACGAAAACCAGCTCAGTGCAGGCCGCGAATCAGCTGCTTTCCGACGGGAAGGCGCAAGGCGCGCTATCCGTCGACGGCGAAGGGAAACTGCAGTTGGCCATTTCACAGGCCACGCAATCGTCCGTCACGGATGCGATGGCATCAAGCAGCGGCTTGGACATTTCCCTGACGGTATTGGGCAATATCGTGGACTTGTACAATCGCAACACCGACGTGGTGGTCAATGCCGTGCAGCATAATCCGTCGGCTTTGCTGGATGACGCATTCACCGGCAGTATCGGATCGTCAAGCGGGTTCACGAAAGAAATCCAGTTGACGAATTTCAAACCGAGCAGCACCGCACGCTACTATTACGCGCTGCTTGGCATGGTTGCGATGATGGCCATGAATCTCGCCGTGAACGCGGTGTCGATGGCGCAGGCGAATCTTTCGGCGCTTGGCATCCGACGTTCCGTCGCTCCCCTGCCGAAATTGCAGCAGTTACTTGCCGGTTTTCTTTCCAGCTGGATCTGCTCGTTCCTAAGTCTGACCGTGGACATGCTGTACATCCGTTTCGGTTGTCAGATCTCCCTTGGCGGCCGTGAATGGGCAGGTTTGTGCGCATGTTTGATGGCATCGTTCGCCACGAGCGCGTTTGGCACATTAATCGGCGCATTGCCGGGTATTCCCGCAGGCGCCAAGCAGGGATTGTGCACGGCTCTGGCTTGCATCCTTTCACTGTTTTCCGGTTTGTATGGTTCGTTCGCCATGGCTCTGAGCGATCAGATAGCGCAGCACGCGCCCATATTGAGCACATTGAATCCGGCACAGCAGGTAACGAACCTGTTCTACGACATTCTGTATTACGACAGTTTCCTGCCGTTCCTCACCACGGTGGGCGTGCTGGCTGCAATGAGCCTGGTCTGCCTTGCCGTGGCGACCGTTCTGCTGAGGAGGCAGCGTTATGAACACCTGTAAAGCTGCGATGCGCATTCTCAAGGCACGCAAATTATATGTGATCATCTACTTGGTGCTGATCGGCACGATGATGCTCTCCATCAGCTGGCAGATCATGCGAGGCTCCTCAGCTACCGGATCGTCGACGTATGAGCCGAAAGCAGCCCGTATCGCAGTGATCGACCGTGATAACAACGCTGAGCATGTGGCGGAATCATTGCGTTCCTATCTCGCCTTGGATGGTGAGATGGTCGGCATTGACGACGATTCCGTATCATTGCAGCAGGCTGTCGCATCGAATTATGTTGATTTGATTGCGATTGTGCCAAACGGTTTCGCCGAGCACTATTTGCAGTACGCTGACGGCGGCACGGATGTGCAGCCAACCATTGACACCGTGGTCAGCTATGCTTCCGGCGCTGGATCCCTGGCCCAGCTGGAAGTCAACGAATTCCTTTCTTTGACGCGTACCTCCTATCTTGGCCTGCCGCAATCGCAACGCGAACTCGGCACAGCCATGACAACGGTATTGGATATTGCCAACGACGATACGAAACAATCGCATATCGCTGTGGTGTCTTCGCCTTCCGAAGATGAAAGCATAGCCAAACCGGGTGCGTCGGCATTCGCGGGCACGATCAAAACCGGCCTGTATCCGTTGCTGCTGGTCATGCCGATATGCACGTTCCTGGTGGTCAGCACGTTCAACGACAGTGAGATCAGGCGCAGACTCTACTCGTCGTCCGCACACACGGTATCGTTGGAAGCGCCGCAAATGTTGACATGCGGAGCGTTCGGTCTGCTGGTATGCGTGGCCTACACTGCGGTAGCGTTCCTGCTGATGGTGTTGGCTGGAGTCTCCTTTGACGGGCTCACCGTCATGAATGGCGGACTGTCGTTCGTGTCGCTGCTGACTTACACGTTCATGGCGATCGCATGCGGCTTTCTACTGGGATCGGCAGGCTTCAACGAAATGGCGACGAATGGCTTCGTCAACGTGTTCGCCCTGCTGGTCATGTTCACCTCCGGCATGTCATTTCCTGTGGACATGATGCCGGATCCCATGATCACCATCGGTAAGCTGTTGCCCGGATGGTGGTTCTGCACATCAATCGATCAGGTGTTCGGCATTGGCACCGCAGCATCCACCGGCGTGAATATCGGCCTATGGGCATCATCCATTGGCTTGGTAGCACTGTTCGGAGTGACTTTTATCTGTCTTGGCCTCACTTTCGGACGCATCCGACGCACAAGGCCAACACTCGCCTCCCCCGCTACCACACAACTCGCCAAATAACATAGGCGATCACATATGTCTTCAGCATTGCACTGATCACGTACCCCGTCGGCCTACCGCAAAAACGCGTTTATCTGCGCATGCTTCTGCGGTAGGCCGATGGCGTAACATGCATATATCGTTGAAACACTCGCGCAAAAAACGACGAACGTGAGAATCCCACCCGCACCGCAATCTCCGCAACCGGCAATTGCGTGGTCGCCAGCAATTCAGCGCCAGCGCGAACGCGCACATCATTCACAAACTCAATTGGCGACTGCCCAACCATGTCGTGAAACAACACCGCGCATTGCGTGCGTCCCACACACCCCGCAGCAGCAATCTGCGCCAACGTAACCCGTTGATGATAATGCTGTTGCACATAATCAATCATGCTGCGCAGCGCGGCAATTTTCGCCTCATCAACGCCACCAACACGAGAACCATCCCCTTCTCGTTCCTCCGCAAACGCCGTCAATGCTCGTACCATGGCATAGAAACAACTCAGTACAGTCAACGATTCACTATCGGACCACAGCTTTCTATACAGCATGTCAACCGGTTCGGATGAAACGAATTCAGAAGAAACCGGACCAGACAACGCCGGATGTTCGTTGCATGTCGAACAGCCGAATTTCGCGCGATGGATTCGTCTGATGCCGTCAACCAACGCATTACCATATTCGCTGTCGGTATCGAACACGATATATGGCATTAATGAATCCGCCAGAATCGGCGCTATGAATCGTTCGTATACCGCATTGGGCGCGCCCATTCGCGTGGGATTGAGCAATGTGCATGAGAATTCACATTCCGCATTGTCTTTGGTGAAACCGTAATGCAGTTGTCGCGAGTTAACGAATATGCCTTGCCCCTCATCGAGGCGGATTGTTTCGCCATTCACGAAATACCACATATGGCCGCGCATAATGTAAGTGAATTCGAAATCGATATGCCAATGGCATTCCGCACGCATGTTCGGATATTGGCTCAATAACGAATGCTCGGTGAATGAGAAGAACATCGGAGCGTCGTATTGCACCATTTCCGCACCATTGGGCAAACGTCCCCATCCAGTGATCGGCATGCATACACAAGAAACGTTCAAACCGCCTGTTGCCGCGCTTTCTGCTTGCGTCACGGTCATGTCGCATGCTATATCATTCACCACTGTATTCCACCATTTCGGTAAATAATGCAAATTCTGGGAACGATAATACAGGCAGATACTGTGTTGCCGGGCAATCATGCCATTGAATGATATGCGTAAGACCATTATTGACCAGAAGGGGCGTGCGGCATGCTATCGCACGACTCATAACATAGGAGCATTACCATGGCAGATACTGCAAAGCAGCCAGCGGCAGATGAGTGGGAGCGCATGCTCTCCGGTGAACTGTATGTGGCCGATAGTCCACAACAGCATGACGCGAATATGCGCAAACGTCGCTTGGTGCAGGCCATCAACACATCCAAGTACGACGCGTTCAAGGAACGTGACGAGCTGTTTCACGAATTGTTCGGTGCCTTTGGAGAAGGCGGATTCGTAGAGCCACCGTTCAATTGCGATTATGGATGCAACACGTTCATCGGCAAGAATTTCTATGCCAATATGGATTGCATTTTCCTTGATGTGGCACGCATCACCATCGGCGACCGCGTTTTTTTCGGACCTCGCGTGGGCCTGTACACGCCGTATCATCCGATTGATGCGGCCGTACGTTCCTCTGGGCCGGAAGGTGCACGCCCGATCACCATCGGCAATGATGTCTGGTTCGGCGGCAATGTGGTGGTCGGCCCCGGCATTACCATCGGTGACGATGTGGTGATCGGCGCGGGATCGGTAGTGGTCAAGGATATTCCTTCGCATTCGGTGGCAGTCGGCAATCCATGTCACGTGATCCGTGAGATCACCGATGCCGACCGCGAATATTGGGAAGGCAAGGCAGCGGAATATCGCGCTTGGAAGGGTTCGATTCAGTAAATCGTTAGTTCACGCACCGCAATTTCACTCGGGTGCGGGCATTGGCTATCATCGACCGCACCCCATCAATGTATTTCTCGTACATTTCCTACACGCACCAACCATCCTCACATCATCATGCAATCTTCCATCACTTGGCGCGAGTTTCTTCGACAGACGTTGACGCTCGCCCTGCCCATCGCGTTTCAACAACTAATGCTGGCGCTGTCATCGTGCGCCGACACACTTATGCTGACGAACGTTGGTCAAAACGAGCTATCGGCAGTGTCTCTTGCCACGCAGTTCCAGTTCATTTTCAGTTTGTGTCTTGCCGCGCTCACGCTTGGCATGAGTATTCTGGTGGCCCAGTATTGGGGTGCGGGCAACACGAATGCCGTCGAACGCATATTGGCGTTCATCATGCTGTATGCCGGCGGATTGTCGCTGGTGTTTTTCGCATTGACGCTACTCATTCCGGAAACGTTGATGTCGATTATGACGAACGACATAACGCTGATTGCCATCGGCTCACAGTATTTGCGGGTTTCGTCGGTTTCGTACCTGTTCATCGGTTTGTCGCAGATGTATTTGTGTCTGATGAAGAATGTGGGTGCGGCGGTCACCGGAATGACGATAAGCACGGTTGGCGTGATCGTGCATGTTGCGCTGAACGCGGTGCTGATCTATGGTTGGTTCGGTTTACCTGCATTGGGTATTTTCGGCGCTGCGATTTCCACGGTGATTTCCCGTGCCATTGAACTGGTGTGGTCTGTGCTTGTAGCCAGCCGCAATGGTCGCACACGTTTGCGGTTGTCGATGATGCTGCATCCGGATGTGGCGTTGCAGAAGGATTTTTGGAAGTATAGTCTGCCCGTGCTGGGCAATGAGCTGGTTTGGGGTTGCGGTTTCACCATGTACACCGTGATTATGGGTCATCTTGGTACGGATGCGGTGGCGGCCAATTCCATTGCGAATATCGTCAAGGATCTGTTGGTCTGTTTGAGTCTTGGCCTTGGCAATGCGGGCGGCATTCTTGTCGGTAATCTGCTTGGCCGCAATGCTTTCGATCAGGCGAAGGTTATGGGCGATAGGCTCTGTGTACTGGTGGCGGCAGTTGGCGTTGGAACCGGCCTGTTGATTATCGCGGTACGTCCTTTGGCGTTGCAGTGGGCGGGATTGACGCCGCAGGCCACGCATTATCTGTCGGTTATGCTGTTCATCTGCGCCTATTATGCTGCATGCGGGTGCATGACGAATCTGACTATCGCCGGCATTTTCCCTGCCGGAGGCGATTCCCGGTTCGGACTTGTCTGCGATGCGATCGTTATGTGGCTGATTGTCGTACCGGTCGGTCTGTTGGCGGCTTTCGTGTGGAAGCTGCCGGTATTGGCGGTCTATGCTTTGCTGAATACCGATGAATGCCTCAAGATGATTCCTGCTTTGCTGCATTATCGGAAGTATCGTTGGGTCAACAATGTGACGCGACAAACCGATTCCGCCGCAGTATCAAACGCATGAACAATCCGACATCAACAAAGCCCGTGTCATACTGCATTGCGCAGTGCGACACGGGCTTTGTCACTTGCCGATCTCAATCATTTGATATTTATTTCATGAGATTGCGCAGCACATACTGAAGGATGCCTCCGTTGCGGTAGTAGTCGGCCTCACCTGGGGTGTCGATGCGCACGACCGCGTCAAATTCGGTTGTGGAGCCGTCGCTATGGGTGGCGGTGACACGCACAGTCTTCGGGGTGATGCCATTGTTGAGCTCTTCAACACCGGCGATATCGTACGTTTCGGTGCCATCAAGGCCGAGGCTCTCATAGGACTCGCCTGCGGGGAACTGCAGCGGCAGCACACCCATGCCAATCAGGTTCGAACGATGGATACGTTCGAAGCTTTCGGTGATGACGGCTTTGACGCCGAGCATGACGGTTCCCTTGGCAGCCCAGTCGCGGGAGGAACCGGTGCCGTATTCTTTGCCTGCGAGCACCACCAGCGGAACATCATGTTCGATGTAGTCGCGGGATGCTTCGAAGATCGTGGTCGGCTTCTGGTCAAGGAAATCGTAGGTGAAACCGCCCGGAGTGACCTCTTCCCCCACGGACGCGAGCAACTGGTTGCGCAGTCGGATATTGCCGAACGTGCCACGTACCATGACCTCATGATTGCCTCGACGGGAACCATAGGAGTTGAAGTTCTTCGGTTCGACGCCACGGTTGGTCAGGTACTTGCCAGCAGGACTGGAAGCCTTGAATGCGCCAGCCGGAGAAATATGATCGGTGGTCACGGAATCACCAAGCAGAGCAAGCACACGCGCACCATGAATATCCTCAACCGGATCAGGAGTAGCCTTCATGCCATCGAAGAACGTCTGCTTACGCACATAAGTGGAATCCTCATTCCATGCGAACAGTTCGCCTTCCGGAACGTCAAGTCCTTTCCAACGACGGTCGCCCTCGAACACGGAAGCGTAATCCTTCAGGAACATCTCACGGCTGACGGTACCGTCCACCACGGCGGCGACCTCGCTATTGGTCGGCCAGATATCCTTCAGATACACGTCGTTGCCATCGGAATCCTTGCCAAGCGGCTGGATTTCAAAATCGAAATCCATGGTGCCTGCGAGCGCATAGGCGATGACGAGCGGCGGGGATGCCAGGTAGTTCATCTTGACATCCGGGCTGATGCGGCCTTCGAAGTTGCGGTTGCCCGACAACACGGAAGTGACGGTCAGATCGTTGGCGTTGATGGCCTCGGAGATTTCCGGCAGCAGCGGGCCGGAGTTGCCGATGCAGGTGGCGCAGCCGAAACCGACCAGCTGGTAGCCGAGCGCATCGAGATCGTCTTGCAAGCCAGCCGCCTTAAGATAGTCGGCCACAACCTGAGAGCCCGGTGCGAGCGAGGTCTTGACCCACGGCTTGGGATTCAAACCCTTGGCATGCGCGTTGCGTGCAATCAGACCGGCTGCAATCATCACGGACGGATTGGACGTATTCGTGCACGAGGTGATGGAAGCAATCGCCACATCACCGTTGGTGATGTCGAAGTCGCCGCGGAAGTCGGTGGAAACGGCAACCGGCTCCTGCACGGTCTTGTCCGTTTCGTACGCGGGCAATGTTTCGGCGAATTTCGCTTTGGATTCAGACAGTTTGATGCGATCCTGCGGGCGCTTCGGTCCCGCGATCGACGGCACGACAGTACCGAGGTCGAGTTCCAGATATTCGGAATACTGCGGTTCGACGTAGTTCGGATCAGTGGTGTCGCCCCACAGCTTGTTCGCCTTGGCATACGCTTCGACCAACGCGATCTGTTCTTCGGAACGACCGGTCAAACGCAGATAGTCAAGCGTGACGCCGTCGATTGGGAAAATGCCGCAAGTCGAACCAAATTCCGGACCCATATTGCCGATGGTGGCACGGTTGGCCAGCGGAACGGAGGCGATGCCCTCGCCATAGAACTCCACGAATTTGCCGACTACACCATGCCGACGAAGCATGTCGGTGATGGTCAATACCACATCAGTGGCGGTGACGCCTTCAGGAATGGAACCGGTCAGCTTGAAACCAACGACACGCGGCACCAGCATGGAAATCGGCTGGCCAAGCATGGCCGCTTCGGCCTCAATGCCGCCAACGCCCCAGCCAAGTACGCCCAAACCATTGACGGTGGTGGTGTGCGAGTCGGTACCCACGCAGGAATCAAGATAGGCAAGAGTCTTGCCGCTGTTTTCTTCAACCTTGGTCATGATGACCTTGGCGAGATATTCGATATTGACCTGGTGGATGATGCCCGTTCCCGGCGGTACCACGCGGAAGTTCTTGAATGCCTGCTGACCCCAACGCAGGAACTGGTAACGTTCGCCGTTGCGCTGGTATTCGATGTCCATGTTCTGTTCGACCGCGTCGGCGATACCGTACTTGTCGATCTGTACGGAATGATCGATGACCATGTCGGACTGTACCTGCGGGTTGATGACTTCCGGGTCTCCCCCAAGATCCTTGACCGCGTCACGCATGGTGGCGAGATCCACGATGCAGGGCACGCCAGTGAAGTCCTGCATGACCACACGGGACGGGGTGAACTGGATCTCATGGCTCGGCTGTGCAGCCGGATTCCAATCCAACAGTGCCTTGACATGATCATCCGTGATGTTGGCGCCATCGATGTTACGTACCAGGTTCTCGGCGAGAACCTTCAACGAATACGGCAGATGATCGATGCCCGGCAGATCTGCGATGCGGTAATATTCATAATCCTTGCCGTCCACCTTCAAGGTGTCGAGCTGGTCGTCGCGCACAGACATGCTACCTCCGAGCTTCTTGGCTGTATAACACAGCTGATTATTCGTTGCCTACGATACAGTCAAGTTAATTCAGCTCTGGCGTGTCTTCTTAAAGTATGGGACAATACTCAGAATTTTCGGCACCAAACGCAAACACACCAAGAACACGAGCGCCGAAAGCACCATTGCCACCGTCGTCGCAGCCAGCATCTGCCCGGTCGGCACCACCAGCGCGAAGAAATTCGCCACCGGTTTTACGAGCACGCCCCCGAATCCAATTGCGGCAAAGGCCAATACCAATATGCCACGCCACGAATGCAGCGGCTTTGCCACCCGCGCAAGCACGAACACTCCCATCATGAGCAGAATAATCGCGTTGACGCCACGCAGCATCGCCAACTGCGCACCCGAATCTTGCACATTCCACTTCATGAATATCGGCAGCAGCCACGACGTGGACAAAATCGACAATCCGACCGCCACACCGCAGGGCACGGCAAAATGCAGCACGCGTTTCAGGAATCCTGGAATATAACGACGCGTGTTCGGAGCCAACGCAAGAATGAATGCCGGCATGCCAATCGTCAATCCACCCACATATGTGATGTGGCGAGGCAGATACGGGAATGGCATCTGCGTCAACACCACACCCAACGAAATCAGTGCGGAATACACGGTTTTCACGAGGAATAGGCTTGCCACACGTTCCATATTGGCCATAACCTGACGCCCTCGCGCCACCACATCGGGCAGATGTGAGAACTTCGAATCGACAAGCACCACCTGTGCCACGGCCTTGGTGGCGGGCGCAGCATTGCCCATCGCAATACCCAGATCGGCCTCTTTGATGGCGAGCGCGTCGTTCACGCCGTCGCCGGTCATCGCCACCACATGCTCACCCGCATGCAACGCCTCCACGATCGCCTTTTTCTGATCGGGCAGCACACGCCCAAGCACATCCACGTTTTCCAGTACTTGCGCCAGTTCCGTAATGTCGGCAGGCAACTCACGCGCGTCCATGAATCGTGGTTCATGTTCGCCGGTCAGATGCACTTTTCTTGCGATCGCGCCGACGGTTACAGGATTGTCGCCGGAGATAATGCGGCAACGCACGCCTTGTTCACGGAACCATGCAAGCGTTTCTTCGGCGTCGGCACGAATATGTTCGGAACTGCACACCAATGCGACAGGGCACGATGCCGGATTGAGTTTTGGATCGGTTTCGTAATCGTCGGGTGCCGCACCGTCGATTCGCGCGACCAGAAGCACACGGTTGCCGTCGTTGGCGAAATCATTGACTTGCCTGAGTATGTCGGCATGGTCGCCGTTGATTTGGGAAAGAATGACTTCCGGCGCACCCATCGTCCATACTGCATTGCCGTCATAGATCGAACTCCACTTGCGTGCCGACGAGAACGGTACTCGTGCCTCGACAGTGCCATCCGCAAATCCCTGTTCCCATAGTCCAGACAGAATCGCCTGTCCTGTACCGTTGGGCTGTCCTTCGTTCGATAGGTCGAATAGAGCCTGTTTGACGTCATGCTCATTCACGTTGCCGCACATAGTGCCGGAGCTTCGAATATCCAGCAATTCCACAGAATCAAGTCGGATGGTGCCGTCGGTGACAGTACCGGTTTTGTCAAGGTTCAGGCAATTCACACGAGCGAGAGTCTCCACGGATTCCAGCTCCTGCACCAGCGTGTTCTTACGTGCCAAACGAATGGCTGCGAGCGCGAAATTCAGCGAGGTGAGCAGCACCAGGCCTTCAGGGATCATACCGACCACACCGGCCACTGCGGAAATAACTGCGGAACGCCATTCACCGGTTGAGATGGCCGCATTCCAGCCGCCAACAGTGCGTACCTGCGACCAGATGAGCAGCACGCAGAGCGGCACCACAAGGAAGGTCATGAATTTCAGAATCGTATTGATGCCCTTGTTTAGGTCGGATACGGTTTTCTTGTAGACCTTTGCCTGTGCGGTAAGTTTGGCTGCGTAGCTGTGTTCCCCGGTGGCGGTGACTTTCACCAATGCCATGCCGGAGATGGCGGTGGATCCGGAGAAAATGTCGCAGCCTTCGCCTTTGCGTACGGTCCGTGATTCGCCGGTGAGCATGGATTCGTCCAGTTCCAGTCCCCAAGTGTGCACGATCTGTGCGTCCGCGGGTACCTGTTCGCCGGAGCGGATCCACATGAGATCACCGAGCACGATATCGTTGTGTGGTACTTCAACGTCTTTGCCGTCGCGATGCACAAGGTAATCGGAGGCCACCAGAATCGATAGTTTGTCAAGCGTACGTTTGGCTTTCAGTTCGGTGCAGATGCCGATGCCGGTATTGATGATGATGATCAGACCGAACACCGCGTCCTTCCACGAACCGGTGATCAGTACCATGACCATGGCGGCGAAAATGATGCCGTTGAACAGGGTGAACACGTTGGCTCGCACGATGTCGACAAGAGATCGCGAAGTCGATGCTTTGACTGTGTTATCCAGTCCGCTTTTTTTGAGGGCAATCACTTCGCCTTGTGTTAGCCCCGTCTCTTCGATGGGAGGCATTGTTCGACTTTCGCTCATAATTGCCAGACTACCGTCACAGTCCCGTTTTCTGGTCAACTTCTTGTGAAACACAGGTAAAAATCAGGGAATTTTCAGGGTACTCGCCGAGCACTGATTTGGCATCCATCTCACGTAGGCAAGGCACAGAGCCATGTCAGTGGTCGATTGTAGTCACCAGCATCTCACGGTCGTGGGGATCGTTGTTGGCTACGGCCACGACCGCATCGTCGAGCGGCGTCGCGTCGGACATGCGGTCGTTGATGGTCATGGTTGCCGCATAGAGTTTGTTGTCTTCCGGCACAGCGATAGGATCGAGAAGCGCCACTGGAACGCCCGCTTTTCTTGCGGTTTCCAAAGCATCAGTCCAGTTTTCGGCATTGGTTTTGTCCACGTCGATTCCTGCGATGACAATGAGGTCGGCCTTGCGTTGCGCCATGTCACGCACGCCTTGCTGCGCGGTGGATTGCGCGTCCACAGTGCCTGAGACGGTAATGTACACCGGCTTGAGCTTACCGGCTTTCATGGCATCCATTGCCATGGAATCGGCAGTGACATCATCCGATCCAATCATGGCGATGGACAGGCTGTCACGATCCTCCATGGAGTGCGCCACCGCGGTACCGGGAGATTGCGTATCCCCCACCGCGGCATTCGACGGCACGCAACCAGATAGCGACGCGCAAGGCAACGCAATCGCGGTCATTCCATAAAACGCACGACGTGCGAATAACGGCATGCTCACTGCTCGTGCTTTCTGAACAGCGCCACAGTCTCAACATGATGGGTCATGGGGTAAATGTCGAATGCGCGGATATCCGCCAATTCGTAGCCCAGCGACACGAGTGTGGCAGTATCTCTGGCGAGGCTTGCCGGATCGCATGCGATATAGACCACGCTTTTCGCTTCGGCTTCGGCAATCTGCCTGCACACTTTCGCACGAGCGCCGGCACGCGGCGGATCAAGCACCACCACATCGGGTTTGGCGAGATCATTGCGCACGTTGGCAAGTGTTTTCGCCACATCGCCCACACGTGCATCGACGTTGCCCAGATGAATGTGCCTCAAATTACGCTGCGCGTTCCTTACCGCGGTTTTGCCGCCTTCGACGCTCAACATGCGAGTGCGCTCCGCCGTCAGCGTAGCCAACGGCAGCGTGAACAGACCTGAACCGGAATACAAATCCCACAGGCATGCGGATTTGGCGCCGTCGAGCTCGCCGCGTACCAAATCAATCACATGGTTGGTCAAAGCGATCGGCGCATGCCTATGCATCTGCCAGAAACCGCCTGCATCCACGTTGTATTCGAATGCACGGCCGGCAACAGTCACCTTTTCCGTAAGCTCACGGCTTCCAGCAACCACCTCACCGTTCACAAGCACGGCGTAATTGTCTGGAATCGGCGCATTATCGCGAGGTTCCGGAACGGATAGACGAATCTGGGAACCCGGCTCGAAGCCACCCTCCCATACATGCTCACGCTCGGCCACTTCCAGCAACATACGGCTGGCCAACGGCATGGTATCAATCGGAACGCGCACATGCGTGCCCCGACGGCGCATCGACGGACGGCCATCTGCATCAGCGATCATCTCGATGCGAGTACGCCAATGCAGACCTTGCTCCGCATCGTCTTCCGGCATACGCTCAATGGGCACTTCCGTATCAACGTGGCCGAGTCTTGCCATCTGTTCCGCAACCGACGCGGCTTTCCACTTGAGTTGCCCGGCAAGCGACACATGCACCAGATCGGCGCCGCCGACGCCACCGCCCATGGCAAGGGGGCCTGCCAATGACCATATTGGATCAGTACGGTCTTCGCTCGCCTCGAGCACTTCCACCACTTCGCCCGTCCAGAAGCGATCCTCACGATCATGTGGCTCGTCCAATGCGACACGGACCAGTTCTCCGGGCAATGCGAATCGCACGAACACAACACGTCCGTCAATATGACCGACACAACGGCCTTGGTCGGCGTACCGTTCAATGCGGATGGTTGTTTCCATCAGTGCTCTTCCCTCATTTCGGTGGTTTGTGCTGCCTCAGCATCGTCTTCGGAAGCTTCCTGCACCATCTTATGCCGGTGCATTGGCGTCGCCACGATCAGATACGAGACCCAGATCGCGAGCGCCCAGAACGGAATGCCCATCAGCAGACGCGCCGTTCCCAGCCAGCCGACGTGATTGCCGAAATAGAGCGGCACCTGCACGATCAGACGCAGCGCGAACACCCCGATCCACATCGCGGTGATGATGGTATAGGCGCGATTGAGCGCCTTGTCACCTCGCCAATCGGCAAGCCAGGCACGAAAATGTTCGGTCGGTAACGTTCTGATGAACTCGATGACCAATCCTAAGCCAGGCACTCGGGCCAGCAGTGAAATCGTCAGCAGAATAACGTAAAAGGCGTTGGTCAGGAATCCGAACATGTAATAGTTACGTGCCTCGTGACTGTTCCATGCCCAAATCAGGCAGATACCTACTGCCAGCAAGCCTGATACCGCTCCCATGACGGACTGTCGTTGGCACAGGCGCACGATCACCTGCAGCACGGCCAACACTGCGGACACGCCGATGGTCAGTTGCAAATTGGACGTGATGACGAACAACACCACGAACACGACGCCCGGCAGCATTGATTCGATAACGCCTCTCGGACCGCCAATGGCGTCGATCACGGAAAAATCGTCAGTATTACCGGCATCGGCAAGCGCACCAAGACCGGTTCGTTTTTTTGCTTCGGTTTCAGCCATACGTATTAGTTATCGGTTCGAGCGGCTCAGCGCACTTCGGAGAACATCGGTCCACGAGACAGCGTGGTCTTGACCTCAACCTGCTGGTCGGAGTCGAATGGACCCTTCGGCTTGCCTGGAATCTCGGTCTTCTGCTCAGCCTCTTCCGCAGCGGCCTTCGCGGCCTTGCGTTCGGCCGGAGCGACCGGCGGATGCATGGGAATCAGGTCGCGCGGCGCCAACGGATCATCGCCTCGTTCCACCACAATATCGGCGAAGAACTGGTTCAACGCCTTTGCTTCCTCACCCTCAGGATCGGTGGCGGCCTTGCCGGAGAAGATGCCACGCAGCATCCAACGCGGACCGTCGACGCCTACGATGCGGGTAAGCACCTTGCGTCCACCCTTGACGGTGACCGGCAATGCCAGTTCGGTGCCGAACACACCTTCGACTTCTTTCGCGTCCTTGTTGGCTTCAATCAGGTCGGCGCGAACGTCATCCCACAATCCGAGCGTCTTCGGAGCCGCGAACGCTTCAATCTCCACGCTGGAGGAACCATAGGTGATGGTGGTGCCAAGAACCTGCTGAGTGGCACGGTTGGCTTTCACGCGCAATTCAATGCCCTTCAGGAACGGCAGATAATATGATCCCATATCGAGGTACTCGTCGTAATCAGGAACGTTCTCATCTTCCACGTCCCACGGACCATGCTTGTCACCGCGACCCTCGTATTCAGCGGAAGGCTTCGGAAGCGCCACGCCCTCCTGAGCTTCGTCAACATTTTCAGCTGCGTCGACAGCCTCTTCGTTTTCTTCGGCGGACGCTTCAAGAGCTTCCTCGCTCTGACGCTTCTTCTTACCGAATCCAAACAATCCCATGATGTTCCTCATTTCATAACGTTTGCAACCGTGACTAGCCTAGCACCCATGCTTAATATGGGCTGGGAATCGGGGTGTGATATTCCAATTCCCAGTCTGTGCACGGTAAACAGTGGCTTAAATGTCATACATAATGCTGAGCGGCGCATGATCGGACCAGCGCAGGTCGTAGGTCGGAGCCTTATCGATCACGAATCCGCAGGCCGTTTCCGCAAGTTCCGGTGTTGCGAACTGGTAGTCGATTCTCCAGCCGACATTGTTGTCGAATGCACGACCTCGCTGACTCCACCATGTGTACGGTCCCTGGATGTCTCCGGCGAGATCACGCATCACATCCACAAATTCCAGTTCTCCCAGCCATTTGTCGACATATGCGCGCTCTTCGGGGAGAAATCCGGCATGCGTTTCGTTGGCTTTGGCGTTTTTGATGTCGAGCGGCGTGTGCGCGATATTGAAATCACCGCACAGCACCGCTTGTTTCCCACCATGTGCAGCTTCATCGCGCAATTGCTCCATACGTACCAGCATGGTGTCGAGGAAACGGTATTTCTGCTTCATTTTTTCCGGATCATCGGTATTTCCCGCATGCACATACACGCAAACCACGGTAACGACATAGCCTTGCGGAGTTTGCACGTCCGCTTCGATCCAGCGTCCAGAATCAACATCCTCATCAAGTCCCGGCAAGCCATACCGCCGTTCGGCAACAGGCAATGCCGACAGTAGACCGACACCGGCACGCCCTTTGATGCGGCAGATCTCGTTCATGCGATGCAATTCACTTTGATCAGCGATACGGCCTGCAGTCGAATATTCAAAACCGAATTCGTCAAAGATGGGATCGATTTCGTTTTGCGGAGCACGTACTTCCTGCAGGCACCATACGTCGGGAGTGTTGCGACCCGCCCATTCCTCGATGCCTTTGCGTTTCGCCGCGCGGATTCCATTCACATTAGAGGTTGTGATAGTGATCGTCATAGCGTCCTAGAGTAGCCGGAATACAAGAAAAGCCTCCGGCAATGCCGAAGGCTTTATTTTGAGACATATCGGTCGGATCAGTCAAGACCGAGCTGCAGCTTGCCGCCGGGGATGGCGTCAAGCAGATCACGAGTGTACTGCTTTTGCGGATGCTCGAAGACCTCGTCAGTGGTGGCGTGCTCCACAAGCTTGCCGTGCTGCATCACCACGACCTCATCGGCAATCTGGCGCACAACCGCCAAATCGTGGGTGATGAACAGGTAGCTCAGGCCCTTTTCCGTCTGCAGGTCATTGAGCAATCGCAACACCTGGTCCTGTACCAGCACGTCCAAAGCGGATACGGCCTCGTCGCAGACGATCACGTCCGGATCGAGAGCCATGGCTCGTGCGATGGCGATGCGCTGTCGCTGACCACCGGAAAGCTCGTTCGGGTAACGGAAACGCACAGATCCCGGCAGTTCCACCATATCGAGCAACTCACGCACACGGGCAGCACGACTTTTCTTGTCTCCAATGCCGTGGATGCGCAGTGGTTCTTCGATGGAACGGTAAATGGAGTACATCGGGTCAAGCGAACCATACGGATTCTGGAACACCGGCTGCACGTGACGACGGAAGTCAAGCAATTCCTTGCCTTGGAAGCCGGAAATGTCCTTGCCTTCATAGGTGACGGTGCCTGAGGTCGGTTCAAGCAGCTTCAGCACCATGTTGGCCACCGTGGACTTGCCGGAACCGGATTCGCCCACAATCGCCAGCGTGGTACCCTTTTTGACGGAGAAGCTCACATCGTCAACGGCCTTGAACATCTCCTTCTTGCGCGGCAGCTTGAACTCGCGCGTCAGATGATTCACCGTGATGATGGATTCGCCGGTCTTCAGAGAATCCTCATTCACCTTGTGTTCCATCACACGGCTGGCATCGCCACCATGCTCCTTGACGGAGATGATGCGCTGCGAGGCCAACGACGGCGCTGCCGACACCAGTCGCTTGGTGTACGGATGCTGCGGATGCTGCAGTACTTCCAGAGATGGGCCAGACTCAACGACCTGTCCCTTGTACATGACCACGATGTGCTGCGCACGCTCAGCCGCCAAGCCCAAGTCATGGGTGATGAACAGCACTGCGGTTCCCAACGAATCGGTGAGCATCTGCAGGTGATCAAGGATCTTCTTCTGCACGGTCACATCAAGCGCGGAGGTCGGCTCGTCGGCGATCAGCAGTTCCGGACGGCATGCCAAGCCGATAGCGATGAGCGCACGCTGGCGCATACCACCGGAAAACTCGTGCGGATACTGGCGTGCACGAGTGGCGGCATCCGGCAGACCTGCCTCAGAAAGAAGACCTGCGATGCGGTCGTCCATGGTAGAGCCGATTACATACTTCTTGGCGATGTACCAAGCGTCATCCTCGGCCACGCCGGCCTTGATCAGGTCGTCGGCCACGCGCCAACGCGTTTCAGATCCCGGAACCCACTCCGACTCGAAGTATGCCACGGTCTTGTCGAAGTCGTCGCCGGTCTTGCCGATCTTGGACAGCGCTTCCTTCGCCGCGGACAACAGCTCCGGAAGATCCTTGGAGCCAAGGAAAGTCTCATCGTCGTTGTTTTTAAGCTCGACATCAGCATCGGCGAGAGCCTTCGACAGCGAGGAACGCTTCTCATGGGCGATATCCATATTGTTGGCGACCAGCGCCTCCTTCACCTGGGTGCCGATACGCCACACCGGGTTCAGGTTGCTCATCGGATCCTGCGGGACAAGACCCATCTTGTTGCCGCGCAACTTGTCGAAATCCCTCTGCTTGTAACCGGAGATTTCCTCGCCATCAAGCTTGATGGATCCTCCGACCACATGGCCTGTGCCTGGAAGCAGACCAAGCACTGCCATAGCGGACGTGGACTTGCCGGAGCCGGACTCACCAACGATAGCCACCCACTGACCCGGGTATACGCTGAAAGAGGAGTTGCGCACCGCATGTATCGGCCGGCCATCATCAGTGGTGAAGTCGACCTGGAGGTTCTTGACTTCCAGCAGCGGACCGTTGGCGCGTTGCATGGCCTCGAGCTTGTTTTCGGTATTCATTTCAGTCATCGAATATCCCTCACTTACACTCACGCACGGCTCTTCGGATCAAGCGCATCCTTCACAGCGTCGCCCATCATGATGAAGGCAAGCACAGTGATGGCAAGCGCCGCGGACGGGTAGAACAGCACCATCGGATCTGTACGCAGAATGGACTGCGCGTTGGAGATGTCGCCACCCCAGCTGACGGTAGTGGTCGGCAGACCCAGACCAAGGAAGCTCAACGTTGCTTCCAACACGATGTAGGTAGCCAGAGACGTTGTGCCCACCACAATGATCGGTGCCAAGGAATTCGGCAGAATGTGGCGGAACAGGTTACGCCATGGCGTTGAGCCAAGTGCGGTGGAAGCCGTATTGAACTCCAGATTCTTGGCTTCCATAACAGCGCCTCGCGCAATTCGCGCAACAGATGTCCAGCCGAACAACGTCATGACCAGAATAATCTTCCAAATGGAACCGTTGGTCTTGAACATCTGCAGCACCACGATGGCACCAAGCAAAATCGGCAAAGCCAGGAAAATATCGGTCAAACGGCTGAGAATGCCGTCAACCCAGCCTCCGAAGAAGCCGCTCAATGCACCGATCAGCGTGCCCAACAGCACCACCAGCACCGTAGCGAACACGCCGACGCTCAGCGAGGTACGAGTACCATACACCACGCGAGAGTACACGTCGCATCCTTGCAGATCGAATCCGAAAGGATGTCCCTTCGAAGCCGATTCCAAGGAGTTCTCAAGCGTGCAGTAATTCGGATTCTGCTTGGTCATCACTCCTGGGAACAGCGCCACGAAGATAATGAACACAATAAGCACAGCGGAGATGATGAACATCGGGTTCTTGCGCAGGGTACGCCATGCGTCAGCCCAAAGGCTTGAAGCCGGTACGGACTCGTCGACCGAGTCAACGTCCTTAAGCGGCGTCTCCTCAAGAGGAGCAACATATCGTTCCTGTCCCGGAAGTGCGTGGGAAAGATTCGTTTCGTTCATATCAGTCATTGTTCAATCCTCCCAACTCACGCGTAGCGGATTCGCGGATCAAGCGCCGCATAGAGCATATCGACCAGCAGGTTGCACACTGCGAAAATCAACATAAGCAGAGTCACAATGGACACCACCAGGTTGCCTTCGCCCTTGAGGATGCTTTGATAAGTCAGGTAACCAATGCCGTGCACATTGAAGATGGTTTCGGAAATCATGGCACCGCCCATCAGTGCGCCAAGATCCTGACCAAGGTAAGTGACGACAGGAATCATGGAGTTACGCAAAACGTGACGATTCATGACCGACCTATTGCTCATGCCTTTGGCGCGTGCGGTGCGCACATAGTCAAGCGCGATATTGGAGGAAATCTCCGAACGACTCAATCTGATGATATATGCCATAGACACAGATCCAAGCACTATTGCCGGCATCAGTAGATCGATGAATCCTGGATTGGCGCCGGCCGTAACTGGAAGCAGACGCAACTTCACGCCTAGGAAATACTGGGCAAGGAAGCCCGTGACAAAGGTCGGGACGGAGATGAGCAGCAGAGAGATGATCAGGATCACGGTATCGCACCACTTGCCCTTGTTCAGACCGGAAATCGCGCCGAAGATCACGCCGAATACGGCTTCGAACACGAAAGCCATCAGTGCGAGCTTGATAGTGACCGGGAATGCACGTCCGATCTGGTCGATGACCAGCTGGCCGGAGAAGGTCTTGCCAAAATCAAGAGTCAGCGCATTTTTCAGGAACAGCAAATACTGTACGATGAACGGTTTATCCAGATTGTATTCGGCACGAATCTGCGCAGCGACGGCCTCATTGACCGGCTTATCGCCAAACATCGCCTTAACCGGGTCGCCCGGCAATGCGAACACCAGGGCGTACACCAAAAGCGTCGTGCCGAGAACCACAGGGATCATCTGCAGAATGCGTCGCAGAAGATATCTGCCCATTGGTTTCTCCTTTTATTGCTTATTCATTGTCAACCTTTTCAGATTATTACTCATAATCATCGGGGAAGGTTAACGATTTACCCCGCAAGTTTTGTGGCAACACACAACAAACTGCTTTATATTGCAGTTTCATGGGAATCAGCTGGGAAAAATGCATTGGTTGCCGGCATCTATCCCTGACGCCTCTTGGCCACACTGATCTCACCCTAAAAAACGGTGCGTATTACATGGAAAGGAAGGAACGGATATGATCCGTCCCTTCCTTCAATTGGCTCAGCGAGATTCACTCACGAAGATCGGCTCACTTGCCGGACTTGGTCATGTTCTCGTAGACCGGCAGGTTCTGCCAGTTCATTTCGAAACCGGAAACGCCGGTAGCAGCCACACCGTAGGCGTTGGCGTAGTACAGCGGAACGGCCGGGAGATCGTTCAACAGAATCTCCTGAGCCTGCTGGTACAGCTTGTTGGCCTCGTCGGTGGTCTGAGCGGCAGCGGCCTTGGAGCACAGATCGTCGAACGCCGAACTCTTGTAATCGCCATCGTTGGAACCATTGCCATCAGCAGCGGAGGAAGCGAAGTTGGCCACCAGATAGTTTTCGGCGGACGGATAATCCGGCTGCCAGCCGCTACGGAATGCGCCCTGCACCTTGCGATCGGACACGGCGGTACGGTAATCGTTGAAGGTCGGGTACGGGTTGGTGGCAGCCACTTCGGAACCAAGCGTGTTGTTGATGGAGTTCACCACAGCGGTGTAGGTGGTCTCGTGGCCACCGTCAGCGTTGTAGGCGAAGGTAAGCTTGTCGTCGGAAGTCCACGGGCTGATGGCGTTGGCCTTCTCCCAGAGTTCCTTGGCCTTCTTCTCGTTGTACTTCAGATTCTCGCTACCCTTGAGAGAGTCGGAATAGCCCGGGGTCAGAGGAGAGGTGAAGTCGACGGCCGGAGTACCGGTGCCGTTGAGCACCTTGTCGCAGATGTTCTCGCGGTTGATGGCCATGGAGATGGCCTGACGACGCAGGGTGCCTTCCTCGGTACCAGCCTCGAAGTGCTTCAGGCTGGACGGAATGGTGAACTGCTGGATGACGGAACCGGCCTTGTTGTAGGCCTGTACGGTCTCATCGGTTTCGAAGGTCTTGGTGGCGGAGGCCGGCACGGACTCCATCACGTCGAGGGCACCGGACTGGATGTCGGCGTAGGCGGCGTCATCCTTGGTGTAAACCTTGAAGGTCACGCCGTCGTTCTTCGGGGTGCGGTTGCCCTTGTAGTCAGGGTTCTTCACGAGCACGATCTCGTTGTCGTGATCCCAGGACTGGAACTTGTACGGACCATTGCCGACCGGAGCCTCACCGAAGGCATCCGTGTCCTTGTAGAAGGATTCCGGCAGCGGAGCGAATGCGGAATAGCCCACCTTGATGGCGAACACGGAATCGGACTGGTTCAGGTCGACGGTGAACTCGTGATCGTTGACGATCTTCAGACCTTCAAGCTGCTCGTCACCCTTGAGGTTGTCGGTGTTCTGCAGCGCGTCATAGCCCTTGATGGTGGAGAAGAAGGAGGAGCCGACCATGCCATTCTTGGCGTTGGCCACGTAGCTCCAAGCCTTGGTGAAGGACTCGGCGGTCACATCGGTGCCGTCAGTGAACTTCCAACCATCCTTGAGCTTGATGTCGTACTGGGTGGCGTCATCGTTAGCCTCAATGGACTCAGCCACTTCGTTGGAAGCATTGCCCTGGGCGTCGAAGGAAATCAGGCGGGAGAACAGCAGATCAACCGGTTTGCCACCACCGGTCTCGTTAGTGTTGCCCGGAATGAGCGGGTGCTGCGGTTCGGAATTGTATGCGGTGATGATGTTGGCACCTTCAGCGGCGGTATCGCTGCCGTTGGAAGAGCCACAGCCGCTCAGCAGCATACCAAAAGCGCATGCGGCGGCAGCGAAAGCCAATGCTTTCTTCTTCATATAATCATTCTCCTATTCGATATCACATCGGGATTGTCCTCCCGCAAATGGAAACGAGCCGACCTACTCACCGACGCATCTCTATTTGGCGATAGTGCACTATTCTTGCTCAATTGACGGACAACCTTCCCGTGAAACCAAAAAACGCATACCGTTCCTTAACGATATGACGGCGGAAAACATACGTTTTCCGCCGTCATATCGAACAATGTATCCGAAGAATAAGTCAGCTCTTCGAAATCTCGTTATACATCGGAACATTCTGCCAGTTCATGACGAAGTTCTTCACGCCGGATGCTGCAACGCCATTGGCATTGGAGTAATACAGCGGAACGGCCGGGAGGTCGTTCAACAGAATCTCCTGAGCCTGCTGGTACAGCTTGTTGGCCTCGTCGGTGGTCTGAGCGGCAGCGGCCTTGGAGCACAGATCGTCGAACGCCGAATTCTTGTAATCGCCATCGTTGGAACCATTGCCATCGGCAGCGGAGGAGGAATACAGCTGGTACAGGTAATTTTCAGGAGACGGATAATCCGGCTGCCAGCCGGTACGGAACGCGCCGGTCATCTTACGGTCGGTAACGTCGTTTCGGAATTCCTGGAAGGTCGGCACCGGGTTGGTGGTCACGTCGATACCAAGCGTGTTCTTCACGGAATTCACCACGGCTTCAAAAATCGGCTTGGCTCCGCCGTCTGCGTTATAGGAGAACGTAAGCTTGTCGTCGGAAGTCCACGGGCTGATGGCGTTGGCCTTCTCCCAGAGTTCCTTGGCCTTCTTTTTGTTGTATTTCAGATTCTCGTTGCCCTTGAGCGAATCGGAGTAGCCCGGAGTCTTCGGAGACGTGAATTCGACTGCCGGAGTTCCCAAACCATTCAGCACCTTGTCGCAGATGGCCTGACGGTCGATGGACATGGACAATGCCTGTCGACGCAACTGGCCTTCTTCAGTGGATGTCTTCCAATGTTCAAGATCCGACGGAATGGTGAACGTCTGAATCACGGAACCGGCCTTGTTGTATGGCACCACGGAGGAATCGGATTCGAAGGTCTTGCTGTCGGCGGACGGCACGGTATCCATCACATCAAGGTTGCCGGCCTGAACATCGGCATAGGCCGCGTTGGCGTCCGTGTAGATCTTGAACGTCACACCGTCGTTATTCACCTTGCGATTGCCCTTGTAGTCGGGATTCTTGACCAGCTTGATTTCCTTGTCATGATCCCAGGAACTGAACTTGTACGGGCCATCGGAAACCGGCGACTCTCCGAAGGCCTTCGGATCCTTGTAGAAGGATTCTGGCAGCGGATAGAATCCCGAGTAACCCAGCTTGATGGAGAACGCGGAATCCGGCTGGCTCAGGTCGACGGTGAACTCGTGATCGTTGACGATCTTCAGACCTTCAAGCTGCTCGTCACCCTTGAGGTTGTCGGTGTTCTGCAGCGCGTCATAGCCCTTGATGCTGGAGAAGAAGGAGGAGCACAGCTGCGCGTTCTTCGCATTGGCCGTATAGCTCCAAGCCTTGGTGAAGGACTCGGCGGTCACATCGGTGCCGTCAGTGAACTTCCAACCATCCTTGAGCTTGATGTCGTACTGGGTGGCGTCATCATTGGCAGTAATGGAGTCGGCCACTTCATTCTTGGCCTTGCCATCCTTATCGAAAGACACCAATCCGGCGAACATCAGATCGATAGGACGACCACCGCCGGTTTCATTGGTGTTGCCCGGAATCAAGCTATTCTGCGGTTCGGAGTCAAATGCCGTAATGACATTCGACCCTTTAGCCGCGTCCCCAGATGTGGAAGATCCACAGCCGCCCAGCGCCATGCCAAGCACACAGGCCGCCGCCGCAACGGCAAACACCTTGCTTTTCCTCACATTCATTATGTTTCCCTTCATTATTTTGATTACCGGTCGGTATCGTTTCCCCGTACCAGCTCCACCTAGTAAATACACCCTAAATCAAGAAGAAACACCAATTTCTGTTACAGGAATGTAACGAAATATCCATGGACCGCGTCTACGCACGGGGAAAAGCCTGACCGTATCGGGCTTTCAGCTGTTCGATGGAGACATGCGTGTACCGTTGCGTGGTCTTCAGCGAGGAATGTCCCAAGAGCTCCTGCACCTCACGCAAATCCGCTCCCCCGTCAAGCATATGCGTGGCGGCACTGTGCCGCAGAGCATGAGGGCTAATGTCGGGAACGCCGGCATCACGCGCGCATGCGTGCACCACACGACGTACCATCCGCTGATCAATGCGTTTGCCTTGCATTCCAAGAAACAGCGCTGCCGCGGACTGCTCCCCCACCAACAGGGGACGCCCATCATCCAGCCAACGACATATCGCTTTTTGCGCCGGAGCACCAAATGGCATGACTCGTTGTTTGTTGCCTTTGCCGGTCACTTTGACCGTTCGATTGGAAAAGACCACATCCGGCACATCGAGTCCCACCAGTTCAGCCACACGCATGCCCGTCGCATACAGCAGTTCCAGCATTGCGGCGTCACGCAGCTCAATGGCCTGCTGCTTCATGGTCCGCTCCTTCGAATGAGACGTTTCACCCTCCTCATCCACGCGTTCCATCAGTTGTTCGGCCTGTGATTCGCTGAGCACCTCCGGCAACGTATCGGGTATCTTCGGGGTCATGAGCACACAAGCCGGATCCGACATCGTCACGCCATGCTCATGCGTCCACGCGAAAAAACCACGTACCGCCACGGTTTTTCGGGCCATGCTGCTTCTCGCATGGTTTTTCGATGATTCTGCCATCCACATGCGAAGATCTTCGATGGTCACCTCGTTAAGATCCCTGCATCCAAGCCGTTCCAAGGCAAGCAGACATTCTTCGACATCACCTCGGTATGCCTTCCGCGTGTTTTCACTCAATCCACGGTTAGCTTTCAGATATGTATCGAATGCCTCTGCACTCTCATCGAACAGCATGCCGATCAGCCTTTCCCGAGCTCAACAGCAAGCCCGAATCCATGAATTTCTCTCCATTATGTGTCCATTCTCCGATAGAAACCGCAATCCCGACACAACTTGAAAGGAGACCAACTATGCTATCCAGTAGCGTTCGCTTAGCGAATCCGTCGATAATCGTCTATTCGAAGGGGAGATTATGCCGATTCCAAACGAAATTCCAGCAGGCGCGCGCATTGTGGTGCGCACATGCGAAGGTGTTGATCCAAAGGACCAGCGCATGAAATTCCGCGATTATGTCGGTCACGTGCGTTCTTGGGACGGGCAGACACTGGAAATGACGCGCGATGCGGCAGCCAACGGTTCGCGTCCGGAGCAACGTGTCAGCATTCCCGCCGACACCGTCGTCACCATCAAACCGGTTCCGGAACGTTCCATGACCAGGCCGCGCCCATAGCGCGTCATACTGAGGAACGCACCTGTGCCATGGCTTGACGGTAGCCGTTGAATCGCACAATATGCTCTCCCCTGCGTGCCGAATCCAGCAGCATCTTCTGCCAACCGGTCTCAGGGATTGACAGTTCGGCCGTTTCGCAACGTTCTGCGAAATCAGGTTCTTTGGCGAGAGCCTTGTATTCACGGAATGGCTGTCCCTGTACGAAGAAACGCGCCATTTCCTTATCATCGCCCGCAGTAGGCGCGCCCTGCTGCGCGGTCATGCCATGCAACACATTGGCCATAAGCGTCAAGCGATTGGCCATGTTACGCAATAACGCTTCAACGTTGGCCGCGTCCTCTTCCACCATTGCACGGGTACGGTTCGGATCGGTCAGTGCAACACGGGTCATATCTCGCCACGAGCCGGCGGCGAGCGCTGCCGCGATGTTTCGATCGGGATTGGCCACCAGCTCGTTGATCATGGCCGTGGAAATGACGTGTGGCATGTGAGAGATCAGTGCCGCGCAACGATCGTGGGTCGCATCGTCGAGTACGATGAGACGATTCGCGCAATGGTCGACGATCATTGTCGCAACGGCGCGGAAACGCTGGTATTCAGTGTTTCCATCCACGGTAATGGCCCAAAGAGCACCGTCGTAAAGCGTTGGATCCGACGATTCCCAACCGGAAAGTTCATTGCCGGCCATGGGGTGCGCCCCCACATAGCAGTGTTCCAGACCTGCGGCCCTGACCTGCTCCCTGACCATTCCCTTGACGCTGCCTACATCGGTGAGCGTGGTGACACTTGGATCGATCAGCGGTTTGAGTGCACCCAGAATTTGCGGCATGGCTTTAAGCGGATTGCATAGCACAAGCACGTCAGGTTTTGCATCAGTAAGCACAGCCAGCGTGGGCACGCATCGTATGCCGTCCGCCTCCGCGGTTTCATATGGCCGATCGTTATGGTTCCATGCGACGACCTCGCAGCCCGCATTGACGAGCCTGCGCGCCAGAGACCCCCCAATAAGTCCGAGACCCACGATTGCGATACGTTGCTTCACCACATCAGCTCCTTTTTGGCCGTTTCACTGTCCTGCCAATCGTTTAGCAGATGCTGTTCGTCAAGACGTACGCCTCCCTGGGGCAGCATCCATGAGGTGACTGGAGGATTAGGGCGTTCTCTACGCGGATATACGGCCAGAGTTTTGGCCCAGTCACCATGTTCTGCGATTTCGACCAGAGCATCGTGGAAACGTTGCTCCCACGGTGCCGCATCGAACGTCGCAATAAAACTGTAGGTGCCTGTGCGTCCTTTGATTGGCCGTGAGATGAAGCTTGTCATGTTGAGTCCCGCGTCGCGGAATACGTCCAGCAGGTTCGCAAGTACGCCGGGGCCGGTGACGAGCGGGATAAGCGTCAACACGGATTCGTATTCCATACCGGCTTGGGAACGTGGCTGTTCCAACAGTTTCTTTGCTTCTCCGCGCGGGGCGAGCACAAGGAAATCAGTTTGCGCGCCTTGATAATCCTGCACGGCGGTGCCGATGCGTGTGACGTTGTAGAGTTCACCGCAGACACTTGGCCCAAAGGCTATTTCGTTCGCTTTAATGTCTCGACATGCGGCGGCGTTGGATGGTGCTGGAACCGGCTGCAAACGGTGTTCCGCGATAAAACGTTTGCATTGCGCGAGTCCGTGCGAATGCGCGGTGGCCACGGTGGCATTTTTCGGATCGGATCCCGAACGCACGTACGCGTCAAAAGTAACATCGACGCCCACACGCGCGAATCCGGCCAGGTCTTTGGCGTCGATCAGCGCGTCCAAGTTCGGTACCACGAAGCCTTCGACATTGTTTTCCCATGCCACGACGCCCCAGCCCTCACCCTGCTGCACGGCTTCGAGAATCTGCGGTACATCGTCCAAAGCCATCAATTCGAACCCTTCAGGTTCGAGATGGGCCAGCTCCTGCGATGCATTGACCGCAGCCTGATGGGTGAAGGTGCCTTGCGGCCCCAGATAGAACAGCTTTCGTGCGCTCATTCAACCCCATTTCTTGTCTTGATGTTTCCATGCACCTTATCTCATTGACATGGAATCAGCCGCCAATCATTTCACTGGTTGGGCGATGCCAGACGTTTCGGGCCCTCTCGTTTGGGTGTCGGCAACAAACGCATCATCATGCGTCTTCTTGCGCGGAGGCGTGACGAACCAACATTTCGGTAATACCAGCATCACGATCGGAATGAGCACGACTCCGTATAGCCAAAAATATCCCGCTTGTGCACTGAAGAACGGCATGGGATCGTCTCCGCCGAATCCAACGGGAATCATGGCATCTCCGCCAGGACCATACCCAGCCATCACTGTCCAGACCACCAGAGAAGAGCTAATCAGATGCAACGCGAGGCCTGAAACGCCGTCACGCGATCGAGCGGACCATGTTGAGATGATCACCATGAGATAGGCGATCAGCAATCCGTAGGGAACGTTCATGGATGCCCCCATACGGTGAGACATGGTTCCTACCATGCCAACTACGATTCCAGAAGCAAGATCGATCAGGAATCGTCCCCATATCGGCAGGCGGTACGACCATGGCATCAATCGCGCATCAGCCACCATCCGTTGATTGGATTCATCCGTATCATGCGATTGCTTCATCTGTTGCGTCATATCTCCACTATCTCTCGCTAACCTGAAAAGAAAAAGAGACACGTGAGAACACGTATCTCTTTTCGTAAAAGCAACGCGAAAATCACTTGTTATTTTGAGCGTTGTCCTGCTGAGCCGTCAAACGGAAAGCCCAGCGGGCTCACCGTAGGCGAAGTGAGCAAGCACACTACCGTGCTTGCGAAGCCGACAGAACAACGCGAAAATCACTTGTTATTTTGAGCGTTATTCTGTCGGCGCTGCTTTGCGCGCCACTTATACCAGTCCTCACGGCTGAGAATGATCTTGCGCACGCGGATGGATTCCGGGGTGACTTCCACGCACTCGTCCTCGTTGGCGAAGTCCAAAGACTCCTCGAGGCTCATCTTGATCGGCGGAGTCAGAGTTTCAAGCACATCCGCGGTAGAGGAACGCATATTGGTCATATGCTTGGCCAATGTGATGTTCACATCAAGCTCGTCCGGCTTATTGTTCACGCCGACGACCTGACCCTCGTACACCGGAGACTGCGGCTCAACAAAGAAGTTGCCGCGCGCCTGCAGACGCTGCATGGCGTACGGGGTGGCGATACCCTTACGATCGCAGACCATGGAGCCGTTCTGGCGCGTCACAATCTGACCGGCCCACGGAGCGTAGCCGGCGGAGATGGAGGATGCGATGCCGGTGCCGCGGGTGGCGGACAGCAGCGCGGTACGGAAGCCAATCAGGCCACGGGACGGCACGGTGAACTGCAGACGGACCCAACCGGTGCCGTGGTTGGTCATGTTCTCCATACGGCCCTTACGGTCGGCAAGCAGCTGAGTGACGGTGCCCATGTACTCTTCCGGAACGTCGATGGTGGTGTTTTCCATCGGCTCGTTGATCACGCCGTCGATGGTCTTGGTGACCACCTGCGGACGGCCGACGGTCAACTCATAGCCTTCGCGACGCATCTGCTCGGCAAGCACGGCCAGCGCAAGTTCACCACGACCCTGAACCTCCCAAGCATCCGGACGCTCGGTCGGCAGCACCTTGATGGACACGTTGCCGATGAGCTCGCGGTCGAGGCGATCCTTGATCATGCGGGCGGTAAGCTTGTGGTCTTTGCCTTCAGTGCCTGCAAGCGGGGAATCGTTGATACCGAAGGTCATGGAGATGGCCGGGTCATCAACGTGAATCAGCGGCAGCGGACGCGGATCAGACGGGTCGACGATGGTCTCGCCGATCATGATGTCGTTCACACCTGCGACTGCGACGATGTCGCCAGGGCCTGCGGAATCGACCGGAGTACGCTCAAGGCCCTGCGTACGCAACAGTTCGGAAACACGGAAGTTTTCAATGGAACCGTCCACACGGGACAGTCCGTAGGTCTTACCCTTCTCAAGGGTGCCATTGTAGATGCGCACCAAGCCGAGTCGTCCAAGGAAGTCGGAGGAATCGATGTTGGCGACGTGTGCCTGAAGAGGAGCGCCTTCCTCATATTCCGGAGCCGGAATGTTCTTGATGATGGCCTCGAACAACGGTTCGAGATCTTCATTGTCTGGCAGACCGCCATTTTCCGGCTGGTTTTCGGAAGCATAGCCAGCCTTTGCCGCACAGTAAATGACCGGAAGGTCGAACAGTGCGTCTTCATCGAGGTCGATGCCTTCCTCGATAACATCCTGGGCCAAGCCGAGCAACAGGTCGGAGGATTCACCCACGACTTCTTCAATACGGGCGTCCGGACGATCGGTCTTATTCACGCACAGGATAACCGGCAGTTTGGCTTCCAGAGCCTTGCGCAGCACGAAGCGGGTCTGCGGCAGCGGGCCTTCGGAAGCGTCGACAAGGAGCACAACGCCGTCCACCATGGAGATACCGCGCTCGACCTCACCACCGAAATCGGCGTGGCCAGGGGTGTCGATGATGTTCAGGGTGATGCCTTCCGGATGCCCGTACTTGGCTGCCAGCGGACCGGTGTACTGCACAGCGGTGTTCTTGGCGAGAATGGTAATGCCCTTCTCACGCTCCAGATCATTGGAATCCATCACACGATCCGGAACTTCCTCACGCTCGTTGAACACGTGGGACTGTGCCAGCATGGCATTTACCAGCGTGGTCTTGCCATGATCGACGTGTGCCACAATCGCTACATTTCGAATATCGCCGCGAACCGCCATCGAAACCTCTCTTAGTATTACTGTTCTTGTTGCGTAATGTTCGGTACGTGATTGATTATCTGCACTTACACATAAACCGAGCCAATACTAGCGAGGTAATGCGACAGCGTCCGTGTGGGTGAGTAAACGGCAGGATTCCTCAATGGCCGCAGCAACGCGGTTGATCTGTTCGGACGTAAGCGGCGTGCGGAAGGTCATACGCAACGCCGATTTCGCAACCGGCGCGGTGAATCCCATGGCCAACAGCGTTGCGGGCGCCTCATGGCGGCCAAGCGCGCACGCCGAACCGGATGAGCAGGCGATGCCACGCGCATCCAGATCGACCAGCAGAGCCTCGCCCGACAGGCCGGGGAACACGAACGACGCGTGACCGGGAAGCCTGCGTTTCGGGTCACCGGTCACCTGCGCCCTCGGTTCGACGCGCAGCACGGCATCCATCAGCCTGTCGCGCGATTCGGTCAACGCCTGATATTGCCCGGCCATGCGCGTGTTCGATTCATGCAACGCGATGGCGAGCGCCACGGCACCGGCCACGTTTTGCGTGCCGGATCGCAATCCCCGCTCCTGCCCGCCGCCGGACAGCACCGGTTCGGCCGGCGTGCGACCGCGCAGCAGCAAGGCGCCGAGCCCTTTCGGGGTGCCGAACTTATGCCCGGATACGCTCAGCGCGTCCACATCCCAGTCGCGCATACGAATCGGGATCTGTCCGGCCGCCTGCACTGCGTCGACATGTATGGGTACGCCGTGGGCGTGCGCGATGTGCGCGATCTCATCGACGGGTTCGATGGTGCCGACCTCGTTGTTGGCGAGCATGACGGACACCAGCAGCGTACGGTTGGTCAGGGCGAGCGTACTTCCACTCCCCTGCCCGGCCATTTCGTGTTCGCCGTTGTCGATGCCGGTCATATCGCCTTGCGCGAGTTCACGCTCCAACGCCGCCATATCGATATGGGCCTGTTCGTCGACGGGGATGCGTACGACTTCCACGCCGAACCAGCGTTCCATCCAAGCTGCCGACTGCAGTACGGCAGGATGTTCAATCGCGGAGACGATGATACGCGGTTTCACCGATTCGCCGTACTTGTCGCGCAACATGCGCATCCGGGCCATGCCGATGCCTTTGACGGCGAGATTGTCGGATTCAGTGCCACCCGAAGTGAAGATCACATCATCCGGACGTGCCCCCAAATCGGCGACCAGCGAGGCGCGGGCCGCGTCGAGCGCACGCGCCGCGGTTTTGCCCGGCTGATGCACGCTCAGCGGATTCGCGTATGCCTCGGTGAGGAACGGCATCATCGCTTCAATTACATCGCGTGACACCGGTTCGGTGGACGCCGCGTCCAAATACAGTTCGTCCCCTGCTCCGTTCCTGCTCATCGCACCCAATCCAATCCCAAGTCGATGCTGCGCACGCTGTGCGTCAACGCGCCCACGGAGATCACGTCCACGCCCGTGGACGCCACTTCGGGTACGCGTTCCACCGTCATGGTGCCGCTGGTTTCCACAATCGCACGGCCATCGATCATATCCACGCCGGCGCGCGTATCCTCCAGCGTGAAATTGTCGAGCATGATGGTGTCTGCGCCGCCGTCGAGCGCCGCCGGAATCTGTTCGAGCCGGTCGACTTCCACCTCGATATGCGTGGTATGCCCCACCTGTTCGCGGATATGCCTGATCGCGCCGGCCATGTCGATGCCTTGTTCGGCAAGCGCGGCCAAGTGGTTGTCCTTGACCATCACCGCGTCGGACAGCCCGTACCTGTGGTTGTGCCCACCGCCGCAGACGACCGCGTATTTCTCGAACGGACGCAGTCCGGGCGTGGTTTTGCGCGTGTCGACGATGCGCGTGGCGGCGTAGGTGCGCGGGACGCGATACCCGGGCAGGGTTCTCGCCTGATCGGCCGCGGCCACGAACGTGTCGGTCATGGTGGCGATGCCGCACATGCGCTGGGTGAAGTTCAATGCCACGCGTTCCGCGGTGAGCAGGTCACGCACCGGGCCGCTCACGGTGGCGAGCATCCGCCCCGGTTCGAAACGCTCACCATCGGCGATTGCCGGCGTGACCACGATTTCGGGATTCTGCATCTTGAATGCCGCGGCAAACACGTCGACGCCGCTCATCACGCCACGCTCGCGGGCGACGAGACGCACCTCTCCCCATGCCTGCAGCGGAATCGTAGTGGCGCAAGTGATGTCGCCGTTGGGCGCATCCTCTTCAAGGGCGGCCTCCACGGCCTTGCGGATGACCTGACGGGTCAGCATGACGTTCCTTTCAGACGGTAGGCGATGGAATGCGCGATGGTCGGATTGACCGTCGCATAGTCGGTGCGGGTGTGCGCGCCACGCGATTCGCAACGGTTCAGCGCGGCGACGGCCTCGACGTATCCGACGGTGAGCAGATTACGGTTCTCCAGCACGGCGATGCAATCGGCATACGAACCAGCACCTGACATGCCGGGTACCGCGGCGTTCGCTCCGGCGAGCGCGTCGGCAAGATCCGTCACCGCAGCGGCAAGCCCGTCATGGTCGCGCAGCACACCGACATGCTTCCACATCTCGTCCTCGATGTGCTTGCGGCCCCATACGCCCGTGTTCGCGTTGCCATCATCATGGCTGGGCATGTCCAGCACCATCGGCTCTTGGGCGACCGGCAGGCTTGCAATCGCACTGTTGTTAAGAGTTTGCGGCTGCCATACGGCATCGTCCGTATCACGCACCGCGGCGAGTCCCGCGCGGTATCCGTAAACGAGTCCTTCAAGCAGTGAGTTGGAGGCGAGACGGTTCGCACCTTGCACGCCGGTTCGCGCACATTCGCCCGCGGCATACAGGCCGGGGATGCTGGACCGTCCGAACAGGTCGGTGCGGATGCCGCCCATCCAGTAATGCGCGGCTGGGGCGACCGGAATCGGCTCCTTGCTCCAGTCGAAGCCGAGGGAGCGCGTGTATGCGTCGATGGTCGGGAACCGGTGACGTAGGAACGCCGCCAAATCAGGGTTCTCTTTGGCCATGGGTGAAACGTCAAGCATGACCGGCTTGCCGCCCTGCGCCTGCATGGTGCGGAAGTTGGCACGTGCCACCACGTCGCGCGGTGCGAGTTCGGCCTTGTGGTCCACGTCGGTCATGAACCGGTGCCCATGCTCGTCGAGCAGTATCGCGCCTTCTCCTCGGACGGCTTCGGAGACGAGGAAGTGTTCGCCAATAGCCATGGCCGTGGGGTGGAACTGATAGAACTCAAGATCGGCGACCTGCGCTCCGGCACGCAGTGCGGCGGCCAGTCCATCGCCGGTGGCCACGGCGGGATTGGTGGTGTACGGGTAGAGTCGGCCCGCACCGCCCGTGGCGAGGATCACGCGCGTCGCGTCGATTGTGCGGGATTCGGCTTCGCCGTCCACGCCCCGCACGATGAGCCGCACGCCGGAGACATGCCCGTCGCGCACAATCAGATCGTTCAGGAACGCGTGCTCAAGCACGTGGATGCGCCGATTCTCACGAACCATGGCGCTCACATCGAGTTCGAGCACCTTGCCGGTGGCGTCCCCTCCGGCGTGCACCACGCGGGAACGGCAGTGCGCGGCTTCGAGCCCGCGCAGCACCGAACCGTCCTCGCCGCGATCCACATGCCATCCGGCGGCGATGAGTTCGCGCACGCGGCGCGCCCCCTCATCGGTGAGCACGTCCACTGCGGTGCGGTCGCATAGGCCATGCCCTGCGGCCATGGTGTCCCCGGCATGCAGCTGCGGGTTGTCGTCGCTGAAGATGGCACATGCCACGCCACCTTGGGCATGGTAGGTGTTGGACTCCACGAATTCATCCTTGCAGACGAGCAGCACGTCATCCGAGGAGTTGTTCCCGGCGATGTTCGCGTTCCCGTATGTGGTGAGGCCTTCCGCGCCTACGCGCTTGTCCCCCGCGGCCGCGAGCGCCGCGGACAGTCCGGCGATGCCGGCGCCGATCACGACGATCACGGGTGCACCTCCAGCATGCGCTGCAGGGCGATTTTGGCGTCGCGGGCTGTGGCGTCGTCCACGGTGATGCGGTTGACGATATTGCCTTGTTCGATGTTTTCCAACGCCCAGGCGAGGTATGCCGGGTGGATGCGGTACATGGTGGAGCACGGGCAGACCACGGGGTCGAGGCAGAACACGGTCTTGTCGGGGTATTGCGCGGCGAGACGGTTCACGAGGTTGATTTCAGTGCCGACAGCCACGGCGGATCCGGACGGGGCGTTGGCGATTTCCTTGACGATGTAGGCGGTGGAACCGGTGCCGTCCGCCGCATCGACCACGTCCATCGCACATTCGGGGTGCACGATGACCTTCACGCCGGGGTATGCCTTGCGGGCCCGTTCGATTTGTTCGACGGTGAAACGCTGATGCACGGAGCAGAACCCCTTCCATAGGATCATCTTGGCATTGGCGTACACGGACGGGTCTTCGGCGCCGCCGGCGGGCTTGAACGGATCCCATAGTGGCATTTCTTCCAGCGGGATGCCCATGGCGCGGGCGGTGTTGCGGCCCAAATGCTGATCGGGGAAGAACAGGACGCGCTTGCCGCGGGCGAATGCCCATTCGAGTACGGCGTGCGCGTTGGATGAGGTGCATACGATGCCGCCGTTGCGTCCGCAGAACGCCTTCAGCGCGGCGGACGAGTTCATGTAGGTAACGGGCACGATCTGCTGGCGACCATCTGAACCGGGCTGGGTGCCGCAGATTTCGCCGAGCTGCTGCCAGCATTCCTCGACCTGGTCGATGTTGGCCATGTCGGCCATGGAGCAGCCGGCGGAGAGATTCGGCAGGGTCACGGTCTGTTCGGGCGTGGAGAGAATGTCGGAGGTTTCGGCCATGAAATGCACGCCGCAGAAGACGATATGGTCGGCGTCGGGACGTTCGGTGGCGTTCTTGGCGAGTTGGAAGGAGTCGCCCACGAAGTCGGCATGGCAGATGATTTCATCGCGCTGGTAGAAGTGGCCGAGGATCAGCAGTTTCTTGCCAAGGCGGGATTTGGCTGCGCGGATGCGTTCCTGCAGTTCCTCGTCGGAGGCGTTACGGTATTCCTCCGGGAGCACCTGCTGTCTGGGGGCGTTGCTCGGCAGCGGGTCGAACATGGATGCGCCGGGTCCGTAGCTCGGCTTGGTGGTGTCGAAATGCCATGGATCCTGGGTGAGTCCGGCGTCGCAGGTGCTTTGTGCGCCGAGCTTGGCGATGATTTCGTCGACGGACGGCGAGGAGAGTGTTGCAGTCATGCTGCGTTCCTTTCATATGGTGTGTTCACGATGATGCCGACATGGCGCTGTGATGTGCCGATGCCGAAAGATTTCCGATGTGGCTCGCCGTGCCCTGTCACGACGGCATGAGCGCGGATAGCGCGTCGTCGGCAAGGGTTTCCGGTTTGCCGTGTTCCACCGTTGTGGGAAACGTGAATTCGGCGCGTGGCTCGCCGTCATGCCGGTACCGGTATATGGCCGCTGGGCGGCTGCGCCCCACGTGGAGTTTCCTGCCAGTATCTTCCAAATGTCCGGATGCGAGCATTTTTCTGCGGAAGTTCGCCAGGTCGATCGGCTGGCCGGTGACAGCCTCGTATACGTCGTGCAGCTGGCTGAGGGTAAATTCCTCGCCGACGAGTTTGGTGGCGATGTCGGGGTATTCGAATTTGCTGCGCGAGCGCCACAGGGCGTAGTCGATGATGCGTCGATGGTCGAAGGCGAGATCCGGCAGATCGTCGACCGGGAACCATTTGACGTTGTCCTTTTCGGCGAAATCCTTGGTTTCGGCTTCGCCGACGAGCGCCCAATACACGATGGAGACCATGGGAAGCCCACCGCTCGACCGTGAGGGGTCGCCGAACGTGTACAGCTGTTCGAGATATTTCGGATGCAGTTCGGTGGTGGATTCCAGAGCCTTGAACGCCGATTCCTCCAGGGAATGTCCTACACGCAGGTCACCGCCCGGTAACGCCCAGGAACCCATGAAGGGTTGTCTGACGCGGCGGACCAGCGGCAGCCATAGACGGCTGCTTCCGTTGGCCGCGCTGTCGCCATGCGGGCCGAGCGCGAGAATCACCACGGAGATGCCGATGCTCGGTTGCGCCAAACGCCTTTCCGAGACATTTCCGATGCCCATGGCCGTTCCTTTCACGGCAGGGTATTTCCCTGCTATGAGACATAGCGTAACACCATTTATAGTCAAGCCGACCATAAATGGTGTCATCATGGAATCATCGACTTCCCGCAGCCGGCCCACCGGGCATCAACACCTCTTGGCATACCCGAACAACTGGCTTTGCAGAACGAACGCACCCGCCATCACGGCAGCCGTCGCCATTGCCTGTTTACGCCGTTCCGAGGCATTTCCCATGATCCTTGCGACTTCACTCCTTCAAATTCCCGTCAATACGAATTGTTTCGAAATCACAACGTATCACTTATAGTCAATGTGACTATAAGTTGGGTGTTCCACCAATCAATCATCACAATTCAGCACACATCCAGCCAACGAAAAAGGCCCCGCAAGGGAGCCTTGAACATCTATGCGATAACGCCTTGGAAAATCAGCTCCCGGGCAACCTCACGGTATTCCTTCGCCGTCTTGTGATTCGGCGCATAGATGGTAATCGGCGCAGCAGCGACCGTTGAATCCGGCAACTTGATGGATCGCGAGATCACCGAGTGGAAGACCTTGCCTTGAAACGCCTCATAAATGCGCTGCAACACCTCATCGCAATGCAGAGTATGCGTGAACATGGTGACGAGCACTCCATACACTTCCAGACTCGGATTGATACGGGACTGCACCTTTTCTATGGATTGCATCAGCAAAGCCACGCCACGCAACGCAAAGAACTCGGCAGCCACAGGGATGATCACGCCATCCGCCGCGGTCAGCGCATTCACCGTGAGCAAGCCCAACGAAGGCTGGCAATCAATGATGATCACGTCATATTCATCCTTGACCTGTCGCAGCACGCCAGCCAGCACCTGTTCACGTCCAACTTCGGTGACCAGCTGCACCTCGGCGGCCGATAGATCGATATTGGCCGGCATGATGTCGAGGTTCTCGAAATCGGTATGTTGAATCACGGTATGTACATCCATGCGCGGATTGAACAGTGCCGTGTACACCGTATCTTCCACGGCATTGGCGTTGATGCCCAGTCCCACCGTGGAAGCACCCTGCGGGTCGAAATCGACGATAAGCACACGACGACCGTACTGGCTCAACGCACCGGCGATATTGATGGAACTGGTGGTCTTGCCAACGCCACCTTTCTGGTTGCACATGGCGATGACCCTCGCCGGACCGTGCGTCTGCAGCGGTTCCGGAGCGGGAAACGTCTCATAATCTCGTCCAAGCAAATCCGTAGGCATACCGTTTACCTTACCAACATCCTTGTGTCAACTTTCACTGTAATCCATGCTAGTCCATTGCCGCCGTTCAAAACGGCAGCAACACCATCATCTGGCGCGGGGGTGAGACGTCAGATACGTTTCAATCAGGTTTTCGGGACTGACGTGCGTGTATATCTGTGTGGTGGTGACGCTTGCATGTCCAAGCAGCTCCTGCACGGTACGTACATCAGCGCCGCCTTGAATAAGATGCGTGGCGAAAGAATGACGCAACGTATGAGGATGCAACGGCTTGTCGATGTGCGCGCGTTCCCCCGCAACCCTTATGATCTCCCAAACCGACTGTCTCGACAATCTTCTTCCGCGCTTGTTGAGAAACAGGGCGCGACGCTCTTGAGGACCTTTCGACTTCGACTCCAGTATTGGGCGTCCCGAACGCACATACCGGCTGATCGCCTCGCATGCGTAGCTGCCGACAGGAACCAAACGTTGTTTTGAACCTTTGCCCATCAGTTTGGCGATTCTGGCTTCCGTATCGACGTCATCAAGATTCGCCCCGCATGCCTCCGACACTCGCGCGCCGGTCGCATACATGAATTCAAGCAGCGCCTTGTCTCGAAGCATCACAGGATCATCCGGGACCTCCAACGAAGCGTCGCCAGGAGCTCTGTTCTGGGAAACGGGAATCGCTTCCAATAATCTGGCGACCTCATCAATAGCCAGCACATCAGGAAGGGTGTTTGCACCTTTGGGAGCCTTCACCTGCGCGGATACATCGTCGGCGACGCTATGTTCGTTCACTGCGAAACGATGAAACGCGTGGATGCTGGCCAACCGGCGGGCCTTGCTTCGGGCAGATTCCCCGGATTCGTCAAGAAAAGCGACGTAGTTCTCCACATCCTGCGTCGTCACGGACGTAATGTCATTAATACCATGATCGGCAAGCCACTGCCGATATTTTTTCAGATCGGCGCCATATGCCGATACCGTTGCTTTTGACAATCCTCTTTCAACATCGATGTGTGCAAGAAACTGTCTGATCATCCGCTCGAAATCGTTCATCACCCTCCTTCCGCCGAAGGTTGCCCGTTTGCATCGTATACCGCCGTTGCCATGGCTATGAGATGGATGGTTTCCGATGCGCAATGCAAGAACCCCCGCCCATTGCTGGAGCGAGGGTTCCCATCAGTCACGCTGAATCAGCGAAGAAGCTCAGGCTTCCTTCGGAGCGTTCACATCAGCCGGAAGAGCAGCCTTGGCCTGCTCAACGATGGCCTTGAAGGTCTCCGGATCGGAGATGGCCAGCTCGGCGAGAGCGCGACGATCCAGCTCAATGCCAGCGAGGTGCAGGCCCTGGATGAAACGGTTGTAAGTGATGCCCTCTGCGCGGACAGCAGCGTTGATGCGCTGGATCCACAGCTTGCGGAAGTCACCCTTGCGAGCCTTGCGGTCGCGGAAGTTGTAGGTAAAGGAGTGAAGCAGCTGCTCCTTGGCCTTACGGTACAGACGGGAGCGCTGGCCACGGTAGCCGGAAGCCCTCTCGAGAACGACGCGACGCTTCTTGTGGGCGTTTACTGCGCGCTTGACACGTGCCATATTTAATTCCTCAGCTTTCTATTAAGTCTTCTTATTGGCTCTCGCTATGCTCAGCGACCGAGCAGCTTCTTCATGTTCTTGCTCTGGGAAGTAGCCAGAACGCCGTCGGCCTTCAGTGCGCGACGCTTACGAGCGGACTTGTGCTCGAGGTTGTGGCGCATTGCGGAGCCAGCGTGCATCAGCTTGCCGGAACCGGTCACGCGGACGCGCTTGGAAGCGGCGGAATTAGTTTTCATCTTCGGCATTGCTGCCCTCCTTGTTTGTTACTTCGTTTCGGAAGTCTTCGGTTTGTCGGACGTCACTGCGGCCTTAGCTTCGGCTGCTGCCTGAGCCTGGGCTTCCTGCTTGGCCGCCAAGCGTGCGGCCTGACGAGCCTGACGTTCGGCACGGGACTGATCACCACGACGACGCTGCTCGGACTGGGTGTGGACCTTCTTGCCCTTCGGTGCGAGCGTCATGATGATGTTGCGGCCCTCCTGCTTCGGAGCGAATTCGACAGTGCCGTATTCCTCCACTTCGCTAGCAAGACGCTGCAGCAGCTCGACGCCACCAATTGGACGGGACTGCTCGCGACCGCGCAGCATGATGGTGACCTTGACCTTGTCTCCGCCATTCAGGAAGCGCACAACATGGCCCTTCTTGACTTCGAAGTCGTGGTCGTCGATCTTCAGACGGAAGCGAATTTCCTTGATTTCCGCAGTGCTCTGGTTACGACGTGCCTCGCGAGCCTTGATCTTCTCGTTGTACTTGTACTTGCCGTAATCGATGAGCTTGGCAACCGGAGGCTTCGCGTTGGGCGCCACCTCGACGAGATCGAGGTTCGCTTCCTTTGCCAGGTTCAGTGCGACGGAAGTCGCGATGACTCCCACCTGTTCGCCGTTCGGGCCGATCAGACGCACCTGGGAGACGCGAATCTCGTCGTTAATGCGTGGTTCGTCGCTGATGATGACTCCAATCCTCATGTTCCATTCAACGGAATGCTCCCAGATTGGCAGTTCTTCAACGTCTCAAAAGTTCATGGCACGCCAGACGCACCCATAAGGGCACGCTGAAGAACGTTCCGATACGATCTTCACTTCACTGTTTCAACACAGTGGCAAGGCATTAAGCCTGAACCCGAGGCCCTGAAAGGCTTCCAGGTGGGTATATCCCGCTTTCTTGATTTCTCAAGCCTTGTAGATAATACCACACACCACGACCACCGCGTGTCGTATTTACAAGCCCAGCTAAAACGCACCTTACAGCTACGCCGATCCGCATACTACACTGACCTTGTATGACAAATAATTCCAATACTTGCGTGATTTTCGCGGCAGGTGAATATTACGGAGAAACACCAATAGTTCCGGCGAACTCGTTCGTCATCGCCGCGGACGGCGGGCTCGATCATGCCCGCGCCCTTGACGTAACGCCCGACGTGGTAGTAGGTGATTTCGATTCGATCACGGGCAAACGCCCCACACCAGACGAGCGCACCGTCGAGCTGCCACCGGAAAAAGACGATCCGGATCTGCTATCCGCCCTCAAAATCGGATGGTTTCACGGTGCAAGGCTTTTCCATATCTATGGTGCACTCGGAGGACGAATCGACCATACGATATCCAACATCCAATTGATGGCATTGCTCGCCAATCATGGCGCCATCGGTTTTCTGCATGGCAATGATTCCATTGTGACGGCGATATGCGATGGAGATCTCGACTTCGCAGCAAACGATGTCAAACCGGGTCGCATGATCTCCGTCTTCTCGCATTCCGACACTTCCGTCGGCGTTTGCGAAAAAGGATTGAAATACAAGTTAAGCGACGTACTCATGACCAGCACCAAGGTCAACGGAGTCAGTAACGAGTTCCGGCATGGCCTGCCCGCGCATGTCGGAGTTACCCAGGGCACGCTCATCGTGACATTCCCAGCCGAGGCTCCTCTGCCGCAGGTCTCCTGGCATCATGCGTTCAAGGGCGATCTCGGCCCATTGGACACCCAAATCTCGTCTGCGCTTGTCGAATGCGGCCTGAAACCACATGCAGCGTGAGCGCTCACAGAAAATACGACGTTTTCTGAAACACACGCGCGAATGCGTTGCCTTAAGTACAGGTGACGCACTAAAGTGGGTGACGTTGGTAAACAATGGCTTCTGTGTGCCCAGCACACGTGTGGCCTACCCTAAAGGGAGAATTACATGACAGTTAAGATTGGTATCAACGGCTTTGGTCGTATCGGTCGTCTGGCTTTCCGCCGCATATTCGAGCTGCAGGCTCGTGGCGGCCAGGCCGGTGACATTGAGGTCGCTGCAATCAACGATCTGACCACCCCGTCCATGCTGGCCTACCTGCTGAAGTACGACAGCACCCACGGCACCTTCCGTCATGACGATGGCACCCCGGTTGAGGTCACCTCCACCGAAGACTCCATCGTGGTTGATGGCAAGGAATACAAGGTTTACGCCGAGAAGGATGCCAACAACATCCCGTGGGTCAAGAACGATGGCGTTGAGTTCGTGCTCGAGTGCACCGGCTTCTACACCTCCGCTGAGAAGTCCCAGGCTCACATCAACGCTGGCGCCAAGAAGGTCCTGATCTCCGCTCCGGCAAAGGACGAGACCACCCCGACCGTCGTCTTCGGTGTGAACCAGGACATCCTGAAGGCTTCTGACGTGATCGTGTCCGCCGGCTCCTGCACCACCAACTCCATGGCCGCTATGGTCAAGCTGCTGGACGAGAACTGGGGCATCAAGGCTGGCTTCATGACCACCATCCACGCCTACACCGGCACCCAGATGATCCTTGACGGCCCGCGCTTCCCGAAGGCTCGCAACAACCGCGCCGCCGCAATCAACACCATTCCTCACTCCACCGGTGCTGCCAAGGCCATCGGCAAGGTCGTTCCGTCCGTGAACGGCAAGCTGCAGGGCCACGCCCAGCGTATCCAGGTTCCGGATGGCTCCGTCACCGAGCTGACCACCGTCCTGAACAAGGAAGTCACCGCTGACGAGATCAACGCCGCATTCAAGGCCGCCTTCTCCTCCACCGACTTCTACGGCTACAACGAGGATGGCATCGTGTCTTCCGACATCATCGGCGACACCCACGGTGGCGTGTTCGATCCGACCCAGACCGACGTCAACACCGTTGACGGCGTGACCATGGCTCGTACCGTTTCTTGGTACGACAACGAGTACGGCTTCACCTGCAACATGGTGCGCACCCTGCTGTACTTCGCCGAGATCTCCGAGTGAATCAATAGCGGAACAATCCGCACGATTCTAAGTAGAACTTAGTGTAAGGGCTTTCGCTTCACGGCGGAAGCCCTTTTGTTAACCGACGCAAATACGTACCGATACAAATACGTTTTAGAGTAAAGCAACATGGGCAAGAAAAAGCATGAAAAGGGAGCCGGTTCAACACCGGCAACAGTGCAACTCGAACAAGCGGGAATCCCATTCAAGACTTACGAATATGCACATTCAAACGACCATATGGATGACGGCTATGGGGTCGAAGCCGCCACCAAACTTGGCTTTGACGAGCACCAGGTATTCAAAACGCTTATGGCCGATACCGGCTCCGAACGCGTAGTAGGCGTAGTTCCAGTAAGCGGACACATGGATCTGAAGGCGTTGGCCGCAGCGGTCGGAGCCAAAAAAGCCGCCATGGCCGACCCAAAGGTCGCCATGCGCGAATCCGGATATGTGGTTGGAGGCATCTCACCGCTCGGCCAACGCACACATCACAAAACCGTGCTCGACGAAAGCGCTTTGCAATATAGCGAAATACTGCTGTCGGGAGGCAAACGCGGCTTCTCAATCGGTGTCAATCCTAACGATCTGCTCAAAGTGCTTGACGGCGTAGCCGCGCCTATCGGCACTTGGTAAAGTACTCGACGATCGTAAGGTCCAATCAGCAGACCGGTTTCTTGCGAAGTTCACTGGGAAGCACGAAATGCATGTTTTCCTTGATGGTTTCAATGGTGGTCACATCATTGAAACCTTGACTTTGCAGCGATTCGATCACGCCTGACACCAATTCGTCAGGTACAGATGCGCCCGACGAGATTCCCACGGATTCAACCCCCTCGAACCATGCGGGATCAAGCTCGGACGCATCATCCACGCGGTAAGCCTTTCCGCAAGCACCATCAAGTACACCGTCAAAACGCGTGTTCAGTCCCTCCTGCGCAACCTCCATCAAGCGTACAGAATTCGACGAATTCGCCGAACCGACGATCACCACGCAATCCGACTGCTCGGCAACGAGTTTGACCGCGGCCTGACGATTCGACGTGGCATAGCAGATATCGGAATTCGGAGGCATCTCAATCCATGGGAACCGCTCTTTCAACGCGGTGATAGTGCCTGCCGTCTCATCCACGCTCAGCGTGGTCTGCGAAAGCAGCACCAACTTCGTGTCCGAAGAAAAATTCAGCGAATCAACATCCGACTCATGCTCAATCAGATGCACATGTTCCGGAGATTCGCCGACCACGCCAACAGCCTCATCATGACCCTTATGCCCGATGTAGATGATTTCGTAGCCTTCTTTGACGAAACGCAACACCTCACGATGCACCTTGCTCACCAAGGGGCATGTGGCATCAACAATATGCATGCCCCGAGCCGCGGCCTCAGCCTTCACTGCAGGAGACACGCCGTGCGCAGAGAAGACAATCGGAATTCCTGCGGAAGCCGCGGAATCGGGAATCTCAGCCAATTCCTGCACGAATACTGCACCTTGAGCCGACAATTCTTCGACGACATGCTTGTTGTGCACAATCTGACGACGAACATACACCGGCGGCAGATCGTCATTCCGAGATGGATTGGCAGCCTTGAGAATCGTCTGCACAGTCAGAATCGCCCTGTCTACGCCCGCACAAAAGCCACGGGGATCCGCCAGTACGATGCGTTTGGTCATGATGGCCGCCTTTCGTCACTTCGTGAAAACCTCATCAATACTAAGACATGGACGGCACGCCGAAGAAGCTGCATCGTCATACGGCGTAAAACAGGTAGACTGTGGTGTTGGTGGTAACAATACCGTTACCGGAACCTATCCAACGGCACTATGGAGTGACTATGACCTGCATCAACCTGCCTGCCCGCACCGGACAGCAATTCTCCATCTCCCATGGCGACTATGAAGCCGTCATCACCGAACTTGGCGCAACTATGCGCAAACTGACCTATAAGGGCGAGGATCTGACCGTCGCCCTTGGCCCTGATGATCTGGTAACCTGCTGCCACGGCCAGATTCTCATTCCGTTCCCGAACCGTATCAAGGGCGGCGAGTACACGTTCGAAGGTAAAACCTATTCGCTGCCAATCGACGAGCATGACCGCAACACCGCCATCCACGGCTACGGCTACCGCTCGTTCTGGAAGCTGATCTCGCTTGCCGAAGACGCAGTCACCCTCGCCTGGCGCTCCCCCAACATGGTCGGTTACCCGTTTGACCTGTATGTCACCGCCACCTACAGCCTCGCCGCTGACGGCATGCACTTGACCGTCAGCGCCTACAACAATGGCAACGCAAACGCGCCGTGGGCTTTGGCCATTCACCCGTGGCTCGCCAACAGCCTTAACGGCTATGGAGACGAAATCGACGAGCACAACGCCAAATGCAGCCTCACGCTGCCGGCTCGAACGCACGTCACCGTAGACGAGAACCTCATTCCGACCGGCACCGAGCCGGTTGACGGCACCAAATACGATCTGCGCGAAGACACTCTGCTTACCGAACAGCCGTTCGACGATGCATGGACCGATCTGGAACATGCCGAAGACGGTTCCGTCACGGCAGTGTTCACCCGTGCCGACGGCAAGAAGGTCCGTGTTGGCGGCGATGAAACCATTACTTCGTTCCAGGTGTGCACAGGCACGAAGTTCCCCGCATCCCAGCATCCCGCCGGCGTTGCAGTGGAACCGCAGACCGCTTATGCCAACGCGTTCAACACGGGTAACGACCTGATTGTGATCAAGCCGGGCGAAACCACCAGCACGTCGCTGTTCCTCGGTATGGCCGAGTGATCTGATCGTCTGAATCAACCGACCTCGTTCACATCAAGGTCCACGGATAAGCCGAAATGGTCATGTATCGAACACAGGATTTGTCAAACGTCTTGCTTGTGTGCGATAATCCCGAAGGCTTGTTAATCGTAAGTAAAGGAGTCCATCATGGGCATGCGCGGACGTAAGCGCAAGGATCGTCGTAAGAAGGCCGCCAATCACGGCAAGCGTCCAAACGCCTGATCCCTGCCAGCGTGAATAACGCTACAGAACATTGAAAACCCCGCCGAATCACCATTGATTCGCGGGGTTTTCTCATATCTCCTTTCAGTCTGTCACAAGTCCGTCGTGCCAACTGCCACTGCCGATACCAATGCCACTGTCAAACGGCATGCACGAGCTCACTCGCCACAGCAATGGTCGAGTGTGGCTTCAAGACGGTCAATCAGACTCTGCGGGGCGTGTTGCGGACGCAGATACGCGCGCATGGCCGCGATCAATGCCCTTTCATGCTCGTCGCAGCAACGTTCGGGGTCGAAACAATCACCGGAGGCGCTAACGCGCACGCTGGTATGCGTAACCCGGGTCACAACAGTGCCGTCCTCGCTGGTGGTGACAGTGGTGATATGCCGTTCGATCGATTCACTCATGCTCTGCCCTTCCCCGCCGTGGCATAGCCACGTTCCTTCGCATAGTTGGCAAGTTCTCGTTTCAACTGCGTACGCGCGCGATTGAGACGGCTCATCACCGTACCGATTTTCACACCCTGCTCGTCAGCTACCTGCTGGTATGACTTGCCGTCGATCGCAGCGTCGATGAACACCTGACGGCGTTCCGGCGAAAGCTTGGCGAGCGCCGCCATGATTTCTTCAGGCGCGTAAGCGTCCAAATATTCCTGTTCCGCTGATTTAAGCTCTTCCGGTGAATGCCCAGAAGCCGAATAGATGTCCCAATCGTCGTATTCGCCGGTGGAATCGTTGGCCCGCTGTGGTCTGCGCTTGGCTTTGGCGTATTGATTGAAGTAGGCGTTGCGCTCGATGGTCGTCATCCATGCGGCGAAGTTCGTTCCCTCTTGGAAGGAGTCGAATGCCTTGAATCCTCGTTCGAAAGTATCCTGCACCAAATCTTGGGCGTCGTCGGGATCGTTGGTCAGCTTCATCGCCTGCCGGTACAACGCATCAACCACAGGCATGGCAAGTTTTTCAAAACGCGCCCTTTTGCTTGCCATGGTTTCCGTTCGTACTTCAGTCACAGCTTCATTGTAATCACATCGACTTCCACATGCCATGCACATAGCTGACGGTAGAATGGCTGTTCGGTATCCGAAGAACAGGGAGAACACGAAACATGGCTTTGACTCTGGCATCTGCAGCGCGTCTGCTCAGCGAGTACGGATTGCTGCGCGAAATCATCCAAGGAGACGCCTGGACGCTTGACGTGCAGACCATCAACGGATTCGACAAGCCGTTCGGTTCAATCACCTACGACACCAGGCAGGTCGTATCTGGCACACTCCTGTGCTGCAAAGGCCGTTTCAAAGCGGAATATCTCAATGGCATCGATGATCGTGGTCTTGCCGCATACGTTGCGGAAAACGACTTCTCCGCAACAACAACGGCCCCTGGACTCATTGTGAACGACGCGCGCAAGGCCATGAGCCTACTGTCCGCCGCGTTCTACGGCCATCCGCAGAATCAACTGAAAGTCGTCGGCATTACCGGTACCAAGGGGAAAACCACCACCGCCTATCTCACCCAGGCCATGCTCAACGGCTGCTCCGGAGGAAAATGCGCACTATTCTCCTCCGTCGACAATTGCCTTGACGGACATACCTATGTCGAATCCGACCTGACCACTCCGGAATCCATGGATGCGTTCCGTATGATGCGCGAGGCTGTTGACAATGGCATGGAATACCTGGTCATGGAGGTTTCGTCGCAGGCGTACAAAGTCGACCGTGTTTTCGGACTCACCTTCGACGTCGCCGCATTCCTCAATATCAGCCCGGACCATATCAGCCCCATTGAGCATCCGACATTCGAGGATTACTTCCACTGCAAACGTCAGATCGTAAAGAATTGCCGTTCCCTGGTTCTCGGCACGGCATGCGCACACGCCGATCTTATTCGTCAGGATGCTGCAATCGCCGATATTCCCGTCGCCACGTTCGCTCTTGGCGAAGCATCGGCCGCAGATGTGACCGCGTGGCCGAAATCCGCCGACCATAGTAGATTCGCCATTGCGCTGGAAGGTGAACAGATTGGCTCTCTCAGCCTGCAATTGGATGGCGATTTCAATTATGCGAACGCCGCCGCGGCCATTGCCATTGCGCATGCCGTTGGATTCGATTTCCACGAAACCGCCGCGAAGGAAGCGCTGCGCAATATGGAACCGGTACGTATCGCCGGTCGTATGGAGCATTTCCACGATACGAAATCGAATACCATCGCCATTGTCGATTACGCGCACAATTATGCTTCCGTAACGGCGTTGCTCGACTATGTTGACCAACGTTACGGCAAGGACGATCCTGAAGTCACGCTGGTCACTGGATCCGCAGGCAATAAAGCGTATGACCGCAGATCAGAAATCGTCAGGGCCGCGCAGAATCGCATCGACCATCTGATTCTCACCTTCGAAGACACGGATGATGAGCCTGTGGAACGCGTCTGCCAAGACATGCTTGACAGTGTCACCAATCCTGATCTGGATGCGAGAATCATTCTCGACCGTACGGAAGCAGTGGAATCGACCGTAGCAATCGATCGTAAGAATCCCAACCGCCTCCATATCATCCTCATCATCGGCAAAGGCAACGAGCGCTGGTTCAAAGACCACGGCAAGCATGTTCCCTTCGAAGGCGACGACCACATTGTGGAACGTATTTTTGAACTTGCCTGACCTGCGGCAACAGCCGACCAACATCGAGTAATCACCAACCATAAGGAACAATCCAACAATCATGATCACTCTTGAATTCACCGACGCAGCCACCATGGAGCAGCAGGCTGTGCAGGCGGGTCTTACCCTGCCCATCGAACAGACCGCAGTGTGGGCCAAATATCAGAACACCATTGACGGACGTACGCCGTGGGGTGCGTATGTGGTGAAGCAGGACGACGCCCCAATCGCATTCATCTCATTCATAGATTACGAAACCCATGGCTACCACTATTTGAGGTCCGTTCATGGTCCGGCTTGGCTTGACAAGCCTTCCGCACAGCTGGAAAAGCAGGTTCGTGACCTGCTTGTTGAGGATGTACGCAAGCGCGATAAAAACGTTGTGTTCCTGCGTATCGATTTATGGGATTTCGAAGGCTCGTTCCCGGTGCTTTCCACCGTTCCTTACAACGAGACCGTGTATGTGGACATCACCGGTGGTGATGAGGCAGTTCTTGCACGCATGAAGAAGCGTGGCCGCCGCGACGTACGTAAGGCGTTGAGGGAGAGTCCTGCCGCTTGCGCCGATGAGACCGCGCAGGCGATGGCTGATTTCTCCGAATACTACGAGGTCATGGTTGATACCGCCCGCCGTGATAGCTTCTCCCCCGCCCCGATGAGCGACTACGTCGATATGATCAGCAATCTTGGTCCTGATCATGCTCGCGTATTCGCGGCACGTATCGACGGCAAGGTCGTGGCATGGTCCATCGTCACCATCAATGGCGATCACGCGGTCTATTACTATGCGTGCATGCGCACGGAAATCATGAGCCAGCATGTTCCTGACAAGCTGATTTACGTTATATGCTGCGCGCTTGGAGAGCAGGGCTGCACTGTTCTCGATTTGATGGGCATCGGCAACGATTTCGCCCCTTCGCTCAAGAGCCTGAATGGGTTCAAAACGAAATTCTCAGAGAACATCGTACAGATTTCCGCAGGTCGCGATATCCCAGTCAAGAAAGCGTTCTACCGTTCGCTCACATTGCTGCAGTCGCTGCGTCGCAAACTGCGCAAGTAGTGATCGCACTGCACAATAGATAGTGCAAATATCATAACAAGAAGGATGCCGCGAAACCAGTTCGCTGCATCCTTTTTGTATTGCTTATGGACTGTTTACGAATGCATCGCCGATTGCAAGGATCTCAAGCGACGATGCACCATTCACATGCGTATATGCGATTACCGCACGCCATCGGAAGATGCATCATCCGCACGTTCAGTATCGGCAGCATCTTCGGAAACGTCAGTATCTTCATTTTCAGCAAGATCAGGACCGACACTGCCGAAATCGTTGATATCGAAATCAGGATTGGCGTCGGATTCGAAATCGAGATCCGCCTCGTCCTGATCCTTACGCGGCTCCGGCTCAACAGCCTCCTGGAAGACACGTTCCGACTTCGGCTTCTTCAAATCGGGATTGACTTTCTCTTCCAGCATGAGACGCGCATCGCCAGCCGTAGTGAAGCTACCGCAAATCAGCACACCGTGACCATAGCCAACGCCAAGCTCATCATCGGCGTCAACCATATTAACAGCCTCCTGAATGGCGTCCGGCAGTTCAGGAACACACGTAACCCTTTCCGCCCCAAACACGCGCTCGGCAATCTTTTTCAGATCTTCCGCAGGCATCACACGATCACGCCACGAATTCTCCGTAACGATCACATGGCTCAATAGCGGTTCAAGCACGCCCAAATACTCTTCGACCTGCTTGTCTCCCATCATGGCGATCACGCCAACGAGCTGCTGGAAATCGTAATTTTCCTCGATAGCGGCGCGCAACGATTCCGCAGCATTCACATTATGACCGCCGTCCAAAATAATGGTGGGAGACGTACGGATCTGCTCGATGCGGCCTGGAATCTTCACCGTGCTCAACGCCTCGGCCACAAGATCGCCATCGAGCGCACCGTTGACGGGAATCACCACTTCCGCCGCACACAGGGCCGCGAGCGCATTATGCGCCTGATGTTCGCCGAATTTGGCGACCGGCACTTCCGCGTATGTGCCATTCGGCGTACGCAAGGTCACAACCTGACCGCCGACTGCCGGAATGCGGGTCACGACTTCCGCTTCGATGCCGTCCCTCACCAGATTGGCATGGTTCTGCTTCGCCGCTTCTTCAATGATCGGCATGACGGCCTCTTCATGCGGTTGACGCCCAATGACCGCAGTGCAGCCAGGCTTGATAATGCCGACCTTTTCGGAAGCGATCTGTTCCACGGTATTGCCAAGCCATGCCATATGGTCCATATCGACCGGTCCAATAATGGCCGCATCGGCATCAAGCACGTTGGTGGCGTCCCAGCGGCCGCCCATGCCAACTTCAACGATGGCCACATCGACCGGAGCGTCGGCGAACTTCCAGATGGCCATGGCGGTGAGCACTTCGAAGAAGCTCATTTTCGGCTTGTCGAGTTCTTCCATCTTCATGTCGACCATGGCTACAAGGTCCTTGATCTGATCCCAGGTATCAACGAAATCGTCGTCGGAAAGCTGCTGCCCGTCGATGGCGATGCGCTCGTTGACATGTTCAAGATGCGGTGACGTGTACAAACCGGTCCGCATGCCGTAGGCACGGCAGATCGCCTCGGCCATGCGCGCGGTAGACCCTTTGCCGTTGGTTCCGGTGATGTGAATCACACGGAACGACTGTTCGGGATGTCCCATGATGTCGAGGATCATCTTCATGCGTTGCAGGTCAAGATTGGTAGTATTGCGCTCTGATGGGCGGCTCATGATGTCGCGTTCGACGTCGATCATGCTTTCATTGTTGCGATTCGGATGTTCGAATGACATATTCTTTCGAATTCCTCCCCTACCTTGGAATTACTCACTCAATCTCCCTTATTCTATGTGCTTGCATGAACGTTGCGCGGCACAAAAAGTTATAGGATGGTTTGCGGTAATTGCGTAAGCATGGATAACAATATTCAGGAGATGTGATGAACGAAGTCATTACCGATAAAGACAAGGAGTATGAAGCCATGGAGCAGTCCAGCGCCCCCGGCCCCGATCAGGCGATGAGCGACCGTGTGAACAATCGTTCGCTGCGCCCGCGTTCCGAGGCGTTCAAGGAGTTCATGACCACCGGTTGGGATGATAATGAGCCGACTATTGAACCGTTGGAATCTTCCCATTACATTCAGGCTCGTCTTGACACGCTGGGTAAGGCTTTTCCCGGAGAGCGCATTGTAATTCCGGCCGGTCAGCCGAAGGTGCGCAACAACGACTGCGATTATGCGTTCCGTCCGGATACGACGTTTTCGTATTACACCGGTTTGGGTGAAGACTACGAGGCCGGTGCAGTACTGGTGTTGAATCCGGTTGATCCTGATTCTCCGGAGGCTGCGGCCGGCAAGACGCATGTGCCGGAATTGTTTGTGGCTCCGCGTGCGAACCATTACACGCAGGACTTTTTCATGGATGCCCATTATGGAGAATATTGGGTTGGACCTCGTGCCGGATTGCAGGAGATGACTGCAATGACCGGTATTGAGACCAATGACATTGCACAGCTGGCTGATGCATTGAGCAAGGATGTCGGTTCTGAGGCTGGTGCCGTGCGTGTGCGTGTGATTCGCGAGGCTGATCCGCAGATCACCGAAATGGTGGAGGATATTCGCGAGGCAAACGGCTTCGCCGATCCGGATGGCAATACCAATGCCGATGACAAGCTTCATGAGTTTGCCGCCGAGGCTCGCATGTGCAAGGACGAATATGAAATTCGTGAGATGCGCAAGGCCGTTGCCGCAACCAAGCATGGTTTCGACAATATTCTGCGCAAGCTGCCGTCATCGCTCGACAAGCCTCGTTCGGAACGTATGCTGGAAGGCGCGTTCAATGCCATTTCCCGCGAGGAAGGCAATGAGGTCGGCTACGATACGATTATCGCTTCCGGCGCTCATGCGCCGATTCTGCATTGGATGCGTAACACCGGTACCGTGGAGTCCGGCGATCTGCTGCTGATTGATGCCGGCGTGGAAGTCAATAGCTTGTATACGGCCGATATCACGCGCACGTTCCCGACCAACGGCAAGTTCACCGATTTCCAGAAGAAGCTGTATCAGGCGGTTTTGGATTCTCAGCAGGCAGGCTTCGAAGCCGCCAAGCCGGGTGCCACGTATTCCGACATTCATCATGCGTGCATGCGTGTGATCGCCGAGCGTCTGCATGATTGGGGTATTCTTCCGGTCGATGTCGAGGAGTCGCTTTCTCCGGAAGGACAGCAGCATCGCCGTTGGCTCGCCTGTGGTGTGGCCCATCATCTTGGTTTGGATGTGCATGATTGCGCTCAGGCACGTTATGAGTCGTATCAGGGTGCCGCGATTCGTCCTGGCATGATTTTCACGATTGAGCCGGGTCTGTATTTCCGTGAGGATGATCTGTTGATTCCACCGGAGTATCGCGGCATCGGCATTCGCATTGAAGATGATGTGCTGATGACTGAGGATGGTCCGGAATGGATTTCCGCCGGCATTCCGAAGCAGATCGATGAGGTCGAAGAGTGGATGGCCAACATGGCTGCCGAAGGCGCAAAGGCCTGATATGCCAACGCCTGAATTCATTCTCGAGTTACGCAAGAAAGTCGGTCATGATCTCCTGTGGCTGATGGGCGTCTCCGGCTATGTCGAAGACGAGCAGGGTCGCGTGCTGCTCGGCAGACGTTCCGATACCGGGGAATGGGCCATGGTATATGGCATCAATGAGCCTGGCGAGGAACCTGCCGACACGGTGGCGCGTGAGGTCAAGGAAGAAACGGGCGTGGATGTTATCGTCACCGACTTGGTGTCGGTGAAGTCCTCACGCAGGGTGCTTACCTATGCGAACGGCGACAACACCATGTACATGGATCACCTGTTCGTGTGCAAGCCAGATCCGAATGGCAATGCCGAACCGTTCGTAGGTGACGAGGAAAGCCTCAACGTGGGCTGGTTTTCCCCCGACGACCTGCCTCAGCCCTTAGCCGACACCACAGTGGAACGCATGGGCTACGTGCGCGAGTACCTTAAGAACAGGGCAAACGGAGACGCACACGCACAGTTCTCCTTCAACGGCACGATTCGCTGAACACAGTCACAATTGAATATATAAACTAAGAGCTGGTGTGACGATCATGAACCGTCACACCAGCTCTTGTGTATGTCAGGAAGCCGCGAAACTCACTCCGGAATCAAATTCCTTTGGCGAGCAATTCGTGCAGCTGGGCGCGATGTTCTCGCTGTTCACGCGGATCAGGCACCGGCAGCGATGCCAACAACTTCTGCGTGTAGGGATTCTGCGGGTTATTCATAACCTGATCGGCATCACCATGTTCCACAATCTCACCCTTATGCATCACCATAATGCGATCGGCCAGCATATCGACCACAGCAAGATCATGGGTGATGAACAGGCATGCGAAACCTATTTCCGCCTGCAGTTTCTTGAACAGTTCCAACACCTTCGCCTGTACCGACACATCCAATGCAGAAGTCGGCTCGTCGGCGATAAGCAGGCTTGGCTTAAGCGCCAGTGCTCGCGCCAAGGAGGCACGCTGACGCTGACCGCCGGAAAGCTCGTGCGGGAATCGGTTCATATACGCGCGCGGCAACTGCACCATTTCGAGCAGATCTCCCACATAGTCGCTCGCATCCGACACAGACGAGTACTTTTTATGCACAATCAGCGGTTCTGCCACATTCTCCGCGATTGTCATCAGCGGATTGAATGAGCTACCCGGGTCTTGGAACACAAAGCCAATATCAGCACGCTTGGGTTTGAACTGACGTTCCTTGACACCGTTCATTTCTACACCCAACACATTCAGGGAGCCACCGGACACCTTCTGCAAGCCCGCGATGGCACGACCAGTAGTGGATTTGCCTGAACCGGATTCGCCGACCAATCCCAGCACTTCAGAACGGCGAATAGTGAAATCAATGCCATTGACCGCCTTGAAATCAGGCTGCGTCAAATGCCCCGGATAGGTGATAGTCAGTCCCTTGGCCTCGACGGCAATGGGTTGGTCATGCCAATCCTTGCTGCGTTCAATCACCTTGCCCTGCTCATCACGAACGACCAGTTTCTGCCCGATACGCGGCACAGCTGCGAGCAACCGCTTGGTGTAATCGTCTTTTGGCGAGTAGAAGATCTGTTCGACGCTGCCCTGCTCGACCACATGACCTCGATACATGACCACCACTTCATCGGCGATATCGGCGATCACACCCATATTATGAGTAATAATCAGCACGGAAGCGCCGAATTCGTCGCGGGCAAGACGCAACAAGTCAAGGATTTCGGCCTGCACAGTCACGTCGAGTGCAGTAGTCGGTTCATCAGCCAGAATCAGACCTGGATTGAGCACCAACGCCATGGCGATGACGATACGCTGTTTTTGGCCGCCTGAGAACTGATGCGGATAGTAGTCAATTCGAGTTTCGGCATCAGGAATACCTACTTTTTTGAGGATATCCACGGACTTGGCACGAAGCTCCTTCTTGTCTTTCATGCCGTGAGCGCGAAGTCCCTCTTCGATTTGCCATCCGATGGTATACACCGGATTAAGTACCGAATTAGGTTCCTGGAACACCATGGCCGCTTCCGATCCGCGCATACGGCGCAGATCTTCTCCGGAAAGGGACAGCACGTCAAGCTGCTCATTGCCTTCACGGTTCGACAGATAAATCACGCCGGAAGTGGTTGCCGTCTCCGGCAACAGCTTGATAATCGAACGCGCGGTCACGGATTTTCCGGAACCTGATTCGCCAACCACACCTACCACGGTTTTGCGTGGGATGGTGAAGTTGATTTTGTCGATGGCTTTGATGGATCCTGCGTCGGTCATAAAGGAGACGCTCAGATCCTTGACTTGCGCAAGATTGGTTTGTTCGTCACTCATTGCGTCACTCTTCTTCCTTGGAGCCCCATTCGGAGGCGGTAAATGACGGGTCGCGATCCGTAACGGTCACTGGCTGATCGCTGGCTCCCATTGGATTCTTGGCGGCCTCGAGCTCGGCTACGACCTCGTTGCGAACGCCCGGCTTCTGGGTGGGATCAACCGAAGTATCTTCGATGGATCCAACCACCTCACCAGCGGATTTGCGTGCACGCAGACGCGGGTCGGCAAGGTCATTGAGGGATTCGCCCACCAAGGTGATGCCCAGAACAATCAATACGATGGCGATACCCGGGAACACTGCGGTCCACCAAATGCCTGCGGTGACGTCCGACACGGAACGATTCAGATCGTAACCCCATTCAGCGGCTGCGGTAGGCTCGATGCCGAATCCGAGGAAGCCCAATCCTGCAAGAGTCAGAATCGCTTCGGACGAGTTCAACGTCAGAATAACCGGTAACGTTCTGGTGGAGTTCTTAAGAAGGTGCTTGGTCATGATGCGCCATGTCGACGCGCCCACCACGCGAGCGGAATCAACGTAAGCGGATTCCTTGATGCGAATGACTTCGGATCGAATGGTACGGAAATACTGCGGAATATAAACCACGGTGATGGAGATACCCGACGCGAAAATGCCACTCCACAGACCAGACTGACCGCCGGAAATCATAATGGCCATCAGAATCGCAAGCAGCAGCGAGGGGAAAGAATAGATGGCGTCGGCGATCATGACAAGCACACGATCCACCCAGCCACCGAAATATCCGGAAACCAAACCGAGCAATACACCCGCGAAAATAGAAAGCAGCACAGCGATCACAATCGCAATGACAGCAGTACGAGAGCCCCAAATCACACGGCTGAACACGTCATAACCACCTGCGGTGGTACCCCAAATATGTTCGGATGAGGGTGCTGACTGAGCTGGGAATGAAACTCCATTGGCATCTTTGAGCTGCGCATAGCCGTACGGCGCAATCACGGGCGCAAACAAGGCCACGAGCAGGAAGAACGCAGTAAGCGACAGGCCGGTAATCAGCATGCCTTTCTGCCAGCCGACCGCTACGTGAAGCTCCTTGATGATCGGAATCTTGGTCCAGAACGGAGCTTTCCTGCTGATTTTGAGATCGTTCAGACGAGTGTCACCCGGGACGGTGACGTTATTTGCTGATGCAGTCATATCAGTACCTCACTCTCGGATCCACCAACGCGGCGATAACGTCAACGATGAAGTTGACGACGGCCACGATGATGGCGATCAGAATCACAATGCCCTGCACAGCTACGAAGTCACGCGCCTTCAGATATTGGGACAACATGAATCCGAGTCCCTTCCATTCGAAGGTGGTTTCGGTAAGCACCGCGCCGGCGAGCATCAATGCGATCTGCATGCCCATAACGGTGATGATTGGAATAAGAGCCGGCCTCCATGCGTGCTTGCTGATCAGACGCTTTTCGGAGACGCCACGCGAACGCGCAGCCTCGACGTAGCCGGAATTGTAGGTGGAAATCACATTGGTACGTACCAAACGAATAAACACGCCTGCGGTGAGCAATCCCAACGCCAGTGCAGGAAGTACGGCGTGACTCAACACGTCGGTAAGCACGCTCATATCACCCAGCTGCAGTGCATCGATAATGTAGAAGCCGGTCGGAGAGACGAGTCGGCTGAACTGCATTTCCGAAGACAACGAGCATCGACCGGATGCCGGCAACACGTTCAGCCAAATGGCGAAAATGAGTTTGAGGACCAATCCCAAGAAGAACACGGGGGTGGCATAGCACAGAATGGCAAAGGTTCGAATGCCCGCATCGGCAGCGTGATCGCGTCTGCACGCAGCTACACGACCTAAGCCGATACCTACAATCAAAGCAACAATGAGCGATAGGAGCGCCAATTCGAAAGTCGCTGATCCGTAATGAACAAGAATGCTGATAACCGGCTGATTATCAGTCAATGTAGTGCCGAGATCCCCATGGAGCAAACCCCCAAGGTAATCGATATATTGCACAATAAGAGGACGGTCGTAGCCGGCCGCATGAACACGCTTTTGCAACTCGTCAGGGGTAAGACGACCACCCAATGCCGCAGAAATAGGATCACCTGTAGCTCGCATCACAAAAAACACGACGGTGACGAGAATGAAAACGGTTGGAATAATGAGCAGGAATCGAGTCAGGACAAAACGGAAAAATCCGCCTGACAAATGATTCTTTTTGGCTTGTTTCGGCTTCGCCTCCTGAGAGACGGCCGGAGCTGCTGTGTCTGACACACGATGCTCCTTGATAAGAAGCCTGTACGGCTTTGATTTACAACAATATCGAATCACTGCGCCGTTTCAGGCAGATAATTCGGGAAATGGGGACCTCCGGCCATAGACCGGGGATCCCCAGTGGTTTTCTATGCAGACTGCGGCAGGTTATGCCGCACATCCGCACACATCACGCCTTGGTGACAGATGCGAAACGGAAACGGAAGGAAGCGTCGAGCACAACACCCTTCACGTTGGTGCCGGTAACTGCAACCTGCGCACCCTGCAGCAGCGGGATGGTGGACAGGTCTTCGGTTTCAAGGGTCTGAATCTTCTTGAGCAGATCCTCACGGGCGCTTTCGTCGGTTTCACCAGCCTGCTCCATAATCAAATTGTTGATTTCGGAGTTGGAGTAAGCGTTGTTCACGAAGTTGCCGTCACGGAAGAACGGAGACAGATAGTTATCCGGGTCGGAGTAATCCGGGAACCAGCCGAGCTGGTAGACCGGGTAGGATCCATCAGAATCCTCGGTAACAACACGGTCTTTGTTGTACTGAGTCCATTCGGTGGACTGCAGGTCGACCTTGAACAGACCACCCTCCTCGAGCTGGGCCTTAAGAGCCGCATACTCGTCGGCGGAAGAGGATCCATAGTGGTCCGGATTGTACTGCAGCTTGAGCTCAACCGGGGTGGAAACGCCTGCGTCCTCAAGAACCTTCTTGGCCTTGTCGGCGCTCGGCTTGCCACTGCCATCACCATACGTGGTCTTGAAGGTGTCTTCGTGACCAGCCAAACCGTCCGGAATGTAGGAGTACATCGGGGTGTACGTGTCCTTATAGACCTTGGTAGCCAACTCCTCGCGGTCGATGAGGTTAGCGACGGCCTGACGCACAGCCTTGGCCTTGTCGGCATTCGGCTCGTCGGACTTGGTGCCGTACGGCTGGATGTTGAAGTTGAAGACCAGGAAGCGTTCCTCACCGCCCGGACCCTTGACGACCTTGACCTTGGAGTCCTTAGACAGATCATCGATGTCGGTCGGAGTCAGAGAACGGTAGGCCACGTCGACCTGTCCCTGCTGCACGGCCATCTTCAGGTTGGAAGAATCGGCAAAGTACTTGACCTGAACAGTGCTGTTCTTGGCTGGGGTCAGACCCTGATAAGAGTCGTTCTTGGAGTAGCCTGCAACCTCATTGGCCTTGTAAGAGGTCAGAATGTAAGGACCGGCGAAAGCCTTCTTCTTGATGATGGTGTCAGCATCAGTGAGCTTGTCAGCGGAGAAGACCTCTTCGTCGACAATCGGACCGGCCGGGCTGGAAAGCACCTGCTTGAGGGTCACATCGTTCTTGACTTTGGAATGGAACACCACAGTGGTGTCATCCGGCGTATCGATGGATTCGATGTTGGCCAGCAACGAACTCGGACCATTCTCATCGTTGATCGTGTTGACACGGTCGAAGGAGAACTTGACATCAGACGAAGTCAGGTCGTGACCATTGGCGAACTTCAGGCCAGACTTGATCTTAACAGTGAACTCAGTGCCGTCGTCACTCCAAGTACCGTCATCCGCAGCGATGTCCGGAGACAGTTCAGAAGTGTTGTAGTCCTGCGCATACAGGAACGGGAACACATTGATTTGAACGGCATAGGAACCGTTGTCATAGGAGCCGGCAGGGTCAACGCTAGTAACCTTGTCTGTGGTGCCGACGGTAATGACATCCGCATTTCCCGATGCGGAACCGCTATCTTTTACTCCGCCGCATGCCGCGAGCGAGGCCAGCGCGGCAACCGAAACAGCTGCAGCGATAATCTTCTTGTGATTCACTATGGAATCCTTTCTCTTCCTGCTGTCGTAATTGGCACTCCAAAACGACGTGCCACAAGGGTAGGGCACACTTTGTTAGCGGAACATTTCACGGAAGCTCATTTTGCGACGTCACCCTTTCTCGATCTAACAAAAACTCAGCAATCACAACGGTTTTGCAGTTAATATTTTTCTGAAAAGTGTGTGTCAAATAATGAGACAGCCAATCCCATATTGAGAATCGACGGTCCTTGTGACACGCCGAAAGACGGAACTTGCATCAACTAATTAACGGCGTTAATATATCAACTAGTTCAACGAGGGTCCATGCACTGTCGCAGGGAGGTGTCATGAGTAGTTACAGCGCTCAGCAATCATCGATTTCAGAAAACAATCGTTCCAGGATTTTGCAATACCTCTACCACAACGGCATCAGCTCACGTGCGCAGATCGCCAAAGCCATCGGACTTACGCCCGCGGCCATCACGAAAATCACCGCGAAACTGCTATTCAGAAACGTCATCGAAGAAACCGGAGATATGGAAGGCGATAAGAACCGCCGTTCCATCGGACTGAACCTCAATTGCGCGAAATACCATGTCGTAGGAGTGAAATTCGCACGAAGCCTGGTTCAGATCGCAGTGTTCGATCTGAAATGCAACCGCATCTCGCTTACCGATCTGCCGACCGTCGACGAAAAGAACATTCCAGAAACGGTGGAACAGATCCGCTCCACCGTGCGCCAGCTCATTGCCGACGATCCAAGCATCGTGGCGGTCGGCATGGCCGTTCCCGGTCCATATTTAGTGGAGGAAGGCCACACCGCGCTCGTCTCATCCATGCAGGGTTGGAGGCGAGTCAACTTCATCAAGGAATTCAGCGAAGCCTTCAATGTGCCCGTATTCGTGGAGCAGGACGCACGCGCAGGCGCCCTGGCACAGTTCCTGTTCAACCCGGAGCTGTCCGAAGGATCCCTCGCCTACTATCTGCTTGGCGAAGGCATTGGCCTCGGCATCATCGATAACGGTTCAATCTATTACGGGGCGCATGGCACGGCCACCGAAATCGGCCACATCTCCGTCGACGTCAACGGCAAACCCTGCGATTGCGGCAATGTCGGGTGCCTGGAACGCTACTGCTCGGCCAATGCGATCCACGAGCGACTCAACGAGCAGCCAAGCATTGTCTCAGGATGCGAAACCATGACCCACGCACAGGCATGCACTGCACTGTTCGCCAAGGTTTCCGCGGGAGACAAGGCAGCCACGGAACTGACTTCCGAAGTCGCACGATATATCGGTTATGGCGCGGTCAACATCATCAACGCCTTCAATCCGACGCATATCGTGTTGGGAGACATCATTTCCCAAGCAGGCCAACCCCTGCTCGACGAAGTCAAGAAAGTCGTTCGTGAGCGCACCATTCCCGAAGTCGGGAACGATACCGAAATCACTCTGTCCAGCCTTCCAACGGACGCCACCGTCACTGGCGCCGCAGCCGTGGCCATCACCAGTTTTCTAGAACATCCTTCGATGTTCTTTGACGTCGCATAGCACGCCACAACCAAAGAAAGGAACACCATGTCCAAGCCAATCGTCATCTCTCTCGGCGAAATCCTATGGGATATGCTCCCCACCGGCAAGCGCGCCGGCGGCGCGCCCGTCAATTTCGCATATCATGCATCCCAGAATGGCGCGGAAAGCTTCGCCATCAGCGCGGTCGGCAACGACGAGCTGGGCAATGAGCTGCTTGCAGACGCCCACAAGGCCGGCATCAACACGCTGGTGCAGGTCAACGAATACCCGACCGGCACGGTTGATGTGGCTCTGACCAACGGCATTCCGGAATACACCATCGTCGAAAACGTGGCCTGGGATCACATCAAGCTCACCGACGAGCTCGTCGAAGCCGTGTCCAAGGCCGACGCCGTCTGCTTCGGCACCCTCGGCCTGCGCTCCCCCGAATCCCACGACACCATCGTCGAACTGCTCAAGCACACCAAGGAAAGCGCACTGAAGTTCTTCGACATCAACCTGCGCGCCAACTTCTACTCCAATGAGCTCATCGAAGAGCTGCTCGACTACGCGAACATCTTCAAGATCAACGACGAAGAGCTGATCATGATGCGCGACATGTTCTCCATTCCTAAGTGCAATGACGAAGAGGCATGTAAGTGGTTCATCGACCGCTTCAACCTCGAGTACATCATTCTGACCGGCGGCGCCACGTTCAGCACCATCACTGCCAAGAATGGCGAAGTCTCCACCCTGCTGACCCCGCATGTCGAGGTTGCAGATACCGTCGGTGCCGGCGATTCCTTCTCCGGATCCTTCACCGGCAAGCTGCTGACCGGCGCTCCGCTCAAGGAAGCCCATCGTGCCGCCGTGAACACCGCGGCCTACGTGTGCACCAAGGAAGGCGGCTGGCCGACCTACCCGGCGGAAGGCGTTCCGGATTATCTCGCCGAAGCCGGTAAATAATCCTAGTTTTCCCTTTCATCATCACCAACGAGGCCATGTCTGTTATCATGGCCTCGTTTTTCATCCTCATATTCAATCCGCAATTTGCGCAATCCCGATTGCCACGGCATACGCACCTCAACGAAGAAGATGCTCTGAACGAACCCTACACCACCATGAATGCCGTTTCGCAATCCGATATTCCACAGTCATCCTCCGATTTCATGCAGCGCATCACCGACCTGTATGGATTATTTCGATATTCGGGTCAGGCAGTAAGCCCATGTTTAGACTTCGCTCGCAGCGCAAGAAAAGCGGCATATAATTTGCGATTATTGACATTCCGTGATATCTTGAAAAGTCCGGTCTTGCATCGGGTGCTTGATAATTCAAGATTGGGGATGATCGGTTTCGACGGTGACCTGTTCGTCGCAGGGAAGCGTGCCGAGAACGTAGGGTCCACTCGTGGATGCCCCCTACAAAAGAATAAGTGCTAAATCTAACCGCACTGAGTTCGCTCTCGCTGCCTGAGCTTCGCGCCAGGATTAACCAGTGAGCAGCCGCTCCGTTCACTCCTTCTCGTCTTTGGGAGGATGTTGAGCGTCGTTAAGAAGACTTGCTTTGTCGGCTGAGCCACAGGGCCGGCAAGGGACTTTTACTGTAGATATGCTCGCCATCAGTTGTCTGCGATATCGATGGGGGCAGAAAAACCGCCGCACGGCCAGCAGACTACGCACGTAGAAGACTGAGGGTTCGGTTATCGGACCGGGGTTCAATTCCCCGCATCTCCACGTATTGAAAGCCGCCAGAGATGGCGGCTTTTCTTTTATTTCCAACGGTTTTCAAAGATCCTTGAGTTTACTGTAAACCACCCCCGCCATACCGGATATTCAAAAAATATTGACGCAATATTGTCGAAAGCCCCCTTCTTGTCTTGCTTGATCTCACATACCCAGCCCCATTACAAATCGCATATAATCCCAGCTTCAAATTCCGCGTGTCGACTTGCATTAACCGCTTAAGTGATTAACATAGTTAATACTTCAACCTAGTTATCACGTCACAGCAGACGATGTCAAGGAAGGACTTGATCGATGACCTGCACTTACTCTCCCGAAGCCTACGTATTCGGCTCCGAAGAAAACCATAGCCTGCTCAATGCGGAAACCAACGAGCTCCTGCACTTCGGCCACAACTTCCCCGTCCCGCAGGGTGGCTCCTATTGGCTGGACGACACCGGCAATCCAGATCTGACCCAAAGCATCCACACGTGGATCACCTGCCGTATGGCACATGTGTATTCCTTGGGATTCCTGTATGGCGAGCCAGGCGCAGTCGAACTGGTCGACAAGGCCATCGCCGGTCTGCGCGGTCCACTGCATGACGATGAGAACGGCGGATGGTATCCGTCCATTTCCGCAGACGGCTCCACACATGAAGCAGGCAAGGTCTGTTACGCTCACGCTTTCGTGATTCTTGCCGCCACTTCCGCCAAGCTCATCGGCCGTCCGGGCGCTGACGAGCTGCTCGAAGAGGCTCTGGCAACTTACGACAAGCATTTCTGGGATGATGAGATCGGCTTAGCCGTCGATACTTGGAACACGGAATTCACCGAGCTTGACTCCTACCGTGGCATCAACGCCAACATGCACACCACCGAAGCGTTCCTCGCCGTCGCCGATGTTACCGACAACGAGGAATACCGCGAGCGTGCGGGCCGTATCATCGACCATGTGGTCGGCTGGGCGTCCAACAACAGCTGGCGCATTCCAGAGCATTTCACCGCCGACTGGCAGCCGGACCTCGAATGCAACCATGACAAGCCGGATGACCAGTTCAAGCCGTACGGAGCAACCCCAGGCCATGGCATTGAATGGGCTCGTCTCATCACCCAGTATGCGCTGAGCTCCAAGCAGCGTTCCGAAAAAGGCAAGCAGCAGCTTATCGAGGCAGCCGAAAACCTGTTCGCCCAAGCACTTTCCGACGCATGGAACGCCGAAGGCACCATTGGCTTGGCCTACACCACCGATTGGAACGGCAAGCCCGTCGTCACCGACCGTATGCATTGGACCCTCGCCGAATCCGTGAACACCTCCGCCACGCTGGCCACCGTCACCGGCAAGCAGGTGTACAAGGACTGGTATGCGACCTTCTGGAAGTACATCGACGAATACCTGATCGACCACGAGAATGGTTCCTGGTTCCACCAGCTGAACAAGGACAACGAGGTCATCGGCACCGTCTGGCCAGGCAAGTCCGACCTATACCACGCCACGCAGTGCACGCTAATCCCGCGTCTCGATCCGGCGGTTTCCGTCGCTCCGGCGCTGAAAGCCAATCCGAACGCCTGACGGCACGCAATAATAAGCTCCCCCCTTTTTTTCTCTCTTCTTTTCTCTCCTCCTATTTGCGAAGAACCCCGGTCACGGCAAAGCGACCGGGGTTCTTCGCATACCAAACCAGACTACTCAACGTATGCAATTCCCCTAATTTCCCATGTCTTCACCACTATTTGATGATCGGGCGTAGAGGCGCGGACACGTCGACGTTGTGTTTGTCTCCGATCACATTTGGATCGTTGATGATCTTGTCGACAACGGCTTTCTTCAACTTAAGATCGGAAGAGTCACCCCATACGATCACACGGTCTCCCCCATTGATTTCCGTGGTGATGGAATCCTGGGTTTCAGCCGTCACCTTGGTAATGGAGTTACGTATAGATTCAGGAAGCGAGCTCAAAATCTTCAGTGCCTCTTTAATGGAGCGGTGGCTCAGACTCGTCTCGACATCCTTCACTTCGATGACGGGAATTCCATCCACGGAGGCACCGCTGACGGAATTCAATATACGGCCCTTGCTATCGACCGCGGTCATACTGTCTTCACCTGTTTTAAGCATCGCAGCCGGCTTCTGCGCTTTGATGGTCACTTCAAGGGAATTAGGAAGTTGCTTCTTGGATTGCGCGGTGGTGACTCCCGGTATTTCCTTGATTTTCTTCTCCACATCATTGTTTGATACCAGCAGAATCGATTTGCCGGCCTGCTGACCGGCAATATCCAATACTTGCGACTCGCTCACCCATTCGTTGGCTCCGACAACGGAAATATTGCCAGCTTCAAGACGAAACACCGATGAGAAGAAAAACAACCATATCAGCGCCACCACGACGGCCGCAACCGCGGCCGACACGAAAGCTCGCATCGCTACAACACGTGCATTCGCCTTACGTCGTTCTTTCAACCGCGCTTTGAAATCAACCACTTTCGGACGGGTGACCACCCCCAAAGTGCCAGTGGTTTCCTCCAGCGTCTTCGCAACGAAATCCTCACCCGCAAGATTGCGCGCATCCACGAAGTCACCTGACCGGGAGCGACTTGCCTTGTTCTTGCCTCCGTGCGCCATTTTGGCTTCCGCCTGCGCATGGCTCACTGAAGAAGACGAACGTCCCGCTCCTCCGGCAATGGAACGACCATTCGGCTGAGACTGAGCCGGGGAGTCGGAATGTTTCCGGCTTTGAATGCTCCTGCCGCGCAACGCATGATTTTCAGACGTCGTTTCAGAACCATCCGACCCCGTACCGGAGCTGACGACCCTTCGCGCCATCAGCCCTCACAATCCCAGCGATGAGCCTGCAGCGCGTGCAATATCACCTCGTCCATCTGCGTGATATCACCCGCGCCAACGGTGAAGATGACATCACCATGATGGGCGCGCATCACCATCATCTGCGCCGCGGTATGCATGTCTTCCACACCACGGATCCAATCCTCGGCAGGCGTATGGTCGAGCTTAAGAGCCTCATCCACAATGGTGGCCGGGCCGACCGTCGGATAATCCTCCTGCTTTTCACGTGCAGGGAAAATGCCAGTGACGATCACATCATCCGCCTTGGCCAGCGCCTCCGCGAATGCTTCCGCGAAGAACTTGGTGCGGGAGAACAAGTGCGGCTGGAAAATCACACGAATCGCCGATTGCGGATATTTACGGCGGGCAGCATCCAGCAAAGCCGAAATCTCAGTGGGATGATGCGCGTAATCGTCAACGACGGTCACCTGGCTGACGGTGCCGCGTACTTGGAAGCGACGGGCTGCGCCGAGGAACGACGTGGCCGCTTCAGCGGCCTTCTCAATGTCGACTCCCAGCAATGCTGCCGCGATAATCGCCGCAGAAGCATTGCGCGCATTGTGAATGCCTGGAACGGCGAGCGTCACGGGAACCATACGTTCCTGTTCGCCCAGCAGTCCCGCAGGCACATGCAAGGTGAAATGTTCGGCGCCGCTTTGCGCGCTTTCACTTTCCGATTCGATATGTACGAATGCCGCACCGTTCAGATCACCCAACGAAGCCGCATCCTGCGTCGCATACACGACCGTATGTGCTGCCGCAGACGCATCAAGAGCGCGCAACACAGCCAGATTCCCTTCGTCGTCACCGCACATCACCACCGATTTGATGGCGTGCTGAACATGGTTCACGAAAGCCGCCCGATAGTTTTCCTGCGTTCCATAATGGTCAAGATGGTCAGCTTCGGAATTGGTGACAATCGCGATTTCCGGATGATATTTGGCAAAGCTTCCATCGGATTCGTCGGCTTCCGCCACAAGCACATCGCCTTGGCCTGCATGGCCTCCGTCAAGTATCACGCCATCCTTGCCTTGGATGGATCCGCCAATGGCATAACTTGGATCAGCCAGATTTCCCTCACCGGCATGGGTGAGAATATGGGCGAGCATGGAACTGGTTGTGGTTTTGCCATGGGCTCCCGCAACCGTTACCGCACGTTTCGTATTCATCAGCAACGAAAGAATGTCGCTGCGGTGCACGATGCGTTCGCCCGCCGCATGCGCTGCGACGATTTCCGGATTGTCAGGCTTGATGGCACTGGAAAAAACAATAGTTTGTTTGCCTTCGACGTTTTCCTCGCGCTGCCCGAATTCGACGGCAATGCCAAGCCCCTGCAAACGATCGGTTTTGGCGCTGGGCTCGCGATCCGAGCCATCCACCTCCACACCCTGCTCGTGCAGCATCTCGGCAAGTACGCTCATGCCCGCTCCTCCGATGCCGATGAAATGGGTGACCCCCAAATCGTTCACGCCTTCCTGCTGGCTGAATGACACATGGGTTGGATCAAGAATAATGGTACCGGCCTCACGCTGGTTGTCAGTCACGACTGCTCCTCTTGCATATTATGTTTAGCTTGTTCCATTATGGTCTCACCCATGGTCTCGTACTTGGTCGATCATGGGTGAGATTCGGAACGCGACTTCAAATGCGACGGACACACCTGCCGCCGCTACGGCTTACCTTTCGTCAATCATGGAAAGTACACGCTTGGCCATGACTTCGGCGGCATCTCGAATACCATATTTCCAAGCGTTATCGCCATACCTGGCAAGCGCATCCGAATCGGCTAGCAGATTCGGCACATGACGTTTGACCCATTCGGCAGTGAAGTCAGCGTCCGCCACCATCAGGCCACCTTCCGCATCGACGACCGGCTGAGCGTTGAAACGCTGCTCGCCGTTGCCGATCGGTAATGGAACATAAATCGCAGGAAGTCCCAAAGCAGTCAATTCCGAAACGGTGCCCGCTCCGGAACGGCAGATAATCAGATCGGCACAAGCGAACGCAAGGTCGATACGTTCCAAGTAAGGCGCGACTCGATAATCACCGTCGTTGGCATGCTCTGGTCCAAGCTCACCAAGCACCTGCTCTCCGGCACTCACCGACACCAACGAACGCACCTCATCGTCTTTGCCTTTTCCCGTCAGGTGAATCACCTGCGCATGTTCCAGCAATTCCTTGGCGGAAGCCGCCACCGCACGATTCACGTTCACAGCACCCAACGATCCTCCGGTCACCACCACCAGAGGACGGTTCGGATCGACTCCCAGCTGCGCTGCAGCCGTTTGCCTTGTGGCTGCACGGTCATGTTCCATACCTTCGGCTATTGCCGCAATTTCAGCACGCAACGGCAATCCCACACGTTCGGCTTCAACACCCTTGCGTGGTTTCAAACCGGTTTGCGCGTACGCGGTGCCGATCATGGACGCCCAGCGTGCACCCAGCTTGTTGGCCATGCCGGCACGGGCGTTCTGCTCATGCATCGCAATCGGAATGCCCATCTTGTGCGCAGCCGCATACACGGGAGCCGACGTGTATCCACCGAATCCGACGACCACCTGCGCCTCGTGTCGGGTGAGAATATCACGTACCTTGGCCGTTTCAGCCTTCCACTGCGCAGGAAACTTCAATGCCGCCATATTGGGTCTACGGGGGAAGGGCACCTTTTCAATGGTTTCCAGCTCGAAGCCCGCTTGCGGAACCAACTCGTGTTCCAGACCGACTGCAGTGCCCACCACCGCAATATCGGCATCCGGCTCAAGCTCGCGAATCACATGTGCCACGGCGAGCAGAGGATTGACATGACCTGCCGTACCACCGCCGGCTAGAACGATATGCTTCTGATTGCTCATAATGTACGAGCTTAGCCCCACGGTATCCCGGCACACCATGCGCCATACCGATGCTCACAAGGATACTCACATTTCATCTACGTTTGATTACCGCCGCATGCGACAGCACCCCGCAGGCAACAGTGGCTTTTCAGACTCTCTGAATCTCCGCTTGGATCTGCGGCTGCTGTTTCATCATGCTGATGGTCACGCCCGCAGCGCCCAAACACAGAATCAACGACGAACCACCGGCCGACACGAAAGGCAAAGGCACACCCATAACAGGGAACAGCCCCACCACGACACCAATGTTCACAAACGCCTGGCCGACGATCCACACGGTAATATTGGCCAGCACCAAAGTGATATATCTGTCATGCGCTTGGATAGCCACCACCAGCATGCACCATCCAAGCACAAGGAACAGCAGAATCACCAACGAAGCGCCGACGAAACCCGTTTCCTCACCAATGATGGCGAAAATGAAATCGTTGTGCGCTTCCGGAAGATATCCCCATTTTTCTCCGGAATTGCCGATCCCAACGCCCAGCAAGCCTCCGGAAGCCATGGCGTATTTGCCATGCACCACCTGATAGCAGACACCCTCCATATCAGCTGCGGAACAAGTCTGATATGTAGCCATGACGCGGTTAAGTCGGTTCGGACTGCTGATAACAAGACCGCCGACCAAAGCCAGACCGCCACATGCCACAATAGCCAGCCATTTGCCAGGAAAATTTCCCAGCAACAACGCGGTTCCCGCAATCGCAAAGAGAATCATGGCCGTACCAAGATCCTTGCCGCCCATAACCAACAGCAATGCAAGACCAAGCCACGTAATCAACCTGCGATATGCATTGACCGGCCCCACCTTACTTACCCGCTTCTGCGCGCTAATCAGCTCCCGAGGCAGCCATACGCATAGCGCAAGCTTGACGACCTCAGCCGGCTGGAAGGTAAATCCAAAAAGACCAATCCAACCTTTATTACCCTGAGCATCAACACCTAACGGCGTAAATGTCAACGATTGCAAGAACAAGGCGACGAGCAGAAAAGCGAAACTGACCCTTCTGATAAGCTCCGCCGGAACCATCATGCAGGCCACGCCCACAATAAGTCCGAGAACGCAGAATGCGCCCTGCTTAATCGCTTGTGACCATGGAGATTGGTCATTGGCAATCATATACACCGAAGAGCTGGAAAACACCATGATCACACCGAAAATGGTGAGGATAACCACAGAGACCCTAAACCCGTGAAAACACCAAATCGGATTAAGCATGCTTCGCAGACCGACATAACCACGAAAATCGTCGACCCGTTCTTCAGCAGCAGCCTGCCTCTTCTGACGGGTACCGTCACTCTGCTTGGTTTTAGGCTTCTCCATGCTCATTCACCCAACGCTGAGCCTGCTGCGCGAACTGGTTTCCACGATCGGCATACGACTTGAACTGATCCATGGACGCACAGGCAGGCGCCATCAGCACCACATCGCCGGATTGGGCATATTCACCCGCAGCATCGACGGCCCGTTCCATAATGACGTCATTATTCGCCGGATCGATGATGGTCAACGGAATGTCGGGAGCACTCGCTGCGAACGCGTCCAAGATGGGCTGCTGATCTTTGCCGATGACGACCGCGGCTTTGATGGTGTGCGACTGTTCTGCCACCAACTGTTCGAAACGGCTGCCCTTGGCCAATCCGCCAGCGATCCACACCACGGATTTGTCTGCAAAACTATTGAGCGATGCCTTGGCTGCATGTGCATTGGTCGCCTTGGAATCATCCACGAAACGAATGCTGCCCCCATCTGGCGTGGTGGCGGTGGCGACAGTCTGAATGCGATGCCCGCCTGGCGTGAATTGTTCCAGAGATGCGATGGCTTTCTCTTTGTCTGCGCCAAGCCCCAGCACCAGCGCCAATGCGGTCAACGCATCAGCAAGCAAATGCGGGTACACCGTGCCATCAGGCTCAGTCAGATGCGTAAACTCAGACACCTTGGCGACCTGCTCTGGCATTCCAAGCTCGCCACCTGCGATGCCAGACATATCGACGATCCAACCGTCCTTCACGCCGATCTGACCATCTTGCGGCTCAGACAGAGTGAATCCGACCTTGCGGCAGCCTTCCGCCGTCTCGGCTGCGAACGCCAGCCTGGTCACACGCTCGTCATCGGCGTTATATACCAAAGCCTTCTTGACGCGGTGGAAGACCTTCGCCTTATCTGCCGCATAATTTTCAATGCCGCCATGCCAGTCAAGATGATCATCCGCGATATTGGTAATCGCAGCGCAATCCAAAGCCAGCGAATCGGTGAAATGCAACTGGAAGGAACTCAGCTCAACGCATAGCACATCATTTGCCGGATCGACCACGGCATGGGATACCGCCTTGCCGATGTTGCCGACAGCCGGTGCCGTCAGGTCACAAGCCGTCAGCATTTCCGAAGTCATTTCCGTAGTGGAGGTTTTGCCGTTGGTGCCGGTGATGCCGATCCATTGTGCTGGTTCGCCGGTGGAATCGCAATTCACTCGCAGCTGCCAAGCAAGCTCAACCTCGCTCATCACAGGAATGCCACGACGCTGCGCCTCAAGAATAAACGGAGTCCTCGGATTGAACACCGGCGAAGTCATAACCAAATCAACATGATCCCAGTCGATGCGATCAAAGGAGTGCAAATCAGCATCGGGCTTCTTTTCATCCACGCCAAGCACTTTTTCGGCGCGGGACCCCAACACTTCCATCATGCTTTGGCCAGAAACTCCAAGACCCGCCACAATCACGGTCTTACCGCTCATATCCATATCCATCATCCTTCGATTGTCGGCACCTCATATGCCTTGATATTCCTTACAGATCACAGTCATGTTGCAGCCGTTCACATATCAGCGGAACGCAACAGCCGTCACAGACCGGAACGGGAGACCCAATCGCCGTAGAAAATCACCAACGCAATTAACACGAACAGCAATTCAATCATCCAGAAGCGAATTACAACCTTGACTTCCGTCCACCCCTTCAATTCGAAGTGATGATGGATCGGAGCCATCTTGAACACACGCTTGCGAGTCATCTTGAAATAGCCGACCTGAATAACGTCGCTCATGGTTTCAATCACAAACAGGCCGCCAAGGATAATCGCCAAGAATTCCGTATGTGTGGCGATTGACATGGCCGCAAACAAGCCGCCAAGCGCCAGAGAACCGGTATCTCCCATGAAAATGGATGCTGGATTGGAGTTGTACCACAGGAATCCGAAGCACGCCATCGCCGCGCAGGCCGCGATGATGGTCAGATCAAGAGGATCGGACACCGCGTAGGCGAAGCCTTCATGTCCCAAACCCTTGAGGTGGTAGAACTCCCAAAAAGTGATCACCGCATATCCCATGAATGCGATCATCGAAGAACCAGCAGCCAATCCGTCAAGACCATCGGTCAGGTTGATGGCATTGGTCCATGCGGTCATCAGGAAGTTCACCCAGATCACGAACAACACGATGGCCACGGCTTTGCCTGCGAACTCGAAACTGAAAAACGGCTCTTCAATGAAGCTCATGCCGGCCTGCGCGCTGGGGAAGCCGGAATTCGTCGGCAGAATCAACGCCAGCACCGCATAGATGGTGGCGAGAATGAACTGGCCGATGAATTTGCCTTTGACCGTCAGGCCTTCGCTCTGCTTTTTGCGAACCTTCGCGAAATCATCGATGAATCCCAGCATACCCATCGATAGCATGGCGAACAGCACCAGCAGCGCCGACCATGACGGCACCTCTCCCCTGGTGATGAAGCGATACAGTGCCGACGAGCCCCAACCCAACACAACCGCCAGATTGATGACCACGCCACCCAACGTAGGCGTGCCACGCTTGACCAGATGGGACTTCGGACCATCTTGGCGTATGTACTGCCCGTAATTAAGCTTGTGTACCAAACGAATCAGCAGCGGTGTTCCCACAATCGTTACGACCAGCGACACCACAATTCCGATGATGAGCGAAATCACCTGATGTTCTCCGTTTCAGTCAGACATTCTTCAGATAACGTCGATTATTCAAATCTTGCCAAATGCTTTTGTTCTATTGTGCAGCCAGGGCCTGCCAACGTTCGGCCAGAGCGCTCAAGCCGGAAGCGTGGGAACCTTTAAGCAGCACCACGGCACCTGGATGTTCGATGGCGAGTCGCGTCACAAGACGATCGGCCTCATCGATATCGTGAACCCAATCGACGTGAGAAGCGTCTCCCGCCGAGGATGCGCCGTCCGCCATGGCACCTGCCAGAGCGTCCAGGGAAGCATCGGATGCACTGCCAACCGTCAGCAGCGCATCAACCCCGCCTTCCAACGCATACCGGCCGATGCCAACATGCAAATCCTTTTCATCCGGACCGAGCTCAAGCATGGCGCCCAACACCGCAACACGGAATGGCTGGCTTTCGGAACCAGCCTTCCAACGCAGCAATCCGTCAAGACCGGCTTTCATGGAATCAGGATTGGCGTTGAATGAATCATCGATCAGCGTGAATGACGTTTCCTGCTTGTTCACGATGGAAACAGCCATGCGATGGGGACTGATGGCCGTCACATCCGACAATGCGGATGCGACATCGCCAATCGACATGCCCAAACGCATCGCCACTGAAGCGGCGGCAAGCGCATTCATGACATTATGCTGACCGCAGATGTCCAAGGTGACTTCGGCATGCTCGCCATCACCGTTTTCTAAAGTGAAGGACGGATGATCCAACTCGTCGCAACGCACATGCTGAGCGGTGATCGCAGGATTGCCACCTTCACCATTCGGAAGTCCGAACCACATCACATCGCCCGGCGCGAAGGCGCTCATCGCAGCCACATGCTCGTCGTTCGCATTCAGCACGGAAAGACCGCCGGGAACGAGGCCATGAATGATTTCCGACTTGGCCTGCGCGATGCGTTCCGCAGAGCCGAATTCGCCCAAATGAGCGACACCGACTTTCAGCACAACCGCGATGTCCGGCGGTACCAGCGACGTCAGATTGGCGATTTCCCCAACATGGTTGGCGCCCATTTCCGCTACCAAAAAACGAGTTTCGGCATTTACTTTGAGCGAGGTCAGGGGCAGGCCGATTTCGTTATTGAACGATCCGACCGGCGCAACTGTTGGTCCCATATGAGACAGCAACGCCTTCATAAGATCCTTGGTGGTGGTCTTGCCGACGGAACCGGTGATGCCGACCACCGTAAACGGAGTCCCTAGCGCGCGACGGCGCTCGATATTGTGCTTGGCCAATGCCCCCAAGGCCAACACCGTATCCTCCACCACAATCTGAGGCACACCGGCGTCGGCGATCTCATGGTCGACTATTGCGGCAACGGCACCTTGAGCGCCCACGTGCGGCACGTAATCGTGACCGTCCACACGCTCTCCGGCAATCGCTACGAAAACCGAACCTTCAACGATCTGCCGTGAATCGGTGAATGCGCTGGTGGCCACCGGCGTATTCACTGCCGCAGTGCCGGCAATCAGCCGTCCCTGAACTGCCTGGGCGATCTCCTCCAAGCTCATTGGCATCATGGTCAGGCTGCTCACTGTGATTTCTCCTCTGTGTTGCTGTTCCGTTTACTGTTCATGTTGTTTACGATTATCGTGTGTGTGCTTTACGTATCCGTTCTGATTGAAACTAGTTCAGATCTCGGGATACGCGCAACGCGCTTTTGATATTGGCCTTGCGTACACCCGCCGCAAGCACCATCGATATGGACAGCGACAATGCGCTGCTGTTCGTCTGCCCGTATGCCACTGCCGCTTGCGATGCGAGCACATCGGATTCCTGCGTACGGACGGCGATATGGGTCCGCTTTCCGACGGTACATCCGAATCGCGCAACCGATTTGACGATCTCGGCTTCGCCTAGACCATTGTCATCGCAACCAAGCACATCGACACTTACCGACTGCAATGCATCGTCTTTCAATGTCTCCTCGCTCAAAGCGAGAATCACAGCAGCAGCACCGTCTTCAGCGCACACAGCCATCGTACGCTGCACGTCAAGAATCGACAATGGATAGTTCAGATCGAGATATCGTTCCAACGATTGCGAGTTGCCCGAGCTGATCACACCAACCGGATTACCAAGCATATGCAGGAAATCAGCAAGATCCCTCACTCCCTGGTCCACCGCCTGCGCATCGTTTCCCGCCACGGCGAACACCGCCAACGAATCGGACGGGCTACCCGCCAATTCGCTGGCAAGCCTACCCAACTGCTGTGCGGTCGGCTCGGCATAGATCACAGGAATCTGTATGCCTTCCGTCTTACCACGCAACGCATGAGGTACCACCGCACCATATGCGCCAAGCGCCTGAGCCTGACGCAACTGTTGCTCATCCACCGGTGCGGACGGCATGAACAACGATCCCGGCCGCACCGAATCGATATCGTCTGCAATGGACGTGATCGTCACTTCAGTGGCAAACGTAGGATCCAAGTCAAAGCCATATCTGCTGGCAAGCAGACCCAATGTCATTCGTCTGTTCATGGACTCACTGACCGCGCTCATCTTTCCGCCCTCCGTTCTTCATACTCGCATACTCACCAAGTTACTGGAATAGCATCAGTTCGCGGACTTGACGCCGGCACTTCATACTTCTGCATAAGGAATTCACCAATCTCCGCGGTAACCGGACCTGCCGTCAGACCACCAAAAACGCCTTGCGGATACTTCAGAACCACCGTGACGACAAAGCGAGGATTGTCTGCGGGAATAATCGCCGAATAATCACTGATAATTGACGACAGTCTGCCATCGGCACCAGCGACTTCCGCCGTACCGGATTTTGCTGCGACACGATAACCATCCACCTTGATGAACTGGGAGTAATGGTCGGACACGGATTCCATGGCGTTCATCACCTGAGAGGCCACCTGCTCGTCAATCACGCGCGTCACCTCACCCTCGGGCTTTTGCTCTTCGGAATGTCCCTCGGCATCGCTGATCGTCTTGATGATGCGCTGCGGCTTCTTAACACCCTTATTGGCGATCACGGCAACCGCATTCGTCAGCTGAAGCGCATCGGTCGTGTAAGCCTGGCCGAACAACACGGTGTTCTGGGTTCGCAGATCCCATTGATCGGCCGAATATAGCAAACCATCCGATTCGCCAGGAAGCCCGAGCCCATTGTCTTGGCCGACACCGAATTTTCTGATGAAATCGTATCGCTGCTCGTTAGACATCTTCTCCCCTGCGATGATCATGCCAACGTTCGACGATTGCTCGAGAATGCCCGCAAGGGTCCAGTGTTCGTCACCGTGAGTGGTCGCATCGCTGTAGGTCTGCCCGTTCACCGTGATATGGTCCGGCACAGTGAATTTGTCTGACGCCTGATGCAATCCAAGCTGGATCATGCCCGACATTGTGAAGACCTTGCCAATGGAACCAGGCTCAAACGTTTCTCTGACGGCCCTGGAAACCGTCATCTTCGCCTGATCACTGCCGGCTTCGATCTCGTCACTGTCGGCAAGCGCGAGAATATCCCCCGTTTGAGTGTCCTGCACCACGGCAATTCCCCATGGCGAACTGTATTTCTCGCAGCTTTCTCTCAGTACTTTTTCGACATACCACTGCACGTCGTGGTCGATGGTCAGTGTGATGTCGGATCCATTGACCGCATCTTTTGATTCGGTCATGGTTCCTGGGATTTCGACGCCGTTGTTGCCTTGTTGGTAGACCTGGTATCCATCTTCGCCGGTCAGCGTCTTGTTTTCCATTTGTTCGATACCGGCGACGCCTTTGCCTTCGCCATCGACGCCTCCCAGCAACGCTCCCATCAAGGTTCCGTTGGAATAGATACGTTCGTTGCTGAGTTCCGCATAGACGATACCGTCCAAATTGAGCTTGGAGATTTTGCGTTTAACCGCCGGCGTCACGTCTTTCTTCAGTACCGCGTATTGACCTGTTCCCGAGAGCATGGCACCCAATTCGGTAGCATCCATGTCCAGTACCGGGGCGAGCAGCCTGGCCACGGCCGCGGCTCCTGTGGCACCTACCGGTTTGCCGTTGATCTGGTGGCAGATGTCTCCGGTCTGTTTGGTGCACGTTATCGGCGTGAAGGCCTGCGCCCCCTCGGGATTGCCGATGATGGTGTATCGTTCCACGCTCTGTGCGAGGATAGAACCGTTCGTGTCCATGATTTTTCCGCGGCTCGCCTTTAATGTCACTGTGATGGTTCTGCTTTGCGCCGCGGCTTGCGCCATGCTTTTGCCGTTGATCAGCTGAACGTTGGCCAATTGGATAAGGCATGCCGTGCCCATCAGCGCCAGAAGGACGCCGATGGCCATGGTTTTTGTGAGCAGCTTCTTATGGAAACGCGTGTACGTACTGCGAAAAGGATTCACTGAGCGTCGTCTCCGCTTGGCTGATAGCCGTTCAGATCAATCGTCAAGGCACCTTTTTGAGGCACCATACCCATTTCCTCGGCTTTGCTTGGTAGCGAGGCCTCAAGCTCGTCGAGCTTGGTCTGGTCATCTCCCACGTCTTGCGTCAAACGGATGATGTTCGACTCGATCCTGTTCGCGTCGAAGGAATCCTGCACCATTTGGGTGCGTAGCATCAAGGATCCCACAAGGCAGATTCCAAGGAAAATGACAGCAATGACCAAATGCAGCAACGGGGTGCTTCTGGTGCGAGTCCATGTGATGAGCTGTTTGAATCCTCGCTTGACACCATTGCCTTCGGCACGCGTTCCTTTGACGACATGCAATTCAGGGCGAGTGGTGCCTACAGTTTCGGTTTGGTCCCGGCGTCCTGCGGGAGCCGCGTTTGATGCGATCGTTCTTGGTGCGGCCACGTTCAGCCCCTCCTTCCTTGCCGTTTCATGCTTGCGTAGTCATTGCCCTGGTCGAATCGTTTTCGCCAGCGTTCGGGAATTGGCCTGGTCAGTTCCACTGCACGCAATCGTACGGAAGCCGACCTCGGATTCATGGCGATTTCCTCCTCGTCGGCTTTAATGGCGCCTCGCGTGAGTTCCTTGAAGAACGGCATCATATCCGGCGGAACCACCGGCATGTCCGCAGGTACGTCAGCTTTCAGACCTTGGTTCATGAATGTTTTGACGGTTTTGTCTTCCAGCGAATGGTACGACTCCACCACCAAACGCCCTCCCACCACGAGACGGTTGGCGATCTGGGGCAATGTTCCCGCCAATTTGTCAAGCTCACCGTTGACTTCGATGCGCAACGCTTGGAACACTCGTTTGGCAGGATTTCCTGCAGGACGGTGCGCCTGCGGCACAACCTCATCCACAAGACGGTTAAGCTGCCCTGATGTGGTCAACGGCTCGATCTCACGCCTACGCACGATCGCACGGGCGATCTGCTTGGAGAAGCGTTCCTCACCATACGTACGGAAAATGCGTGCCAGATCGGCAAACGAATATTCGGCAAGCACCTGCTCAGCGGTCAATGGCTGGGTCACGTCCATACGCATATCCAAAGGCGCATCGTGGGAATACGAGAATCCCCGCTCCGTCTCATCAATCTGCAGACTTGACAATCCCAAATCCATGAACACGGCGTTCACTTGATCGATTTCCTGATCATCAAGCACTTGCGCAAAATCGTCGAACGCGGCATGCACAGGTATGAAGCGATCGGCAAGGCCTTCCATCTGCATTCGCTGTGTGGCAAGCGCAAGCGCCTCGGTGTCTCGGTCGATGCCGATCAGGCAAGCATGCGGGCTCGCTTTAAGGAATGCCGTGGAATGCCCGGCCAAGCCAAGCGTGCAATCCACGGCGATCGACCCTGGCTTCGCCAATGCAGGCGCCACCAGATCCACGCAGTCACGCAGCAACACTGGCTGATGAATCGTTGTCACATCTGTCATCAGAATTCCACCGCCGGTAATACGTCATCGGCAATATCGGAATACCCCTGCTCCTTTTCGGCGAGATATTCCTCCCATGCCTGCTTATTCCAAATCTCCGCTCGGGTTCCCACACCAATCACCACAATGTCGCTTCCCAACTTCGCGTAATCGCGCAACATCTGCGGCACGAGCACACGTCCTTGCTTGTCCGGCTCCTGGTCAACAGCACCGGAAAGGAATACGCGCAAATAGTCGCGCGCGGCCTTATTGCCCATGGATGTGCGCTGAATCTGCAACGTGATCCGGCGAAATTCCGATTGGGGCAGCAGGTAAACACAACGCTCCTGACCTCGGGCCATCACCATGCCCGGTCCCAATTGACTGCGAAATTTCACAGGCAGTGCCATGCGTCCTTTGGCGTCGATTTTTGGAGTGTATGTTCCCAGCAACAATGGCGGCAATCCCACCATCATGTTGCCTGCCTGCATTGCATCGTCCTCGGAGAATGGTGTGGTTTCAACACTTTGAACCATCACCACACCTCCTTATCCGACACACATGAACACCTCAGGCCCGAGACTCTTTCCCACTTTACCCCACAGGTCACCATAAATCCCCACGTAAATGGAAAAAATCAGCAAATAAAAGTACGTTTCTCCCCACAATGAACAAACTCCGTCGAAATTCACTCATCATCCTGCCTTAGAAACATCGCTTTTCGTTTGACAATAATGTTTTCGTAGAAGCCTCGGGGTACATTGGAGTGCCTAAGTTTTGTGAGGAAGGGATTGTAGATGTCGAGTTATTCCGCCCAGTTGCGTGAAGAACAACAGGCCGTCAGCCGCGCGTATGGACGCTTGGACGACCTACGGGCTCAAGCTCGCGCCCGTCTCGACACCGTGCGGGCAGCGGGCTCGCACGGTTCGCCCACGCAACGCACCGAACGCGACTCCTTCGCCACCATGTACGAGGACCGTCTCACCCAGTTGCGTGCGGTCGAGGACCGTCTGGTGTTCGGCAGGCTCGATGATGTTCACGGCACGCACCGGTACATCGGTCGTATCGGATTGTCCGACGAGCACCATGAGCCGATCCTCACCGATTGGCGAGCCGACGCGGCACGCCCGTTCTATGAGGCGACGCCTTCGCACCATGGCGATATCGTAATGCGTCGCCATATCACGCTGAGTTTCCGTGAAGTGGTCGGTGTCGAAGATGAGGTGCTCGATGTGCATTCCGACCAAGTAGGTCAAGCGTCCTCTGACGGCACGCTAACCGGTGAAGGCGCGCTGCTTGCATCATTGAACGCCAAACGCACCGGCAAGATGACCGACATCGTGGCCACCATCCAAGCCGAACAGGACCGTATCATCCGCGCAGACCTCAATCAGGCCGTGGTGGTACAGGGCGGTCCGGGTACCGGCAAAACCGCCGTTGCCCTGCATCGCGCCGCATATCTGCTCTACACGCATCGAAGAATGCTCGAACGTTCCGGCGTGCTGGTGGTTGGCCCGAGCTCCACGTTCCTGCATTACATCGACCAGGTGCTTCCCTCCCTTGGTGAGACCGGAGTGGTCAGCCGCACCATCGCCGATCTCATTCCCGGCGTAATCGCGACAGCGCATGACAATCCGTTCGCAGCAAAACTCAAGGGCGACCGACGCATGGCCAAGGCCATCGCCAACGCCGTCGCAGCAAGGGAACGCATTCCTTCGCAATTGCCGTCGATTCGTATCAACGGATTCACTGTGCCCATCGTGCGCACGGATATTGAACAGGCCATCACCGATGCCAAACGCACGCGACAGCAGCACAACAAAGCACGCGAAACCTTCGTGCACAGCATGCTGATCGCCATGCGCAACCGTTATGTGGACAAACTTGATTACGAACCGGAACAAGCCGAGTTGACGGATGTGATGCAGCAGCTGCGCATGAACGACGCACTGCGTAAGACGTTGAATCTCGCCTGGCTGCCGATGACCGGCGAATGGCTGGTCGACCAATTGTTCTGCAAGCCGCAGCAGCTTCGCCGTTTCGCACCTTGGCTTGAGGAACGAGACATCGAAGCGCTGACGCGCCCGAAGGGATCGCCGTTCACAGTCAGCGACGTTCCCTTGTTGGATGAGGCCATGGAGCTGCTTGGCCCCGACCCGAAGGCGGTCGCCCGTCAAAAGGCGTTGGACGCCAAACGCGCCGAAGAAGAGCAATTCGCACAAGACACGTTGGCACAGGCTGGCATCGGGTCCGGCATCGTTACCTCGCAAATGCTGGTGGACAATATCAATGGTATGGACGCCGAACTCACCGCGCAGCGAGCCGCCTCGGACCGCGAATGGACGTATGGCCATATCGTCGTCGATGAGGCTCAGGAGCTCACCGCCATGGATTGGCGTATGCTCATCCGCCGTTGCCCATCGCGTTCGTTTACCATTGTGGGCGACGTAGCGCAAACGTCCGCGTTAGGCGGCACTCGTTCGTGGCGACGCATGATGGATCCTCTATTCGGCCCCCGCAATTGGCAGCTCAACGAATTGACGATCAACTACCGTAATCCAAAGGAAGTGTCGCAACTCGCCTGCGATTTCGCGGCCGCCGAAGGTTTGTACATCTCCACCGTCAATGCGGTTCGCGGCGTGCCTGATTCGGTCAAGCGTCTCACCTTGGCCGATGAAAGTCTGATTTTCGACGCCGTGGCGCAGCAGACCGTCGATCTGGTTCGTTCGTACATATCCGCCGACGGCACTGGACGTGTGGCCATCATTGCGCCTGATGATATGGTCAAGTCACTGCGTAGGCGCGTGTACGAACAGTTGCGTGAAACATTGCCGACAAAGGAATTCGACCGTCTTGATGCGCAAAGCTCCTGGGATGAGCAGGTGACCGTCTGCTCCACCCAAATGGTAAAGGGACTGGAGTATGACGCGGTGATGGTGGTACAGCCGGGAATCATCGAGGAGAACGCTCCTTCGCGCATTGTGGCAGCCGCCGATCTGTATGTCGCCATGACCAGACCGACGCAACGCCTGCTTATAGTCCGGACAAATGCTGACGAAAAACTGCTCAAGCTATAAGGTAGGAATCATGCCTAAAGCATTGTTACTTGAAAACATTCATCCCGACGCGGCGCAGTCGCTGCGTGACCACGGCTTCGAAGTCGAGTGCCTCAAGGGCGCTCTCAACGAAGACGAACTCATCGACGCTCTGGAGGGCGTTGACCTCCTGGGTATCCGATCCAAAACCAGCGTGACCCGCAAGGTCATCGATGCCCGTCCGACGCTCACCGCGGTCGGATGCTTCTGCATAGGCACCAATCAGGTCGATCTTGACTATGCGGGCAAGCATGGCATCGCCGTGTTCAATGCCCCATATTCGAACACCCGTTCCGTGGTGGAACTGGTCATCGGCGATATCATCTGCCTGATGCGCCGCATTCCCGCGCACACCCATCACATGAAGCATGGCATGTGGGATAAGTCCGCTTCCGGCTCCCATGAAGTGCGAGGCAAGACGCTCGGCATCATCGGCTACGGCAATATCGGTTCCCAGCTTTCCGTTATCGCCGAGGCGCTTGGCATGCGTGTGGTGTTCTACGACATCGAAGAGAAGCTTGCCATGGGCAATGCTCACCGTTGCTCCACACTGAACGAGTTGCTTGAGCAGTCCGATGTGGTCACCTTGCATGTCGATGGCCGCAAGTCCAATACCGGTTTCTTCGGTGAGGACCAGTTCTCCCATATGAAGCAGGATTCGATTTTCATCAATCTGTCCCGCGGTTTCGTGGCGGATTTGGACGCGTTGAAGAAGCACTTGGATTCCGGTCATATTTCAGGCGCTGCGGTGGATGTGTTCCCTGTCGAGCCGAAGAAAAGCGGCGATGAATTCCTGACGAGCCTTTCGGATGAAGACAATATGATTCTGACCCCGCATATTGGCGGCTCCACGCTTGAAGCGCAGAAATCCATCGGCCAGTTCGTTTCACAGCGTCTTGAGGATTATTGGTTCAAAGGTTCCACGATGTTGTCGGTTGATCTTCCGCAGATCACCTTGTCCGATATCCGTTCGAACTTCCGTATCGCGCATCTTCATGCGAATCTGCCTGGCGTCCTCGCCAAGGTGAACCACGTGCTTGGCGAAGAGAACATCAATATCGCAGCCCAGGCGCTTGGCACCGAAGGTGAAATCGGCTATGTGGTCACTGATGTGGCGCAGCGCCCGAGCCAGAAGGCTTTGGACGAGCTTGCAGCCATTGAAGGCACGATTCGTATGCGTGTAATCAGCTGACGGTCTGCAATACGACATACGTCAATACGGCATAAATGCATTGTGGGGGTTCCAGCCTAAGCGGCTGGAACCCCCACAATGCATAAATCGTCATGTCATGCCGTAATCGCCCAACTTCTGCGTCACTTAGTCCATCCTTAACGAGACAACGCATTGCCACACGTTTCGATAGCGACTATCAAACTACTTCAGCGCGTCAGCTTTCAGCTCATTGATAGCGTTCTGAAAATCCCCAAGATTCTCAAAGTTCTGATACACACTGGCGAAACGCATGTAAGCAACCTCGTCAAGATCACGCAACGGTTTCAAAATGGCTTTGCCGACCTCATCAGACTTGACCTGGGCAAGACCTCGAGCACGAAGGTCCTCTTCAACCTGCTGCCCGAGCGCCTTCAAATCGTCTTCCTTGATCGGGCGACCCTGGCATGCTTTTCGAACGCCGGAAATCACCTTGTTCCTATCGAACTGTTCGACGTTGCCGGAACGCTTCACCACCAACAGCATGGTGGTCTCCAGCGTAGTGAAACGCTTGGAACATTTCGGGCACTCTCGCCTACGGCGAATGGAGTGGCCGTCATCGCTGATGCGGGTATCGACCACCTTGGTATCTGGATTCTGACAAAAAGGGCAATGCATGATGTCAAGAATAGCCTGAGCCATTGAACTAGGACAATCCCACGTGAGTTACACCTCGTCAGGAACGATAAGCCTTTGCCCACTCTTAACGAAACAGAATCCAGATTATTCAAGCGCGACAGCTCGTTTACCGCACACGAATCATCACGCCGCCCCTTCTCAAACAGCTGTTCTATCGAACGCACGTTCTGCACATAGCACATATGTTCGATAATTGCAAACACACCTCGAACAGATGTTTGATTTTCTCAGCGTTTCACGTTATGCTTATCTGAGACTGAAAGGAGCCCACCGTGAGCACCGTCCCATTCACACCCAAAAAGGATGCTGCGCATCCGGACGAGAGCACGCTGACCGATCGTCAGCGCAAGGTGCTTGGCGCCATCAAAAAGCATCTGGCTGAACAAGGTTTCGCCCCTTCGTTCCGCGAAATAGGCGAAGCTGCAGGGCTGAAAAGTCCGTCATCCGTCAAACACCAGCTGCAGGTACTTGACGAAAAGGGTTTTATTCGCATGAATGCGAACAAGGGCAGGGCGATTGAAGTCGTAAGCTTTGACGATGAATCCTCGTCAGGCAAGGTGGCACAGGTCATTCCATTTCCAAGCCAATCAAATTCCAGCGGTTCCATCATGGCCTCACGAGATGTTCCTTTGGTGGGGCGCATCGCCGCGGGAGTGCCCATCACCGCCGAACAGCATGTGGATGATGTGATGCGATTGCCCGAACGACTCACCGGTACCGGAAATCTGTTCATGCTTGAGGTGCACGGCGATTCCATGATCGACGCGGCCATTTGCGACGGCGATTTTGTGGTGGTACGCGAGCAAAACACCGCGGAGAACGGGGATATTGTGGCAGCACTGCTCGACGACGAGGCCACGGTGAAGACGTTCCGCAAGGATCATGGTCATGTCTGGCTCATTCCGCACAATCCCGCTTACTCCCCCATTGATGGCACGCATGCTGAGATCATGGGCAAGGTGGTCACCGTGCTCCGCAAAATCTGAGGCATAAGGATCACCTTGTCCTTTACGCAACCGCGCTCTTGGATGTGAGTCAAACGTTTGATTTTCATGTCCAAGAGCGCGGTTTTTCATGACACAGCAGGCTTCCCGTTGGTCAAGAATGCATTTCGGATTTGCTCGCCGAACTGTATCCCTCCGGTTCAAGCTGGAAGGTAGTGTGTGGCACCGACACGGGGAAATGTTCACGTAGGCAATCCTGTAGTTGGGCGAGTATTTCCGCGGCCTCCTTCATGGTGAGGTCTCGTTCGACCACGACATGTGCCATGAGGATCGGCATGCCGGTGGATACGGTGCTGGCGTGAAGGTCGTGCACGGCGATAACATGTGGCACTTGTTCCAAATGCGTCCTTACTTCGTCAAGGTCAAGTCCGTTGGGTGTTTCTTCCAAGAGCACGCGAACCGCGGTGCGCAGGAGTTTGATGGCGCGTGGAATCATCATGAGCGCGATGATGCCGCCTGCAACCGCGTCAAAGCCGGACCAGCCGGTGCAGATGAGTACGATTGCCGATACGATTACGGCTACGGATCCCAAGGCATCGTTCATGACTTCGAGGAACGCCGCTTTCATGTTCATGTTATCTTCGCTTTGCGATGCGAGGATGAAGATTGATCCGATGTTGGCAGCGAGGCCGAGTATGCCCATGAAGAGCAACAGTCGCACGTCGTTTATTTCGTCAGCAGACCCTCCGAAGAGTCTCATGCCTGCTTCCACGAGCGCGTAGATGCCGACGATGAGGAGTATGAGGGCTCCGACTGCCGCGGTGAGCACTTCGAGCCGTGCCCATCCCCAAGTGCGTTTGTTGCTGGGTTTGCGTCGCATCAGCATTGCGGTGACGGTTGATGCGATGAGTACGGACATGTCGGTGAGCATATGGCCTGCATCCACGAGCAGTGCCAATGATCCGGTGATGATTGCGCTGGCGACTTCCGCTATGAATACCGTCGAGGTGAGCCCCAGTGACATCATGAGTCGTTTTTGATGTTCCGCTCCTGCGTTCGCTGTTGTTCCGTGCGAGTGGTCGTGTGCCATGTATGGAATCCTTCAACCTAATTGATTGAGGAACTTATTGAAATTGTTTCTCAATACCATTTTCATTGCTTGTAAAACGCAAGAAACCCCAGCCAAAGGCTGGGGTTTCCGTTATTTCTGCTTGCAGTCTAGCGACTCATCATCCGTCTGTCAATACCCAAGTCAAACAAAAAACGTGGCAACGTGTGCGACGGCAAGGCGCATATGACGAAGACATACAAAAGTACGTCAAAATCCATGTAACGCAGCTGGCACTCCGTTACCGCGTTTTCTATCAGAAGCCGAATTGGGCGGCAGTTTCCTTCAGCGTCTCTGCAGAGCGCTTAAGGGCTGCGAGCTCGCGGTCAGACACCGGGGTGTTGATGGCGGTGTTGACGCCGGAGCGGTTGAGGAGGGTCGGCACGGACATGCAGACATCGGAGATGCCGTGGAAGTCGTGGAGCATGGAGCTCACCGGCAGGATACGGTTGGAATCGCGCATGACGGCTTCGATGATGTCGACGCCGGACATGCCGATGGCGTAGTTGGTTGCGCCCTTGCCGTTGATGATCTTGTAGGCGGCGTTCTTGACGTCCTGGTGGATCTGCTCACGGACTTCGGCGTCGAGCGGGGCGTGGCCCGGCAGCGGAGTCCAGTCGCACATCGGAACGCCACCGATGGTGGCGGAGGCCCACAGCGGCACTTCGGAGTCGCCGTGTTCGCCGGCGATGTAGGCATGCACGTTCTTGACGTTGACGCCGGTCTGCTGGGCGATCAGGAAGCGCAAGCGTGCGGAGTCCAGGTTGGTGCCGGAGCCGAAGACCTGGTTTGCCGGCAGGCCGGAGATCTTCTGGGCAACATGGGTTGCGATGTCGACCGGGTTGGTGATGAGCATGTAGATGGCGTTCGGAGCAACCTTCACGAGGCCTGGAATGATGGCCTTGAGGATGTTGATGGTGGCACCGACCAGTTCAAGGCGGGACTGGCCCGGCTTCTGACGCGGACCTGCGGTGATGACGATCATATCGGCATCGCGGCAGATTTCCGGATCGTCGGCGCCTGCGATGGACACGGTCGGGAAGAAGCTGGAGCCGTGCTGCATGTCGAGCACTTCGGCTTCGACGCGCTCCTTGGCAATGTCTTCGAGCACGATCTCACGTGCGACGCCACGCTGAGCGGCAGCGAAAGCGAGAGTGGAGCCGACTGCGCCGGCACCGATGATAGCGAGCTTTGTGGGCTTGATTGGTGAATCCACCATGTGCTTACCTCTCTTATAAGAAAAGAATGTCCCGCTAGTAGCAGGTTTTCTCTTAGAACTTCATCTTTACTCTATCCATACAGCATGACGTTTTGACATGCCGTAACACGACTTGCAAGCACTGAAAAAGTGATTTGCCTCACAAAGTATGTGAACGCTCACAAACGCTGTGTCCGTTGCGTTGCACTGTTTCGCAAGGTTTTCAGTCGATTGACTGTTCCACGATTTGCGCAGCCAAATGATCGTCCACTTCCGCTGCGAGCATCATGCCGTCGTCACGGTATTCGACGTTGATCACTTTGCCGTATTCACGTACGCGCGACACCAATGAACCGGCAGTGTATGGCAGCAACGCCTCGACATGCACATTCGGCATCGGCAGCATGGACTCCACCTGCATACGCAGCTCATCGACACCTTCGCCGGAAAACGCCGACACGATGTACGCTTCCGGCATCAACGCCTCGATACGCTCGCGTGCAGCCTCATCCATACGGTCGGCCTTGTTGAACACGATGATCGTGGGAATGGTTTCAACGCCATCGATGTCGGCAAGCACATCGTCGACCGCATCGATTTGCGAGAATGGATCCGGATGCGACCCGTCCACCACATGCACAATCAGATCGGCTTCGGCGACCTCCTCCAACGTGGACTTGAACGCTTCAATCAGCTGCGTAGGCAGGCGACGCACGAACCCGACAGTATCGACGTACGCATATTGACGTCCATCTTTGGCGCGCGCCCTGCGCACTGCGGTGTCCAGTGTGGCGAACAACGCATTCTCCACCAGTTCCGCGGAACCGGTCAGCCGATTTGTCAACGACGATTTGCCCGCATTCGTATATCCCACCACGGCAACGGTCGGCAATCCGAAACGACGGCGAGCGCCACGTTTGACGTCACGCGCGGGAGCCATCTGTTCGATCTGTTTGCGGAGTTTGGCGATTCGACTGCGAATCACGCGGCGGTCCATTTCGATTTTCGTTTCGCCTGGTCCTCGCGAGCCGATGCCTGCGTCGCCTGCGGCTCGGCCGCCTGCCTGTCGCGACAGTGATCCACCCCAGCCTCGCAGTCGTGGCAGCATGTACTGGAGTTGCGCCAGTTCCACTTGGGCTTTGCCTTCGCGTGAGGTTGCGTGTTGGGCGAAAATGTCAAGGATCACGGCGGTGCGGTCGACGACTTTTACTTTGGTGGCGTCTTCCAAGGCGCGGCGTTGACTTGGCGGCAGGTCATCGTCCACAACGATGGTGTCGGCTTCCTCTTGCGCCACGATTCCGGCGAGTTCGCGGGCTTTGCCGGAGCCAACGTATGTAGCTGCGTCCGGCTTGATACGATGCTGCAGCAGGCCGTCGCATACCACGGCGCCGGCGGTTTCGGCAAGCGCGGCAAGTTCTCGCAATGATTCTTCGGCCTGTGCCTGTGTGGTTTCACGGCTTGACCATACGCCGACGAGCACGACGCGTTCAAGGCGGACTTTTCGGTATTCAACTTCGGTGACGTCTTGCATTTCGCCGAGTCCGGACACATGCTTCAACGCATTGCGGGATTCTCGTTCCTGCCATTGTTCGTCATGGGATTCGTTGAAATGGTTTTCGCCGTTGGTATCAAGCAGCACTTCGGACTGGTCTGCGAGCACGCCTGACACGTCGTTGGCACTCATGCTATGCTCGATGTCGTTTTCTTGGCTCAATGGCACCTCTCACGGTTAAACTATGGTGTCTTTATTATCATCATTCTCTAGAGACATGGGTATCGGGCATTCGCCACGTGGATGAGCGTGGCTTGCGTGATACCGGAGGCGAGCGTTTGCAAGGAGTGGGTATGGCACAGGCCGAACAGTATTTCGCGGCTGATCCGCAGTCGAAGGATGTACGTAAGAGGCTGCATGTTGTGTTGCGAGGCAACGAGGCCGATGTTGAGGTTTCCAATGGCGTGTTTTCCGGCAATCGCGTGGATTTGGGAACGTCCGTGCTGCTTCGTCAGGCTCCGGAGCCTCCTGAGGAGGGTACGTTCCTTGATCTGGGTTGCGGTTGGGGTCCGATTGCGTTGACACTTGGTTTTGCTTCGCCGAAGGCTGATATTTGGGCGTTGGACGTGAATGAACGCGCGTTGGATCTGACGCGTCGCAATGCCGAGCTCAATGGTGTGGGGAACATTCGTGCGGTCACCGCCGATGAGATTCCTTCGGATGTGACGTTTGACTTGATTTGGTCGAATCCGCCGATTCGTGTCGGCAAGGATGTGCTGCATAAGCTGCTGATGACATGGCTGCCGCGTCTGAATGCGGGTGGTGCCGCCTATTTGGTGGTGCAGAAGAATCTGGGGTCGGATTCGTTGATTCCGTGGCTTGCCACGCAGCTTGGCGATGGTTATGAGGTAAGTAAATACGCGAGTTCGAAGGGCTTCCGCGTTATCGAGGTTATGAAGGCATGAAATTCGAATATCCTTCCCAACTGCCGGTTTCTGCTGCGCGCGGCGATATTGCCGAGGCGGTGAAGTCGAGCCAGGTGGTGATTGTTTCCGGTCAGACTGGTTCCGGTAAGACCACGCAGCTGCCGAAGATTCTGTTGGAATTGGGTCGCGGATCGCATGGCAGGCAGATCGTGCACACGCAGCCGCGTAGGCTGGCCGCGCGTACCGTAGCCGAACGTATCGCCGCGGAGATGGGCGTGCGTCTGGGTGACGAGGTCGGCTATCAGGTGCGTTTCACCGATGAAAGTTCGCCGAAGACTCGTCTTCGTGTGGTGACGGACGGTATTCTGCTGGCGCAGATTCAACGTGATCCGAAGCTGATGCAATACGATACGATCGTTATTGACGAAGCGCATGAACGTAGTCTCAATATTGATTTTCTTCTTGGATATTTGACTGCACTGTTGCCGAAACGTCGTGATCTGAAATTGGTGATCACGTCGGCGACGATTGATTCGGTGAAGTTCCAAGAGCATTTCGAACATGCTTTGCATACGAAAGTACCGGTTATCGAGGTTTCTGGGCGCACCTACCCCGTGCAGGTCGTGTATGAGCCGTTGGGTACCGCTCCCGCGTTGATGCGTTCCGTGCCTGGTTTTGAAACTGGCGCGATGCCGGGCGATGCTGACTATGAAGCATTGTCTGCCGCCCCCGATGCGAAGGATTCTCGCGAGCCGAATGTTGATATGCCGACGGCTGTGGCACGCGCCTGTGCCGAATTGGTGATTCATTCGAGTCATGACCGTGGACCGCGCGATATTCTCGTGTTCGCTTCCGGCGAGCGCGATATTCATGATTTTGAGAATGCGTTGCGTCATCATTATGGCCCGCGTGCTGTTGATATGCGTCGTCCTGATGCGATTGAGATTGTGCCCTTGTTCGCACGATTGTCTGCCAAGGAGCAGCATCGTGTGTTTGAGCCGCATGATCATCAGCGTATTGTGATCGCTACGAATGTGGCTGAAACGTCGTTGACGGTACCGGGCATTCGTTATGTGGTTGATCCTGGTACCGCCCGTATTTCGCGTTATTCGAAGAGTGCGAAGGTACAGAGGCTTCCGGTTGAGCCGATCAGTCAGGCGAGTGCGAATCAGCGTTCGGGCCGTTGCGGCCGTATTGCCGATGGTATTGCGATTCGCTTGTATTCTCGTGAGGATTTTGAGACGCGTCCGGAGTTCACGGAGCCTGAGATTCTGCGCACGTCGTTGGGTGCGGTTGTGTTGCATATGCTATCGGTGGGTGTGGCTCGTACCGCGCAGGATGTTACGGATTTCGGCTTTATCGATCCGCCTGATATGAAGGCGGTGTCTGATGGTTTCAATGAGTTGACCGAATTGAAGGCTGTGGCGCGTAAGCATGGCGAGGTTGTGCTGACGCACACGGGCCGTATGCTCGCGCGCATTCCGATCGACGTGCGTTTGGGCCGTATGGTTATCGAGGCTGCAAAGTCGACTACGCCGAACACGTTGGCCGCGGTGCTGGTGGTGGTAGCGTTTCTGAGTTTGCAGGATCCTCGCGAGCGCCCGGATGAGAATCGTGAGGAGGCCGACCGTATTCATAACCGGTATGCCGATTCGTCCAGTGATTTTCTGACCGCGTTGAACTTGTGGGATCGTGTGTTTCAGGCTGACGGTGAGCCCAGTAATTCCGCGCTTCGTAAGATTTGCAAGACTGAATATTTGAGTTGGCTGCGCATTCGTCAGTGGAAGGATCTGGTCACGCAGTTGCGTGAGATGTGCAAGGAATTCAAGTTCAAGGTTGGTGATCCGATTCCGGTTTCACGTCCACCGCTTGAGATTCGTCAGCTTCCGTTGAACCAGCAGGCTGCGCATTCGCTGTGTTGTTCGTGGGATGCGCAGGGTATTCATACGTCGATGCTTTCGGGCTTGTTGTCGATGATGGGCATGCAGATCGTGCGCGAGCCGAAGGCGTCTGATTTCGCTGGTTTGAAGGGTGCCGCCCGTGCACGTGCCATGAAACGTGCGCAGAAGATGGCGAAGAATGATTATCAGGGTGCGCGTGGCACGCATTTCGCGTTGTTCCCGGCTTCCGCGGTTGCCAAGTCGACGCCGCAATGGGTGATGAGCACGGAGTTGGTGGAGACGAGCCGCTTGTGGGCGCGATATTCCGCCGAGATCGATCCGGCTTGGGCTGAACCGTTGGCGGGTTCGTTGACGCGAACCACGTATGCGGATCCGCATTGGTCTGGTTCGCGTGGTTCCGCGGTGGCGAGCGCGAAAGTGCTGTTGTATGGTCTGCCGATCGTGCAGAATCGTACGGTGCAGTGGGGTCGTATCAACCCGCTGGAGGCCCGTGATTTTCTGATTCGTCAGGGTTTGGTCGAAGGAGATATTCAGCAGCGGTTCTCGTATGACGATTTCATTGCGAAGAATCGTGACGTGCTGGAGGATGCCGCAGACGATGCGAGTCGTACACGTCAAATGGCGCAGACAGTCAGCGACGAGGACCTGTTCGATTTCTATAATTCGGTGATTCCCAATACTGTCACGTCGGTTGCCGATCTTGCGAAATGGTGGAAGTCGAAGCATGACGAGCAGCCGGATTTGTTGGATTTTGATCCGGAAAAGGTGGAGCGTCTTGCTGATGCCGAGTCGGTGTCGTTGGCTGACTATCCAGATCATTGGCATACGTTGGGCACGGACGGCTCCCCTATCGATTTGCGGTTGAGTTATGTGTATGACCCGCATGATCCGCATGATGGCGTGACTGTGCATGTGCCGTTGAAGGTGTTGTCTCGTTTGACACCGGAGCAGTTCACGTGGAATGTTCCCGGATTGTTGGATGAGTTGATTGTCGGCATGATCAAGTCGTTGCCGAAGACGCTGCGTGTGCAGTTTGTTCCCGCTCCTGATACGGCTCGTAAGATTCGTGCGTGGATTGATGAGAGATATCCGGATCTGCCTGGTTCTGGTAGCCAGCAGAAACCGAATCTTGCTCCTGCCAATGCGGAGGGTGTGAGCACGTGGCCGGATTTGCCGCATGTGTTTACGCAGGCGGCCATCAGCATTGTCGGCGCGCAGATTCACCCTGAAGTGTTGACTGGTGAATTGTGGAGCAAGCTCACACCGTATTTGCGCGTGACGTTCTCGGTGGAGCAGCAGTTGCCTCCGAGTCGTAAGAGTCAGCATGGCAGGCGGCATGCGCGAGGTCCGGTCAAGGTGCTTGGCACGGGCAAATCGTTGGTGGAGTTGCAGCGCAAGTTTGCGGAGCAGGCCGAGGCTTCCGCACGCCAGATGGTGAAGAAGCAGGCGGAGAATGCCGGAAACCAAGGCAAGCTTGTGGAGCAGGCCAATCTGCTGCATAAGGCTGGTGCCACTACTGAAGCCCGTTCCACCATGCTGTGGCGCGGTGCGCTTGATGTTTTGCGTATGCCCAGCGAACGTATTTCGTCGCGTTGGTTGGGTGCGGAGGCGTTGATGTTGGCGTCCGCACCATATCAGTCCACGAAGGATCTTACTGAGGATCTGCAGTTGGCTGCGGTGAAGCGTTTGCTGCCGAATGTTGATGAATTGCCGGATGATGAGGCGTTGGCGAATGCGGTGCTTGATGTGCGTGAAGTGTTCGAAGATACCGTGTATGCGGTTGCGCATGATGTGATTGCTATTTTGAAGCGGTATGCGGAGGTTGATAAGGCCGTGTCAGGCAAGGCTGATCTGCCGATGTTGAGCGTTTTGCAGTCGATTCGTGAGCATATCGCCACGCTGGTGTATCCGGGATTCATTGGCAAGACCCCTCCGGATGCGTTGGCGTCGATTGAACGGTATCTGCATGCCGACGTGCTTCGTTTGGGTAAGGCGAAGAACGACAAGAATCGTGATGTGCGTTGGGCTTGGGAAGCTGATGAGGCCAAGCAGTTGGCTGACAAGGCCATGGCGAAGGCCGAGCGTGAGCCTGCAGGCCCGCGTCATGAGGCGTTGATGAAGCAGGCGGTCACCGCACGTTGGATGCTTGAGGAATTCTACGTATCACTGTGGGCGCAGGAACTCGGCACGCCGAAGCCGATCAGCCTGCAGCGCATCAAGAAAGCGTTGAGCTAACGCATATCATCTTTCGCATTCCATTGCCGTCGATACTTGCAGTTTTCCAGTATCGACGGCAATGGAACCTAATGAAATCATCCTCAATCGAACCATGGTTAGCGATGTTTAGCGTTGCTTGAAGAAACAGAACAACTGCGTTTCACGTATCGTTATACCGACGAGCACGCTTGATACCATCACTCCAGCGAATATCGCACATGACGTGCGCATCGCCCCCAACCATACGGTCATCACATCGGCACTGCTCATACGAACGCAATACGCGCCCAGCAGCGCGGCCGAAGAGACACACGCCAAACCGCTCCAAATCAACGTTTCCATAGTGATTTCCAGCAATTGCGCACCTTTGGACTGCCCTGAATGCAACGCACCAGCATATTCCAATCTACGATGACGTACGCTGAACGCGCCGAACATCAGCCCCACAGCCAATCCCAGCCACGGCATCCAACGGGTCATACGCTGCCCGTACGAAACCTGCGCATCGTAATGCGAATCGAAACTCTTATTCACCTGCGTCACGCCGGCATTGGATGACGACCCCGACGCGACCAGCGTGGAATATAACAAATCCCCCGTCTGCCCGCTTTGCGGCCACTGTCTGACCCAACATTCGTCGAATGTGCCATTCGACGCGGATACAGGCACAAGGAACGCGTAGGCGAATCGCGTGTCACGACTATCGTTCGGCCAATCAAACACGCCTGCGACGCTCATCGTTCCCTGTTCGGTCTGCATTACGCTGCCTTTGGTGAGACCAAAATCCTCGGCCACGTCGGTAGATACCCACACGCCGGACACATCGGACTTCGTGCTCCCGGCGATCATCCTGATCATGCCGGGCGTCACTTCATACGACGATATATCCTTGCCAGGCGTGGCAAGCGGTACAATCTGTTGACCAGCACGCATCGCACCGGCCAAGGTGCTCATCACACCGCCGCCAGCGTTGGCGAGCCTGTCGCATGCGGCTCCGTCCACCGTTCCCCCGACGATGGCGTTAACGTCGGCATAGGCGTTGATACGTTGTACCGCCTCGGTTTCGAGCCCCACCACATTGACAGCCTCATATCCGCCGAGCAATGTAGACGCAAACAATACCGCTGCGAACATGAGCATCGCATGACTCACTCCCGCGCCAATATTGCGTAACGCTTCGGAAAGTACCGATCGTAATCGCATAATCGTCTACTCGCAGGTGAGATTGTCAAGTCCGCTGCCGATTTCCACATTGGAGATCGAAGCGATGTCTTCGCTGTTGGCTTGCACGAGGCTCACGCCAAGTTCGCCTCCCACGATCGACACTTTCACGGGAGTGTTGCCATGGTTGTTGGATTTGGGCACGATGCAGCCGGTTGAACCGTTGATGCCGAATACCGCGCCGGCGGGAACTCGCAGCACTCGCATCCGTTCGCTCAAGGCCAGAGTGGCGTCCAATCCCGCTTTTTTGGATTCCACATCCACGGATTGGTAGCTGTCGTTCGCTTCGACTTGTTGCAGGAACCCGGCATCCGTGATTTCAGTGGCATGAGCTGGCAATGTTCCCGTAATGCCGAATATCGTCAACGAACGGTCCTGCGCGGATGCAGTGCCGTTTTTGATGGTGAGTTTCGTCAATGATCCGGGGATTTTGCCGATTGCGGTGCCGCCCGTCACCATGGATCCGGCGGTTGCGTTCCACTCGGCAACTGCGACTTCGTGTTCGGGAATCCACAATGTGTCGGCCAATGACAATGATCCGTCCGACGTATTACCGTTGTCGGCCATCAACTGCTTCCACCCGTCCGATGTGGCCCACCCGTAGGTATCCGATCCGGGAACGCTGTTGTAGCCAAGTAAGTTGAGTTCATTATTCAGGGCGAGCACATCGCCGCCGGTGTCTCCGGTCTTCAGACCGCGATACAAGGGGGTTGCGGTGTTCAACGCCACTACCGTGCGATCGTTCACCTGGTAGGCGCCTTTGCCTGAGATCAAGCCGTCGCCGGACCAGTCCGCGGTGACCATGCCACTCGCATTGCCGGAAAGATCACGGTCACTGGAAATGGTGGGCACCACAGTAACCTGCTGCATGCCCGCGTATTCCTGTACGCTGGCGGGAGCCACAGCCTTTTCCCCCGCCGAACTGAGCAATGCCGGAGTGCGGTCAGGCAGCCACAATGCGCAGGATCCGACCGCAATACAAGCTGCCGTGACAGCCGCCAGCAGAGTCCAAGTCACAGCAGTGCACTTCGAACGCTTACCGCCCGTCCTTTGTTTCATTCCGAATCGTCGCGTCATACTCACATATACCCATTCACTCACAGCCAACAAGCACCATCAGCGAACACATCACCATGATTCCCCTGGAATCACTTACCTTCTCACCACAACTGTTCCGTATCGTCGGTCGCATATCCCACGTTGTAGCCGTTCGACACAAGGCAACTGCGCACTTGCAGGTTCTGCATGTCAAACGAAGTGTTGCCATCCGTTCCGGAAAACTCCTTGTTGAACCGGCTTACGGTATAGTCCTTCGGCACGAACGAGTCTCTATGCAAACAATCGACCACGGCTTGCGCTTGATCGGCATACAGATTCGGATTGCCTACGATAATGCCGTACACATCTTGCACATCTGCAACATACTCATCGCCGCATTCCGTGGAATCATCGGAATATCGGGATTCCTGAATGGTCGTTCCCTGTTTGTGTCCAGCTTCGGCATAGAGTCCACTCGGATATTTGATGAGTTTGATTTCCTTATATCCTTTGTCGATCATGCATTGCCGGTAATCGGACCAGGCTTTCTCATAATCCGACGTTGAAATCTCACCCGTACTCTTGACTTTGTCCAATATCGTTTTCTGCGATTCAGCGATATTACCTTGCGATTCCCGCTGTTCAATCCATTCACTCAACGACGCCGCCAACTTCTGTCCGCTGGTTGACCCCTGCTGTGCAGCTCCCGACTGCGCAGCAGAAGACGAAGCTTCAACTTCCTCACCTTTTTGTCCATCTACGATAGACGCGCAAGACATCAATGACAACGTCAAGCCAACTACGCTAATTAGAGGAATAATCCGAAATCGATGCGGCATCTGCCATCAGCCCCACACTCTGGCGCTATCAGTATGATTGCTCGCGCGTGCGGTATGTTCCAGGCCGAACATGCTGCTGGTTGATGAGCCGACCGCCCAGTTGGATACGCGTACATCGCATTCCGTAAGCCATGTGCTCGGCAATCTGGCCGGTCAGGGCATGATCGTGCTGGTAGCAACCCATGATCCGGACACGCGGAACGCATGCGACCGCGTAATCGACCTAGCCGACTACGCTCCGCAAGTCGGCGGATCTACTGCCCAACTCGCCAACATCGCAGTCCCCTAATCGTTTTCCGCAATCTCAACGAATGGCAGATAAAAACTTCTATAACTTTGCCGCTTTCAAAAACCGGTCGTTCAAACCACAACCAAATGCCATCAGGCTTGCTGTTTGGCGTAGAAATCGCGTTCTCGAGCTACGAACGGAAGCAGCAGGGTTGTGGTGCCAACCGCACACAGTAGGAAGATCGCGCCCACAGGGCCAAGCCACATCAATCCCAAATGGGTGTTGACCAGTCCGCCAACCGCGGAGCCGACCGCAATGCCGATATTGAACGACATGGAATTGAGCGACGCGGCCAGATTCAACGATCCCGGATGCGACTGCGAGGCAACATCCATATACAGCACCTGCGAGGCGGAATTCTGCAGATACATGAACATGCCAAGCACCACCAGCAGCAACGCACCATACACAGGCACCCAATGCGCTACGATCAACGATGCCATAAGCACGGCGTGCGCGCAGTAGATCGGACGAATATGCGTCAGCGGTTCCACTCCCCTGCCACGGTCGGCAAGCTTGCCGCCATACAGGTTGCTCCACAGGCAGGCCGCGCCGAAAATCACCAGGCCGACGCTTAAATACTGTTCGGGAACATGCACTTCGTCTCGCATGATCGGCGTCAGATACGTGTAGAACACGTAAGTTGCCGCCGCGCCAAACACCACGTCAAGCACGCCCAGCTGAATACGACGGTCGAAAAACAGGCGGAATTGCGGCAGAAAACCAATCTTCACAATATGGCTGTTGCGCGGCAGCACCATCACCATGAGCACAATAAGCGCCACCGTAAGCACGTTCACCAAATGGAACGCCCAACGCCAGCCGAACGTGTTCGCAACCCACGTGCCAACCGGCACACCCACCACGGATGCGATGGAGAAGCCGGAGAACACCCATGCGATGAACTTCGTGCGGTACTGTTCAGTTGTTACATCGGGCGCGTACGTCATGGCGATAGCCACCAGCGTGCCAGATACCAATGCGATAAGGATTCGCGCCACCACGAGCACGCCATAATTCGGCGCGAACGCGCACAACACGTTGCCAATAAGGAACACCCCAACCAGCGTCAGATGCGTGGCAAAACGCGGAAAACGAGCCGACAACGCCGATCCGAGCGGCGTGACCGGCGCATACACGAACGCGAACAGCGACACAAGATTGCCGACCGTCACCTCCGACACCTTCAAACCGGCCGCGATATCCGGCAGAATGCCAACGACAATGAACTCGCTCATACCCAACATGAAACTCAGCGAGATCAGCACAATCACAGGCAGATTGAAAAACCGTTCCTTCGCCACATCACTCTTAGCCATACTCTTCTCCTCCATGACCCCTCACGCTCCCCACGCCTTGCCAGACTCACATTTTCCTTGAATCTTCTCACGTCAATCGTTTGACGAATCAATCGTCAAACAAACGATAAGCCAAACGCGATACAATGATGCGCGATGACACGCAAAACAACCACCACAGCAAAAAACAACCGCAAACCCAAGAAAAACAACCAGCCAAGCTTCGCCAAACTCCGTAACGTCTGGAAAAAAGCAAACACCAAAAAGCGCATCCTCATAGTCGGCGAAACAACCGTAGCCATTATCGCCGCGCTCGCGTTGATCATTGGATTGGTGCGATTCATCGGTTGGCGTGTGCAAGTGGACGAAGCGGTCGCCTCGCAGGAACAATTGCAGACGAAATACGATTTCAATCCGGGCAACATCATTTCAGATGGTCTGTTCTTTAACGGGAACGCGCTGAGCGAGCAGCAGGTGAACGCCATCATCGAAGAGCAGGGCGCCGCATGCAACGGCGAGAAATGCTTGAAATCCATGACGTTTAGCACCGAATCGCAGCCTGCCAACGAATACTGCGAAGCATATGAGGGAAGGTCGAACGAAAGCGCCGCGGCGATCATCTACAAGTCGGGAAAGGCGTGCGGCATCAGTCAAAAAGTGTTGCTCACCGTGCTGCAAAAGGAACAGCATCTGCTTACCGCCACCGATCCAAGCGACTTCCAATTCAAGTCGGCCATGGGATTAAGCTGCCCGGACGACGCGAACTGTGACCCGGAATATGCAGGTTTCTTCAAACAGGTGTATGGCGCGGCAAAACGCTACCAGTATTACGTGCAACATGAGGATCGCTACGGATACCATGCGGGCACGCTCAACTATATTCAATACAATCCGGACGCCAGCTGCGGTGGCAGCAACGTGTACATCGAAAACAAGGCGACCGCACTGCTGTACATTTACACGCCTTATCAGCCGAATGCAGCCGCATTGGATGCGGGAGTCGGCGAAGGCGACGCCTGTTCGACTTACGGCAATCGTAATTTCGCAATCATCTACAATTCGATGTTCGGCTCTCCTCGAAGCTAATCAGCAATTGTAGATACGTAAATACAAATTTTCAGGCATACGAAAACCCGCTGTGTGATCATTTTCGATCACTACAGCGGGTTTTTGATATGCGATTTTCGATTATGGGAAACCGTTACAGCCTCGGCAAGTACTTCTTCAGTTCGAACGGAGTGACCTGCTTGCGATACTCCTCCCATTCCTGACGCTTGTTGCGCAGGAAGTATTCGAACGCGTGCTCGCCGAGCACGCTGGCCACGAAGTCGGACTTCTCCATAACCTTCAACGCCTCGTCAAGAGACTCCGGCAGCGGCTGGATGCCCATGGCCTGCCGTTCCGCATCAGTAAGCTCCCAGACGTCATCGCTGGTCGGCTCGCCCAACTGCATCTGCTTGTCGATGCCATCGAGCCCCGCGGCCAAAAGCACGGAGTATGCGAGGTACGGATTGGCGACCGGATCGAGCGCACGGAATTCCATGCGGGCGGAATTGCCCTTGCCTGGCTTGTACTGCGGAATACGCAGCAACGCGGAACGGTTGTTGTGTCCCCAGCAGATGTAGCTTGGAGCCTCATTGCCGCCCCACAAGCGCTTGTAGGAGTTGACATACTGGTCGGTGACGGCGCAGATTTCAGCCGCATGGTACAGAATGCCGGCGGCGAACTGGCGTGCGGTGACGGACATGTTGAATTCCTGACCCGCCTCATAGAACGCGTTGGAGTCACCTTCGAACAGGCTTAAATGCGTATGCATGCCGGAGCCCGGAGCGTCGGAAAGCGGTTTCGGCATGAAGCTGGCATGAATGCCGCGCTCCAGCGAAATCTCCTTGACGACGGTGCGGAAGGTCATGATGTTGTCGGCCGTGGTAAGCGCGTCCGCATAACGCAGATCGATCTCGTTCTGGCCTGGACCCGCCTCATGGTGCGAGTATTCCACCGAGATGCCCATCTGTTCGAGCATGTTGACGGTGGCACGGCGGAAGTCCATGCCAGGGCTGCGCGGCACATGATCGAAATAGCCGCCCTCGTCAATCGGAGTCGGCGTCTGGGACCAATCATCCTGCCTTTCGAACAGATAGAATTCGATTTCCGGATGCACGTAGAAGGTGAAGCCCTTTTCCTTGGCTTTCGACAGAGCCTGCTTCAGCACATGCCGCGGATCGCCCAACGACGGCTCGCCATCAGGGGTAAGCACGTCGCAGAACATGCGCGCGGTGCCCTGCGGGCCGCCACGCCACGGCAAAATCTGGAATGTCGACGGATCGGGTTTGACGATCATATCGTCTTCGGACACACGGGTGAGGCCTTCCACCGCGGAACCGTCGAATCCGAGCCCTTCCTCGAACGCAGCTTCCAATTCAGCCGGTGCGATAGCCACGGACTTCAATGTTCCCAACACATCCGTGAACCACAAACGAATGAAGCGCACGTCGCGTTCTTCGACTGTGCGCAAAGCAAACTCTTGCTGTTTATCCATAGTGCCCCATCGTTCCATGCGCATGTTACGAAAGTCGTTAACACGCGCCGCAATACGACGAGACCGTCCACGTTGTAGACGGTCCTATCATCATTGGCTTGTCGAACAATGTTCAGCGTGCGACTTCAAGAGCCTCTTCCAAGGTGAAAGCGCATGCGTACAGCGACTTGCCGAGAATGGCGGAGTCCACGCCCAAATCGGCGAGCTCCTTGATGGCACGCAGGTCATCGAGCTTGGAAATACCGCCGGACGCGGTGACCTTCGCATCAGTACGTTCCGCGACTTCACGCAGCAGGTCGATGTTCGGGCCGCTCATCATGCCGTCGCGGGCCACATCGGTGACCACGTAACGGGAGCAGCCGACGGAATCCAGAAACGCCATGGTTTCGAACAGGTCGCCGCCTTCCTTCACCCATCCGCGTGCCGCGAGGGTGTGGCCGCGCACATCGAGGCCGACTGCCACGCGATCACCGTACTTCTTGATGACGGAAGCGGTCCAATCCGGATTCTCAAGAGCGGCCGTGCCAATGTTCACACGGGCTGCTCCTGCTTCCAAGGCCGCATCGAGCGATGCATCGTCGCGTACACCGCCGGACATTTCAATATTGACCTTGTCGCCCAGTTCCTTGACGATGGCACGCAGCTGGTCACGGTTGTTGCCCGTGCCGAACGCGGCGTCAAGATCGACCAGGTGAATCCATTCCGCACCGGACTCAGCCCACGTGCGAGCGGCCTCCAACGGCGAACCGTAGTCGGTTTCCGAACCGGATTCACCCTGACGCAGGCGAACGGCCTTACCATCACGAACATCGACGGCGGGAAGCAATGTCAAAGACATGTCTGTACCTCTCTGTGATCAACCGATCGCCATTACATGGCAATCGCAAGTATGTGCATCAAATAAGCGTGCATCAATCGTATATATGAAGTCAACGTCGAAACAGGCGATGACGATCTCATATCATCAGAACGTCGCAATCCAATTGCGCAGCAGCTGCGAGCCCGCTTCGGCGGACTTTTCGGGGTGGAACTGCGTGGCGAACAGCGGACCACGCTCGTAGGCCGCCACGAAACGGCTGCGTCCGTACGTGCACCAGGTCACGCGCTCCTCGGCGTCACCGAAATCAAGCTGGTCGCCGGACATGTCGGCAGGAGCGGCGTTCATCGCGGCGAAGGAATGTACGAAGTAGAAACGTTCACCTTCCACACCCTTCATGAGCACGGAACCTTCCGGTGCCTCGACGGTGTCCCATCCCATGTGCGGCACCACATCGGCGTCAAGCAGTTCCACGTCGCCCTTGATCAGACCAAGGCCCGGAGTGCCGGCGCCGTGTTCCATACCACGTTCGAACATGATCTGTTCGCCCACGCACACACCGAGCACCGGTCGCCCGGCACGCAGACGATCTTTGATCACGGTGTCTCCGCCCACCGACTTGAGACCTTCCATGCATGCACCGAAAGCGCCCACGCCGGGCACTACCAGACCGTCGGCTTCCAAGGCCTGCCGATGGTCGGAAGTGAGGGTCACGTCAAGGTTGAGATTGGCCAGCGCACGAACCATGGAACGCACGTTGCCGAAACCATAATCGAAAACCACCACGGATGTCATGGGCGTTCTCCTTCTTGTGTCATTCGTTGTTCTATGGCGTGAGTCGTCTTGTGTCGCGTAACGCATGTTCGGCAGGATGACTCACGTTTGCCGTCGTTAACTGATGCTTGATGCGCCGCGTCCGAACCGCGTATGCTCGGCGATAATGCTCATCGCTGCATCCCGATCGAGGTCGGCGGAATCGAAAATGGTCATATCCGCCTGTTCCAGCGCGTTCATATCGGTGATGCCAAGCATGAGATCTTCAACGAACGGCGCAGTGGAGGTGAATAGCACCGGCGGAGCGAAGGTTTTGCCCGCCTTGCCTTCCACGTACATCGTCGCTTCGAGCTTGTCCGCACGGTTGACGGCAAGAATCGCGGGCATGCCGGCAACGACGATCGTCATGTCTTTGACCGCCGCTTCCGGACCGTCTCCGTCGAGATTGCGCAGCACCGCGACAGCACCTTGCGCCGATCCGATGCATTGTGCGGAAATATCGGACAATTCGCAGAATGCCGCCAGCAATCGTGGCGAGGTCAGTCTGGTGATGATCACAGCCACTTTCGCACGATTGCCAAGCAGTCCCTGCAGCTCGTCTTCGAATTTCAACGAATCCTCAGCCGCGTTGAGCATGTCGTCGATTCCCGAGGATTCGGAGGATTCCGCATCATCGGAAGCTTCGGAGGAATCGAGAGCTTTAGATGGCGGATTGTCCGTCCGCTCATTCTTGCTTGCCTCGGCATCTTTGAATTCCTGCTCGAAGCCGGACATAGCCGCTTCCAATTCCTCTTCGCTGAAATGCATGCCGTTAGCGTTGGGATCGCCGAAATCGTTGGATTCGTCGAATCCTTGGAAATCGTCGAAATCGTTATTTCGATCGTCGCTCATCACAGAGCGCCCTTCGTGCTCGGAATACCATCGACACGTGGATCCGGCTCGATGGCGAAACGCAGCGCACGCGCCAAGGCCTTGAACTCGGCTTCGGCGATGTGGTGCGGATCACGGCCAGAGATCACCTGCAGATGCAGGCAGATTCCGGCATGCATGGCGATGGATTCCATAACGTGACGCACGAGGGAGCCAGTGAAATGGCCGCCGATCATGCAGTATTCGAAGCCTTCCGGCTCTCCGGTGCACACGCAGTACGGGCGTCCGGAAATATCGACCACAGCCTTGGCGAGCGCCTCATCCAACGGCACGGTGGCGTCGGCAAAACGACAGATGCCACGCTTGTCACCCAACGCCTGTTTCAACGCCTCGCCGAATACGATGGCAATGTCTTCGACGGTGTGGTGCGCGTCGATGTCGGTGTCACCGGTGGCTTTGATAGTCAGGTCGATCAGTGAATGCTTGCCGAGTGCCGTCATCATATGGTTGTAGAACGGCACCGAAGTGTCGATGTCGGTTTTGCCTGTGCCGTCGAGATTCAGGCTCAGTTCGACTTTGGATTCGCTGGTTTCACGAACGATGGTTGCGGTACGCGCCATGTTGCGACTCCTTTTGAAAATGCTCGATCCTGCTTTGGTGCAGTTTTTACGTATGTATTTCAGTCCTGTTCCACAATACGCAGCACTTCGACCAATGCTTCGCGGAAACGCGCCATTTCCTCGTCGGTGCCCATGCATACGCGCATCCAGCCGTCAGGGCCGACGGTGCGGATGAGCACGCCACGCTTGAGCAGTTCGTCGAAGATGCGGCTGCGATCGTCGAAATGACCGCCAAACAGGATGAAGTTGGACTGTGTTTCGGCCACTTCGAGCGGCTGTCCCTTGTAGGTTTGTTCCTTGAGCCACGCTGCGGTCTGATTGCGAATGTCACGCAGGTGTGCCACACGGCTGAGCTGCTCGTCGGTATGTTCGAATGCGGCAAGCGCGGCTGCCTGGGTGACGGCCGACAGGTGGTACGGCATGCGCACGATGCGCACGCAGTCGATGATGCCCTTGTTGGCGGCCAGATAGCCGACTCGTGCGCCTGCGAAGGCGAACGCCTTGCTCATGGTTCGGCTCACGGCGAGATTCTCATACTCGTCGATGAGTTCGAGCGCGGTGGGCGTGCCCGGATCACGGAATTCGATGTAGGCTTCGTCCACTACGACCACCGGATGCACGCCCTCGGCGGCACCTTCGACTTCAGCGGTTTTGGCGGCGTCGAGCACACGCTTGAGATCGTCCATCTTCAGCGGGGTGCCGGTCGGATTGTTCGGGCTGGTGAGCACGATCATGGCCGGCTTGACGTCTTCGATCGCTTTGATGGTGGCGTCGACGTTCAGTGAGAAATCCTCGTTGCGGTGCGCAAGCTTCCACGTGGTGAACGTGTCGCGAGCATATTCCGGATACATCGAATACGTCGGATCGCAACCGAGCGCAATGCGCCCTGGACCGCCGAAAGCCTGGAACAGCTGCAGCATGATCTCGTTGGACCCGTTGGCGCCCCACAGCTGGTCGACTTCCATCTTAACGCCGGACTCGCGTTCGAGATAGTCGCAGAACGCCTGACGCAACGCGATATGCTCACGATCCGGGTAACGGTTGAGCGACGGGGCGATCTCCTTGACTCGCTGCGCGATGGTTTCGACCACTGCCGGTTCCGGCGCATACGGGTTCTCGTTGACGTTGAGGCATACAGGCACGTCCAATTGCGGCGCACCGTACGGCTCTTCGCCGATCAGATCGTTACGCAGCGGGAGATATGCCGGAATGGCGTTGCTGGAAGTCTCACTCATCGAAGGCCTGCCTGCTCTTCCTGTTCCTTGATGGTTTCCTTGTTGTACGGATCGTCGATGAAGCGGCTCAGCACGCTTTCGCCGTGTGCCGGCAGATCTTCCGAAACGGCGAAGGCGTTCACGCGAGCAGCGAGGGTCTTCAGGCCCTGCTCGTCGTATTCGATGACTTCGACCGGCTTCATGAAGGTGTGCACGCCCAGGCCGGAGGCGAAACGTGCAGTGCCGGAGGTCGGCAGCACATGGTTGGAGCCGGACATGTAGTCGCCCAGCGGCACCGGAGAATACGGGCCACGGAAGACGGCACCGGCGTTGCGGATCTTGGCGATCACGGCATCCGGGTCGGAGGTCTGGACCTCAAGGTGTTCGGCGGCATACGCGTTGGCCGCGTCGATGGACTGTTCGATGCCATCGGTGAGGATGATGCCGGACTGACGACCACGCAGCGACGTGTTCACACGCTCGGAATGCTCGGTGCGAGGCACGCGGTACTTGAGATCCTCCTGCACCTGTTCGGCGATCTCTTCGCTGTCGGTGATGAGCACGGAACCGGCGAGTTCGTCATGCTCGGCTTGGCCGATCAGATCGGCGGCCAGCCAGCTCGGATTGGCGCCCTTGTCTGCGATGATGGCGATTTCGGTCGGTCCTGCCACGGCGTCGATGCCGACAATGCCCGACACCATACGCTTGGCGGTAGCGACGAAAATGTTGCCAGGACCGGTGATCTTGTCGACCGGATCGCACAGGATCTCACCGTCCTGCGGTTCGGAACCCTTGGCACCGTAGGCGAACATGGCCACGGCCTGAGCGCCGCCGACCGCATACACTTCATCAACGCCAAGAATGGCGCAGGTGGCGAGAATGGTCTTGTCAGGCAGACCATCGGCATTGTTACGGCTCGGCGGGGTTGCGATGGCGAGAGATTCCACGCCGGCGGCCTGTGCCGGAACCACGTTCATGATAACGGAGCTTGGGTAGACAGCCTTGCCTCCAGGCACATACAGACCGACACGCTGCACCGGAATCCAACGTTCGGAAACGCGGGCACCCTCAGCCAGATCGGTGTGGAACGGTGCCGGCACCTGGGAAGCGGACACGGCGCGGGAACGACGCACGGACTCTTCGATGGCGGCACGCACTTCCGGATCCAACTCGTCGACGGCGGCCTTCATGGCTTCCACCGGCACGCGCAGATTCTCCGGACGGATATGGTCGAATTTCTCCGCGAAGTCACGCAGGGCCGCAGCACCGCGGGCCTTCACATCGTCAAGAATGGGCTGCACGAGATCGGTCGCCTCGTTGGTGCCCATCTCGGCGCGGGGCATAGCCTCCAGCATTTCAGCTCGGGTCAACTTCTTGCCGCGCAGGTCAATGATTCGCATATAGTTTTCTTCGCTCATAACGCCCCATGGTAACAACGTAATGTCACGAGAACGCCTGCACGTCTCAAGTTCAGCCGCATAGTGAGATATTCGGCTGAACTTTCGGCATCATCCCCACGACCGGTCAGCCCAAAGGCAGAGAACTGGGACCGAAAAGGATTTTGATTTCAGCGAACAGACTCGTGTCGCGGCGCACGCGGAAACGGTCGCCGAACGTCAGTACCTTGGCGTTGCCCTTATCGTCCATCAATGCGAGCTTCACTTCGCAGGGTCCAGGATGATTCGAGAGAATCTGCCCCAACTGCTGCACATGCGATTGGTCAAGCGCGATCGGCGGCAGCATAATCGTCACCGGCTTCTCATCTTGCGCCTCCAACGTCGGCACGTTGAATTCCGTGGCACGCATGCTCACCGTCTCATCGCGTTTTTCGACCTGTCCACGGATCTGCACCACCGTATCGACTGCCAGTTCGGGAGCGGCGGCCTCGTATACCTTGCCGAAGAACATGCACTGGATGGAGCTTTCCAAATCCTCAATCGTCACAATCGCCCAAGGATTACCCTTCTTCGACACGCGACGATCCACATTCGTGATCAAGCCCGCCACCGTCACCTGCTGACCGTCAGGCATATTTGCGGCACGATCAATCAGATGCGCGATCGACATTTCACACAACGACGCCAGAATCGACTGCATGCCGCTCAACGGATGGTCGGACACATACAAACCAAGCATTTCACGCTCGAAATTCAACTTGGTTTTCTTATCCCACTCCTCCACGTCAGGCACGTTCACCATGGCATCACCCATGCCGGCATCATCTTCGCCGGAATCCTCCAAATCGGCGAACAAATCAAACTGGCCCTCAGCCTGCTTACGCTTCAAACCGACCACCGAATTGATCGCAGCCTCATGAATCGTAAACAACGCACGACGGTTCGGATCAATCGAATCAAACGCACCGGCCTTGATCAACGATTCAACCAATCGACGATTCAATGCCTCCATCGGCACACGCTTGATGAAATCAGGGAAATTCACATACTTGCCATGACTGCCGTCACGTTCCTTGACGATCGCATCAACCGCAGCCTTGCCAACGTTACGAATGGCGCCAAGACCAAAACGCACCACATCGCCAACAGCGGAATACTCATACACCGACTCGTTCACATCAGGCGACAACACCTGAATGCCCATGCGGCGAGCCTCACCCAAATACAACGCGGTCTTATCTTTGTTCGTGCTCGCACCCTGCAGCAAAGCCGCCATGAACTCCACCGGATAGTGCGTCTTCAAATACGCGGTCCAATACGAAATCAAACCGTATGCGGCCGAATGCGCCTTATTGAACGCGTAGCCTGAGAACGGCACCAAAATATCCCACACGGCCTGAGCCGCCTCCTGAGAATACCCATGCTCCTTCATGCCCGCGAAGAACGGCACCTTCTCCTTGGCCAGTACCTCAGGCTTCTTCTTACCCATCGCTCGACGAAGCACATCTGCCTTGCCCAACGAATAACCAGCCAAAATACGCGCAGCCGACTGTACCTGCTCCTGGTACACAATCAGACCATACGTCTCATCAAGCACCTCCTTCAGCGGCTCAGCCACCTCAGGATGAATCGGCGTGATCTTCTGCAAACCATTCTTACGCTTCGCATAATTCGTATGCGAATCCATATCCATCGGACCAGGACGATACAACGCGATCAATGCGGAAATATCGTTGAAGTTATTCGGCTTCAACGTTTTCAGCAACGAACGCATACCATCGGAATCCAACTGGAACACACCAAGCGTGTCACCTCGCGACAACAGATCGTACGTGGCACGGTCATCCAACGGAATCTTCGTATGGTCGATACGCTCCTTGCCATTCGCCTCGATATTATTCAACGTATCGCGAATAACCGTTAAGTTGGAAAGACCAAGAAAATCCATCTTGACCAAACCAAGCGTTTCACACGTATGATATTCCAACGTGGTCGTAACCGTACCATCGGTACGTTCCAGCAGCGGCGACGTATTCGAAATCGGCTCGCTACCCATGATCGTGGCGCACGCATGCACGCCGGTCTGACGAATCAACCCCTCAATACCCATCGCCTCATCCGTAACACGCTTCGCATCCGGATCGGAATCATACAATTCACGGAATTCACGAGCCTCCGCATAACGTTTCGACGTCGGCTCGAAAATATCGCGCAACGGAATATCCTTGCCACCCGTCTGCGCCGGCGGCAACGCCTTGGTGATACGCTCGCCCATGGAGAATTCGTAGCCCATGATTCGCGCGGAATCCTTCAGCGCCTGCTTGGTTTTGATGGTGCCATAGATCACACATTGCGCGACCTTGTCTCGACCGTACTTGTCGCCGACGTAATCAAGCACTCGGCCGCGGCCATCCGGATCGAAATCGACGTCGATATCAGGTAGTGACACACGTTCCGGATTAAGGAATCGTTCGAAGATCAGACCATGTTTAATCGGGTCGAGTTCGGTGATGCCCATGGCGTACGCCACCATGGCTCCTGCCGCGGATCCACGGCCCGGCCCCACCATCACGCCATGCGATTTGGCCCAGTTGATGTAGTCGGCCACCACGAGGAAGTATCCGCAGAACTGCATCTGGCAGATCACACCGCATTCGTAATCGGCCTGCTTAAGCACTTCGATCGGCGGATGACCGTCATAGCGCTGTTCCAAGCCTTCCTCGACTTTTCGCAGGAACAGCGAGGTCTCGTCCCAGCCTTCCGGGCAGTCGAATTGCGGCATGAACGCGCCGTCCTCATGATCGTCGAACATGACATTGCAGCGTTCGGCGATTTCCAACGTGTTGTCACACGCTTCGGGAATGTCTTTGAACAGTTCGCGCATTTCTTCGGCAGATTTCAGGTAGTAGCCGGTTCCGTCGAATTTGAATCGTCCCGGCTCGTCCAACGTGGAACCCGAGTTGATGCACAGCATGGCGTCCTGCGAGCCCGCGTCTTCGGCACGCACGTAATGCGAATCGTTGGTGGCAAGCAGCGGCGCGTTCAGTTTTTTCGCAATGTCCAGCAGACCGTCGGTCACTTGCTTTTCGATTTTCAGACCGTGGTCCATGAATTCGATATAAAAATTGTCGCGTCCGAAAATATCCTGTAATTCCCCTGCAGCACGCAATGCTTCGTCGAATTGGCCGAGCAGCAGTCGCGTTTGGATGATTCCTGACGGGCATCCGGAAGATGCGATGATGCCTTTGGAATATTTGGCAAGGATTTCCTTATCCATTCGAGGGTATCGCATGACACGTCCCTCAAGATTTGCGTCGGTGGACGCTTTCATAAGATTGACGAGGCCTTCGTCGGTTTCGGCCCACATCGTAAGGTGGGTGATCAGGCCGCCGCCGGATACGTCGTTAGGGTTGCGCCGGCGATGCTGCGGATCGATATCGGGATTCCAGTTGGTGTCCCAGCTGACGCGGGTTTGGTCCTGTCGCGCGGTTTCCGGCGTCACATACGCTTCGATGCCGATGATCGGTTTGACGCCCTCTTTGACCGCGGTGCTCCACATTTCGTATGCACCATGCATGTTGCCATGGTCGGTGATGCCGACGGCGGGCATATTGAGTTCTTTGGCACGCTTGACCAGATCCGGAATTTTCGATGCGCCGTCAAGCAGCGAATAATGCGTGTGATTATGCAGTTGTACGAAATTTCCGGAAGTAGCCATGCGTTCCAATCTACCGGTGATTGGTGACGTGCGCTCACGCTTCGGGCTTGTCTTGTGTGTCGTGTCTGTCGCGCATCACATCAAGCGCATGCTCCAGATCAGCTGGGTAATGTGATTTCACCGTAGTCCAGACACGGGTTCGCGGATGGCGGAATTCGAGTTGCATCGCGTGCAGCCACTGCCGTTCCAGTCCTAACGTTTCGCTCAGTTGCGGATTGGCGCCATACATGGCGTCTCCGGCAAGCGGATGCCCGATGGATGAGAAATGCACGCGAATCTGATGCGTACGCCCGGTTTCAAGGTTCACGGAAACTAGTGTCGCCTCACCGAAACGTTCCATCACATCCCAATGGGTAATGGCCTCTTTGCCGGCAGGAGTCACGCAAAAACGAAAATCGGAGACTTTGGCGCGACCGATCGGTGCTTCGATGGTTGCTTTGTTTTCCTTGAGATTGCCTTGCACGAGCGCATGATAGGTTTTTACGACTTCATGTTCGGCGAATTGTCTGCGCATTTCCACATAGGCGAGATCGGACTTGCATACGAGCATCAATCCGGATGTGCCCACGTCGAGGCGGGATACGATGCCTTGACGCCCTGCAGCGCCATAAGAAGTGATGTGCACTCCCCTGTCGAGCAGACTGCCGAGCACCGTCGGACCGGTCCAGCCGACGGAAGCATGAGCCGCCACACCCACCGGTTTGTCAACCACCACCACATCGTCGTCTTCATAGACCACGGCCATATCATGCGCGATCGGTTCAGGATCGGTTCGTTCCTCGACGATATCGAATTCCACGGTTTCGCCTGATTGCAGAGTCGACGATTTGGAAATGTCACGGCCAAGTACACGCGCCTGCCCGCTTTCGATGAGTTCCGCTGCCTTGGCACGGGAAATGCCCAGCATTTTGGCAACGGCGACATCGAAACGTTTGCCGACAAGCGCGTCGGGTGCGGGAACAAGACGGCTCATGTGCTCTTCTCTCCAGCCGTCCGTTCCATCTGTTCCTTGTTCCGTTCGTCAAGTTCCTTCTGACTGAACGGTTCTCCTACGAGCAGCAATGCAACTGCGGCAACGCCCGCCACCATCAGGAAAATGTCAGCAACATTGCCGACCGACCATCCGTAGTTGAGGAAGTCGACGACTTTGCCGTTGAGGAAACCTTCGGCATATGCAACGCGGTCGATGAGATTGCCTAACGCTCCGGCGAATGCAAGAGCGAACACCACCGTCCATTTCATGGAAATGGTACGGATCTCCAGTACCACCAGCGCCACGCAAGCCACAATGGCAAGCAGGGAAATCAACCACGTCATGTTGGATCCCATACCCAAGGACGCGCCCGGATTATGCACCAACGTGAATGAAAGCATTCCCGGAACCACACGTACCGTATGCCCGTCGGCAAGCGCCGACTGCGCCCATGCCTTGGTGATCTGATCAAGTACCAGCGCCGCAACGGCGATACACGCAAAGACGGCCACGCGAGTGCGCAGCCGTCTTTGATCATTTGTCATGATGTCAGACACAGCCTAATCTCAGTCGTTCTGGGAATCCTGATCATAGTTGTTCGTGTCGGACACCTGCGACACGAGCTGTCCGAGGAATTCGGTAAGACGCGCGCGGTATTCGGTTTCGAACTGCTTGAGGCCCTGAATGTTACCTTCGATGACCTTGGTCTGCGCTTCGAGATTGTCGCGGACCTGCTGAGCATAATCGTCGGCTGCGGTACGGGTCTTCGAATCGTAGTCGAAGGCACGCTTCTGCACTTCGGACTCGTACTCGTCGGCTTCGTTGTGCTTCGTGGAGAAGTAGGTATCGCCATCCTGGGTCTTCTGTACAAGGTAGGCATCGCCCTCCTGAGTCTTCTGATCCAGATAAGCATCACCATCCTGGGTCTTCTGCGCAAGATAAGCATCGCCTTCCTGGGTCTTCTGATCCAAGTAGGCGTTACCCTCCTGAGTGCGCTGTGCTAGGTAGTCATCGCCTTCTTGGGCACGCTTGGCCAAGTACGCGTCGCCTTCCTGAGTCTTCTGGTTCAGGTAACCATCAGCCTTGGCACGGGTGTCGGCCGAATACTGATCAGCATCGGAACGGGTGCTTTCGGAATAGTTGTCAGCCTCGAAACGAGTACGGTTGGAGTAGTCGTTGGCATTGCCGATGAGCTCATCGTACTTGCGCTGGGACTCGTCGGTAATTTCCTTGGCCTTGGCCTTGCCCTTGTCGACATACTGGTCGTGCAGCTGCATGGCCAAGGTCAGCATGGCGGTGGCGCGCTCCGGCTCCGTATTAGCGGTGGCTGCGGCTCCTGCGATCTTCTGCAGGCTTCCGGTTTCGGTGCTCGGCTCGACCTTGGCGACCTGCTCGCGCAGCTGGGCTTCACGCTGCTGCGATTCCTGCAGCTGCTGTGCAAGCTGCTGAATCTGCGCGGCCTGCTGCTGGGCACGCTCATCCTGCTGCTGGGACTGTGCCGCATGCTGCTGCGTGAGCTGCTGAGCTTGGGCGACCTGCTCCTGAGCCTCTTCAAGCCTTGCATTGAGCTGCTGGATCTCAGCCGCCTGCTGCTGGGCCACCACAACCTGCTGCTGGGCGGAAGCCAGCTGACGGGACAGGTCTTCGGTCTGCGCACGGAATGCGTCGCGCTCATGCTGCATGGAGGTCAGCTGTTCGCCCAAATCCGCCTGGCCGGCAGCTTCAGCCGACTGCGCGGTGAGCTGGTCAACCTGTGCGGACAGACGATCCACCTGATCCTTGAGCTGTTCGTTCTGAGCCGACAGAGCACGGTTGCTTTCCTCAGCCTCGGTAAGCTTGGCTGCTGCGACCTGAGCTGCCTGAGCTGCCTGATCACCAGCGCCGGCTGCCTGCTCGGAGGCGGACTTCAATGTCGCGTTCTCCTGCTGCAGGGACTGAACCTGAGCGCTGAGCTCGGAAATCTTGGAGTTGAGCCCCGCAACATCCGGGCCGAGGGCCTGAGTGGCCTGGCCGCTGGCGACTGCCTGCTTGCCTAGAGCCTCCACCGTCTCGGTTACCTGATCGAGAAAATCGTCGACTTCGTCGACGTCATACCCCTCTTTCAACCTTACGGTCCGGAAAGTATGCTCTCTGATATCTTTCGGCGTCAACAGAGCCATAAATCTTACACCTCGCTTTGGGCTTGATGCCTTGCTGTTGTTGCTTTCATTTGTTGACTCTAGCACGGAACCACCGATTTTTTGCGAAAAATCGGCATTTGACATGCATTAAATGAGGAAATCAATAACAATGAGAATGAAATAAAGAACGATGAATGCCACATCGAAATAAATAGGACCCATTGGAATAGGGCGGATATATTGGCGTAGCCAGCGCAGTGGAGGCTCTGTCAACTGGTAAACCGCGTCAATCAGCGACGACGCCAACCCCCGTGGACGCCATGCCGACGCCAACACAGCTATCCAATCGAGAATCATGCGAATGAACAGCACCAGAATGTAGGCATTCACCAGAAAGTGAACGACGCTACCGATCAAAGTCAAAATCATGGAGCACCACCATAGCAACAGAACATAACAAAGCCCCCATCACGAGTGATGGAGGCTTTACGCAGTCTGATTTCGCAATGGCTTTCGTCTGCGTCAGTCGGCGAACAAATCGTGCGACGAGCTATTCACCTGCGGTTCCTCAACCTTGATATTCACTTGAGCTGGGCTAAGCAGGAACACACGCGGAGTGACACGTTCGATGGAGCCACGCACGCCGAAAACCACACCCGCGGAAAAGTCCACAATACGATACGCCACGGCCTCGGCAACGCCAGTTAGGTTCAGCACCACCGGAACGCCGTCGCGAATGGCACGTCCGACCAGCTGCGCATCCTCATAGGACTTCGGGTGAATCGTGGTGATACGGCTCACCCTTCCACCTTGGAACGGGTTGGCTTTGGTCTGCTCGCGCGGTGCGGACGTCGCGGCAGGCGTCGAAGCCATCGGGGTCACGGAATGATCGGAATCGAACGAGGTTTCGCCGCTCTCAGCCTCCTCGTTAAAATCCTCGTCACCCTCGGCAACGTCGGTCATGCCCAAATAGGACATCGCGCTTTTCATAAAACCTGCCATGAACGATCCTTTCGCGTCTTCGCGTTGCTTTTAGCGCAGGAAATCCGGAATATCCAAATCGCCGGCGTCGTTCGAAGACACCACTTCATGCTCGGTGGTCTGATCGAATGACGGAACGACGGGTTCCGGAGTGGACGGAACATAAGTGGACAGCGGCTGCACCTTCGGGGCTTCCGGAGTCTGAATGAGCTGAGGCTGCTGCGGAGCCGCCGCCCTCGGAGCAGCAGCTCTCGGAGCCGCGGACAGCGCCGACAGCGGAATCGTATCTTCCGCAGGCTCGGCCTGCTTCTGGGCCTCGGCCTGAGGGGCCTTCTTGGAGTTGGCATCGAAGCCTGCGGCGATGACAGTGACACGCACTTCGTCGCCATAGGCGTCGTCGAGGGAAAGACCCCAAATGATCTGCGCTTCCGGATGGATGGCCTTGCCCACCAGCTGAGTGGCGGCAGCCGCTTCCTGCAGCTTCAGGTCGGACGGACCCGCGATGTTGATCAAAGCGCCATGAGCACCCTCGATGCTTTCTTCCAGCAGCGGAGAGCTGATGGCGATTTCGGCGGCCTGGGTGGCGCGATCCTCGCCCCGGGCGGAACCGATGCCGAACAGTGCGGTGCCTGCGCCACGCAGAATGGCGTTGACGTCGTTGAAGTCGACGTGAATGTAAGAATTGGAGGAAATCAGGTCCGTGATGCCCTGCACACCTGCCAGCAATGCAGTGTCGGCGGTCTTGAACGCGTCGACGATACCAATGGTGCGATCGGAAAGCTCAAGCAGTCGATCGTTCGGAATCACAATCAGTGCATCGACTTCCTTGCGCAGATTCTCAATGCCAAGTGCTGCGGAAGCCGCACGCTGGGGACCTTCAAAGCCGAACGGACGGGTAACCACCGCAATGGTCAACGCACCCTGCTGGTGTGCGGCACGAGCTACGATCGGGCTTGCGCCGGTACCGGTGCCACCACCCTCACCGCAGGTCACGAACACCATATCGGCGCCCTTGAGCGATTCCTCGATATCAGACTGATGATCCTGAGCGGCTTTAGCGCCCTTCTCCGGGTCGGCACCGGCGCCAAGACCACGGCTGGTGGCATCGTTCAAGGAGATCTTGACATCAGCGTCGGAACGCATCAGATCCTTCGCGTCGGTATTGATCGCAATAAATTCAACACTTTGAAGACCCTCGGCAATCATGCGATTGACGGCATTACCGCCAGCTCCACCAACACCGACAACCTTGATATTCGTCTTGTCGTTGAAATTGTCAGTCTGGGCAATCTCGCTCACCATAGTCTCCTGTCACTCGCGTTTACGCACAACTTTATCGCAGACACGCCGTAATACGCGCGCTTTTCGCCGTGTGTAACGACGTTTTTTCACTTTTTATTGCTAACGTGTTCATTTCGCCTCAGATGTACCCTCTTTCGGCGCCCCACACGATTTAACCACATCAGCATGTCATGTTCAATAACTGGCATCCATAGGATCATCGCCGAACAGCGCCTGACGTTCATCATGCGTCGTTTCCCGTGATTCCAACCATCCGTAGGGCAAATGCACTTTCTTTGCGAAGCGCACGCGCCCCCTTGGCTTGTCGACCACTCGTTCGGGGAAACGGGTGTCGGGATCCAGCTTGCCTATTTCGGTTCTGACATCCTCAAGATTTTCACATTCCATGAAAGCGCGACGGGTGGAGCCTCCAACGGGGAATCCCTTGAGATACCACGCGATATGCTTACGCAGATCATGCACGGCCATCTGCTCGTCGCCATCATAAAATTCGGTCAACAGTTCCGCATGGCGTTCAACCACACGGCACACGTCTCCCAATGTAGGGTCGACACGCTTGTCGCAGCCGGCGAACGCGTTCTTGATATCGGCAAACAGCCACGGCCTGCCTTGACAGCCACGGCCGATCGCAACACCAGCGCAACCGGTTTCGGCAACCATGGCAAGCGCATCGTTCGCACCCCAAATGTCACCGTTGCCGAACACTGGAATATCTAGCGCTTCGACCAGTTCACCGATTCTGCTCCAGTCGGAATGCCCACCGTAATATTCGGCGGTGGTACGCGCATGCAGGGTAACGGCCCTGCAACCTTCCTCCTGCGCGATATGCCCGGCTTCAAGGAACGTCTCATGCTCGTGGTCGATGCCGACACGAATCTTCGCCGTAACAGGCACATTGGCCGCATCACAGACCTTGACCACGCGTTGGATAATCTCACGGAACAGATCCGTCTTCCATGGCAACGCCGAACCGCCGCCACGCCTGGTCACTTTGGGTACGGGGCATCCGAAATTCAGATCGACGTGGTCGGCCATGTTTTCGTCGATGACGATTTTCGCAGCCTGTTCCACGATTGCTGGATTCACGCCATACAGTTGCAGCGAGCGAATCTTCTCGCTTGGAGCGAAATGACACAACCGCAATGCTTTGGGATTGCGGGCAACCAACGCGCGCGCGGTGATCATTTCAGCTACGTACAGACCGTCAGGACCGTAGCTTTCGCAAATCACGCGGAACGGCCAGTTGGTCACTCCCGCCATAGGCGAAAGCACCACCGGCGTCTCAACATGCACCGACCCTAAATCAACAGGCTTAATAACCGGAGGAACCGACGGCCTCACCGCGTCGGTACGCGGGTCGAGCACGTCGGATTCCTCGTAAGCAGTCACAATGCTATCTGGCATAAGAACGCTATGGTAACCAGTAACCAGTTTTAGTACAAGCCACCGGCTTCGGCGATCTTGACGGACTCAGGCCAAGCCTCGCCGCCCATCTCGACCGGTACCTGCGGGTAGCGCACATGCTTCTCGCCAATGCGTGCAGACACGTAATCGGCCACCTTGTCGAGTGCGACGCGCTCCTGCTGCATGGTGTCACGTTCACGAATGGTGACGGCCTGATCGTCGAGCGTATCGAAGTCGACGGTGATGCACAGCGGGGTGCCGATTTCGTCTTCGCGACGGTAGCGACGACCGATCGCACCGGCCTCGTCGTAGTCGATCATCCAATCGTGCTGACGCAGGTCGGCTGCCAGATCATGTGCCACGGTCTGCAGTTCCGGCTTCTTGCTCAACGGCAGCACTGCGGCCTTGACCGGAGCCAGGCGCGGATCAAGACGAAGCACGGTACGCTTGTCGACGCCGCCCTTGGTGTTCGGCGCCTCGTCAACGTCGTAGGCATCAACAAGGAAGGCCATGAGAGAGCGGGTCAGGCCTGCGGCCGGCTCGATGACGTACGGCACGTACTTTTCGCCGGTGGCCTGGTTGAAGTAGCTCAGGTCCTCGCCGGAATGCTTGGCATGTGCAGAAAGGTCGAAGTCAGTACGGTTGGCCACACCTTCGAGTTCACCCCAATCGGATCCTTGGAAGCCGAACTTGTATTCAATGTCGACGGTACGCTTCGAATAGTGGGCCAGCTTCTCCTTCGGATGCTCATAGTGGCGCAGGTTCTCCGGTTTCACGCCAAGATCGATGTACCACTGGGTGCGTGCGTCGATCCAGTACTGGTGCCATTCCTCATCGGTACCCGGAGCCACGAAGAATTCCATTTCCATCTGTTCGAACTCGCGGGTACGGAAGATGAAGTTGCCCGGGGTGATTTCATTACGGAAGGACTTGCCCATGTTGGCGATGCCGAACGGCGGCTTGGAACGAGAAGAGGTCATCACGTTCTTGAAGTCCACGAAAATGCCCTGCGCGGTTTCCGGACGCAGGTAGTGCAGCGAATTCTCGTCTTCGACCGGTCCGAGGTGGGTGCGCAGCATCATGTTGAAGTCGCGCGGTTCAGTCCAGTTGCCACGGGTGCCGCAATCCGGGCACACAATATCCTTGAGACCGTTTTCCGGCAGCTTGTCGCCATGCTTTTCGGCATAGGATTCCTCAAGCTTATCCGCACGGTGGCGCTTGTGGCAGTTGAGGCATTCGATCAGCGGATCGTTGAACACGGACACGTGGCCGGAAGCCACCCACACAGCCGGCGGAAGAATAATGGACGTGTCAACGCCCACCACGTCGCCACGGGTGACGACCATGGAACGCCACCATTCGCGCTTGATATTGTCTTTCAGCGCAACGCCGAGCGGACCGTAATCCCACGCGGAACGGGTTCCACCGTAGATTTCACCGGCGGGGAAAACAAAGCCACGACGCTTGGCGAGGGATACGACTTCATCGAGTTTGGATACAGCCACAATGCACCTTCTGGTTTGAACGGTTTGGGGTCTTTACAAGCGCAAAGCCTACCTTCACGCGGTGACAGAACGCCACCCAATTGGGTCGTATCTCGCCTGCGTATGGCAGATTCCACATCTCGACATGAGGCTTCTCGCTTATATATGGTAGGTCAAATAGTCAAACCGGCCATTTTCACACCCCCGATATGGCCTTTCTTCGGAGAGGACTGCCATATATAAGCGAGAAGCCTCCGTACAAACCCCATACACATATTTACATATCCATGGTTTAGCAGAATCTAAACAACAATAACTATGTAATTATCTGCTGTTTAAGCTGGATCATAACCACAGATGTGAATCACCTCGAGCAAGGCATCCACGTCAGTAGTACAGTGTCAGGGCCTTTGTATAGGTTGGATACGTTATGTACATGCAGGGGGGCTTCCGACGAAAGTGGGAGCTGAGATAGGCGAATGCCTGACCCTTTGAACCTGTTGGTTAGGACCAACGTAGGGAGCAGACAATGAGCGATAACTCGTTTTCGGCAACGTTGCGTGAACAGATTGCACAGGCAGTCAACAACGTACGAACGACCACGCCTTTGGCGCAGTCGTTCACCAATTTCGTCACGATGAATCTTGTGGCCAACGCGCAGCTTGCCGCCGGAGGCACTGCCGCCATGAGCTTTCTACCGGACGATGTAATCGACACCGCGGAAATCGCAGGATCGAACTACATCAATGTGGGCACGTTGCTGCCGTTCTTCAAAGATGCGCTGCCGGAAATCGCCTACAAACTACACAAGAACGGCAAGACGTGGGTGCTTGACCCGGTCGCCGCGGGCATCGGAAAAACCCGTACCGCCATTCTCGAATCGTTCCGCACCTATCCGCCGACCATCGTGCGCGGCAATGCGAGCGAGATCATCGCACTCGATGCGATGTGGGGTCTTGCACAAAACGATTCCACCGTTCCCGGCACGCGTCCGGCAGGCGTGGAGGCTGTGGACGAGGTCGATGCAGCTGTTGACGCAGCCAAACGAGTGGCTCGTCATCTTGCCAAACACTCCCCCACCGGTGCTGGTGCGGTGGCCGTTTCCGGAGCGGTCGATCTGGTGACCAACGGCGAGCATGTGTTCCGTCTGCCAGGCGGCAGCGCGATGATGACGAAGATCATCGGCGCCGGCTGCTCACTTGGCGGCGTTACCGCAACATACTTGGCCGTAGCGGAACCGTTGGTAGCTGCGATTTCCGCTTCACTGCTGTACAACAGGGCTTCCGAAATCGCCGAAGCGAAATCTTCAGGCCCGGGGTCCTTCCAAGTAGCGCTGCTTGACGCGCTTTGGAACGTCACAGCCGAGGAAGTCGCCGCCTCCGAAATCATCGTCGACTAGACTTTGCCGAACCCTGCACACTATGCGGCATGTTATGCAGGGTTCGGCAATTGCGTATGCGGAGTATTTCAAAACTTCAGATCACAAGTAAGCAAGAGCAAGTAAGGAGTCATTCATGACCAGCACATTGCCACCGGTATTGAGCATCGCGGGATCGGATTCCTCCGGTGGTGCCGGCATTCAGGCGGATTTGAAAACCATGATCGCCAATGGCGTGTTCGGCATGACCGCCATCGCTGCACTGACCGCGCAGAACACCACAGGCGTGACTATGGTCACGAACACTCCTCCGGAAATGCTCGCCGCGCAAATCGACGCAGTATTTGAAGATATTCCGCCGGTCGCCGTGAAGATTGGCATGGTGTCGAGCGTGGAGCTCATCAACGTGATCGCCGACCGTCTGATTGCGCATGGTGCCACGAATATTGTGCTTGATCCGGTAATGGTGGCAACGTCCGGCGCGAAGCTTATCGAAGATGACGCGATTGCGGCACTGACTTCCAAGCTGTTCCCGCTGGCCACCGTCATCACGCCGAATATGCCGGAAACCCAGGCGCTGTGCGAGCTGGCCGTCGAACAGGGTGCCGACGCGATCGACTACGAGAATGGCGAGAGCATCTCCAGCGAGAACGACATGGTGACTGCAGGCCATATGCTCGCCGGCCATTTCGGCTGCGCGGTGCTCGTCAAGGGCGGTCATGGTACGCAGGATGCCAGTGATGTGCTCGTTGAGCCGAACGGTAAAGTCACTTGGTTCCGCGCGCGTCGTATCAACAATCCGAACACGCATGGCACCGGATGCACGCTGTCTTCGGCGATCGCGTCGCATCTGGCGCTTGGCGAAACATTGCCGGAAGCCGTCGACAGGGCAAAACTGTATCTGACGGGAGCCCTGGAGGCACAGCTTGACCTCGGTCACGGATCCGGACCGATGGATCACGCTTGGAAATGGCGCTGACAGCCAAATTCGCACCATCCAATCCAAGCCATATCAAGTCGATAGGAACGCAACGAAAGGAACGAACATGACCCTTGATCGCAATGCGGAAAAGCAGGAAGTGCCGATCAATCCGGAAACAGGCAAGCCGTATATCAACACGCTTGCCGCAGTCGCCATTTCCCCCGCTGGAGCAAGCCCTGAAAAGTCCACGTACGTGGCGCAGGCGGTCGACGTGATCCGCCAATCCGGATTGCCGAGCGAAACCAACGCCATGTTCACCAACATCGAAGGCGATATCGACGACGTGCTCAAGGTGATTCGTGACGCCACCCTGAAGCTGGCTGGCCAAGGCTATCGCACCGACGTGGTGATCCGTCTCGATATTCGTCCGGGTTTCGAAGGTCAGATTCACGCCAAGCAGGCGCTTGTGGATGAAATCCTGTCGGAATAAATCCGGCAATAGACTGTTATATCGTCGTAAAAAAATCGAAAAGCGCGTCATCTATAAGAAATGGCGCGCTTTTCTTATTGATTCAGGTATAGTGTAGCGATCATGACTACGATGAAGGAAATTGCCGAAGCGGCAGGGGTGTCCATTTCCACCGTTTCCTTGGTACTTAACGGCAGAGATGAGGGACGTGTGAAAGCCCCGTTGGCCGCACTCATACGTGAGAAGGCTGACGAACTCGGCTACACGGTCAATCCTCTGGCGCGCAGCCTACGCACTTGCCGCACACGAATTCTCGGCTTCATCAGCGAGGAAGTCGCCACCACCCCGTATGCAGGCGGCATCATTCTGGGTGCGCAGGATGCGGCAAGCACCTACGGGTATATGATCATCACGGTCAGCACCGATGGCAAGGCAAGCGAAGAGAATGAAATCGCCACATTGAAACGGTATGGCGTGGATGGTTTCTTCTATTCGAAGATGTCGAACCGCATTGCAACCGTGCCCGCATCCCTCGACGATTATCCGGTGGTGATGGTGGATGCCACCGATGCCGACAACCAGATCCCCAGCATCGAGCCAGACGAATTCCAAATCGCTTACGATGCCACAAAACGGCTGATTCAAGCCGATTGCGAGAGGATCGCCTATATCGGATGTTCCGAAAACATGATTGCGCAGGATGGTCGTTTTGCCGGATATCAGGCAGCGTTGCAGGATTCCGGTTTTACCTACGATCCTTCGTTGGTATGCAATGTACTCCATAATGGCCCGGCGTTGCGCGCCGTCGACAAGCTGTTCGACGAACGCAATCCCGACGGTTTCTTCTGCTTCAACGATGCGCGCGCGTGGTATGTGTACGAATGCGCGGCACGCCGTGGACTGACTGTCGGCAAGGATATTTCCATCGTCGGCGTCGACAACCACCGCGTGTTTGCCGAAACGCTGGAACCGCAGTTGACCACAGTGGAGCTGCCCCACTATGAGATGGGTTATTGGGCCGCTTGCAAGCTGATTTCACTGATCGAACGCAAGCCCGTCGACTGCTCATTCTGGCCGAGCACCACCGCTACCCTACCACCGTTGGATTCGCCGATCCCCGCGAAAATTCATTGCGCGCTGATAGAAAAGGAGTCAGTCCGAAGCTGATTTCCTTGATTTGAGATCATGCAAGAAGGTCTTTCGACATGTCTGTTACGACACGCCGAAAGGCCTTCTTTTTTACACCCAGTTTCGACTTAATTTCAAGGCTTCTGAAAAACGTTGGAATTATTGACGTCAATCGATTGACGTCAATCGTTTGATGTATTATTATTTAACCATGTTCATCCACTTGGCATGGCAGCCGGGCGGATGACGGCACAACACAGTATCGGCACACAACCGAGATGCTGCACGGCAGCGGCATAAACAAAGAGAAATAGAGAAACAACAACAACATGGCAAACAACACTCGATCTGCTTGGAAGAATCCTTCCTACCTGCAGAGCTCCTTCGGTATCTTCATGTTCTTCTGCTCGTGGGGCATCTGGTGGTCCTTCTTCTCCCGCTGGCTCACCGACCCGACCCACGGCCTGGGCATGACCTCCGCAGAGCAGGGCCAGATCTACTCCATCAACTCCTTGGCAACCCTGGTCATCATGTTCGCCTACGGCGCCATCCAAGATCAGCTGGGCATCAAACGTAAGCTCGTGATCTTCGTCTCCGCCATCGCAGCGCTCGTCGGCCCGTTCGTACAGTTCGTGTACGCCCCGATGCTGACCGCCGGCGGCACCACCCGTTTCATCGGCGTGCTCATCGGCTCCATCGTGCTCTCCGCAGGCTTCATGGCCGGCTGCTCCCTATTCGAAGCGCTCACCGAACGCTACTCCCGTAAGTTCGGCTTCGAATACGGCCAGTCCCGCGCTTGGGGCTCCTTCGGTTACGCCATCGTGGCACTATGCGCAGGCTTCCTGTTCAACATCAACCCACTGCTGAACTTCTGGGTCGGCTCTATCTGCGGCCTTGGCATGCTGTGCATCTACGCTTTCTGGGTTCCGGCCGAGCAGAAGAAAGAGCTCAGGAAGGAAGCCGATCCGAACGCGGCCCCAACCAATCCATCCTTCAAAGAGATGATCTCCGTTCTGAAGATGCCGACCCTGTGGGTGCTCATCGTCTTCATGCTGTTCACCAACACCTTCTACACCGTATTCGACCAGCAGATGTTCCCGAACTACTACGCTTCCCTCTTCTCTTCCACTGAAGTCGGCAACGCCACCTACGGCACCCTGAACTCCTTCCAGGTGTTCCTCGAGTCCGCCATGATGGGTGTCGTCCCGATCATCATGAAGAAGATCGGCGTGCGTAACTCCCTGCTGCTTGGTGCAACCGTGATGTTCCTGCGTATCGGCCTGTGCGGCGTGTTCCACGATCCGGTCAGTGTCTCCATCGTCAAGCTGTTCCACTCCATCGAGGTTCCGCTGTTCTGCCTGCCGGCATTCCGCTACTTCACCCTGCACTTCGACACCAAGCTGTCGGCAACTCTGTACATGGTGGGCTTCCAGATCGCCTCCCAGATCGGCCAGGTAATCTTCTCCACTCCGATGGGCGCCCTGCATGACGCCATGGGCGACCGTCCGACCTTCTTCACCATCTCCGGCATCGTGCTGGCCGCCCTGATCTACGGCTTCTTCGTGATCAAGAAGGACGACCAGGAAGTCGGCGGTGATCCGTTCTACACCGACAAGCAGCTCAAAGCCCAAGCCGCAGCTGAATCAAACGCCTGAGCGTAACCGCCAAAATCGGCAAAATCACAACTAAATCGTGCTGCTCGAAGCGTTTCCCCTTTTTCCGCTTCGGGCAGCATTCTTAAAACTTTTACTTAAAACTCAATAAGCAACAATTCAACAATCGCAAGATTAAACAATCATCAAGAAAGGCTATTCAACGATGACTGGCTTCACTCCGGACACACCCGTTCTCCACGAAATCAAGAACCACAGCGAAGCCCTGGCACAGGCGGAAGCAGGCGTTGCAGCCATGGCCGCCGAACGCAACAACCGCTGGTACCCGAAGTTCCACATCGCATCCAACGGCGGTTGGATCAACGATCCGAACGGCCTGTGCTTCTATAAGGGACGCTGGCACGTGTTCTACCAGCTGCACCCGTACGGCACCCAGTGGGGTCCGATGCACTGGGGCCACGTCTCATCCACCGACATGCTCAACTGGAAGCGTGAGCCGATCATGTTCGCCCCGACCCTCGAAGAGGAGAAGGACGGCGTATTCTCCGGTTCTGCAGTGATCGGGGACGACGGCGAACTCAAGTTCTACTACACCGGCCACCGTTGGGCCAACGGCGTCGACAACACTGGTGGCGACTGGCAGGTGCAGATGATCGCCGAGCCGGATAACGACGAGCTGACCAGCGCCACCAAACGGGGCATGATCATTGACTGCCCGCTCGACAAGGTCGATCACCACTATCGTGATCCGAAGGTGTGGAAGACCGGCGACAAGTGGTACATGACCTTCGGTGTTTCCTCCGCTGAAAAGCGCGGCCAGATGTGGCTGTTCTCCTCCGATGACATGGTTCGTTGGACCTACGAACGCGTACTGTTCGAACACCCGGATCCGAACGTCTTCATGCTTGAATGCCCGGACTTCTTCCCGATCAAGGACGCCGAAGGCAACGAGAAGTGGGTTATCGGCTTCTCCGCCATGGGCACCAAGGCTTCCGGCTTCATGAACCGCAACGTTTCCAATGCCGGCTACATGATCGGCACATGGACTCCGGGTGAGGCGTTCCAGCCGGAAACCGAGTTCCGCTTGTGGGATTGCGGCCACAACTATTACGCTCCACAGTCGTTCAACGACGGCGAACGCCAAATCGTATACGGCTGGATGAGCCCGTTCGTTGAGCCGATTCCGATGCAGGATGACGGCTGGTGCGGCAACATGACCCTTCCACGTGAGATCACGCTGGGTGCCGACGGCGACCTGCACACTGCTCCAGTTGCCGAAATGAAGGGCTTGCGTGAAAACACCACCGATTTCGGCGCAATCTCACTGGGTGTCAATGGCGAGCAGACCATTGCTGATGATGCTGAAGCCGTGGAAATCGAAATGACCATCGATCTCAACGCCTCCACTGCGGAACGTGCTGGTCTGAAGATTCACGCGACTGAAGATGGCGCTTACACGTACGTTGCGTTCGACGATCAGATCGGTCGTATGGTAATCGACCGTCAGGCCGCAGCCCAGGGTGATCGCGGCTACCGTACCGCCCCGCTTTCCGCCGAGGAACTGGCTTCCGGCGAACTCAAGCTGCGCGTGTTTGTGGATCGCGGCTGCGTGGAAGTGTATGTGAACGACGGCCGACAGGCAATGAGCTCCTTCAGCTACGCTTCCGAAGGCCCGCGCGCCATCAAGCTTGTTGCCGAATCCGGCACGCTTGAGGTCAAGTCCTTAAAGCTCCACACCATGAAGTCCATCGGACTGGAGTGAAGCTGATCCAGGGCAGTAGCAAGGGGTAAATAGTAAGGTGGGTTCCGTGTCGGGCAAGATGCGGAACCCACCTTGCGTTATGCCGCAAGTTGTGACTTACGTTTTGGTTTGAAAAACGATTTTCGTTTCAGAACGTGGTTTAGGGAGTGCTTTATACTAACACCCCGGTAATGAACTTTTCTGACCGGAACGCGGGCAGGCTCCTCACCTTACTGATTTCTCGCCACCGGTCACGTGCGCGCCCACTATGGCGCAGAAAGCAAGGTGAACGATGGCGGTTTCGCACGTTCAACGCACACACTCTGAGCATGCTCAGTCAGCGGCCTCACGATCTTTCTCCACTGTTTTGAGTATCTGCAAGCGCCGCATTCCCACAGTCATCGCAGTAGTGTTGCTGTTAGTGATTTGGGAGGCGTGGGTTCGTATCGGCAATGTGCCCAGCATTATGATCGCCGCGCCAAGCGAAATCGCGCAGGCCACCGTCGAAACCTGGTCGACATTATGGCCCGCCACCCAAGTTACCCTGATTGAAGGCAGCATCGGTTTTCTGTTCGCCGTACTGTTCGGCATTCTTATCGGCATATTGTTGTACTGCTCGCGCATTGCGAACGCAGCATTGTTCCCGTTGCTTTCGGCCGCGCAGACCATGCCGTTGATTTCCATCGCTCCTCTGTTTTTGATTTGGTTCGGTTTTGAAATTTCCGGAAAAATCGTGATCGTAACAGTATTCGGCTTATTCCCGATTGCAGTGCAGACGATTCGCGGTCTTGAAGCAGTCCCCCAGTTTTATTCGGATGTTGCGCTGACTTGTGGTGCCACGAAAGCGTGGACACTGTGGCATGTGAAGTTGCGTGTTGCCGCTCGTCAGATTTATGGCGGCATCCGCGTTTCCGCCGCATACATTTTCGCCACTGCCGCCACCGCAGAATATTTGGGTGCACGCAAGGGTCTTGGCATTTGGCTGCAGGCCGCCTACAACTCGTTCCGCACGCCGCTGATCTTTGCGGCAACGCTTGTCATCATCGCCATCACTGGCATATTGATGATTGTGGTGAACCTGAGCGAACGCATATTGCTTGGCCCTGCCGACGCTGACGCCGATCCCGACGCGGACCAGTAAATCGCGCGCGTACCTCATTACGGCAATCACCCGCCTTTCCAAAAGCACGCGGCAATCCGCCACTCCGCATCATGCAGACGGTCACACTGACTGCATATAATAAAATCCGCTGTTAAGCCAATGTGTGGCAAACCGGCAATGTTCCACAGCCTTTCAACAGGCACCATAAGGAACGTCGGGGGCATTGGACGAGCGGGGGCCTTAGGCCCTTCGTATCGTTTTCTGCCCGAACTCCGCTCGCAGCACATCCCTAGAAAACGGTAGAGAAGATAGATTCAAGGGAAATCGCTTTATGAGCATCTTCAGCAGGCATGACGCCACCGCACATACTCACATCGCAGGTAAAATCATCGCACTCTTCAGCGCAATCGCCATGCTGTTCAGCGTCACCGCATGCGGGCAAAGCAACGATTCCGCAACAAGCGCAACAGACGGCAGCGGTCTGACCAAAGTGACCTTCATGCTGTCTTGGGCGCCCGACACCAATCATATCGGCGTGTACGTAGCCAAAAACAAGGGCTATTTCAAAAAGGCAGGTCTTGACGTCAATATCGTGGCCGTGGCACAGGCCGGTGCCGAACAAGCTGTGAACAACGGCGTGGCCGACTTCGCATTGTCGAATCTCACCAACGTAGGCACGTATGCCATCAAGGGCGCAACCATCAAGCAGGTGCTGCAGGTGCAGCAGAAGCCAAGCGCCATCTGGTGTTCGCTCGCTTCCAACACTGAAATCAAATCTCCAAAGGATTTCGACGGCAAAACCTTCGCCACCTTCGGCTCCAACGAATCCGATGCGGTGATCCGCCGCATGATCCAGTTTGACGGCGGCAAGGGCGAATTCGACAAGGTGACCGTCGGCACATCCACGTTCCAAGCGCTTTCCAGCAAAAAGGCCGATTTCGGCGGCTTCTACGCCACTTGGGAGGGTGTGCAGGCTGACATGTACGGCCCGAAGCTCAACTGCTTTGCCGAACCGGATTACGGCGTTCCCGGCAATGCCGACACTATTGGCGTGATCACCAACGACAAGACGATTTCCAAGAATCCTGAGCTGGTGAAGAAGTTCGTGCAGGCCACCAAGAAGGGCTACGAGTACGCATATTCGAATCCTGACGATGCGGCGAAGATTCTTGTGGACGAGGCTCCCGATGCGAATCTTAAGCTCGATTTCGTCAAGAACAGCATGAAAACCATTGTGGATGGCCAGTATTGGGGCGATCCTGCCAAGATCAAGGACGGTTCGTTCACGTTCGGCACGAACGATGTTGAAGGCGCACAGCAGTATTTCGACTTCCTCGCGCAGGAAAACGCCTACACCGATTCGCATGACAAGGTGATTCATGACGCTCCGCAGGCCAAGGATCTCGCCACCGACGAGTTCCTGAAATAATCGGGTTTGAACGAATAGGTTTGTAACCCGTTTATGTGCGAATAATCGAAATATTGGAATACGGCATCCTGCATTTTTATTTCATGCCCAGCACTGCTTGCTCAGTACGGGTTGAACATGGTTTGTAGGATGCCGCACCTTTATGCGTTGCGCTTGGCTTCATTGCACGAGTTTGATTAAATAAAAATATGACACGGCTGATTCTTGATGTGGACACCGGTATCGACGATGCGCTGGCGTTGGCGTATCTTGCGACGTTCGATACGGTTGACGTGCTTGGCGTGATCGGCACGTACGGCAACGTTTCTGTCGACACTGCGGTTCGCAATACTTCGTATGTGCTGGAACGGTTGGGGTTTCGGCACATACCGGTGATGCGCGGATCGTCGCATCCTTCGTGGGCTCGGTGTTTCATTCCGGATGCAGGTTGTGCGCAATTCCATGGCACGGACGGATTGGGAGGATTCGGCCCGGCTTGCGATAGTTCGTCTTCAGATAATGCTTTTTCAGATAATTTTGTGGGTAATTCCGGTTCTGATACTGTTTTTTCTCGTGATTATCGCAGTCTGATTTCCGTTGGCGGATATGCGTTGGATGATATTCATGCGAATCCTGCGGTTGATTCGTTTGAATTGTCGCTTACTACGGATTCGGCTTCTTCTATTCATGCTGATGATTCTTCCGCCGACTCGGTTTCCGAGGGCGTACAGTTCATTATTGATCAGGTTCGTGCTTATGGTTTCGACGTCACTGTGGTTGCGACTGGTCCGTTGACCGATATTGATGCTGCGATTGCGGCCGCTCCGGATATTGCGGGCAAACTCAAACTGGTGATGATGGGCGGCACGTTGACGCAGGAAGGCAACTGTTGGGATCTGACTGCGGAAACGAATATCATTCAGGATCCGGAAGCCGCGGATCGTGTGTTCCATTCCGGTGCAGACATCACTATGGTCGGTCTGGACGTGACACATCAATGTCTGATGGGTTCTGATACAACCCGTGCTTGGCGTGAAGCAGCAAATGCCGACACACTTGGTGATCCAGCCGGTAATTCGAATGCAGCTTCAGCTCGAACCTCAAGTTCGGACTCAGGCCCATCTGCTTCCGATGTGCGCGTATTCCTCGCTGGCATGGCTGATTTTTCCATTGCCGCGAATTACAAAGCCGATGCACGCCTGTTTTCTCAAGGCATGCCTTTGCATGATCCACTGGCCGCAGCTGTCGCCGTAGATCCGTCACTGGTGAACTGCATTGATCTGCCAATGAAAGTTGAACTCGAAACCGGCGATTTCCATGGCACGCGCGGCCGAACCATCGGAGACCCCGCCGGCCTGATCGACTCCAACGCCCCTCGTATCCACGTGGCCCTTCAAGTCGATTCCCATCGTTTCGTCTCTGACTTCACCACCCGCATAAAGTCTCTGTAGCAATACAAAACGGGGAGAGCCTTATGCTCTCCCCGCAGTGAACGCGATCAATTAGGCAACACTACTTTTTGACGCCACCGAAACGACGGTCGCGGTGAATGTAGTGATCGATCGAACGCCATAGCACGTCTCGACCGCAATCAGGGAACAGTTCCGGCACGAAATCGAGTTCGGCATACGCCGCTTCCCACGGCAGGAAGTTCGACGTGCGCTGTTCGCCGGAAGTACGAATCACCAAATCGCAATCAGGAATATCAGGATTGTACAGGTGTTCGGCAATCATTTTTTCCGTTACGCGATCGCCGGAGATCTTGCCGTCACGCACTTCCTTTGCGATTGCCGCGCAAGCATCCGCGATTTCGGCACGTCCGCCGTAATTCAGGCAGAACACCACGTCGATGGTCGTGTTGTTTTTGGTACGTTCCTGTGCTTTTTCCAATTCGTCGATAACGGATTTCCATAGTTTCGGACGGCGACCGGCCCAGCGCACGCGCACGCCCCACTCGTTCATCTGTTCCACACGACGATGGATGATGTCACGCGAGAAGCCCATCAGGAAGCGCACTTCCTGCGGAGAACGCTTCCAGTTCTCCGTGGAGAACGTATATAGCGACAGGTAACGCACACCAGCTTCGATGGCACCTGCGATGGTGTCGAACACCACCGGTTCGGCAGCCTGATGTCCGTCAGTGCGAATCAGCCCACGCTGCTGCGCCCAACGACCATTGCCGTCCATAATCACGCCGATATGGCGCGGAACCTTGTTCTTCGGAAAATCGGGAATAATCGACGGGTCCGAAAATGGTGCCGCCGGAATGTCAAGGGACTTGTAATCCACGTTCTCAAAAGCCATACCCGCTAATCTAGCAAGCACATGGAACGAATCGGACGTTCCAAATAGTATTCACCCCATTTTTCCACCATTTGGCGGGTTTTCGGAAGCAATACCGTACCGTCCAGCTCTCCCCAATCGCCGTCGACAAGCGCCTGCAACTGGCAGATCGCATTCCACGAAACGTCAAACGATTCACGAATATGATCGGTCGAACACATCAGACCACCCGCGGAAATCGAGAAGAACCATGGACGATCAGTAGAAATCGGATCTCTGCACACCACGCAGGCACGCAAACGTGGCGTCCAACCAGCAATTGCAAGAGCACGCATCACGTAGGAATCACCAATCGCAGCAGGCTCATGTGCATGCTTGGAAAGGGCATTCAATGCTCCCAACACCAGCCGATACTGCGCCACGGAACGCTCATGCTCCGTCACCACAAGCTTGTCAGCCGTTTCGCAAATCACATTCGCCGCGGTATACGCCTTGAAATCGGTGCAGATGCCTCTCGCATACGCCGACACCGACTCGGCTTGGGAAATCACATCAAGCGAACGTCCTTCCGCAATAAGCAACGAGACGCGCATGAAAGGCTCCAAACGACCTCCGAAACGCGATTTGGTTCGGCGCACGCCTTTGGCGACGGCACGGATTTTGCCGTGGTCGCGTGTCAGCAAAGTGACGATACGATCAGCTTCGCCAAGTTTGACGGTGCGTAAGACCACGCCCTCGTCCTGATACAATGGCATTCACCCGCCTCCTTTGCCTCGCCTCGTTTTCCCAACTGAACTATATATTTTCCGCACATTCTCGCGCCAGCCGCACTTTCCCGCGATATCAGTAAATAAACAATCCCCAGAACGCGAATACCAACAGCATATACAGCATGGTGACCGCCGTGATCCAAAACATCACACGTCCGAATCGCGTCGACGCGAGCACCGGCTGGCGGCCACTCACAATCGCACCTATAGCCCCCTTACGCGGTGGCCATTGTGCAAGACCACGATTCGTCGCCTCCTCGATAAGACGCATGAATACGCGGGACCACGCCCACACCACGGCAACGCAAACCATTTGAATAACCGGCCAACTCCAATACATCATGCCCGGATTCTCGGCGGGAGCGCCACCCCACGCTAGCTTGACCACGCCCATAACCACTTCGCCCAATCCTGCACCAAACAGCACAAAAGTGGCCATGGTGGTCACGGCAAGCGTAATCAACGCGTTTTTGAACACAGGACTCAGCCCCAACACATATCGGCGTCGATGCGCACGCGCCCAAATTTTACGTACAAGCACAATCAACCACAGCACGCCGATCACCAGCAGCAAAAGCACCATGCTGACATGCAACACCACCAGATAGATGGTCAGCCCACTATTCGATCGCAATTCCAACGGAACCGCGATCGACTGGTACAGGTTGGTGCCGGCCACACGTTCGCTGGTCTGCTCCAGTCCTTGCGTGGTACCGACGGCCCAACTGATCACATCATCCACGTAGGCGTCAGCGAATGGAGTACCGCTGTTGGCTTCGTCGCCGAGTCGGAGCACATGGTTGGCGATCGGATATGTGCGCACGGTCACGTCCCAATTGCCCGACTTATGCGCCATGTCGATGATTTCCTCCGTGCCTTCCACCTGCGCGGTCATCACGTCTTTGGTGCCGTACGCCACAAGCGTGGGAATGGAATAGGCTTGGGGATTCAACGTGTCGAGGTCGAGATTAGTCAGGCCGAACAATTTCGCATCGATGTTGAATGCGCGGCGCACGATGGACTGGTATCCATCATGCGCTCCGACCAGCGCGAAATCCTGCGCCGCAAGGAATCCCAACGAATATCGTGGCGAATACACCATTGGGCTCAACAGCACTTGGAACGCCACGTTAGGGTCTTGCCCAAGCAGATATGAGGAAATCCATGTGCTTTCGGAAGTCGCGTAAATGCCAACATTCGAAGCGTCAACGTTGTCGAGATCACGCAACATGTTGATGACCTGATCGTAGATGGCTGCGGATCCTGGATAGTCACGGGTCGCATCGTTGGTGGACCACACCGGCTTGTCAAGCACAGCCGTCACGAAACCCGCGGATGAGAGCGCAAATGCCATGTCTCCGAAAGAGCTGTCGCATGTGCCATAACCTGCTCCATGCATGAACACCACGCCAGGCCGATTATTCCCTGCACCTTTCGGCTCACGGATCAGCACTTTGATACGTTGGATCTCACCGGTTGACGGTTGCTTGGCGTCGATGGTGGCATAGCGTTGCGTCACTTCGTAATCGCCTTGTTTGGCAAGGGTTTTGCCCGAAGGATTGTCGAAGGTCACGGACGTGTCGGACGTCAACGTTTCGATGGTTTGCCCGGTCGGCTCGTAATTCCATGATGATGCCGTCAGATTGGAGACCGATACCAAAATGCCCAACAATATGATGAAAATGGGCAGACTGACCATCAGTCGTTTGCTCCTCGTCCACTGACTGGATTGGATTTCCCCGTTGGACATGACTGACTGACGTTCCTGATCTGACACGCCGTTCATTGTACCGACCCCAGCTGAAATGACAATCAACAGCCAGCGAAATCAGCAGGAGGTCGATCACAATCTGTGATCGACCTCCTGTAATCAATGAATCAGCAATTACCCTGTGTCACCGGTACCACTACAGGGCCGGTGGCATTGACTGGCATCTGTCCGTCCGCTTCCATCTGTGCGGCAATTTCCTGCGCTTTGGCCAGCAACGTTTCCACAATCTGATCTTCGGGAACGGTCTGAATAACCTTGCCCTTGATGAAAATCTGCCCCTTGCCGTTGCCGGATGCCACGCCCAGATCGGCTTCGCGTGCCTCACCCGGACCGTTCACGATACAACCCATCACGGCCACACGAATCGGCGCGGTCACGTCCTTCAATCCTTCGGTCACGGCATTGGCCAGCTGAATCACGTCAACCTGGGAACGGCCACAGCTCGGGCAGGAGATAATATCAAACTTACGCGGGCGCAATCCCATGTATTCCAACAGTTTGCAGCCGACTTTCACTTCTTCGACGGGCGGTGCGGACAGTGAAACACGAATCGTATCTCCAATACCTTCAGCCAGCAGCGCACCGAATGCAAGACAGCTTTTGATCGTACCCTGCCATGCGGGACCCGCCTCGGTAACGCCGAGATGCAGCGGCCAATCGCCTTTGGACGCGAGCAGACGGTACGTCTCCACCATGGTGATCACATCATGATGTTTGACGGAAATCTTGAAATCATGGAAGCCGACGTCTTCAAACATGCGCGCTTCCTTCATGGCGGATGCAACCAACGCTTCCGGCGTCGGACCGCCATATTTTGCATACAGTTCCTTATCGAGCGAGCCCGCGTTCACGCCGATGCGCAACGAGATGCCCGCATCGGTGGCGGCCTTGCAGATGGAGGGACCAACCTCATCGAATTTACGAATGTTGCCTGGATTCACGCGTACCGCGGCACAGCCCGCATCGATAGCCTGAAACACGTATTTGCTTTGAAAATGAATATCGGCGATTACCGGGATCGGCGATTTCTTCACGATTTCCGGCAGCGCGTTGGCATCATCCTGGTTTGGCACGGCCACGCGCACGATGTCGCATCCGGCTGCGGTCAGTTGGGCAATCTGCTGCAATGTTGCGGGCACATTAGCGGTCAGCGTGTTGGTCATGGATTGCACCGAAATTGGCGCTCCCCCACCTACCGGCACCGATCCGACCATGATTCGGCGGGACTTGCGGCGCGGATGCAATGGGCTTTCGCTAATGGCTGCCTCACCGGTTTTACGGAACGGCTTTTCGATTTCTGGCATACGTCAAATCCTTGCAATAACAAGGCTCCCAACACGGGGAGCCTTGCGTCACTCACGTTTCGTTTGTTTGTCTTGTTTCGTTTTCCGTTACTTGTTTATCAGGTTGTCGGCACGATGGCGGGCTTCAAGCTCGAGTTGGCTCATTTCCTCCACGGAAGCGAACAACGGATTGCCACGCAGCTCCGCGTCCATTTCGTCCAACACTTCCCTGACGGTATCGACAATGCCGAGATACGGCAGACGATGTTCAAGGAAAGCATGGACGGCCTGTTCGTTGGCAGCGTTCAACACGGCCGTATGCTTTTCGGAAGCTTCCAGGCAGTGTCGAGCCAAGCTCACCGCGGGGAAAGCCTCATCGTCGAGCGGTTCGAACGTCCAGGTCGCGGCTTTTGTCCAATCGCATGCCGCCGCAATATTGCCAAGTCGTTCCGGAGCGGACAGTCCAAGCGCGATCGGCAGGCGCATGTCAGGCGGCGAAGCCTGCGCAATGGTGGCACCATCGCGGAATTCCACCATGGAGTGCACGATAGATTGCGGATGCACGGTCACGTCAATGCGGCTCGGAGGCATGTCGAACAGACGACTCGCCTCAATGACTTCAAGTCCCTTGTTCATCAGTGTGGACGAGTTGATGGTCACCACCGGACCCATATTCCAAGTGGGGTGGTTCAACGCCTGTTCCGGTGTGATATCGGTCATCTGTTCGCGTTTCCAACCACGGAACGGCCCGCCCGAAGCGGTGACGACCAGTTTCGACACTTCACCATGTGTGCCTGAACGCAACGATTGCCAGATGGCGGAATGTTCGGAATCGACCGGATTGATCTGCTGGGCGCGCACTTGCGCGTCGAACAGCAAATGCCCGCCTGCCACTACGGATTCCTTGTTGGCGAGTGCCAGCTGCGATCCTGCCTGCAGTGCCGCGATGGAAGGCTCAAGTCCGATGGATCCGGTGATGCCGTTCAATACCACGTCGGCTCCGGATCCGGCCATGGCGACCACGGCCTCCGGTCCGGCTGTGATTCTCACATTGCCTGCACCGGCTTGCTCTAATGCCTCACGTAGTGCTTTTGCCGCGCTTTCTTTGAAAACAGCGACTTCTGAGACATGGAATTGTGCCGCCTGTTGGGCCAGAAGTTTCACGTGGGAGCCGCCTGCGGCAAGTCCGACCACGTTGAAGCGGTCGAGATGTCGGGAGATGACGTCAAGACCTTGGGTACCGATGGATCCGGTGGATCCGAGAATGACTACGGTTGAGGTTTGCATGGGTTATGCGTGTGCTCCGTATTGTTTTTGTTTGCTCGTGTGAACGTGAAAACAGGCTGACGGTCACGCCAGCCTGTTCAATGCGATTGCTTATTCAAAAGAGGGGAATGACAGGTCGGGAATGTCGACATCCAGATTGCTGTTGGTCGCTCCGAACATCGGATTGGTTGCCGGCTGAATTTCGTTCTTCTTCTCTTCCACTGTCGGCTTCGCCGGTTCAACGGGAGTTGCCGTTGTCGAGTGATCTGCAGAGGTTGCCGGTTCCGGCGTGAAGGAAGGTGGAACGGTCGGCAAGGTTCCGAGATCGATCGAGTCGGTGTTGATCTGCGGAAGGTTCGGCGTCGATAGGCTTGGCACGCGCGGGGTGAACGTGTCTTCAACCGGATCGGGAGCGTCGATGTTCTGGGCCATCTGCGCCAAGGCAGCCAACGAAGAATCGGGAGCGATATTGATGCCGTGAGACTCTTCCGGCTGATGCGCGACCGGAGTGTCTGGAATCACAGGAGCCGAAGGCTCGGACGGAGCATCATAGCTCGGCGCGTCATCATCGGAAAGCGGATTGAATGCTTCGGTTTCCGTTCCTGCGGAAGATGGCTCATCGGCAACCGCATTGGACGCTTGGAACAGGTGTGCCAACGACTGTTCCGGAGCCGCTGGAGCAATCGGAGCAGCCTGAGGTTCCGACGTTGCAGAAGCTGCCGGAGTTACCGGAGCCGGCGGAGTGCTGACGGTCGGCTGGAACACAGGCGGAACCACGGGAGCATACGTCGGCGCAGCGGTTTGAGCGGCCGGAATGCTCACCGGGGACGCTGCAGACGTGGTGAAAATCTCACGTTCCGCCTTATTCAAAGCATCGAAGGAGTCGGCGCCGTTTTGAACCTGAGCGGACTGCGCAGTAGGTTCTGCGGAAACGGCTGGAACGGTGAATAGCGGCGAAACCACCTGCGTCTCTTGAGATTCCAGACTTGTTGAGGACGGATTGACTGCGGCTATCGCGCTTGCGGAGGGCTCGCCCACGAAGTCGGCCACACGCGCATAGGATTCGAGTCTGGTCAGCAGCTGCACGCATTCGTTCAGGTAATAATCCACCTGACGCTCGTCATAGCCACGCTTGCCCTTGCGCTGGGTGAAGATCACATTCGCCACGGTCTGGGAGTTCAGATCGACGAGTTTCTTGGCATCGTCTTCCGATACTTCCTCAACGCCGAGCTCGCCAGCGGCCTTCGTCAGGCACTGATCGACGATGCGATCCACTTGCTTGCGGTCATAGCTCGGGTCCTTGCCTTCTCCTGGCTTGAAACGTTCGCCGTGCTCACGTTTGGAGTGGGTGTCAAGCTGACTGAACAGGGTTTCGGTCTGTGCCTTCCACGCCACGCGGCCATGCTGCGAGATCTCCCATGTGGTCTGCTTGTCTACCACGGCACGCTCCAGCCGGGCAAGGGCCGCGTCCACCTGAGCGATCATATAGCCGCCCTTGACCAAATCGAAAGAAACATTTTGAATATCATGCTGGGTGAGTTGCGCTCCCTCACCTTCGTATAGCATGTGCGCACGCTCAAGAAAAGCGTCCACCTGTTCGGAATCGTACCCCCACTTGCGCTTCGAAGTACGAGCGATCCCCGATGCGTTCCTCTCGGATTCAGGTTCCTGCGCCATTGGCTATCGACCTCCTACTGCACTACTCAACGCAACTACTCTACGTGATTGATTCGACGCGTGCCGCTTTCATGTGGAAAATTCAGCGAATTGACACTCAAAATCGCACCGTTTTTCACGCATTTGCCGTGAGAGGAACCCCTTATCTGGCAACGCGACACACGTTGAAGCTGTCGCCGGCAACGAATACTGTACAGTAGAGCTTTGCGGGCGATTAGCTCAGTTGGTTAGAGCGCCACCTTTACACGGTGGATGTCGGGGGTTCGAGTCCCTCATCGCCCACCTTTCGTTTCCGCGGAAAATAAGCCATTCCGACTCTTCTGATATTCCCAACTATCTCGCGTGCATGTCAGCCTCGCGTACACGTTCGAGAAGTCATGGCTTCCGTCAATGCTTTGTCAAAACCTCTGTCAACGCTACCGATTCATTCTTCGATGATGTTGCCTTCGGCGTCGATGCGAGGCGCGGTAACCGCAGCATAACCAAAAAGCAGCAATATGGATCGGCAGAATCCAACGCGATATACACGGTTATTACATTCGCTCAAATATGGAATTTCATGGAAACATCTTCTTCGACCGTTTCCACAAGCAAAAAGGCTTGGAATGGTGTGATTCCAAGCCTTTATATGAGCGTCCGACCTTGGCCAAGCGTGCCGAGGCGGGCAAAACGAATACGATCAGCGGCCTTTACCGAATGCACGCAGACGGATGCCGTTCCAGTCGCCGCTGACGGTCAGTGGCGTGGCTGCATTCATGCCGGCGGTCTTCGCGGCGGACTGCACGGTGCTTGAACTTGCCGCGCCCGGACGTCCCGGCTTCGGGGTGAGCACCCACAATGGACCGTCGTCTCCAAGGACCGCATACGCATCGACGATGGTGTCAGACAGTTCGTCTTCGTCATCGCCGTCGCGCCACCAGATAATCACGCCATCAACGGCGGAATCATAGTCCTCGTCGACCAGCTCCTCACCGGTCAGCTCCTCGATCTTGGCACGGATCGAGTCGTCCACATCATCGTCCCACAGCCATTCCTGTACCAGGTCGCCGGCGTGGAAACCGAATTCTTCAGCGTTATCAGATGCCGTTTGATTCACGTTCGTCAATATACCAACACTGCTCGAACATATACGTTACAAACCGTGAAATTGCTCACTTTGCGAGATTGTTTTTTCTTATATTTTGGAATGCGTCACTCTTCCGCAGAGCATTGCGGCAGTGATGCACCCTTGCCGTCTCGGATGGCGATCAGCGCATCGTATGCCTCCTGCAAAGTGGACGCTTTCACCACGTTCAAGCCTTCCGGAATATGGCCTACAACGCTGGAACAATTGGATTCCGGGGCGAGAAACCAGGTTGCGCCGTCGCGTTTCGCTCCGAGCATCTTCAAACGGATGCCTCCGATTTCGCCGACTTCACCTTTGTCGTTCATCGTGCCCGTTCCCGCGATGATCTTACCCCCGGAAAGTTTTTCACCGGTTACCTTGTCGATCAGACCAAGCGTGTACATCATGCCCGCCGAGGGCCCTCCGATGTCGTCCACATGCATGGACACCTTCATGCCGGACACGTCATAGCCATGCTCTTTCAGAAACTTTTTCGCCGCCGCGGTGGCGGAATCCTGCGATGACGCCATCTCCTTGTCGCTGGACTGCTTGTATTCCTCTACGGTTTGTCCAACAGGAACCACCGCCTCCTGAGGCATCACCGTGGATTTCGAATCGGCCCACGCCACCAATGCCTGAGCGTTCGACACCGGGTACCCTGGTACACCTGAAGCATTGACCGTGACTAACAGCAGTTGGCCCGAATCCTTATACGTTTTCACACCGGAAACGGCGATGACCTGCTTGCCGGAAACCTCCCCGAGCACATTCTGCGTCGGACCGGGCATCTGCACCACATACGCGCTGGGCATAATCAACACCAATACGCACAGTACCGCCACCAACGGTCCTGCAAGATAACGCCATGAACGCGCGGACAGCCAACCTTCCGCGCCTATCAGCCATCGTTTGACACGTCCCGGAGCACCGTTACGTGTGTCTTTGCCGTGAATTCGTCGTGTTTCCTTCATCTTGGGCATACCTCCCATAGCATAGTATGGAACCAACCAAACTTGAACAAACGCTTAGGAAAAGGCAGGGCCGGCATGGACGAGAACGCGATCCGCCAATGGTTTATCGATTGTTTCGGACCAATTCAAGGCGAGATGGCATGGAACCAGTTTTCCAACATGCCGGAGGAGTTGCGCGACCAGCTGATGAGTCAGGATGTAAGCAAGCTTCCCAAACCGGCTGAAGTCAGGTCTATGATGCAGGCGTTCACCGCGGGCGGGCTCAACACTTTCGGAGACATCCAGCACATCACCGAAGAAGGTCCTATCAACGTCAAATTGGCAAAATCATTGGCACTGCAGCAGGCCAATGGCGAGGGATCTGAAACCAGCGTGAGCGCGGAATACGGAGAGATGGCCCGCCGCGCCATCAGCGAGGCGAATCTGTGGCTCGATACCGCCTGCGAGTTCAATCCAGCACAGGGCGAGACGCAGGTGCTCACCCGCGCTGGATGGGTGGAAGGCTGCATTGATTCCTGGGCACAGTTCGCGTCTCCCATAGCCGAGTCGATGAGCGACGCGCTGGCTTCGATTTTGTCTCAGCGCTTTGGAGATTCGGAGTTTCATACGGAAGTTTCCGGCATTTTCGCCGGTCCGGTACAGATTCCGATTCCTGATGATATGAAGGATCCGGCAAAGTTGATGCGTTTCGTCGGCAATACGTCGTTCGCCATGCAGCTGGGACGCGCCGCCGGCGATCTGTCACATGAGGTGCGCGGCAGTTTCGACCAGGGCATTTCGCTGCTGAAGAATCCGGCTGGAGGCCTGATTGTACAGAACGTCGTTGAATACGCCAAATCCTTGGAAATCGATGTGACCGAGGTGATGGGCTATCTTGCGTTGCAGGAGCTCGCCCATTCACGCCTGTATGCTTCCGTGCCGTGGCTGATGCCACGCTTCGAGGCGCTGTTGGGCAAATATGCCCGTGGCACCAGCATCGATTTGGACGCCATGGAGGAGCAGATCCGCGATGCGCAGTCCGTCGACCCGGATTCCATGGCCGACGCGGTGAACATCACCAAGGTGGCGTTCCCCGACACGCCTGAACAACAGCAGGCCATGAAATCGCTGGAGAATCTGCTCGCCTTGGTCGAGGGCTGGGTAGACACCGTAGTGTGGCGCGCCGGCATGGCCCATATTCCGCATATCGAACAGCTTCGTGAGATGCTCCGCCGCGAGCGCGCCATCGGAGGTCCTGCGGAACGAACCTTCGAAAGCCTGATCGGCTTGCAATTGCGTCCGAAGCGCATGCGTGAAGCGGCCGCATTGTGGGATAACATCTGCGCCACGGAAGGCGCGCAGGCACGAGACGCGAAATGGTCGCATCCCGATCTGCTGCCGCAACTGCCGAATGATGACGATGGCAACGCCTCGCAATCGCAAAACAACGGATCGTCGGAAAGCACGGAAAATACGACGTTCGCCGCTTCCAATGCAACCGGCACGGCACCACAGCCCCTTGGCGACGCCGATGGCATGACCATCGATTGGGATGCCGAACTCAGCAAGCTGCTTGACGAGGAAGAGCACAAGGGCGGCGAATCCGATACCAATGGCGACGGCTCTGACGATTCCGCAGAATCCGGCAGCAACAACGAAACCGACGCCGAGTAATCGCGCTATTCCGTTAGCAGTATCAGCGGAAGAAGCGTGACACCCGTCGTGCCCTTTCGCCCTCATTGCCTTCACGGGTGCGCGCATATGAAACGTCAAGCGTGTCCTCGGCGCGCGTCACGGCCACATACATGAGTCTGCGCTCCTCTTCAAGCACTTCGCCCTCCTGCGGGGCTCCATACGGTATGAGCCCTTCCGAGCAGCCGATGAGGAATACGTGTTTGAATTCCAAGCCCTTGGACGCGTGGATGGTGGAAATGGTCACGCCGCTCAAATCCTCGCCGACGCCCAATGCCTCCAACATGGCCAATCTGGTTTGTGCATCGTCGGAAAGCGCGGAATTCTGCCATCCGCTATCCCTGCGCACGCGGTATCTCAGATGCTGTTCGCCCAATGCCTTGCACAGGATTTTCTGCTGTGCGTTGACTCTGGTGAGGATCGCGCAATCGGCCGTCGACTCCCCCGCATCCACCAGTTTGCGAATACGTGCCGCTACACCTTGCGCTTCTTCCCAATCATTGCCGTATATGGTTTCCGCAACCCTCCGCCCTTTGCTCCTTTCAGAGCTAAGCTTCAGATAATCGACCCGTTGCGGCGATGCGGCAAGTATACGATTGGCATAGTTGACGATCTGCGGCGTGGAACGGTAGTCATTGTTGAGGTTGATATCTGCGGTGAGCGGACCGAATTCCGAAGCGAAATTGAGCAGACTGTAACTGCTTGCGCCCGCGAACGAGTAAATGGTCTGCGCGGGATCTCCTACCACGCAGATGTTGCGGTTTGAGCCAAGCCATCGGGTGAGCAAGCGGTGTTGCAATGGCGAAACGTCCTGATATTCGTCGACGGTGAGCCATGCGATATTGGAACGGATGGCCGAGGCCACGTCATCATCGCTTTCCATCAAATGGCATACGATCAGCAGAATATCGTCGAAATCGATTTCGTTGCGATTTGTTTTTTCCGCTTCATACGCTTTGTATACATCTACGAATTGGCTTGGTTCAAGACCTGAAGGCGGCTGACGATGCGTTGCCGCGCAAACGCGCACGTAATCTTCCGGCGCGATTAGTGAGATTTTGCACCAGTTGATTTCCGTCTGCAAGTTGCGTATGGTGTCGTCATCCACCTGGAAGGTGGTGACGCGGCGTAGCGAACGCTCCACCAGTTCCCGTGGATTTCGACAGATGAATGGCATCGGCCCTTCGCACACGTCCGGCCAAACCTGACGAAGCTGGTGGAGGGCCGCGGAGTGGAAGGTCACGGCTTTGACGTCGGCTGCGACATCAAGCTTCGACAGTCGGCTACGCATTTCCGCCGCTGCTTTGACGGAGAACGTGACCGCCATCGTGCTTCGCGGATTCCATACTTTGGTGGCGCACGCATAGGCGATTCTACGGGTTACGGTTCGCGTTTTGCCAGCGCCAGCGCCAGCGATAATGCGCACCGGACCGTCCACTGCCGTGGCGGCAGCCCGTTGCGCGTCATCTAATCCGTCGAGAATCTCTTCCACTGTTGCACTCATGCGTTCCATTGTGGCAGATTGCCGTCATCGGCGCATGCGTTTTCACGAGATGTCATTGCATGTCTTGCCTGACTGCACCCAATATGCCCGTCATGACTGCGCAATATGATGCAACGTCGATTTACGGGCGGTTTGCCGGCAGTTTTACGGGCAAGTCGGCGCATCTTCGCCCCTACTGTGTATTAAGGTTGGAATTGTGACCGAACGAAGCAAATTTATGATGGCTGCCCTGACCAGCGCGACAATGCCCAATGCCGCCATTGCCGGCACGCGAGCCAGCGAACAGACCAACTCGACCGACAAGGGGTATGGCGTCGACCACGCCGTGGTTCAGGATACGACAGGCAAACTGTATGACGTGTTCGCATCCAATACGCCTGAAGGCCGCAAGCGTCTTGCCGGCCGTGTGCGTGCGGCTCAAACGTTGGCGCAAGCCCGCGAATTGGGTGGATTGGGGTTTGCTATCGATCACGTAGTGGCTTTTTCCAACGGAGATTTAAAGCATTCCGCCACTGGAGACACGTCCGTGCTCGTGTCCACCCACCATGTGGGCCAGGCACGACCGCTGGAACTGCTGACGTTGGATGATTGTTCCAGTGTGGGCACCGCTCTGGGCGCGATCCATCGACTTCGTCCTGATTTTCTTCAGGAAGCGGGTTATCCGGTGTTTGTCACTGACCAGATTCGCGCTCAGCTGACCGCTTGGATCAAACGGTTGCGCCAGGCCGGGCATGTTCCGCAGGAGATCACCACTAGCTGGGCGAATATTCTTGAGACCGACGGGCTATGGTCGTTCTCCACTTGCCCGGTGCATGGCGGGTTGCGCGACGGCGATCTGCTGTTTTCCGGTTCGTCCATCACCGCGGTCACGAATTGGCAGGACATGCAGGTAAACGATCCTGCTCGCGATTTGTCTTGGATTTTCGCCAAACTTGATGAGAATCACCGTAACGCCCTGCTTTCCGCATATGGTCGCATGTTGGGTAACCGTTTGGATGATCTGATTATGCTGCGCGCGAATCTGTGGCTGCAGATGGAACAGGTCGGCGATTTCATTTCCGCTTTGAACAAGGCGGACAACGCCAAGATCATGCAATTCAAGGCACAGGTGGAACGTTTGGCGCACCAGTTGGGTGTTGTCACGGCAAAGAATCGCGCACAAACCGAACCGAGGCAGGAATCCAAGGATCATCCCCAGCGCCCGCCGAGCACGATCACCGTAGGCACGTTACTGAACGAATCGGAGCGTCGCCGTAACGCGGCCGCACAGCAGAATAATTCCGACACGACCGGCGAACGTCACATCGACGCCGTAGACATGGATGATTCCACTGGAGATTTCGACGTGACCGGCTCCCAGCCGGTCCGCAAGACGAAGGAAATCGTCAACGACGCGACGGAAGCGTTCGCACCGGCCGGAACCCAGCAATCACAAGCACCGTCCGACAATACGAATGAGCGTGAGGCGACCCCGGTCAGTACCTTCATTCCGGAACGTTCCGCAAAAGAACGGCACGAATCCATGCCGTCAAGTTCCACCATGGTAATCAGCAGGCTGGGAACGGCCGACGACAACGACGATACGAACGAAGAATCGATTCCCGCATCGCATAGCGAGGCCGCAACAGTACTCATTCCACTGTTGGAACGAGATGAGGCGACCATGCAGAAAGCGCAGGCGCAGATCAATCAGTGGGAGGCGGAAGACGCCACCGATGAGAAGCCACGCGTAGAATAGGCACACATAACCCGTACATACATGTGCGCATGCATTGCGCATTATCACGAAGGAGCATCCATGGATATTGAACTCGGCATTCAGAATGTGGCCCGCACCGTCACCTTCAGCACCGAACAGAGCGCCGATGAGGTCAACACGGCCATCGCCGACGCCGTGGAGAACGGCAAGACCATCAATCTGACGGACGCCAAGGGCCGTCGCATTGTGGTGCCGGCAGGCTCGCTCGGCTACGCCATCATCGGTTCCGAAACCAAGCACGCCGTCGGTTTCGGCAACCTCTGATCCGTTCGCATCACCAGATTTCAGCTTCGAGCTGAAACACACGTTTTCGACGTAACAAGAAAAGCCAGACGCTCACGTCTGGCTTTTCCATTTTGGGCGATCAACTCGTTCCTGGTTTCATATCGCGATTACGCATCGATGATTGCGTTTCGGTCTTTTATTTTCGCCTTCGACGATTATTTGCTCAAGTGAACGCCTCGATTGATGATTTCCTGAACCGTTTCATCATCGGTGAGGTTCTCCCCCAGCACGTTCGGCTTGCCTTTGCCGTGCCAGTCGGATCCACCGGTTACCAGCAGATCATGCTTGCCGGCAATGGCAAGCAGCCGCTCACGCTGCTCGGGTGGATTGCCGCGATGCCACACTTCCAAACCGTCCAACCCTTCGGTGATGAGAGATTCGATTTGCCGGTCAGTCAGCAGGGTCCGGTTACGCCGGGGGTCTCCGGCGTGGGCGATAACCGTCACCCCGCCCGCACCCTTGACCGCGGCCACCACGTCATGTGTGGTCGGCGATGGCGTGGGAATGTAATATTTCGACGTTGCGCTCACCGCGTCGGCGAACGCGTCGGATCGCGTTTCATACACGCCGGCAGCCACCAATGCGTCGGCGATATGCGGCCGACCGATCGTGGTGCGTTTGCCTTCACGCACCTGCGCGAGCACATCATCCCACGTAATCGGAAAATCCTGCGCTATCAGTTCGACCATGCGCTTGGTTCTACGCAGTCGCGCCTCGCGGGTGGACGCGAACATCTCGCTGATATTGGCGTTCAACGGATCATATTGGAACGCAAGCATATGCACGGACACATTGCCGTCGACGGCGGTGATTTCCGTGCCGCGCAACAACGGCAATCCAATCTCCTGCGAAGCGGCCAACGCATCCTGCCAACCGGAGGTCGTGTCATGATCGGCAATCGCAACACCATGCAATCGCAATGATCGTGCCTCTTTCAGCAACACACGCGGCGTTTCCGTACCGTCGGAAAAAACGGTATGACAGTGAATGTCCCAACCTTCAGCGGGCGGTGCCGCAGTGCCTACGCGAATCATGTATCCATCGTAAGCTGTTTTTCGTCGCAACGCGGCACAATACCGCGTAAACTAGGCGATGACAACGTTTGTATTTTGATTCAAGGATGCATGATGAGCGATTTCCCCGGCGGACTGGTTGCCGAAGCCACTCTCGACGATGATTATACGAAACCGCGCGGCTGGCGTCACGGCGCCACTTGGACGTATCTGATTATGCTGGTCGCTTCGGCAGTCGCGCTGGTCGTATCGTTCGTGCTTTCCGCTGAGACACTGAAATTGGCTCGCAATCCCGGTCAAAAGCTCAGCTGTGACGTGAATGCCGTGATGTCGTGTTCCACGGTTGCGGAATCGTGGCAGGCTGAGATTGTGAAGTTCGCCGGTTTGAGTTTCCCGAATGCGTTCTTCGGTATCGCCGCGGAATCAGTGTTTGTAACGATTGCGGTGATTGGATTGATGAAGGTTGCCGTGCCTCGCTGGTTTGCGTTGTGCACATGGCTGGGCGGACTGGCCGCGCTGGCTTATTCGTATTGGCTGACCTCGCAGTCGTTGTTTGTGATCAACGCGCTATGTCCGTGGTGTCTGTGCCTGATGTTCTCCACCACCGTACAGTTCATGGCGTTGTCTCATGCCACGGCGGTGGTTCAGGAGATTCCGGCCAAAGGCGAGGGCGTGCGCACCTACTACCGTCTTAATTACGATCTGATGGTCGATGCCTTATGGATTGTGGCATTGATTGTGATCATTCTCGTCAAGGATGGTCCGATGCTGTTCAGCTGACGTCAGCCAACAATCTATGCAATATCAAATATTTGCCTGAATACAAGAGAAGCCGACTGGAAACAGCCGGCTTCTCTTGTATTTATTTGCGGATTTCGGTTTCTCATATGAGATTCGCGCGAAAACCGTCTTACAGCAGTTCGATTTTGCCGACGATGGTGGCCGATCCGGTGAGTTTCACATCATCGTCGGTCACGTCGACGCGCAAGGTGCCGCCACGTACGGTGATCGTCCAATGGTCGATACCTGTTTTGGTGCACAGGGTGATGGCGGTGGCGCACAGGCCCGTACCGCACGACAGCGTTTCGCCGCAGCCGCGCTCGTTGACGCGCATGGTGGCGCTGCCCTCGTTGTCGCCTTCGCTTTGTTCGTCGATACGCACGAATTCAACGTTCTGGTCGCTTTCGATCTGGGGCGAAACGACCGGCTTGGTCACCAGATCAAGCTGTTCCACGGTCGGCAGGCTGGAGAACGCGTCTTCGATGACGGCGACCACATGCGGATTGCCCATGTCCACGAACGTGCCTCGCGCGGAACCCTTGGTTCCCGGAATCGTTACCTCGTAGAAGTCGAGGTCACCACGCTTCCACGCGCCCATTTCCACCTGGAACACGTCGTTGCCGAGGCCGGGCACATTGCCGAGCGACGTCAGCACTTTCACGCCGGCGCGCGTGCCAAGGCGGAATGGTTTGCCACCCGGCTGGTCGGCGATACCCTGGCGTTGCGCGAACAGGGTGATGGCTCGTGTGCCGTTGCCGCACATTTCGGCCAATGATCCGTCGGCGTTACGGTAGTCCATGAACCATTGCGCGTCCCCGGCAGCGCATTCGTCCACTTGGGCATCATTCAGGTCGGAAACGTCTTTCGGGTGGGCGAGACGAATCAGTCCGTCACCGCCAATGCCGAAATGACGCTCGCACAGCATTCGCACTTCGTCGGCGGTCGGCTCATACGCTCCTTCGGGGTCAACATACACCACGAAATCGTTGCCTGTGGCGTGCGCTTTGTAAACAATGTTCGGAATGCTCATACCAATTCACTCTACACGCGGTAGGCTATTGGAGGCAGGCTAAGTCTGGCAATCGCAGGAGGAATCATGACTTCAACGGCACCAATCGGCGTATTCGACTCCGGTTTGGGAGGTATTTCCGTGGTCCGTGAGATCCGCCATAACATGCCGAATGAGCGTGTGCTCTATTTCGGCGACTCCGCAAACGCCCCATATGGCACGAAATCTCCGGAACAGGTGCGCGACCTGTCGAACACCATCGTGGAACGTTTCGTGAAACAAGGTGTGAAAGCGGTGGTGATCGCCTGCAATACCGCAACTTCCGCAGCAGCCAACGAACTGCGCGACCGCTACGACATTCCGATCATCGGCATGGAACCGGCATTGAAAGTGGCATGCGACCGTGGTGAGGGCCATCGTCAGCGCGTGATCGTGGCCGCCACTCCCCTTACGTTGCGCGAGAAGAAATTCGCCGTGTTGATGGACCGGTTCAAAGCCGATCATACGATTTTTCCGGAACCATGCCCCGGTTTGGTGGAGATCGTCGAACATGGCCTGCTTGACGATCATGACACGGTGATGCGCACGTTGCATGAGTATTTCGACCAGTATGATTTGTCGACGATTGATTCGGTAGTGCTTGGCTGCACGCATTTCGTGTTCTATCGTGACTATTTCCGCGAATTGCTGCCGAGTTCAGCTGCGATCATCGACGGTAACGCCGGTACCGTGCGCCATCTTGGCGTGGTGCTCGAATCGTTGGGCAAACTTGCGCCGGACCATGCCGACGGCGGTATTGAACTTGCGAATTCAGACACTTGCGAACGAATTGCACGGTTAGCGCAGTCGCTGCTCGATCGCTGATCGGCGAATGAGCGCAAATGTCCTCAATACGCGCGTAGAGTCAAGAAGACAGCAGCTTCAGAGAACGATGAAGTGGTGTTGGCCAAGGAATACGAGAAAGACGGCCGCGTGCTTATTCTCGCACCGGAAAGCCTGTATGGTTTAAGCACGTTGAGCAAGTCGTTCGAAGGTTTGGAACGCATGTACCGCGCGGGCTATGCGGCGGCCGAGGCCATTCCCTCATTCCTGGAAAGCTGAGGATGGCGTCCGCACACGCATTGGATGCGGACACGCCGTATCCATCGCCTGCGAGCGGTTCATGTCCAAATTGAGACATAACGCGAAAATTTTATAAAACTCCTATATTGTTTCCTATTGTTTTTCGTCGACATAATCGACAGAAATGTTGACATTAAAGGAGAATGAAATGAAGAACAACGCGTTCCGTCGCCTGCTGGCCATGGCCGCGGCGGGTGCCATGCTGACGTCGATCGCCGCATGCGGCTCGTCGTCCAGCGATGACACAGCCTCCAACGGTTCCGATAGCACCTCACTGATTTCAGTGAACAACAGCGAACCGCAGAACGGTCTAATTCCAAGCGACACCAATGAAATGGGCGGCGGCAAAGTTATTCGATACCTGTTCGAAGGTCTGGTGAGCTTCGATGCAAAAGGCAAGCAACATCTCGAAGTCGCCGAGAGTATCACCCCGAACGAGGATGCCACCAAGTACACGATCAAGTTGAAGGAAGGCTGGAAGTTCACCAACGGCGAGGCAGTAACCGCCCATTCCTTCGCCGACACCTGGAGTTTCGCCGCCAATGTGAAGAACGCGCAGAAGACCGCAAGCCGATTCTCCACCATCAAGGGCTATGACGAGCTGCAGGATCCGAACGTCGATCCGAAGGCCACACTTTCCGGTCTTTCCACCCCGGACGACTACACGCTGGTCGTCGAGCTGAACAAGCCTGATTCCGTATTCCCGACCAAGCTCGCGCACCAATCCATGTTCCCGCTGCCAAGCGTGGCATTTAAGGACATCAAGAAGTTCGGTCAGGCTCCGATTGGCAATGGTCCGTACAAGTTCAAGTCCTGGTCCCATGACAAGAACATCATCATCGTACCAAACAAGGATTATAAGGGCAGCCGCAAAGTATCCAACAAAGGCATCGAATACCGCGTCTATACGAATGAGGATTCCGCTTACTCCGACGTGCTGTCCGGCAACCTCGACGTGATGGATCAGATTCCACAGTCCGCGGTGAAGACCTTCCGTCAGGATTCCGGCGTGATCGCCTACAGCCAGGCAGGATCCTCATTCCAGTCCTTCGTCATTCCGGAACGTCTTGAGCATTTCGGCAACGACGAAGAAGGCCAATTGCGTCGTCAGGCCATTTCCATGGCCATCAACCGCGACCAGGTCGTCAAGAAGGTTTACAACAACACGAAGACCCCGGCCACCGATTTCACTTCACCGCTCGTCCCCGAATATGTGAAGGAACTGGGGCAGAACGGCGGCAACCTGAAATACAACGCTTCCAAGGCCAAGGAACTCTGGAAGAAAGCCAATGCCATCAAGCCATGGTCCGGCAACTTCCGAATCGCCTATAATGCCGATGGCGGCCATAAGGAATGGGTCGATGCCGTGTGCAATCAGATCAAGAACACGCTCGACATCGACGCCGCTGGCGAGCCGTACGCCACGTTCAGCGACGTGCGTAACCAGGTGACCAACCGCACCATCAAAACCGCGTTCCGTGCTGGCTGGATGCTGGATTACCCGTCCGCTGAAGATTATCTCAATCCGCTATATGCCTCCAGCTCCGCTGACGGTCATGGTTCGAACGATGGTGATTACAAGAGCGCGGAATTCGACGAGCTCCTGAACGCTGCACTTGCCCAGACCGACGTAAAGAAGCGAACCGAGGACTTCACTAAGGCGCAGGAAGTGCTGGCCAAGGATCTTCCGGTGATTCCGCTGTGGAACGACAACGTCGCCGCCGCGTCCGCGACGAACGTGAAGAACGTATCGTTCGATTACACCAATCTGCCTACCTACAACACCATCACTAAGTGATGTTTCCGGCCGGTGGACGAACGATTCGCCGGCCATATAGGGAGCTAAAGTAAGTGGGGTTCGAATCCTTCATGGATTCGAACCCCACTTACTTTTGTGGCTTGTTTTGCCGGTTTGCCACTACAGCATCAACTCTGCACGTAGCTGCCCTTCGGAGACTTCCAACCGCAGTTCATCATCTCGCTATTGAACACCATTGCGCCTTCACCATGAGCCGGAACGACGATCATACCGCCATCGCCATGATGACGGGCGACACCATCCAGCGCCGCCTTCGCGGCCTCGATTGGCTCCTCCTTGGCGTACAGAACACGATCGGAAACCTGATGCGCAGCGACTTCCTTGACGAACGCCTCACCGATGCCGGTGCAGGAGATCGCGACGGAATCGTTGTTGGCATAGGTACCACAGCCCGGCAGAGGCGAATCGCCGACACGTCCCGGCATCTGGTTGGTGATGCCACCGGTGGAGGTGCCGGCAGCGATGTTGCCGGACGAGTCACGGGCGACAGCGCCGATGGTGCCATGCTTCTCCCATTCATCGCCGTTGGATTGCGCCTCGCGCAAGGATTCCTGACGTGCCGGAGTGATGAAATAATCACTGTCGCACAGTTCGATTCCCCACTCCTTAAGCAAATCATTACCAGGCTTGGCAAACATGACATGCTTAGTCTTTTCCTTGATGGCACGCGCTACGTTGATCGGATTCTTAGACGTGGTCAGACCACATGCGGAACCAACCTCGCCATCGATACCAGTCATCAGGCAGGAATCCATGGATACGATGCCTTCGCTTGTCAGCGCAGCACCACGACCAGCGTTGAACTCCGGAGCATCCTCCATGACACGGATAGCCGCGCACACGGCATCCTCTGCCGGAGCCCCCTGCTCCAGCAACGCATAGCCAGCTTCAAGAGCCCTGTTCAAATCCTGCTCCACCTGGGCACGACGTTCTGGCGTATCCTTTTTGCCACGATTGCCGGCACCCGCGTGAATCACCAGCAGAATCCCGTCCGGATCAGCTTGGGCGATATGGACCGTCGACTGAGGCAGTGCAGCTTCGTTCATTGATATCTTCTCCAATCCATTTTTATTGATTATTCGCAGATATCTTACGTCGTCCTTCGCTAAGAAATGACCGAATACGCAGAAATACGTCAATTAGACCGCGTAAAGTCAATTGAAACCCGCAAAGGGGACGGACGGCGAAAGGACGGGGCGCATATGGCTCACAGGACGGCAATGATCGACGTCGGCGGCGGTTTCCGCGCGATCTACGGTGCGGGCGTGATGGACCGCATGCTTGAGAACGACATCAGCGTCGACCACTGCTACGGCGTTTCCGCCGGCAGCGCCAACATGGTCTCGTTCATCGCGAAGCAGCACGGGCGCAACCACACGTTCTACACGCAGTACGCGTTCCGCAAGGAGTACGCGAGCTTCGACAGCTACGTCAAGAACCATAATTTCGCCAACCTCGACTACGTGTATAGCACGCTCAGCAATCATGATGGTGAAAATCCGGTTGACTACGCTGCTTTCGAAGCCAACCCGACCGATTTCACCGTGGTTGCGTGCAACGCCGAAGACGGCTCCACGAAGTATTTCAGCAAGTCCGACGTGGGCTACGACAATTTCGACATCCTGAAGGCGTCATCAGCGGTGCCGGTAGCTTGCGAACCGTATGCGATCGATGGCGTCCCCTATTACGACGGCGGCATCGCCGATCCGATTCCGGTGCAAAAGGCCATCGATGACGGCTACGACCGTATCGTGGTGATACTCACCCGCCCGAAAGACACCGTACGCGAACAGAAGAGGGACATCGGCCCGGCCAGGATTTTGAAGCGCAGCCACCCCGAAGCCGCGGAAAAACTGCTCAACCGTTATCAGACGTACAACGACGAAGTGGCGCTGGCCAAGGAATACGAGCAGGACGGCCGCGTGCTCATCCTCGCGCCGGAAAGCCTGTACGGCCTGAACACGTTGAGCAAGTCGTTCGAAGGTTTGGAACGCATGTACCGCGCAGGCTATGCGGCAGCCGAGGCCATTCCCGCATTCCTAAAAAGTTGAGCACTACCCTCATATGAACACTCCAGCCGATAGCAACACGCGCGAAAACGCCAACACGAACACCGACATCAGCATCACCGCGAATGCCACGGGATTCAGCGCGAAAACACTGAACCCGCAGATTCTCGTGACCTTGTGGAATGTGGAACGTTTGGGTTCGTTCTCCGCGGTCGCGCGCGAAACCGGCTGGTCGCAACCGGCCATCAGCCAACAGATCCGCAAGGTCGAACGCGAACTTGATGCAAAACTCGTGCAGCGCACGTCGCATGGGGTGGAATTAACGCCGATCGGCCGTATTCTGGCACGCCACGGGCAGCTCATCGACAATCGTGTTACGCAGGCCGTCAAAGATGTGGAGGAATACCAGCGCAACGGATCGACGCATATTCGCCTAGTCGCTCCCCCATCGGTATGCTCGTCGTTCGTGGCGCGCGTACTCGTGCATATCAGCAAAACGTCCGACATTCGCGTGAGCCTCATGCAGATGGAGCCGCCTGAGGCCATGGACGCGTTGGAACAGGGGCTTGCCGATTGCGCGATCATTTTCCAATACAATTCACTGCCTGCCTTAGTTGGTCCGGACGATTTGGAAGTCTCCCCCTTCGGCATCGATCCGCTGATGCTGCTGATCAGCGCAAACAACACGATCGCACGCCAGTATGAAAACTCGCTTCTGCCGGTCCAGCTGGTTTCGGCACGCGACGAACAGTGGATCGCCGGCTGCGAGACCTGTCGGGCGAATCTGGTGTCGTTGGCACGTGCCGCCGGTTTCATGCCGGAGATCACGCATTCGACCGACGATTATTGGGCCACGCAGAATCTCGTGGAAGTCGGCATGGGCGTCTCGATCGTGTCCCGTTTGGCCACAACCGCCGGAACGCAGCCTGACTTGGCCGCGCTTCCGATTGCCGACAACAACGCTTTCCGCACAGTCTGTTTCGTCACGAGAAAGGCGGATGATCGCCCAGCGGTCACCCGCGTCAAGGACGAAATCGAAAAAGCGTCGCACCAGTATTTGGAAAGCATCTGATTCACTGATTCCCCGATAGCAGGATGCTGACGCAAGCGAATATTTCTTATTTTTTCAGCATCGACATAATCAGATTAATAATTGAATAGCAAAAGCGTCTGATATAAGAAAACTTCATAACCATCTCTGCTTTCAGCACAAGAACACACTGTTCTTTCACCCAACGCGTACGTCATGCTGGAATCATGGAAGAAATCATGGATATCAAGCATCGTACCGATTCCGGCTTTAACGCCGACGCCATCGACCACACCACCGCAGCCGACCTTGCCGAAGTTGGCTCCGACAAGTGGACACGCTACCCCGGCTGCATCGGCGCGTTCATCGCCGAAATGGACTACGGCCTAGCACCCTGCATCCAGGAAGCCATCGACAACGCTTGTGACCATTGCAAACTTGGCTACATTCCCGAACCTTGGAAGCAGCGCGTGGCAGAGGCATGCGCAGGCTGGCAGCGCACACATTACGGCTGGAATGTGGATCCCAGTATCATTCGCGTGGTTCCCGACGTGCTTGAGGCATACGAGGTCTTCCTGCGCGAACTGGTTGGCGCAGGCAACAGCGTGATCGTGCCGACACCTGCCTACATGCCGTTCCTAAGCGTGCCGAAACTCTATGACGTCAATGTGATCGAAATCGAAATGCTGCAAAGCGGCGACACTGAAACCGGTGAGGCGCAGTGGCTGTTCGATTTCGACGCCATTGAACGCGCGTTTGCGGCCGGATGCCATGCGTTCGTGCTTTGCAATCCTCATAATCCGATCGGCAAAGTGCTTACTCTGGAGGAAGAGCTGCGCCTAAGCGATTTGGCAGCGCAGTACGATGTGCGCATTTTCAATGATGAGATCCATGCTCCGTTTGTATTCGAAGGCAAGCATATTCCATTCCCCACCATCAGCGAACAGGCAGCATTGCAGTCGATGACCGCCACCAGCGCGTCGAAGTCGTTCAATATTCCAGGCACGAAGTGTGCGCAGGTGCTGCTCACCAATCCTAAGGATCGTGACATGTGGGCAGTCAAGGCGGAGTGGAGCGAGCATCAGACCGCCACCATCGGCGCGATTGCCACCACCGCCGCATACAACGAGGGTGACCCGTGGTTCCAAGACGCGCTCGCCTACGTGCGCAGGAATCTTGACCTGTTCGACGAACAAATGCGTGAACGGTTCGCTGGCGTCGGCTACATCAAGCCGCAGGGCACCTATATTACATGGCTTGATTTCGGTCCGCTCGGCATCGACGATCCAGCCACATACTTCCTTGAGAAAGCGCAAGTGGCGTTGACCGACGGGCGTTTATGCGGCGAGGCCGGCGCCGGCTGCGTGCGCGTGAATGTGGCGATGCCTTATCCGCTGCTTGTGGATTGCTTGGACCGCATGTATGGGGCGTTGCATGCGGATGGATTGCTGTAAGCTTCGCCACATATTCAGTGTTTCCTTCAACCAACGGCAGCATGACGGTGAGTATCGCACCCTTGTCCAATTCGCTATCCACCGTTATGGTGCCGTTGGAAATCCGCATACTATCGACATGCGATGGAAGGTTGATATGCGTTTGAACGTGAGTACCAACATTGATGTGACAGCCTGCGAAACGGACGGCGATAATCTGCTGTTCTTGGGATTTCATGGATTCAGCAACGATGAAAATGAGATGATCCGCATCATTGATGCGATTTATGATGTTCCGAAGCGAGCCGTATCTTCAACGGACAACTCCATTGCTTCTGCCCAGCATCCGAAATATCCAGGAATGGCTCACGGCATCTGCAATCAGGAAATTCATGACCTACGTGCCTGGTTAGGATTGTGATATGCGCTGCGTGAGGAGTCCTGCGCATCTGAGACCCCGCATGCGTGCCCATAAACTCGCTTTCACTCCTCAGATTGTCATTGATACTAACAGTCCCGCACATGCGGAATCATCCCCGCATGTGCGGAGAACACTGGACATAAACAGGGAGAGCGACATCCACGCAGTGGCCGGAACGCTGCAGACACCGATTTCAATCCACGCTCTCCGTAAGGAGAGCGACCCGGGCACGCTTCGCTTGACCAAACGGTCCAAAAATTTCAATCCACACTCCCCTTGCGGGGAGTGACGCCGAGGTTCGTGATGGTCCTTCTGAGCCATCCATTTCAATCCACACTCCCCTTGCGGGGAGTGACCTGCTAGGCGCTCACGTCGATCGTATCGTACAGCCAATTTCAATCCACACTCCCCTTGCGGGGAGCGACTCCTTCACCCCGCTTTCTTTGGAGAAAGAAGAAATTTCAATCCACACTCCCCTTGCGGGGAGCGACACGTGTACGCCTTTGTCCCTGAAGGTCGTATCGATATTTCAATCCACACTCCCCTTGCGGGGAGCGACATACATGTCGGCCGTCCGGGCTGAATTTGACGCTATTTCAATCCACACTCCCCTTGCGGGGAGCGACACGGGACGACGTTGCAGTCGCATCGGCCGTTGTGATTTCAATCCACACTCCCCTTGCGGGGAGCGACCTGCGGTTGGCCGGATCGTTCCTGAGGTTCGAGCAATTTCAATCCACACTCCCCTTGCGGGGAGCGACGTCATCGACAAGGCAAACGCCATACTGAAAGGAATTTCAATCCACACTCCCCTTGCGGGGAGCGACCCGGCTCCATTGTCGTGGTCTCGGCTGAATCCGTATTTCAATCCACACTCCCCTTGCGGGGAGCGACCCAAGGCCGTCGAGAACGCAGTCAAGGCCAAGCTTATTTCAATCCACACTCCCCTTGCGGGGAGCGACAATCTACCTCGGCGTCAGCCTCAGCTGCATCCAGATTTCAATCCACACTCCCCTTGCGGGGAGCGACTCGATGGCTTGGACATGGGCGACCTTCAGGCGATATTTCAATCCACACTCCCCTTGCGGGGAGCGACTCCGACCGTCTGCCGCTTTTATGCAGCCATCGGAAATTTCAATCCACACTCCCCTTGCGGGGAGCGACCTGGGTGATTTCCTGTCCGACTGACAGTCCGATAACTATTTCAATCCACACTCCCCTTGCGGGGAGCGACTGGATGGCTTCGGAGTTGGCCTGCACCTTGGCCTTATTTCAATCCACACTCCCCTTGCGGGGAGCGACGTCTGCTTCCACTCGCTGGTGGTGTCCTGGTTGTTATTTCAATCCACACTCCCCTTGCGGGGAGCGACGCCCATGCCCCAGTTGAGCATGCAGTATTCGATATTTCAATCCACACTCCCCTTGCGGGGAGCGACTGTCAACCCGCTGTTAAGCCTCTTCGACGACCTAATTTCAATCCACACTCCCCTTGCGGGGAGCGACGTCCAGAATCCAGATCGGTACTGCCGGGGAGACGCATTTCAATCCACACTCCCCTTGCGGGGAGCGACCGCAGAAATGAGACATTTTTGACCAAATAATGATTCAAGCAAAACCTCATCTCGGCTGATACACATATTACATCAGTTCCCCACCGCCCCAAATACGTCCAAATGCAAAGATCAAACTCTATCTGACTACACTTTTCGATTATCAAACAACAATCCGAAATTACATCAGGGTTCCAGTTTTAATTTCCTCCGCACAAAAAAGGTGCGAACCTACCTGTAACTCATGACTGCTTCAGGGTCGCACTGCATGTCGTTTGGAAGTCATACCATCATGACTCCATCAACGGGAACATGACGTTGAACGCCTAAGTGTTCAATGCGCCGTGAATAGTTCGTTCCCAAATTGTAATATCTCAAACTATCCGTTTTGACATCGATGATGCTCAACAGATCATGCTTAAGCGTGAGATACTCCGCAGAAGTAACGCTACATTCGAAAACGCTATTTTGCACGCGTTGCCCATATTTCATGCAGCTTTTTGCCACTAAACGTAGACGCCTTTTACCAGCGGATGTTTCAGTATTCACATCATATGTCACCACAACAAGCATCAGTCATCTCCTTCATCAGCGGCTTCACGGCCTATCACTTCCACATGAATGGCGGGTAAGCGTCTATATCCCCACGAATAGCTCTTGCCAGCAACAAAGCTTGAACATATGGAATCAAGCCCCACGGCATCTTTTCTCCCAAGAACGGATGAGTAATCACCTCTTGTTTGCGCTTCTGCCAAGCAGCCAATACGGTTTTCCGCCCAGCGTCATTAAGGAATACGCCACCATTCTCTCGCTGCTCAAAATCACCAGCTGAAATACTCCCAAGATTGACCAGAGTTAGCGCAAATCGATCAGCAAGAGCAGGACGAAACTCCTCCATGAGGTCTAAGGCTAAGGACGGTCGACCAGGTCGATCTACATGCAAGAAACCTACATATGGATCAAGCCCCACCCCTTGCAGTGCAGCAAGGCAATCCCCTGTAAGCAAGGAGTAGGAAAACGACAACAGTGCATTCATACGATCAAGTGGCGGTCTGCGACTGCGCTGTTCAAAGAAGAAATCATCTTTTGAGCGGAGAATCAAATCGTCGAATGCATAGAAATAATCCTTGGCAGCTAAACCTTCCAGACCTCGGATGGCATCAACATCGTTGCAACCAGACACCTGCTTTAGATATCCAGACAGAGCCTGGCTTTGACCGCTAAGCCTTTCAACATTGACGCGTAAATTATGGTCACGTTTGGTACGTTCCAGCACCCAACGACTGTTGAAAATCTTTCCAATGACAAAAGAACGAGCGAATCTAGCTGAGGAATCTGTATCATCGGCAAAACGGTACTGAGAACGCCGCAGCAACACATTACGATTATTCTCACCGAGAATCGAACAAAGGTATCTGCCTCTCGGAGTATAAAAAGACAATCCCGTGCCGGTCTGCGCACATTGGCCCATTAGCGCAGGAGATGCACCTTTGTAGGAGAAACTCAAAATCTGTTCCAATGAACGCAGTGGAATCTTGGCCAATGCCGTTTTATCACGTTGCACGACAACATTGTCGTTCTCCAATGAGAGATAAGCGTCTTCACTGGTAACAAATAAGGTGTTCAACAATTGCTTCATGACGTTTCCTCATTCACGTAAGCATGTATGTATTGCTCGGCCGATTTTGCTTTTAACAGCTCCGGCAGGCAAATGTCTTTCAACGAACATGCGCTGCATGCCTTCCGCGGCTTTACGCGAGGAGTATGTCCTCTCGAAAACAACTGGTGCATTTCTTGAACCATGGCTACCACTGTGCCACGAAGTTCCTCTGTTAACTCCACTCGTTCACGTCGCCGTGTCCGCTGATAGAACAAGGCTCCTTCAACAATCTCGCATGAAAGCATTTCCTCCAGGCACATGGCTTCAGCGCACAGTTGCAGACGGTCAGCATCCACAGTTTTAGATTGCCCATGCTTGTATTCGATAGGATATGCGCTCCATAGCCCATTCCTGCCCCGTAGAGGAACACCATCATCGGACTGATGGAACTCCACGACATCGCAAGCGCCTGTAATACCAAGATGACGCGAGAACACACGCAGATCTCGCATAATGAGGGTATCTCCACGAGATTCAGACTGCTCGTAATCATGCGCACGCTCATGCTCAAGATGACCGGCAGTGGTGAGATAGTTCTCCTGCCACTGCTGCTCAATATGAATCAACGCCCACTGCCGGCGACAGAATGCAAAGTGCTGGAGGCCAGACAGGGCCAGCCAGTCATCCTCCGGATATTCTGATTGTGTATGCATACAATGCCTCTCTCTTCAACAATTCACGCAATGGGATCACCGGCATATGCGATTCGAAAGCTGGAGATCGTCAAAAACAACGACATGATGCCATTGCGATGACGATCTCCGATTTGCATGGGGAATCACAATGCGTGGTCGACCATTTCGGTCAGGCTGACGGATTCCGGAATGGCTTCACGATTCACTCGAACCTCATAATCAGCAAAATCGCGGGGCGCATCCACTTCTGCACGCTTATGGACGTTGATGCTGTCGAACAGCTTCCACGAGGGGGCATCGCCAAGCGCGCTGCTGTGCTTGAATACGTACAACTTGCGAACCGCCATGTTGCCACGCGCCGCAGAGCGATCGAACTCGAACATATTCAGAATCGCTTGCCACAGTACATCGAGGTCTTCATCGCAGAAACCGGTGACGTTCTGAGCGAGCTTGGCGGAGATGTAGCCGTTCATACGGTAGAGGCCATAGGGGATGATGAATTTGTTGCCCATGGTGTTGTTTTTCTCGGCGGCATCCGCTTCCGTAGTAACCGCAATTATCAATGCCGAACCGGCTGGGTGAGCCCCTGCAACATTCTTAATCCTAGGATGAGTTTTTTCCGGGACAACCAGTTTCCCAGAAACTAAACTGGAAACTAATGACGATTTATCATCATTCCCTTTTTGGTCATAATAAGTATTCCATGCTTTTTGTATACCAGGAAAATCTCCAACAAATATTGTTTGTGCTCCATCAACATGTTGCAGAGCAAAATTCATCTTCAGAGACGATTCCCAGCAATCTCCCATCAACCGTTTAGCAATTTCCCATTGGGGACCTTGCAAAAAGAATGCACGTACAGCAGAAGCAACCGGATCGTCAATTCCCTCTAATATTTGCATGTGTAATTGAGCGCACGCTTGGAATGCCTTCACTGCATGCTCAGGTTTCTCGGTATTATAACCGAGCATATATTCGGCATTACCGCAAAGAAAATCTGGCACAATACCTGACGTTTTAACAAAACGAGCCGGTACTGAAATCTTGTTAATTGGTTTCTTCCCACTGAAGTCCCCAAGTAGCCGGACCTCAACTAAAATGCCATCATCATTGATGACCAATCCATATGGAACATTAATATTGTCATAACCATAAACTGGAGCTTTATTTTGAGACACCAAAACTGCATACTCGTCACAGAGATCGCTGATAATCATGATTTGACCTCCACTGATTCGACATCCATCACGCCATCATTTAGTTCAGCACGGAAAAATAACGGAACAGGATGAGCCGGATTACGGTAGTCGAAATCGTAAAGCATGTAACCCAAATCTCTGTGCCCCTGTTCGAATCCGACGGGATCGCTATCATCTTCCCATAACTGGAACTCGGCAGGAAATTCTCGAGCACCAAAGTATGGGTGGTGGAAACACTGCCCTTTGGATGCACGACGTATGAAAATGTTCTGGAACTTCTCTGCCGAATCTGTTGGTGTCATTTTCGACCTTTTAAGCTCAAAATGAGCATCTATTACATATCGAACATCACGCAAAATAGTGGATGCACGTTGTTGGATGGACTCAGCAGCATAGATGGTACCGCCATCCCCACGGCCTTCCGCCATTGCTCGTATTTTGCTTTTGTCGATGACACTATCAACCTCATTGCGCCGAATGCTGTCGAACCGAATAGGATTGAGTACATGAATCCTGTCGATCCGCCAGCACATACCTGGATGCCAGAAAATAGCTTCCAAGATTCCACGCGCCGCAGACGGCGTCATGACATCATAAGTGACACGTTCTGTTTTAAATTCACCTCTCGTGAAAAGCGCATTGTCTCCCCATACTTCCAAACGTATTGACATTGCTCCTCCCCTCATTGGAATAATAAGCTGTTCAGGAACATCCATGTTGCCTTCATTTGCCAATGTACATCAGGTTCAGAATGTTTACAAAACAAATAACAAGAAGTTAATATCTGCTATTGTAGTCAAAGGTGTTTAACCGCCGAAGAACAGGTACCGCATATTCATCATATGCAATCGATGCCCCCTGAGAGAGCGTGGATTGAAATTTGTTTTTTGTCTTGCGGTGAAAACGCCCGTGTGCCTAATCGCATGCGCGACTAGGCACACGGATTATTCACACAAAAATGCCGTCAGCAGTCGCATCGTCTAATCTCAACCCCAAAAGCGATGAATACAAGCTCATGTCTTGAAGAATGAAGCAGCTCTCTTCATTCTTCCCTCCTCGGCCAACTGCCAGTACAGCTCCTGCTGATTGCAACTTTTCAAGATGACGAGGCCACACATTAACTGCATATTTACCGAGTTTTCGAAACAGAGTACGATCTATATCGCCGTGCTCCAGTTGTTCACACAAACGAGAGCCTTCATCGAATAGCGGAATGTACACCGGCACAGTTGGCGTATCTATAAGCTTGAACCGTTCAGCAATGGTAGCAAAAGGCATACGCTCCTCAAACGAGTGCAGTGACAAAATACATTGCCTGTCAAGCGCATCATTGCTAGAAGTACCACCATCTCTTAGATACAGCACCTCCTTGAAATATGCACGAATCGCCTCATCCGTATTCAAATCAACTTGGCTATTTGCCGTCTCACGGAATGCCGCAATGTTCTGTCGAAGAAACGGAGCACAACCACCTTCCGTAGAGAATATGTAGACCATACTTTCTGATGCAGAATGACGGCCTTCACGATTGCAACGTCCAGCCGTCTGAATGATGGAGTCCAATCCAGCTTCTTCTCGATATGCTACAGGAAAATCAATGTCTACACCGGCTTCGATCAACGAAGTGGATACCACACGACATATTTTTCCTGCACCAAGACGATTGCGAATTCCGCTAAGCAATTGTTGACGATCAGCCGCACATTGCAATGTGGTCAGGCAAAAACTGCCTTCACCGTCATTTTCCGTAAGACGTTCATAGAGGTATTGAGCCTTTTTACGCGTGTTTACTACACATAGAACCTGATTATGATCGTTCAAACGTTCTGCAAGTACATCTAGAGCAATATCACCAATACGTTCAATAGTTACACGACGGAAGGAATTACGGTCATCTTTTGTGAATGGCGATATCTCCCGAGCTTGGGCATGCTCACTATTAAAAGACTCATTGAGCAACGGCTGCAGTTCTGGTTGCGTGGCGGTGCACAATACTGCCGTAGAACCATATTGTTTCACAAGTTCAGCAATTGCCCGTATACATGGCCGCAGATAAGGTACTGGCAATGTTTGAGCCTCATCAAAAATGATGACAGAATTAGCTATATTGTGCAGCTTACGACATCTCGATGTTTTGTTCGAGTACAGACTTTCGAAGAATTGCACCGCAGTAGTGACCACTATTGGCGCATTCCAGTTTTCCGCGGCAAGCGCACGCTTGAGATCCATCTCATCCATGTCGGACTCATCTTTGAGCTGATACGGAGCTTCAGAGTAATGAGGCAATACTGCATCTGTCCCGAAGATTGCCTCAAACTGATTGACGGTTTGATCAATAATTGACGTGTAAGGAATCACGTAGATGACACGATGCAAGTTATTTGTATGCGCATGTTCGAGAGCAAAAGCAATCGAAGAGATGGTCTTACCGCTACCAGTAGGAGCAGTAAGCGTGTAAAGACCAGTACCATATGATGCGTCTTGCCCACAGGCAAGACACTGCGCAAGCAATTCGCACCGTTTAATATCGAGCGGTTTTTTATTAGGCTTACCTAAAAACTGATTCGCCTTGTTCTCGATGATATCGGTCAACTGTTTAATTCGAGCCCGATCCTCGGTATCACACTCTGAAACTACCATCAACGATGCTTTACGTAACTTGTCCCACTTAAGCACTTGCTCACTTGCTAACGAGTCTGCCCAAGATATTCTTTCAGAGATTCAAGTAAAGGATGTTCCGTACGACTTTCACGATTTGAAGTAAAGAACTCTGCATCAAGCCGGTCTCCATCTACCAAGGTGGAAAACAACATGCGAGTCAACATCATGTCAGAATAAAATGACTGCTCTCCAGACTTTCCATTCATTGCTATAGAGTTCGATGGTTTCGTTCCTTTCTCGAACGCTGACTGTGGAATATTCAGCTGTTGTTCCCATGCCTTGGATAAAGCAAGCGGACCACAACTACCTGCCGAAAAAGCCCTGTTCATGCGCGCGCTATATGTTGGCCCCTCCAGCTCGCCCCGACTACCGAAATCAGGCAATCCCGCATGATGTCCGGCTACCGCCATTGAAGCTAAAGGACATCCATGCTGTACTAGCAACATCGCGCCAGCTGTTGAATGATCCACGAGTCCGGAATGATCGGGGTCTTGGATTCTTCGTTGAAAAGCATCCGAGTATTTGCCTAAATCATGGACCAAACCAGCAAGTAGCCCATCGTCAAGATGACCGAAGACTTGTGCAAAGCCACCAGCTAGACAACCAGCCATGGATAGGTGCTCTACACAAGTCTCATATCCATGATCGCTAGTTCTTGCATAGAATGTCATGCTCGTCATTGCCCCTTCGCCAATTAGAGTCATTGTTGCAATCAAGCATACTGCATAATCCGAGATGAGTGACGTCGAACAGCAAGATCCTCCAAACAGCAGGGCAATCAGATTGTCAATACACGAGTAAAGACATGCTACATTTCACAGCTGTTCGCAGGATATGCCAAGACCAACTAACCGTCCACTCATCCTCTCCCTAACCCAGCCGCGTATTCGTCAAGCACATCGAGAATGCCACGATGCTCATATGCAACGCTGCGTTGCCTTCCCGTGCGCTCCATCACAACACCGCGTTCGCTCAAGGTCTTGATCGCACGCTCCGCTTGCGGTTTCGACAATCCCACTGCTTTCTGCAGGTATCTCGTGTTGATGATCGGCTGCGCGATCAGATTCGGCAACATTCGCCACACGGCGGCATCAGAACGTACACCTTGCAAAAGTGAACGACCTTCGTCCAACTGTTCGCACAAATCGTCGATAAGCTTCCTGCCACTTATCACGGCGAATCGGCATGCCTGCGCGAATTGTCTGGCAATCGGCGCGGCATCACCTTCCCGGAAGAGAGTCAACGCCTCGAAATAGCTCTCCGTATCATGCAACAAACCAGCGGAAACAGGAGGCGTGGTATCGCAGGACAACCTTTTATTACGAAGAATCACATGCACCAACGCACGCCCGCAACGCCCATTGCCATCCGCAAACGGATGAATGGTCTCGAATTGCGCATGCGCAATCGCACATTGCGCCACCACCGGCAGATCGTCATGATTGATGAATTCAAGCAGATCCGTCTTCGCATCGGCAATCAGCTCGGGCTGCGGACCGACATGTGCCGCCCCGCGCGGTGAATAGCTGTCGGTTCCGACCCACACCAGGTTCGTGCGATAGGCACCCGCATATTCCTCCCAGCCACGCTGCGAGGAAAGCAGAGCTTCATGCATGGCGAGGATGTTTTTCCGTCATGCCATTACCAAGCTTCAGCGCAGCCTCCTGGCGCGCACATTGCCGACTACAACCGCGGCATTGTCGCCTGTTCCCTCGTCAATCGTTTCCAGAGCAAGGTTCTTCGCTCCGACCGTTAGATTCTCTATCTGCGAGGACGACGATGCTTCAGTACGCAGCAACACTGCACTCATCGGGCCAAGCACGTGATTGTCCTCGCCAAGTTTCGCAACAGCATAGGAGTCAAAGGAAGCCAATGCACACGATGCCTCTTCACAGTCTGCAAGCAGATTGGAGGGGAAAACGTAATTCAGACCCGCAAGTTTGATGGGCACGGTCGACTCATATTCGCCATTGCCACGCGAACGGCGCGGCCGCGAAACGGGAGCATCTTCCGGAATATGCCAGATATGTCGCTCTTTTCCAAACGAGGGGATGGCAAGCGCCTCGTTGGTATCCATGGTTCCCGTTCCTAGTTAGCTACATTTATCTGTTTAAGTGTAGCTAAATGACGATGTCGGTCACGGATAAGGTTCAATAAGTCCGGAAGCCTCACTTGCTTTTATGGCGTTGCCGAATCCCAGCCACAAGCGATAATGACATATACAGGAACAAAGGAGCACACCATGCATCTGGGCATCACAGGAAATATCGATTTCGAAGAGGGCGTTTCCTCACCCAGTGATCTGCTGTTCCTTGGATTCCATGGCTATGGCAACGACGAATCCGAGATGGTTCGCATCATCAATGCGATTTGCGGCGACAGCAATGCCGACAACACCACCGGAAGCACCGTTGCCACTTTCACCCACTACCCCACCACCCACCACCCCAGCTATCTCTCGTTCCGCGCGCCACATGCACGCCCGTACATCGGTGGTCACTACTGGTATCCGGACGGCTGCTCGGTCAACGAGCGCCGCCGCGCGTGCACCGAGATCGGCGATAGCGTTGTACAGCTGTTGGACGCTCCGGCGTTCGGGCAGTTTCGTAAGGTGCTGATTGGGTTTTCGCAGGGTGGTTATCTGTCGTATCGCATGGTTGCGGAGCATCCTGATGTGTTCGATGCCGCGATTTTGCTCAGTCCGTCGTTTAAGGGCGAGGCTGCCAGCGAGCCGGTTGCTGGCCATACTCGTTTCGCATTGTGCTATGGCACTGCTGATCGTACGATTCCCGCCGCCAATCAGCAGTGTGCGCGGGCGAAGCTTACGGCGACGGGTAACTGCACGGTTTTCGAATATCCTGGCATGGCGCATGCCGTATGCGATCAGGAAATCATCGATTTGCGGAATTGGCTTAAATACTAGGTTTTGGCGTGCCTATTTGGCATTTCTCACCAATCCTATTTGACACTTTCTACCGTTTCTACTTTACATTTTCTACCTTGATGGCCGATGGAATCCAAGCAATGATTCGTGGCGCGCACGGCCAGGCGGAAGTATGTGCGACCGCGTATAGCCCGCGACGGCAGCTCGCCGACAAAAAGAAAAAGCCGGACGGTGGATTTTCGACAGCCCACCCGCATGGGGGCGCGCCCGTCAAATCCAGCCGTCCGGCAACGCGACTGCTTCTCAAGAATGTGTGCTTGACTCACATGGATGGTACTGAAAACCATTCGCTTAACGATCTGCTTCCGCACGCTTCGGCCGCATTGAACAATGCGGTCACGCACGCGGACACAAATCAAGTCTTGCGCGGTTCGAGCCGCGGTGGACAATACCACGGCGGCTCGAAAGCCAAAGGATTACTCTAGCCGCAGCTTGGAATAATCGCAAGCTGATTAGATTTCGCGGAATTCGCGAAATCCACGAAATCCTTGGAACCAGATCAGGCCTTGGCAACCTCAACGTTCAGCTCATCGCCGGCAGTCACTTCGAAGGAGGTGGCGAGCGTCTCGGAGGCGATGAGATCCTTGAACTGTTCGACCTTGGCCACGTCTTCGGCGGGCACAACGAGCACCAGTGCGATACGGTCGGAGATCTGCAGATCGGCGGCCTTGCGGGCGTCCTGCACGGCGCGGATCACGTCGCGGGCGTAGCCTTCGGCGATCAGATCGTCGTTCAGCTCGGTGTCGAGGATTACGAAGCCACCGGTCGGCAGTGCAGCACTTACAGAGTTGGCGGCCTCTTCGGCGTTCTTCTCCTCCACGCTGTTGATCAGCTCATATTCGCCTTCCTCAAGCACGATCTCACCGTTCGGCGTCTCGCACACCGGAGCGCCTTCGGCATTCACATGCCATGCACCCGACTTGGAAGCCTTGATGGCGAACTGTACGTCCTTGCGAAGACGCTTGCCTGCCACGCGAGCGTTCACGCGCAGCTCGTTGATGATCTTCAAGCCTTGGGTTTCGGCATCTTCAAGCGTGCACAGTTCAACATTCTTCACGTTCAGTTCGGACTTCAGGATCTCGTCGTATGCGGCCACGGCAGCAGTGTTCTCCACCACCACGGTCAGCTTGGACAGCGGCTGGCGCACACGGATCTGCTTTGTCTTACGCATAGACAGGGTGCCGGACACGACCTCGCGCACCTTCTCCATCGCGTCGACCAGAGCCGGATCGTCAACAAGCACGCGGCCCAGTTCGCTCGCTTCGCCAGTCTGCTCGTCGGCAAGGAACGGCCAGTCGGCCAAGTGCACGGATTCGCCACCGGTCAGACCACGCCACACGGCTTCCGCTTCCATCGGAGCGAGCGGTGCGATCACGCGCATGAATGCTTCAAGCACGGTGTACAGCGTGTTGAACGCGTTCGCATCCTCGTTCCAGAAGCGATCACGATTGTTGCGAATATACCAGTTGGTGAGCATGTCGATGAAGTCGGACACGGCTTCGCATGCGTCAGAAATCAGGAAGTCATCCAGCGAATGCTGCGTCTTTTCAATCAGTCGGCGGGTACGCGCCAGCAGATAACGATCCATTTCCGGCAGTGCGGCAACCTCATCGGCACGCAGCGCACGAGCATCGAAACCAGCACCATTATTAGCAGCGTTCGCATACAGGGTGAAGAAGTAGTACGAGCTCCACACCGGCAGCATGACCTGGCGAACGGTGTCGCGAATGCCATCGGCAGTCACAATCAGGTTGCCGCCGCGCAGAATCGGCGAGCTCATGAGGAACCAACGCATGGCGTCGGAACCGAAATCGTTGAACACTCCGTTCACATCCGGGTAGTTGCGCAGATGCTTCGACATCTTCTGGCCGTCGGAGCCAAGCACGATGCCGTGGCAGATCACGTTCTTGAACGCCGGCTTGTCGAACAGGGCGGTCGCCATGATGTGCTGCACGTAGAACCAGCCACGGGTCTGGCCGATGTATTCCACGATGTAATCGCACGGGAAGTGCTGTTCGAACGTTTCCTTATTCTCGAACGGATAATGGTACTGGGCGAAGCTCATGGAACCGGATTCGAACCAGCAGTCCATCACGTCGCTGATGCGGTGCATGTGGCTCTTGCCGGTCGGATCGTCCGGGTTGACGCGAGTCAGCTCATCAATGTACGGGCGGTGCATGTTGACATTGCCCTCATGGTCGCGCGGATAGTCACCGAAGTCGGCCTTCAGCTCCTCCAACGAACCGTACACGTCCACGCGCGGATACTTAGGATCATCGGACACCCACACCGGAATCGGGGAGCCCCAGAAACGGTTGCGGGAGATCGACCAGTCGCGGGCGTTGGCAAGCCACTTGCCGAACTGGCCATCCTTCACATTGCCCGGAATCCAGTTGATCTGCTGGTTCAGTTCGAGCAGACGGTCCTTGATCTTGGTGACAGACACGAACCAGGAGCTCACCGGCTTGTAGATCAGCGGAGTGGCGCAACGCCAGCAGTGCGGGTAGGAGTGCACGTAGCTCTTCTCCTGGAAAAGGATCGCGCGCTGATCTTCCGGAATGCGTTCCAGCGGGCCGTCGCCGGCACGCAGGTTGCGCAGGATCGGCTTGTTCGCATCGAACACATACATGCCCTCGTAATCCGGGCACAGCGAAGTGAACTTGCAGCCTGCGTCGAGCACGTCCACGCTCTTGATGCCCTTGGCGTTGAGCGTGTTCATATCGTCTTCGCCGTACGGAGCCTGATGCACAAGGCCGGTACCTTCGACGGTATCGACATAATCGGCGGTGAAGATCTGGTAGCCTTCCGGACCCGGCACCTTGCCTTCGGCTGCGTTCTCGTCGCCAGCGAAGTACGGGAACACCGGGTAGTAGCGCCAGCCTTCCATCTCAGCACCCTTGAGTTCGCGCACGATCTCATAGTTTTCGCCGAGTTCCTTAGCATAAGAGCCGAGCAGTGGCTTGCCCAGGTAGAACTTCTTGCCAGCGAACTTGCCTTCGGTCGGGCGTACTTCCACATAGTCGATGTCGGCGCCGACCACGATGGCGAAGTTGGTGGGAACGGTCCACGGGGTGGTGGTCCAGAACACCGCGTAGGCGTCTTCCTCATCGCGCAGCTTCACGGCCACGGACACGGTGGTGTCCTGACGGTCCTGATACACGTCGGCATCCATGCGCAGCTCATGCGCGGAAAGCGGCGTCTGATCCTTCGGACAGTACGGCAGCACGCGGTAGCCCTGATATGCGAGGCCCTTGTCGTACAGCTGCTTGAACGCCCACATCACGGATTCCATGTATGGAATGTTCAGCGTCTTGTAGCCATGCTCGAAATCGACCCAACGTGCCTGACGGTGCACGTAGTCCTTCCACTCGTTGGTGTACTTGAGCACGGAGGCGCGGCAGGCATCGTTGAACTTGTCGATGCCCATTTCCTTGACCTGATCGACCGAATCGATGCCCAGTTCCTTCTGGGCTTCAAGCTCGGCCGGAAGACCGTGCGTGTCCCAACCGAACACACGGTTGACCTTGTGGCCCTTCATGGTCTGGTAGCGCGGAATCACATCCTTGGCGTAGCCGGTCAACAGGTGGCCGTAATGCGGCAGACCGTTGGCGAACGGCGGTCCGTCGAAGAAGACGAATTCGTTCTGGCTGTGATCGCCGGAAGGACGGCGTTCAATGGACTTCTGGAAAGTATCGTCCTTCTCCCAATAATCAAGGACGGATTCTTCCAGCTTCGGAAAACTGGGGTTAGGTGCCACATTAGCGCTCTGCTCACCCGCAGCTGCCTTCGGATACACGTTGTGTTCGCTCACCGTATCTCCTCGTAGGTTCTTACTACTTGTCTCCTACGAGGACGATGACTATAGCGCCTGCTGGACGCCGCCACCGCGGTACCACCTCGTTTGCCATGCTTTTGTTACGCGCACGACCGCTCGTATGTTCGGCTGTTCGGGCCTTCCCGCCGGGTCTAATAAGTCGCTGACACGACCGTTCTTCCGGAAGCTCCCCGCTGATAACGGATCACCGCTCGCATTTCGGTTGCCACTATAGCATGCAGCGCGAACTATTTTCGCCTGTTTTGCATGATTATGGACGATTCACAATGGGCTTCATAGACGATTCACGATAGGTCTTATACAGGATTACCTACAACAGAAATGCCGATACTGACAGCCCATCAGTATCGGCATTGCAAACGTATTTTCAATATGTATTTTTAGAAAATACTATGTTCGATCATTCGGAGATTTCACCAGCGGCAAGCTTGGCTTCGAGCTCCTCGACGATCTCGTCGTGCATCTTCTCGGTGATCTTCACCTTGAAGAGGAACACGAGCAGGCTCAGCACGATGATGCCCAGCGGCACGTAGAACGCGCAGACCTTGAACATGCCGATGTTCGCGGCGGTCATATCCGCGGCGGTTGCGTCACCGATCATGCCTGCGGCTACAGCGATGAAGCCGACGATACCGTTGGAGCATGCGCCTGCGATCTTGTCGAGCATCGGGCGGACGGACAGGGTGACGGCCTCGTTACGCTTGCCGTTCTTGAGCTGGCCGTATTCGATGGAGTCGGTCAGCGACAGGATGGCGGTCATCTGAATGAAAGTCTGCGGCAGGTAGAAGAAGACCAGACCGACGATGACCATTGCCAGATTGCTGGAGCCGACGGCGAACAGCAGGTAGCCGACGATCATGAGCACCATGCCACCCAAGTACAGGTAGCGGCGCGGAATGCGCTTGTTCAGGATCGGGTACAGCGGAGCCATAACCAAGCCGGTGATGACCGGGATGACGCCCACGATGGAGTATGCGGCGGTGTTGTCGAGGATGTACTTGAACAGATACATGAGCACGCCGGTGGTGGCCACGTTGGCGATGGCGTACAGCAGGTAGCTCAGGGCAACCCACAGCAGCTGATCGTTCTGGGCCAGAGCCTTGAAGGCCTGCAGCGGGCCGCCGTTGTCTTCGGCCTTGGCACGCAGCGTGGTGGTGCTTTCCTTGGTGCCAAACGCCACGGAGCACACGGTGAGGATGCCGAGGATGGCCACGATGATGGCGAAGCAGGTCCAGCCGGACTGGCTTTCGACGTACTTGCCGGTGAACACCCAGCTGAAGTAGGTGACGATCGGGATGACCACGATGGTCAGACCGTTGTAGCCGATGGAGCCGCCGAAGGAGCCGAGTGCGGTGTAGGTGGAGCGCTCGTGGGAGTCGGAGCTCAATGCAGGGATCATACCCCAGTAGGAGATGTCACGCAGCGAGTAGAACACGTCGAGCACAATGAAGGTGATGACGAACAGCACGATGAACAGGGTAGTATTCACGTTCACCAGACCGAACAGACCAGTGTAGACGAGCACCAGCAGGATGGCGGAAACGGTACCACCGATGAGCTGCCACGGCTTGAAGCGACCCCACTTGGTGTTGGTGTTGTCGATGATGTTGCCCAGCAGCGGGTCGATGAAGATTTCTGCGATACGAATCACCACGACCAGGCCGGTGATGATGCCAATCAGCTTGGTGGCGACGCTCTTATCGACGCCAGAGAACAGCGAGCTCGTCACGTAGACGATGAAATAGGTGCTCAATGCGTTGTAGAACGCGGACTGGCCGACGTTACCGAACGAGTACGCCACGCGAGACAAGAGGTTCCCGCCTTTGGAACCGTTGTTGCCATTTCCCATCTTTGCTTCTCCTTAGAAGTCAGATACAGGTCCTTCTTTGACCTAACTATCGGTATATCCCCTTATCTGAAGTTAGTAAAATTTATCACTGAACATATCGCCTATCGGCGTGTCATATTTTGTGAGCTTCTGTTCGAAAGATAGCCAAAAACGTTATTTTTCCGCCATTTACACAACAAAATAGGCAAACTGTCGCATTATCTTGTGGCAGCTTTTACCAAAATCGATATTTACGATATGCAAAAGCTTCCACGTCGAAACGAAACCAAGCCAATCTGGAAATAGCCCGATTACTATACAGAAGTAAAGAAATAACCGCTATTTTGCCGGCACAAAACTATCGCGCACCACCAGCGACGTCGACAGGTACGCATGCTGACGAATCGTGCGTTTGCTGGAAATGGCATCACCCAACATCAGCGTCGCCACGCGCGCAAGCTCGTTCTGATCGATGGAGAATGTGCTCAACGGCGGCGAGGTCAACTGCGAAATCGTTTGATTGTTAATGCTGATCACGCTGATATCGCGCGGCACCAGCACGCCAACCGCATTGAACGCCTGCAGCACGCCAACCGCAATCACATCGGCAGCTACGATCACGGCATCAGGCAGCACGCCATTATGATCGCGCACGAATTGCTCCCCCAACGCACGGCCGTTGCTCACGGTGAACAAGCCGTCGGAATACACCAATCCGTCGGATTGAATACCGAAACGCCTTGCCTCACGACGGAAATATGTGGCGCGATTCTCCTCATCGACCTCATAAAAGTTCATCAGGCAGCCCTCGCCTCCGATGAATCCAACGCGCTTCATGCCCTTGGCAGCACAGGCCGCGACCGCATCATGCATGGTCTGCTGCAAATCAGGCTGCACGGAATCGAACAGATTCGGCGCCGGATTCACGTCAATGAACACGCCATACGGCATGGCCCTATGCAGCCGCTCCAAGCCTTCCTCGCTGATCTGGTCGGCACCGATCGCCATGAACCCGTCGAATTTGGAACTGCGAGCGATCATATCGTCGAGATTGTGGAACACCGTCATTTCCATGCGTTGCTGTTCCGCATTGCGTTCGAGCGCTGAACGCAAATCGGTGAAATAGGAGTCCCGCAACGCCTCGTCGGACTTTTCATTGTCAAGCAATGCAACCTCATGAGGGATGACGATGCGCTTGGTCTGCACGCTATAGCCGAGGTCCTCGCTCGCCTGAATGATCTTGCGACGAGTCTCTTCACGCACCGATAGGGTGGGATCCCCGTTCAGAAGTCGAGACACCGTAGCCTGAGAAAACCCGGTACGTTGCGCAATCTCTTTAATCGTCGCCATGTCTCTCTCCAATTTAGTAAATCGTTTACCCATGAAAGGATAACCTATTATTGACATAACGACAAACCAAGCGAGATTTATGCAACGATTACGCAAGCCAATTATAATCGCTGCTCATGCAGCAGTCTCATGAACGTATGACGGAACCGCCTTCACGGAAGGCGGGCTGGCCGCAGCCGAATACCATGCATGGCAAAGACAATAAGAAATCCCTTGCTTCAAAATCGCAATTTCAAAGCAAGGGATTTTCCAGAGGATCCGTGCCGTTCAAAGCCACCGGCCATAAGGGCGGTATCAGCCGACAGGGATCGAAGCGCGGCTAGTGTAGAACGCTAGCGCGTGCTCGCATCGCTCCAATTCAGGAGACTATTAGATTATTCGAGTTCTACGGCACCTGTGTAGAGCTGGTAGTACTCGCCCTTCTGCGCGATGAGCTCGTCATGCGAGCCGCGTTCGATGATACGGCCATGGTCGAGCACCATGATCACGTCGGAATTGCGCACGGTGGACAGGCGGTACACCTGCTACAGACACCGCGTCAACCGCGAGCGAAGCGGCCTGCGCCCGTGGTTTTTACGTCGGCAAGCCATTTCATCTGAGTGTTCCGCAAGCGCACGGAATCCACACTGCAGCAGTGGCACAAACTGCAGGACGGTGAGGAGCACATCTGAACAAACGAAACCCGGGCGGCGTGTAGCGTGAGACTTCGATCAGCCTTCCATATCCTCCAAAGCGACGCCCTTCGTTTCCTTGACGAACTTGAGCACGAAGAAGAAGGAAACCAGTGCGAAGAAGGCGAACAGGCCATACACCAAGCCAACGTTGATGCCAAGCAGAACCGGGAAGCTGACGGTAACGATGAAGTTGGAAGTGTATTGCACTGCAGTACCCACCGACATGCCGGCGGAACGCATGGAGTTCGGGAACATTTCGGCAAGCATGCCCCAAGAAACCGTGCCCCAAGTCAGGCCGAACGCCACCACAAACGCGTTGGCGAACACAAGGGCGAGAGGGCCGGTGACCGCGCCGAGCGAAGGAGCGCCGTTCCCCATCGGAGCGGTACCGAACAGCACCGCCAAACCACCTTGGGCCACGACCATGCCGATGGATCCGGCGAGCAACATTGGGCGGCGGCCAACGCGATCAACCAGGAAGGTGCCGCCGATGGTGGCTGCGATGTTGATCAGCGATGTGATGGCGGTGATGGTGAAGGAGTCTTTTTCAGTGAAGCCGACCGCACCCCACAGCGTGTTCGAATAGTAGAAGATGACGTTGATGCCGGTGAACTGGTTGAGAATCATGAATCCGATGGCAACCCACACGACTGGCTTCAAACGGCCAAGCGGGGTGACCAGGTCACGGAACGACGGCTTGTGGTCGATGCCGATGGAGTAGCGGATGCGGCCAATCTGATCGGAAATCGGAGTTGGGTCAACGCTGATGCGTTCCAAAATGGCTGCGGCCTGCTCGTCTCGATGTTGGGCAACCAAGTAGCGTGGAGATTCAGGGATGGTCATGGCCAGCAGGAAGTAAACGATCGATGGGATGCCCATGCACAGGAACATCCACTGCCACGTTTCGAGCGGACCCATGAATACGCTGGCGCCACCGGAAATATGCACCAGAAGCGCGTTGACCAGCAGTGAGATGAAAATACCCACGACGATGCCGAGCTGCTGGAATGCTCCAAGCACGCCTCGCTCGTCGGTCGGCGCGATTTCAGCGATATACACCGGCGCGACCATGGCCGCGACACCTGCCGCGAAACCACCGATAATACGGAATGCGACCAGCACCACAATATTGGGAACAATGGCACAACCGATGCTGCAAATCAGAAACAGCACCGCCGCGATCTTCATCATCGGCACACGACCGATTTTGTCGGAAATACGCCCCGCAAGCAGAGCGCCGATGCCGCCGGAAATCAACGCCGACCCCACAGCCAAACCAAGCAGTGCGTCACCCGTGGCGAATTCGGTTTTGATGGCGTTGGTCGCTCCGTTGATCACCGCCGAATCGTAGCCGTAGAGCAGACCACCAAGAGCTGCGATCAAAGCAAGCTTACGGCACAGGTTCTTACGGGTCTTGATGGTACGCTCGTCAAGAGGCGTACCGGCTGCGCTTGAAATTGCAGAAGACATGATTATCCCTTCTTCCTTGAAGTTGGAGTTTGTAATGCAGATAAAAAGCCGATTCGGAAAATCCGAAGTTCAGGTTGGAGAAAAACATGAACGAAGAGAGATTCGAAAAACTTCCGAACCGGCAAATTCGTGACTTACCTCAGCAGGGTTTCCCTGCGGGCAATGAGTGCGTCAATGGCCTCCACGCCATCGAGCACGGTGAACGTAACGGTTTTACGTTCCGCAGACTGCGAGGCAAGCATGTGCAGATTGCCGCGTTCCTCATGCCAGCCTCGACCGTACACCTTGGAATTGGAGGGTTCGAGCCCGACCACGTAGTCGCCCGATCCCATGGATTTCCATTCCATGAAATGCGGGAAATCAGCCACATTGAAGTCGATGACCACACCCAAGCCAAGTTCGCGGTTGATCACGGCGGCAAAACTGTTGCCCTGCTCGTCGGCGGCCAAATCGTGAATGTACACGCTTTCCGGCTTGTTATCTTCCGGAGCGCCAATCTCGTTCCACGCGGTGGTGTCGGCAGCGGTGGTATCGTCACGCGGCGTAACGTTCCTGCTGGGAATCACCACTTCGGCGCCTTCGGCCAGCAAGGGCCAGCCGAAATTGCAGTGGTACATCCACATCAGCGGCTCCTCGCGGAAGGATTCGTTGGTGACTTCATCCTCCACCGTGATGGACGGCGTGCCATAGACGGAACGGATGCGGCGGCGCAACACCATGTTCTCGCCGAACAGTTCCGCCTCGCGCATTTCGCCATGCACTTCGAGAATGTAGTCATCGCCGTCCCAATAGGCATCGGAGCCGACATGCTCGGCCGGCGTGGTGCGGATCCTGCCGTGCATCGGATAGCTGCCAGCCGGATATTGCGAATCTTCCGGAGTCTCGTACGGTCCGCAGATGTTTTCGAATCCGCATGTGAAGAACAGGCCTCCCATAATGGAACGCAACGCTTCCTGTCCATTGGTATCGAACTGGTTACGGCCGTTGAGCCCCGGCTTGGAGAGGAACGTGAGATTTTCGCCTTTGTATTCGAACAGTGCCACGTCGAGCGCTTTGTCGGCCATGGATACGAAGCGCAGCAGCCCGTTTTTGACCTCCACGGCCTTCAGACCGTGGGTGCGGCCCTCCTGATATTCGATCGGGCGAACATAGGCGGCTTGCTGCATACTGCCTACATGGGCGAGCACGTTGCTGCGTTCGGCTGCAACCTTGCGTTGATCGGACATGATGCCTACTCCTCCTTCAGCTCGTCCGGGTACTGCGGCCATGCGCCCTCCTGGGTGCATACAAACGCGGAAACCTTCACCGCACGCTCATGGGCGGCACGCAGACTATATCCGCGCAGCAGGTATGCCAAGAACGCTCCGGAGAACGAATCGCCTGCGCCAACGGTGTCGGCGATGTCCACTTTCGGCGTGGGGAGAATCGACGTGGTATCGTCACCCATAACCGCGCTATAAGCGTCACCAGCGGTAAGAATCACCACATCCAGATTGAATCGTTCCTTGACCGCTTTCATGCTTTCGACTTGCGTCGGCATGGTGAAATCAGGTTCGGGAAGGCCGAAGAGTTTCGCGACAATCGGCAGTTCCTCATCGTTGATTTTGAGGATCGTGGCACCGTCGAGCAAACGTTCGAGCACGTCACGATCGGTGAATCCGCTGCGGATGTTGATGTCGAAGAAACGTACGGTATCGCTACCGGCTGCGTCGATCATCGCATATATGGCGTCTCGGGTGCCGTGAGGTTCGCGGGCCGCGATACTTCCGTAGCAAATGGCGTCAGACTGCTCGACCAGCCCTTTCACCTCGTCGGTGAAAGCGATATGATCCCACGCACGGTCACGCACCACATCATAGGAAGGAATGCCGTTGCCATCAAGGGTGACCGCGGTGACTCCGGTTTCATAATCGTTGACTTGAGCTGCGACGTTCACACCGCGATCGGCGAGCAGCTGCACGAGTTCATGGCCGAGCTCGTCATCCCCAACGGCGGTGATCGCCGTTGCTTTCACACCGTTTTGCGCGGCATGATAGACGAAGTTGGCCGGCGCCCCGCCAGGCTTCTTGCCCGTGGGGAGCATGTCCCACAGCAGCTCGCCCATAGTGAGCACGGATTTGGAATCCCCGTTGGAGATTTTCGCATTCATGGTTGTTCCTTGTACGAAAAAGTGTTTTAGGGTATAGGAGACCAAGGGTGCGGCGGAGAGAAGCCGCACCCCGGCAAGTTGTGATGATGATTGTTGAGAAACGTTTTGTTTTGCGTTTTATCGTTACGCTTAGATGCGCTCAGTCTTCTTTGGCTGCCGGATATTCGTTGCACAGCAGACGGTAGGCCGGCTCGTCTTCCTCGATCTTCGGGAAACGTCCAAGCGGAGCATAAAAGCGATTGTCGGTGTTGTCGTCGTTGCACATGGAGACTTCGCCGACCAAAGTCGGAACGGAATCTTCCTTGATGTAATACTCGTGGTAGGTGTACGGGTAGAACGTCAGCGATTCGCCTTCGTTAAGCTCGATCGGCTCTCCTGCAGGCACATAATAACGACGGCCGTCACGGCACACGAGCACCGGGGTGTCGAGCTTCTCCTCGGTTTCCGGATCGGCGTTGTACAGGTGGAATACCGCGGTGCCACCGCCGCGCACGATGATGTCCTCCATCTTGTTCCAGTGGAAGTGCATCGGGGAAACCTGGCCGGGCATGCTCATCATGATCTTCTCGGCATACACCTTAGTATATTTCGGATCCTTCACATTGCCGTTGCGCAGAGTGATCAGCGCCAGACCCTTGTGTTCGAAGTCGTCCTCGCCGTAATCGGTGATGTCCCAACCCAAAGCGTTGTCGCGAACCTCATCCCATTCGTGGCCCTTCTCGGCCCATTCTTCCGGAGTGAAGCTCAGGTACGGCGGAATACGGAACTTGTACTGGTCAAGCAAAGCTTCGAACTGCTTGATGACTGCATTGACTTCAGAACGCTTCATGGCGAAAACTCCTTTGTCATAAACTACGACGTTTACGCGTCTGTATTGCTATTTGCTATTTTCCGTTGGTTCTGTTCGGTTGATGACCAACATGCTTTCGGCGTGTCGACCTTCAATCTCAAGCATTTCGATTAATTTCGTTTTACTTGCGATTTCTTTCGTTTTGCTTGTTGACAACAACATAACACAAGGTTACGATAGTTGTCAACACAAAACGAAAGGATTCGCAAATGAAATTTCCTCCATAACGAAAAGAAACGAAAAAGCGATTGCTATGATGAAAACAGATACCGCAATCACGCGCGGCAACCAGCGCACCGTCATAAGGAGAACCGAAGATGATGAAGGCCGAACGCCAGGAACAGATCCTGAAAAAGATCGAAGCCAACGGTCGTGTCGTCGTCACCGACTACGCCAAAGAACTCGGTGTAACCGAAGCGACTTTACGCAAGGATCTTCAGGAACTCGATGACCGAGGCTTGGTACAACGCGTGCACGGAGGTGCCATGAAGCCCGATACCGAGCTCAGCCGATTCGAAAATCGCGTCGACCTCGGCAAAGACGTCAAAATGAGATTGGCAGCGGCCGCAATGGATGAAATCACCGAAAACCGTGTGATCTTCATCGACGGAGGTTCCACCAATTATCTGACGGCGCAGGCCTTTCCTCGTGACTACACCGGTACGATCATCACCAACAGTCCGGCCGTGGCATTATGGATGTCCGACTATGACGGCGTCGAAGTGAACATGCTCACCGGAGTGATTCACCACAAGTCGAAGGAAACCGTCGGATCCGCCGCGCTGGCCATGCTGCAGGGACTCCACTGCGATCTGGTGCTGCTTGGCGTATCGTCCATCGATCCGGAATATGGCATCACCACACCATATCTGGAATCCGCCGAAACCAAGCGGGCCCTCATCAAAGCCGGCACCAAAGTGATGAGCCTGATCACACCGGAGAAATTCGGCCATGTTTCCACATACAAAATCGCTGACTGCAACGCGCTGGACGTCATCGTGACGGAAGGCACACCCGAGTGCGCCGACGCACTCGTCGCAGCGGGAATCGCACTGCATAGCATCAACTGATTTCCGCAACCCGAATACAACACCCCCCTCAAGATGCGTGCAACCACCGCACCTTAGGCAAACACACCCAAAAACAGGCTTTCGTCAACGCTTGACGAGTCGCCCTCCCACAACCAAGGAGCATTCCCATGACCGCGCCATTTAGCGATCCGCATTTCGCTATTTCGCTGTACTGCAGCGACTTCCGCAATCCAGCCACACAGGTCGAAGTACTCAACAACCTCGCCGATTCCTACCACATCGACATCATGGACGGCCACTTCTCCCCCAGCATGGGCCTATGCACCACCTGGATCGAACAAATGATGCCGATCTGCGCACTACGCAAGGAAGTGCACATGATGGTCACCGACATCGACCATTGGATCGACCAGTTGGTAGCTGCGGGCGCTACCATGCTGACCCCACACGTCGAATCGTTGGGAGCACACGCCTTCCGAACCCTGCGCATCATTCGCGAAAACGGCTGTGGAGCCGGCATTGCGGTCAATCCGCTCACCTCATTCTCCGAAATGGAGAATCTGCTGGAACGCATCGACCTCGTGACCGTCATGACCGTGGAAATCGGCTATTCCGGAGAACCGCTGATCCCCGAAACCCTGAAGAAAATCGAACGACTTGCGCAATTCCGAGACGCGCACGGACTCAACTACGAAATCCAAATCGACGGATCCTGCAACGAAAAGAACTTCAAACGCATGCGCGAAGTCGGCGCAGACACGTTCGTGCTTGGCAATACCGGTATTTTCAAGCGCTCCCCCAATATCGAGGAGGCGTGGCACATGACCATGCAGGCGTACGAGGAATCCACCGGCGAGCGCGTTCGTGTGCGCTGAAGCGTACGCGCAATACCCCATACAACAGCAGCTTCTCTATCAACCATCAATCGCCATCGAATCGAATACATATCAAACATAGGAATACTGACATGACTACCGCAACTTCATTCCGTGAATGCGAACAGATCATCATCAACGAGCTCTCCGACGTGCTCAGCAATGTCGATGAAAATCAGATCGACGAATTGGTTGACCTGATCACCGGCGCACGTAAGGTCTTTTTCGTGGGCGTCGGGCGCGTGGAGCTCGCGCTGGAGGCGATTGCCAAGCGTTTGGCACACCTGAGCATCGACACCGTGATGGTGGGGCAGATTACCGAGCCGGCCATCTGCGACAAGGATCTGCTAATCGTTGGCTCCGGTTCCGGCAAAACCGGTTTTCCGCTGTTCATTGCTGGCAAGGCGAAGTCGTTCGGCGCGAAAGTGGCACGAATCGGCATTGTTGAGGACTGCCCTATGAAGCAGTACACCGACCTGTTCGTGCATGTACCGGCGGCCGGCAAGCCTGGCAGCGGCACCAAGCCGAGCGAACAGCCGATGACCAGCCTGTTCGAACAGTCGCTGCTGCTGGTCGGCGACGCAATCGCCATGAGCTTGGTGCGCAAGCAGGACATCGACCTTGATTCCCTATGGGAGTTCCACGCGAATCTCGAGTAGTTTCGCTCTCCCAAAAATATCGCGAATCTACTGAAAAAATAAGATAAAGAAAGCCTGTAATCCCGGGGAGATTCATTTCATGGGATTACAGGCTTTTCTTATGTTGATATGCGCTTTACGCTATTCGCACTATCGCTTTTTCGCTATTCGAGTTCTACGGCACCTGTGTAGAGCTGGTAGTATTCGCCCTTTTGCGCGATGAGCTCGTCATGCGAGCCGCGTTCGATGATGCGGCCATGGTCGAGCACCATGATCACGTCGGAATTGCGCACGGTGGACAGGCGGTGTGCGATCACGAACACGGTGCGACCCTTCATGAGGTTGTCCATACCGGCCTGCACCACTTCCTCGGTACGGGTGTCGATGGACGAAGTTGCCTCATCGAGGATCATGGCCGGAGGATCGGCTACGGCGGCGCGTGCGATGGAGATCAGCTGACGCTGGCCTTGCGACAGACCGGAACCATCGCCTTCAAGCACGGTCTGGTAGCCGTTGGGCAGCATACGGATGAAGCCGTCAGCGTTCGTAAGCTTCGCGGCAGCAATGCACTCCTCGTCGGTGGCGTCGAGGCGACCGTAGCGGATGTTGTCCATCACCGTGCCGGTGAACAGGTTCACGTCCTGCAGCACCACGCCCAGAGAACGGCGCAAATCCGGCTTGCGAATGCCTTTGACGGAAATGCCGTCGTACAGGATCATGCCGTCCTGAATGTCGTAGAAACGGTTGATCAGATTGGTGACGGTGGTTTTGCCAGCACCGGTTGCGCCCACCAATGCGATCTTCTGTCCGGGCTTGGCGAACCAGGTGATGTCGTGCAACACCGGCTTGTCGGGGTTATAGCCGAAGTTCACGTCGGTGAAGCGCACATCGCCCTGCAGGAGGGTGAGGCGACCGTCCGGCGAAGTGATGGCGGTTTCACGGGCCTTCATGGCCACTTCGGCGGCACGCGGGCTCAAGGATTGCGCGGCCTTGAGCGAACGGGTACCATCATCGCCCTCCTCGCGCTTCCACGCCCAGTGACCGGTTTCATGGTCAACTTCGGTCATGGTGCGACCGTCTTCGCCGAGTTCCACATTCACCAAGGTCACGGAACCGCCGTCGTCCTCCGGCTGCTCGTCCATAAGCGCGAAAATGCGGGAAGCACCGGCGAGCGCCATCATCACCATGTTGAACTGCATGGACACCTGGCCAAGCGGGTTCACAAAGGAACGAGACAACGTCAACAGCGAGATCAGCGTACCCAAGGTGAGCGGGCCAGCACCGGACAATCCGAAGTTGCCCAGTCCAGAAATCGCTGCAAATCCGCCGAAAATAGCCAGCAGAATGTACAGCAGGTAGCCCATGTTGCCTACGATCGGCATGGTCACATTGCCCCACGTGTTCGCTTCGGCGGAAGCTTCGAAAAGTTCTTCGTTCTTCTTGTCGAAAGTGGTTTGGGTGGCGTCTTCGTGGTTGAAGACCTTGATGACCTTCTGGCCGTTGACAGCTTCTTCCACGAATGCGTTCACATCGCCGATGGCGATCTGCTGCTTGACGAAGTAACGTCCGGAGCGGGAAACAACCTTGCGTACCACCACAAACAGGATCACGGTGAATGCGAGCACGAAAATGGTGACAGGCACCGACAGCCACAGCATCGACACGAGCGCGGCGAGCGCAGACACCGCAGACGAGAACATTTGCGGGAACGATTGGCTGATGGCCTGACGCAACGTGTCGGTGTCGTTGGTGTAACGGCTCATAATGTCGCCGTGTTCGTTGGTGTCGAAGTAGCGGATCGGCAGGGTCTGCTGATGGGCGAACATGTCGTCGCGAATCTTCTTCAACGTGCCCTGCTCCACAGTGACGATAACCCACTGCCACAGCCAGCTGCAGAAAATACCAGCCACATACAGGCATGCCATAAGCGTCAACGCGCGCAGCAACGGCATCCAATCAGGATTGGTGGCACCAACCATCGGCAGAATGTACGTATCGACCAGCGACTGTAGGAACAGCGACGATCCGGCCTGGGCCGCGGCACCGACGAGAATGCACACCACCACAAGTGCCACACGCCACTTGTATTGGAAAATGTAACCGAAGATACGCTTGGTGGTGCCAGGCGCGGCTTTCTGCATCGGCGGCTTGCCGTGCGATTGCTGCATGCCGGCCGCGTTGTTGTTGTCTTTGGATTCCAATGCGGAAGTTTGTTCAGTCATTTTTGCCCTCCTCTCACTGCAGCTCCTCAGGCTGAGCCTGATTCTTGGTTTGCGATTCGTAAATGGAGCGATATTCGTCGCAGGTTTCCAGCAGTTCGTCATGCGTGCCGGCCGCCATGATGCGGCCATGATCCATGACGAGAATCATGTCGGATTCCTGCACGGAGGCCACACGCTGGGCGATGATGATCTTCGTGGTGTCGGGAATCTCATGATGGAATGCGGCGCGAATCAGCTGATCGGTTTTGGTGTCGACCGCGGACGTGGAATCGTCGAGAATAAGGATCTTCGGCTTTTTCAGCAACGCACGCGCAATGCACAAACGCTGGCGTTGACCACCGGAAACGTTGGTACCGCCCTGTTCGATGTACGTATCGTACTTGTCGGGGAATTCCTGAATGAAGCCATCGGCCTGCGCAAGCTGGCATGCGTGACGAATCTCTTCATCAGTGGCGTTCGGATTGCCCCAACGCAGGTTTTCGACGATAGTTCCGGAGAACAGCACGTTCTTCTGCAACACCATGGCAACCTGATCACGCAATACTTCCAAATCGTAATCGCGCACATCCACGCCGCCGACCTTCAGCGAGCCTTCGGTCACGTCATACAAACGTGGCACAAGCTGCACCAAACTGGACTTTGCGGAACCGGTGCCGCCGACGATGCCGACGGTCATACCGGAACGAATCTTCAAGTCAATATCGTCAAGCACCGGCTTTTCGGAAGTGGCGGAATAACGGAAGGTGACATGGTCGAAATCAATCTCACCATTCTTCACTTCCATAACCGGATTTTCCGGATTCGTAACCGTGCTTTCCTCGTTCAGCACCTGGCAGATGCGTTCGGCGGAGGCCTGCGAAATAATGCACATCACGAAAATCATGGACAGCATCATCATGGCCATGAGAATCTGCATGGCGTAAGTGACCAGTGCGGTCAGATCGCCGGCGGTCAATCCAAGGGCCGCATTGTTGCCGGACGCCACGATCTGCTGGGCGCCCATCCATGCGATAAGCAGCATGGACACGTACACGCACAGCATCATGAGCGGATTGTTGAAGCTCATAATGCGTTCGGCTTTTGTAAAGTCCTTGAAAATGCGCTGCGAAATGCGGTTGAACTTTTCGGTTTCGTGTTGTTCGCGATTGTAGGACTTGACCACGCGGATGCCCTGCAGGTTCTCGTCGACCACGTTGTTGAGCTTGTCGTACGTGTGGAACACACGCTCGAACACCGGATGCACCAGCACCGCCAAGCCGCACAAGCCGATGGCAAGCACCGGAATGCAGGCGAGAAACACCAAAGAGATGGATGGGCTGATGCGGAAGGAGAAGATCCACGCCACAATCACCATGATCGGAGCGCGCACACCCATGCGGATGATCATTGAATATGCGTTCTGCAGGTTGGTCACATCAGTGGTCAGTCGCGTGATGATCGAACCGGTGGAGAAACGGTCGATATTGGTGAAGCTGTAGCCCTGCACCTTCTCAAACTGGTCGTGACGCAGGTTTTTGGCGAATCCTGCGCCCGCAATGGCCGAGAACTTTCCGGCCAAAAAGCCGGATGTCAGCGAAACCGCCGAACAAATCAGCAGAATCAAGCCGAATTTCAAAATCGCCGGCATGCTGCCACCGCTGATGCCCTCATCAATCAGCGATGCCATGACGGTCGGAATAAGGATTTCCAGCACGCTTTCCACGGCTACGAATACCGGGGAGAGCAGGCTGGCTTTTTTGTATTCGCGCAGGGATTTGCCCAGTGTGCGAATGACGTGTTGCTTTGGTTTTGACGTTGTGGACGTCGTTGCGTTTGCCGCTGTCACTCCTTGTCCTTTCTTTTTCGTACTTACTTGCTTGCGTGTGTTACCTGAGGTTGTTTGCGATCGCCATTTCCTGCGACATTCGCAGTATGCGCGAAACGTATTCATCATGAGAATCGCGATTATGCGGATTCCGCCCATCGCATGATTCTTGCGATTCTTGCGAAACCTGCGGCTTTTGCGAAACCTGCGATTCGCCAAAATCCTGTTCCTGTATTTCCAAGCTTGAATATCGGCTTTCGTCTCCGATCAAACCTGTTTTCACCAGATTCGTCTGCATGACGTCAAGCATGTGCATGAATTGGCGGATCTGGTCGTCATCAAGACCTTCCAACAGGATTCGTTCCATGTTTTTCGCATTGTCGTGCAGCACTTCGGCAATATGCCTCGATTTGTCCGTCAATACGATCTTTTTCAGACGTGCGTCACGCTTCACCGACTCGCGGGCGATCAGCCCCTTCTGCTCCATCAGTCCCAACACTCGGCATGATGTGGATCGGGTCACGCCGAAACGTTGCTCGATGTCTTGAGGGAAGATCTCCTCGTTATCATGTCTTGCCAAGTACACGATGATGTCAACGTTGCCGTTGCTGACGTCTTCCGCCTCTTCGGGACGGGTGACGCGCAAATACCGGTTGACCACGTTGTGCAGCGAGCGAATGGCCACGCTGGGAGGCTTGGTCAGGCCACTTTCCCAGACTTCGGCAAGTCGTGAACCTGACGGTTCCTTGTATTGTTCATTCGTCACTTCTGTCACACCACACATGCTAAACCGTTGCATATACAACTGTTGTACATGCAACGATCAGCGTGTCGCGCATCTCATCGTCCGCGACAAAAAGGCCGAGGAATCAGATCCGCACCGGTTCAGCGTTAACGGATCGAATCCCTCGGCCTTAAGCCTTGAATCCTACGAAACTACTTGGTGAGTTCAGCGTACTTCTCAAGCATGTATTCGAAGATCTGCTTGCCATCGGCGCCCATCAGCACCGACATGCTGTTGATCGGCATGGAATCGAGGAACAGGCGGGTCATGTCGTTGTCGGGCACCACCGGCATGCGGCCGGCTTCGCCCTCGGCACGCAGGATTTCAAGCACCTTGGAACCGAGCGGATCCTTACGCCATTCCATGAAGTTGGACCATTCGGTGAGCGGCTGGGCCTTGCCGTCGCCGTCGAGCTCCACCACCGCGGAACCGGCGATGTCACGGCTGGACGTGCCGACCTCGATGGTGTATTCGCCGCTCTCCACGTGCCAGTCATTGAACCTCTCAGACCAGTAGGCAAAGGCGCGATCGTCGAGCTCGAAGGAGACTTCTGCGGATTCGCCAGCCTTGAGGAATACCTTCTTGAAGCCCTTAAGCTCGTGTTTCGGACGAACTACGTCGGCCTTGCCAGGAGCCACGTACACCTGCACGGTTTCGGCGGCGTCAACGTTCGAGGTGTTCTTGACCACTGCGCTGACGGATGCGGTACAGGCACCGGTCTTGACAGCCTTCACGTCGCTCACTTCGAACGTGGCGTAGCTCAGGCCGAATCCGAACGGGTAGTCGACGGCCTTGTTGTAGGTGTCGTAATAGCGGTAGCCCACGAACACGCCTTCGCCGTAGTCGACATGCCCCTCTTCGCCCGGCCAGTTGATGGTGCTCGGATCGTCGTTGATGTCGAACGGAATGGTCTGCGCGAGCTTGCCGGACGGGCTCACCTTGCCGAACAGCACGTCAGCGAGCGCCGGACCGCCGGACTGGCCGAGCAGCCAGGATTCGAGGATGCCCTTGGCGTTCTTGGCCCACGGTGCCACGGTGACGACGGAGCCGTTGGAGAGTACGACCACAACGTTCTTGTTTTCGGCTGCGACGGCTTCGAGCAGTGCGATCTGCTTGGCCGGCATGTCGAGGGTCTCACGGTCGAAGCCTTCGGATTCGGCTGCTTCGGGGAGCCCCAGGAACATGAGCACCACGTCGGCGCCCTTGGCAGCGTCGACGGCTTCGGCTTCGAGTGCCGGATCGGCCGGTTCGAGGTCGAGGGTGAAGCCTGGGGCGAACTTGGCGTCCACGCCGCGTTCGGTGAGGGTGTCGAGGAAGCTGGTCATCTTGGTTGGGGTGATGTGCGAGGAGCCGCCGCCCTGGTAGCGCGGAGTGCGTGCGAATTCGCCGATGACCGTGACCTTGGCATCGCCGGCGATCGGAAGGATGGCATCATCGTTCTTGAGCAGCACCATGGATTCGATGGCGGCCCGGTGGGCGACTTCGTCGTGAGCTTCGATGTCGAAACGATAGTTTTCGATGCTCATGGCTGCGCGCGTCTTGTTGACCAGGTCGATCATGCCTTGTGCCATGCGGTCGAGCTGTGCCGGCTGGATGCGACCGTCGCGTGCCGCATACACGATTTGGTCGTCGGTGTAGCTTGGCGGCATTTCGAGGTTGAGGCCCGCGTTGAGGGATGCGACGCGGTCGTGGTCGGCGCCCCAGTCGCTCATGACGATGCCTTGGAAACCCCATTCGTCGCGCAGCACGTCGGTGAGCAGCCAGTGGTCCTGGGCGGCATGCACGCCGTTGATGCAGTTGTATGCGCACATGATGGTCCACGGCTGGGCTTCCTTGACGATGTGCTCGAACGCCGGGAAGTAGATTTCGCGCAGCGCACGCTGGGAGATGTTGGCGCTGATGCGCAGACGATCGGTTTCCTGATTGTTGGCGGCGAAATGCTTGAGCGAAGTGCCCACGCCCTTGGATTGCACGCCGGCGACGATGCCGATGGCTTCATGACCCGCCAGGTACGGGTCTTCGGACCAGTATTCGAAGCAACGGCCGCCAAGCGGGTTGCGCTTGATGTTCACGCCCGGGCCGAGGATTACGGCGACCTTCTCCTGAATGCACTCTTCGGCCATGGCTTCGCCAACCTGGTGGATGAGTTCCGGATTCCAGGAGCTGGACAGACCAGCCGCCGGCGGAAAGCAGGTGGCAGGCACGCAGTTGTTCAGGTCGACTTCGCCGGTGGTGGCCGAATTGGACTTGCGCAGGCCGTGGGGGCCGTCGGTGATCATGTAGCCGGGAATGCCCTTGGCTTCAACGCCCTGCAGATGCCAGGCGTCGCCGCCGGAAGTCAGGGATGCCTTCTCTTCAAGCGTCAGATCATTGATGGAAGGATAGGTTTTTTCGCTCATACGTTCCTCTTTCGCATCGTTTTCTTGAGTTCGTATCGGTTAACCGATCTGCATGAGACCTCAACCCCGAAATCTCTACTAACCGGTTGGTAGGTACTTTATCAAAACCAACACCGCAACACGCCAATCTTCTTTGAAAAATCAATTAACCGACCGTAAAGTAACTGCAGTATTTACAACTTGAGAGAAATGACGATTCATAAGCATTGCAGCGCACATGAATCGCCATCAATGAAGGGCAAGAGAGGGAATCATCATGGCCAACGAAGAAGTCGACCGAAGGGCGGAGATTCTCAATGCGGCCGTCGAACTGTTTGGAACGCTCGGCTATTACGGCACTTCCCTGCAGAAAATCGCCGATCGCGTAGGACTCACCAAGGCTGGCGTACTGCATTATGTCGGCAGTAAGGAAGGACTGCTCACAGCCGCGCTGGACGAAGTCTACGATTCCGAAACGGAAGACATTCTTACCGACATGGTACGTGAGCCACGACCGTTGATCGCCGACATGTGGCGCAGAATCGTGGCGGTGAACGCACGCAGACCGCTTCAGGTGCACATGTTTTCCACGTTGAGCGCCGAAGCGATCGACCCGAACCACCCTGCACACGAGTACTTCGCCAACCACGAACTGCATAATGCCGACACCGCACTCAACATCCGTTGGCAAGTGCCCGAAGGTGTTGATACGCGTCGGCTGCTTAATGCGGGATTCGCCATGATGGACGGCGTGCAGCTGCGTTGGCTGCGCACGCCCGGCCAGGATCTGAACTCCATGTGGGCGGAATGCGAAGACGCCCTGTTCCCCCTGCCCATGTGGGAGGGTTACCGCTAAGCCTCTGCCCCGGCACTGCATTAATGTATAGATGCAGACGTAAAAGGAGGCATGTATGCGGATTCTGCTGGCACCGGACTCGTTCAAGGAAGCCGCTTCGGCTGAAGCAATCGCACAGGCGATGGCTCGCGGCATTAAGCGTGGCAATCCGCAGGCGGAATGCCGGCTCATGCCTCTTTCCGATGGCGGCGAAGGATTAACGCAAGCCTTGGTTCATGCCACCACCGGCACGTTGCACAATGTTGAGACAGTTGATGCGATCGGCCGCCCGATTACCGCTCAGTTTGGCTTTCTTGGCAATAATCATGCTTCTTGTATTCTCCGCACCGCCGTAGTCGAGTTGGCTTCGGCAAGCGGACTTGAACGGGTCTCCCCCGCCGACCGCAATGCGTTGTCTGCTTCCACGTTCGGCACCGGCTTGCTGATTCGTGCTGCGATTGACGCTGGCGCGAATCGTATTGTGCTTGGTTTGGGTGGCAGTGCCACTACGGATGGTGGCACGGGATTGGCTCGCGCGCTTGGATTTCGTTTTCTTGATACGGCAGGTCATGATATTCCGCTTGGTGGCGGTTCTCTTGTTGATTTGGAGAGGATTGACGATTCGGAAGTTCCCGATTTTGTAAAAAATGTTCCGATTGTTCTCGCCTGCGATGTCACCAATCCTTTGACCGGACCGGAAGGTGCTGCGCATGTGTTCGCTCCGCAAAAAGGCGCGAACACAGCACAGGTCGAACTCCTCGATCAGGGACTTGCGAATCTCGCACACGCGATCATGCAATACAATGGCCGCGATATTGAGCGCATTCCCGGTACAGGCGCCGCAGGCGGTACCGGCGGCGGGATGCTCGGCCTGTTCAATACAACAGTACGGCCGGGAATCGAACTTGTGCTCGATCTTGCGCATGGTCGAGAAGCATGTGCATGGGCCGACGTCATCATCACCGGCGAAGGTTCCATCGACAGTCAAACACCGTACGGCAAAGTGCCGAGTGGCATTGCGAAACTGGCGCAATCGCAAGGAAAACCAACTATTGCCATTGGCGGAACGGTAACCCGCGATCCACACATCATCGAAGCGTTGAGCGAGACCGGCATCGTCGCAACGTTCGGCATTGCGCCCGGGCCGGCGGATCTTGCGACGCTGATCGCCAACACGGAACGCAATGTCGAGATTACGTGTGCCGCAATCGCCGGCACACTGCGCGTTACTTCGGCTACTGCAGTACCTGCAGCTACTTCACCTTGCGAATCAGCATGATGAACACCGTGCCCAGTAGCACCGCAACCACAGCGATCGGGAACAAAGCCGTATAACCGCCAGTGGCAAGCACAATCGCGCCGGCAAGCTGCTGTATGGCGTTCATCACCGCGGAACAGTCGGCGTTCATCGACGATGGCAACTGGTTCAACGCATGCGTCTGATCAGACACCAGTACGAATCCGGAAGCGGCCATAAACAACGCGTATGCCACGGCAATGGTCCATTCATGTGAGCCGCCCACGATCGGCATTTCGTAGGCGGCTCACATCAGACTAGCGTGTCGATTATTAGGTTCTGCGACACGGCTTATTTCGTTTCGCTTTTACGCGACGGTGAAGGTGGTGCGCTTCAAGTGTTCGCGACGGCTGGAATGGCCGATAAGCACTTCGAATTCGCCCGGTTCGACGATTCGGTTAGCTTCCGAATCGACGATGGTGCAATCGGAAACCGGAATGTCGAAGGCAACGGTCTTACTTTTGCCTGGTTCGAGTTCCACGCGCTGGAATGCTTTGAGTTCACGATCAGTCCAGCTGTAGGAGGTCACGATGTCGCCGATGTAGAGCTGCACTACTTCCGTGCCCTTGCGATCGCCAGTATTGGTGAGGGTGATTTCGGCATGCACGGTGTCGGTTTCGGCGAATATGCCGGATTCCGGAACGTTGGTGATGGTCGGATCTCCGTATTCGAACGTGGTGTAGCTCAGACCCTCGCCGAATGCGAATGCCGGATTCTGCGTGAGGTCGGCGTAACGGTTGCCGTGCTGGCCTCGAATCTGGTTGTAGTAGACCGGCAGCTGTCCTGCGTGACGCGGGAAGGTGATCGGCAGGCGTCCGCTCGGTTCGGTTTCGCCGAGAATGATTTCGGCGATGGCCTGGCCGCCCTTCATGCCCGGGCTTGGAGCCCACAGCAGAGCCGAAGTACCTTCGGCTGGAGTTTCGTCAACAATCACGCCGTTGGTGCCGATCACGGATGCCGGCAGCACTTGCGGCTTGGAGCTGACGAGCACCACCACGAACGGCTTGCCGGTTTCGCGAGCCACGTTCGACAGTGCATCGATCAGTGCATTCTGTCCGCCGAGCAGTTCAAGCGTGGCGGTGGAGCAGCCTTCGCCAATGGCCTGGATCACATCGCCCACCACGGCCACGATCAGGTCGCTTTTGCGTGCGTTTTCCACGGCTTCGTCAAGCAGTGCGCGATCAATCTTGGCGGAAACACCGATCTTCGGGCGAGGCTGTCCATCCGGATAGAACTCGCCTTCCGGATCGGGCACCAAATCCACGATGTTGGCACCGCGAGAGTACACGACCTCGCAACCTTCCGGAGCGAGCTGCTTGAAACCATCAAGCACGGTGGTGATCATTTCACGCGGGTGGCCGTCAGGCATCCAGTTGATCTGGCCGGAGCTGCCTGCCCAGTCGCCCAGCTGGGTCTGGGCGTCATCGGCGAGCGGACCAACGACCGCGATACGCTTCGCACCGGCCACGTTGAACGGCAGTGAACCGTCGTTCTTCAGCAATGCCACGGCTTCGCGAGCCACTTCAAGGTTGAGCTGCTGATGCTCTTCGGAACCGATCACTGCATCGATACGCTTCTGGTCGGGCAAGCGTGGATCTTCGAACAGTCCAAGACGGAACTTCAGTGCGAGAATACGAGCCACGGCGGCATCGATCAACGATTCGTCAAGCAGACCGGTCTTCACTGCTTCGATCGCACCCTCGTAGAACTTTGGCGTGGTCATCACCAAGTCGTTGCCGGACTTGACCGCATCGGCAGCAGCCTGCACATAGTCAGGCTTGACCTTCTGCTCCCACACGGAACGGCCGACGTTGTCCCAGTCGGTGATGAGCGTGCCCTGATAGTTCCAAGCGCCACGCAGTTTGTCGGAAAGCAGCCACTTGTTGAAGGTGACCGGCACACCTTCGATGGATTCGTAGCCGAGCATGAAGGTGCCACAGCCTTCCTTGGCTACGCGTTCGAATGGCGGCAGGAACCAGGATTCCAGCTTGCGGTGGCTCAGGTCGGCTTCGGAAGCGTCACGCCCTCCCTGTGTTTCGGAATAGCCTGCGAAATGCTTGGCGCATGCGAGGATCGCGTCTTTGGCGAGCGGCTCGCCCGCCTTGGATCCACCTTGATAGCCCTTGACAATGGACGATGCCATTTCGCCAATCAGGTACGGATCTTCGCCAAAGGTTTCGCCCACGCGGCCCCAACGGGTGTCTCGCGCGATGCACAGCACCGGGGAGAACGTCCAATGCACGCCGGTGGCTGACACTTCCTCGGCGGTGGCACGGCCCGCGGCCTGTACCTTTTCGGAATCCCACGTGGTTGCCATGCCTAGCTGTTCCGGGAAAATGGTGGCTCCCGGCCAGAAGGAATAGCCGTGGATGCAGTCGTCGCCGATCACCAGCGGAATGCCGAGACGGGTTTTGGCGTTCACCGTTTCCACGGCTTTCGGCAGATCGGACGGCGAGGTGTGCAGAATGGAACCAACATGCTTGTTGACGATCAGATCGTCCAAATCGCCGCTTCGCGCGTCAAGCTGCATCATCTGTCCGACTTTTTCCTCAAGGGTCATTCGACCAAGCAGATCGGCGATGCGTTCCTCAGTAGGAAGTTCCGGATTCCTATAGGGCAGATTTACAGTATTTTCAGTGGTTTCGGTCATGGATTGCTCACTTTCCTCATTGAAGCGATTTTCTTTAATTACCAATTGGTAGTTTAGTATATCATATGCACATCCGCAACTCGACATAACCCTGTCAACGCAAAAGGCGATAGACCATCAGACCCTCGCCTTTTCGCACGCGCATGCAATGCTAATCTCAACAAGTATTCAAAATCAACGATATGCATCCCACAACGGGGATGGAAACAGCATGTTTTCCATCTGAGCCCACTCTTTGCATAAATCAACTTCAGGCTCGCGCAACCACCATAATTGCACACCATCCATGATTTCCATGGCCTTACGCACCACCGGTCGCATGCTCGACTTCCATGAACCCAATTGCGGAGGAATCAGCCAAGGATATTGCGAATAGTTCTCCCAAATATCGTCCATACGAGCAGTGAATTCATCATGCAACGGATGTTCAGGATTCAACGATTCCGCAGAAAGCACGGTAAACAACTGCGCCATCATGCGGCGGCGTGAGTTGTGTTTCACCAGGTAGCGCAGATACGCGGGAAAATGCGGCGCAGACGGGTCGCTGCCCGGCATGCCCGAAGAGAAGAAGTCCTCCGGCGTGCCGGTCTGCCCGTAATATTCGTCATATACCAGCGCCAGCATTTTGTCTTTGTTGTCGACGTATCGCAGCACGCCTTGTTTGGAAATGCCGACCCTGTCGGCCACGTCCTGGATGGAAATGCCATTGAACCCACGCTCACTGATCAGCTGAACCGCAGCATCCAGCACTTCCTCACGCCGCTCCTGCGGTGATTTTCGGATACGTTTCGAAGTCTCTTCCTCTGCCATGATTCCGAGTCTAATGCACCTTGCGTCGATTGCCGTTGATTGACTGCCTATGGCACGTCATCGTGAGAGGTATCTGCCAGAATCCATCCATGACGCCATACGCGAGTCAGATCCCACGCCTCAAGATTGCCGCCGTTGCGAGGATCCCGCGGTGGTTTCCCTTCGCCACTGCCCGGTTTCGCGGAGCGCGCAAGCTGGTAGCTCCAATAGATCTGCCCCGCCGACATGTCCCATGCCGCGCGTTGCAATCGTGACACTTGGCGGTATGCAGCCGATCGGTTTTGGCTGTGTAGGGCCCACTGATTCTCCACGCACCACTCGCCCACCAGCACGGGAATACGACGGGCCGCCGAACGGATGGCGATGCTACTCGCGCCCACCAGCATCCGGTACAGCCATGGCAGTCGTCGCGATCGCAGGTACAGCCGGCGTGCCGGTCCCGAAAACAGCGGATCCTCCATCGCGATGAGATACTGATGGGTGTCGAGCATGACGTTGTGCATGCCAGCACGACGAAACCAACCGCCCCAGCGGAGTAGTCGGAAACCGTCATGGAATACGATCACGGTTTCCGGACGTAGCACGGCGCGCAACCGGGCGTAAGCGTCGCGGTAGAAGCGCTTCAGAAACCGCAGTGAGACATGCGTGCTACCGGAAGCCTCATGAGAGTCTTTCGCCGTGTTCGACGTGCTATGGAACACTGACCAGCTCACTGGTTCGTTGAGTACTTCGATGCTGTGCAGGGCCGGTTCGTCGCGGTATCGGCGAGCCAATCGCTCCAGCACGTTCAGCGTGTACTCCACCAAGTCCGTATTCTGCGCCCATTTGCACACACCCGTCAGACCACCGTTGTCGAAACCGTTCTGCGATTCGGGAACGGTATGCAGGTCAATCATAATCTTCAATCCCGTCTCCCGCGCCCAACGGAACGCGCGGTCGAGGTACGTAATGCAGCCCGGATGCCCGGGCCAGTCGCCGAAGATGAAATACGGTATGGGAATGCGTACGAGGTTGATTCCGTGACCGACGATAATACGGAAATCCTCCAGGGTGATGTAGGTTTCACGGTGCCGGCGCAGTTCCTCGGCTAGATTCCGTTCGGACCAGAGGGATACGTGCGTGCGGTGCATCCAGATTTCATCGTCTTCGGCGCTGCGGGTAAACGGTTCCGGATCCATCCATTTCTCTAGCACCAGCCAGTTGCCGAGGTTCACGCCGTCGATTCGCTCGTCGATGCCTAGCACCATGCGTCTCACCGCCCTTACGTTCGGGGGTTGCCCGACTTTTCGTTTCCGCCCATCACAACCCATGGCAAAACCCATTCGGCCCAATGGGCCAAGGAACCGCGCGTCATTCGCAACGTTCCTTGGTTCATTGTATGCGCCCCGCGAGCGGCCACGCGGCCGCTCGGAATCGGATCACGGCCGGATCAGGGTCGTTGAATGATCGTGGTGGCCGACCGGGCGGGATCAGTCGACGGGCTTCGTCTCGTCCGCCTCGTAGTCGAAGAAGTCGAAGTCGGCAGTCTTCTCGTGCAGAGCGGCGTCGGTGACGGCGATGCCGACCATGGTGCCGGTGAATTCGCCAAGAAAAAAGCCTCTTTCTTGCGGGAAGAAAGAGGCAACCTGCAGCCGGAGAGACAATTACTGCTTATCGCTGAATCGTTACGTGCAAGGCACTCACCGAGGCAGCGGGCAACGTTACCGTCAGCTCGGCGCCGCCGGCGGATTCGTGCACGCTCACGGCACTATCCACATCCACGGCATGAGTGCGCACCAGATCCGAATGTTCCACCGTGTTGCAATCATGCGGATCTTCGGAAGCAAGCGTTTCCATCGAATCAACCTGAGCGCCGCACGGCAAATGCAGCCGCACTTCGGCACCATCGTTCATATGCGCATTGGTGAGATTAATCAGCAGCTGCGTGCCATCCTCATTACGTGACGCAAACGTATACACGGCAGAATCCTCGGAATCGTTACGCGCCACATCAAGTGCGGTCATGCCACGATGCGCCTTATACATCATGAACACATCGTAGTTAGGCGTAAGGATGGTCCGATCGCCTTCAGTCAAGATCAGTGAGTTAAGCACATTGATGGTCTGCGCGTTACACGCCATGGTCACCTTGTCGCAATTACGCTGCAGCAGATCCAACGTAAGCGCGGTGGTGATGGCGTCACGCATGGTCACCTGCTGCTTGAGCGCAGGGCGTGCGAAGAATGCGGTCTTGTGCCAATTGCCCCATTCTCCGATGATTAGATCGACATGCGCGAGCTTGGAATCCATAGCCACCTCCGGCTCATGAATAAGCGCCAGGCCGTCATTCATCAAACGCCACTGATCACGCAGAATATCTTCAAGTTCGAGGCATCCCTCAATCACCGCATTCCAGCCGTCTTCATCGAACCGGGTGGGAGTGTCGGCATCGTTGTCCACATTCCAATTGTAGAAGTGCAGATCATAGCCGTCGATATTCGGCTGACGATATTCGGCAAGACCACGGAAGAAATCCTGGGTCCACTGCACGCGTTCGCGCGGCTTGTTGCCGTCGGGACCACTCGCAATAGCATACATTGGGGTCGGCGCGAACACATCGGTGGTGAAGCTCGGCATGGCGGATGCGAACCTGCGGTATTCATTGAGGTAGGTCCGCGGAGTCATGGTACCGCCGCCAGCCCACACTTCGTTGCCGATCCCCCAATATTTCACCCCGTAAGGTGCCTTATGGCCGTTAGCCTCACGTTCCTTGGCAAGATCAGTAGGCTGCACACGATTGCAGTACTCCATCCAATCCTTCATTTCGGCGACCGTGCCGGAAAGCATGTTGATATTGATCCACGGTTCAGCGCCGAGCATTTCACACAAACGCAGGAATTCGTCGGTGCCGAAGCTGTGATCGTCCAGCTCATAGGTGGCGAAATTCTCATTGAAAGTGGTTTTACGTTCGCTTTGCGGGCCCACACCGTCACGCCAATGGTAGGTATCCGCATAGCATCCGCCCGGCCAGCGAATAACCGGCGGCTGCAATGCACGCAAAGCATCCAATGTGGCCTTGCGGTAGCCACGCTCGTTTTCGATCGGGGAATCCTCTCCCACCCATAGACCTTCATCAATGCATTCGCCAAGGAATTCAATGAATTGGCCATGCAGTTTCGGATCGATACGACCAATCGTACTGTTCGGGTCAATGCAGACAACCATGGTTTGCTCCTTTTGCCGTAGTGCTCACATCTGCAACGTTCGTAATTCGTATGGTTCTTGTAGTTATTGTGCCGCACAATATATGCGAAATGGCCGAAGATTCCAGGAGAGATAATGAAAGAATCTCCGGCCAAGTTATTTCGAAAAGCGCCGATGCTACTTCACCTTTTTAATCATCAGAATGAAGATACAGGCGAACGCCACCATAACGATTGCCGCCGGGAACACCAGTCCGTACGAACCGGTAGCCACCACAATGGCGGAGGTGACAATCGGGCCGACCATCTGACCGAGAGTAGTGGCAATGTTCAAAATGCCCAGATCTTTCCCGGCCTCTTCTTCATTCGGCAGAACGTCAACATTGAGCGCCTGATCGACGGAACCGTACATGCCGTAGCCGAAGCCACCGATGGCGGAGAAGAGAATCATGCCCAACGCGTTGTGCATGAGCCATGGCAGAGCATAACCGATGGCGAGCAGCACGCTTGCGGCCACAACCGGAATCTTACGGCGACCGATTTTGTCGGAAATCGGACCTGCGGAAAGCGCGGAAATCAGGGAGACAACCATCAGCACCAAGCTCATGGTGGAAATAGTGGCCGCGGAATCTTCAACACTTTGACCAATGTAGTCCTGCAGAATATACAGCTGGTAGTTGAGAATCATGTAGTAGCTGAACAGCAGCAGGGAACGGCCGATAAATGCCAGCCAGAAGTCGCGAGCGCCTTTGGTCGGCGGACGGAAGCTCATGATAATACCCTTGAAATCAACCTTTTCCTTAGGCATATCCTTGCTGGACTTTTCCTTCGGCCAGAAGACCACGGCAAGCACACCGGAAAGACCCATAGCCACACCGGACACGATGAAGCCCGGGAGCTGCAGGGTGATGAACTGCGCACCAACAATCTGACCAAGAGCAGAACCGAACAACGTACCTGCAGAGATAAATGCGGACATGGTGCCGCGCATATCTTCAGGAATACGGTCAGACAGAGATGCGATGACCGGTGCGATCATCATGTTCAGACCGACCATGGAAATGCAGTAGCTGATGCCAATGCTCACACCGTCCGGCAGAATGCCGATGAGGAACAGCGAAATGCCCGCAACAATGCCGCCCGATGCGATCCATGGCGTACGACGTCCGAAGATCGAGCGCGTACGGTCAGACATGTTGCCAACCACGAGGTTGGAAATCAGCGAGGCCAATGCCGTGGCCGAATTCAGCACGCCGAAAATGGCGTCTTTGCTGTCGGGCGCGATATCAGCCAAACGCTGCGGCAGCAGCACTGCAGCAACGATCTGCAACGCCAGCATCCATGCGAATGAGAACACGAAGAACGCTACGCAGAAACGCGTTTTGTTGATTTTGGAAAGCTCGTTGGCATGTTCCGCAGGCCGTGCGTCAGTCATGCTTGTCTCCTTATCTTTCTTTTTCAAAGTCAGCCCTCTACGTTTTTTGCTGAATCTTCAATGATCATGCAAACAACAGGCAAGAGAGGCGTTGTGCTGAAGTCAACTCTCATCGGCTTCGTCAGTTATCTTATATCTTAAAGATATAAGATAACAAATCGGCGTGTCGAACAACGACCTACTTTCAAGCACAGCAATCAACCGCATAACTGCAAGATCGAAACCACATGAAAACGCATGTGGACAGCGGCAATAGTATTCTTCAAATCAGTATGGAATCACAGGAAAACACATCAGCAAACAGCATCAAGAGCCGTCCAATCAACCAAAGAAAACGACTCTCCCCAGCGCAGCGACGCAAACAAATCACACAAGAAGCGGTAACCCTAATCACACAATACGGGTCATACGGCTTCCCCATGCAAGCATTAGCCGATGCAGTTGGCATGACCCTGCCCGGACTCAACCATTACGTCAAAAACCGAGAAGAATTACTCTCATTGGTCATCGAAACGTTCTACGACTCCGAAGAAGGCAATGCCCACACGACATTGGGCGCAGCCATCAGCCACTGCGACCAAACAGATTCAGCAACCAAAGAACGCCGACATCTGCCCGGCGCATTGCACGAAACCGTGAGCTTCAACGCCAAACGTCCCGAACTTGTCGCACTGTTCATGCGCCTCGCCATCGAAGCGTCCGATCCAAAACACCCAGCCCACGAGTTCTACCAGAACAGACACAATTCGATTTTGACCGACATGACCAGCGTGGACTGGGAACTACCGGAAGAATACCGCGATCCAGAACGCCTGCATGACCTCATCGTCACCGCGTTCTTTGCCATGGACGGCGTGCAAATCCAGTCGTTAACCAATCCCAACGAATCCATGATGCAACTATGGGAACGCGCAGAACACATCCTATTCCCCTCCCCCACATGGGACGGCTACCGCTGAACAGAGCGCAAACAAGCAAAGACACCGCAAAAGCAAAAAGGCGTTTGCCTGCGGCGACCGGTAACCGATCACCATAGGCAAACGCCCCGCAACACAACACCGGCTTGCGAAGATGGCATGAAGAGAAGGGAAACCTGCCATCCGGCATTCAACAAACCGTTGTCACAACCAAGCCGACGCGTTACGCACACATTCGCATCAGCCAGGCAGCTCCCGTCAGTCCAGCACAAACGTGTTGAACGAACGCGGAGCAAGCGTCACCTTGATACCGCGATCGGCATTGCAAGGATCGGCAAATTCAAACGGACGCTCCTCTTCGAGAGCGTTCTGGGCCACCACCACAATGGTGCCATCCGGATTACGGAACGCAATAGCCATCGAATTGAAATGACCCGTAGTGCCAAGCACATGCGCACCCGGCTTGACGAAATGCGAGAAATGACGCATCACATAATATTCCGGATTACGGCGAACCTCATGCGTATCCGCAGTAATGGTGAACAGTGAATTCTGCCACCACCCCCACGTAGAATCCTGATCGTCAAGAATCATATTCCAATAAGTGTAAGCAGTCGCACCATTACGCAAATAATGGTTGATCAAGTGGAAAATATACTCCGCATATTCCCACGTATTATCGCCCATACCGCATTCGGATTCAGACTGAATCAACTCGATTTCAGGCCAGGATTCATGCGTACGCGCAATACAGTTCTGGCCGGCCCACTGGTAAGCGATGCCCTTGATGTACTTGCGAGCGCCATCATCGAACAGAATATTGTCGACAAAACGGTTGTAATTATTCAGCTTCATGCCGTAGCCGCCGGTCCACGCCATATCTTCCGGACCATTCAGCGTACCCAGCCAAATATCGGTGTCAAGACCAGCTTCGTCAAAAGCAGGTCCAAGATAATCGCGGATGAACACCTTGAGCGCTTCAGCATCCCACAATGCACTCGGGAACTTCTGATCGGCAAACACCTCATTCTGCACATGCAGCTGATTCACGGTAATGCCATGCTCGGTATAAGCTTGAATGTACTTGACGAAATACTTCGCATATGCCTTAAGATTCTCAGGAGTCTGCACCAAACGACCATAGTTATAAGCCTTCGGACGCTTCATCCATGTCGGCGGGCTCCACGGGCTGGAGAACAGTTGCATGTTCGGCTGCCATTCCTGCGCGCGATGAATATACGGAATCAGCGTCCGCTCATCATGCTCGACGGAGAAATGCTCCATCTCATAATCGCCGTCGGTCTCGTTATAGCTATACCAATGATCGGCGAAATCATTGGCACCGACCGGCGCACGATTGAAGGTGAAGTTCATCTCATCCGGGCTGAACAGTTCCTTGATGATCTGATCACGTTCCTCTTCAGTAACCGTCTGCAGAGGAAGCCAGCCAAGCTCGTTGAAGCAGCCGCCGAAGCCACGCAATGCCTGATATTCATTGCCATCAAGCTGCAGATCGGAAGCGGAAGCGGCATGCGTGGATTCAATTTCGGATGATTTGTCGGCAAGCTTGTTGTCTTGCGTTGTCGCGATCCAAGTAGTCATGGAAAGTCCTTAGTATTGTCGTTGATTCTTTGGATTTATATTTATTCGTTTTTTGAGTTGTTTTTATTTGATTATTGGGATTTAGTTATTGAGATTGAATTATCGGCAACGCAATTTCATTTCAGTAAGTGCAAAAACCGCAGGATGCCGCGATAATCTATTCACGACACGCTCCAGGCCGCTCTAGCCAAGTCTTTACGGTCTTAAACAGATTATCGCGGCATCCTGCTCGTAACGTTATGACGTTACGTTTGCACTGTTATTTAGTTTTGCATTGTTGTTCAGTTTTGGAAAAACTCCCTATTACCTCTCTCCCTCTCCTCTCTCGAAATTGAGGGGAGGGGGTGGGGTTACTTGACCTTCTTGATGGCCATGATGAAGAAGCAGCCGATGATAGCCAAGGCGATGGCGGCCGGGAAGGCGAAGTTGTATCCGAGGCCCACCACGATAGTGGACATGATGACCGGGCCGCACATCTGACCAAGGGTGGTGCCCATGTTCAGAATGCCCAAATCCTTGCCAGCCTCTTCCTTGTTTGGCAGCACATCAACGAGCAGAGCCTGATCGACTGCGGAGTAGACGGCGTAGCCGAGGCCAGCGATGCCTGCGAACAGGTACATGCCCAGAGTGGACGGGATCAGCCACGGCATGGCGATACCGATAGCGAAGAGCACGGAAGCTACGACAACCGGGACCTTACGGCGGCCGATGAGATCAGAAACCGGGCCGGAGATGAAGGAGCCGACCAGAGACATGACCATCATGATCATGGAGACGACGGACACGGTGATAGCGGATTCCTTGACGGACTGACCAATGTAGTTCTGGATGATGTAGAGCTGGTAGACGTTGATCATCTGGTAGCTCATGATCATGCAGAAACGGCCGGCGAAAGCCTTGTAGAAGTCGTGGGCGCCAGCGAACTTCGGCGGACGGAAGGATACGAGGACATCCTTGAAAGAGCCCTCTTCCTTCGGTAGGAAGTCAGCGGACTGTTCCTTCGGCAAAATGATCACGGCGACGATACCGCCGAGGAACATGAGCACGCCTGCAACAGCGAAGCCGACAGTCAGATTCTCGATGAAGAATGCACCAATCATGGTACCGATCGGAGCACCGATGGTGGAGCCTGCACCATAGAAGGCGGACATGGTGCCACGAATGCCAGACGGCACACGGTCAGACAGCACGGCGACCAGCGGGGCGATCATGCAGTTGAGGCCGAACATGCAGGCGCAGTAGAAGATGGTGAGCAGCACCGCGTTGTGCGTGGTGCCGGTCAGGAACAGTGTGACGCCACCAAGCACCGCACCGAAAACGATCCACGGAGTACGACGACCGAACCTGGAGCGGGAACGATCGGAGAAGTTGCCGAACATCAGGTTGGCAACTAGGGATGCCACTGCGGTGAACGCATTGACGATGCCAACGAGAGCATCCGGATCGGCGCCTTCGATGGTCTTGTAGTGCATCGGCAGAAGCACGGCGGAGACGATGCCGAGACCCGACATCCACAACACGCCGAACAGCAGGAAGCCTGCGCCGAAACGGATGGTGTTGGCCCTGCTCAGTGGCTTGCCGGTTTCAGGAGACAGCTGCGGATCCTTGTCTGCAGCTGCGATGTTGGCGTTATACCGCACCAAACGCTCCTCTTTGCTTGCGATTGCTTCACTCATGAAACTCTCTCCTTCGATTCATGTTTCAGTAGTGTTTTCTGTGATATTCCTGTTTTCCGATAGGGCCTCTCTGCCCAGTCAACTAACTACCACTTGGTAACTAGCTGGTTTTCATCGTAGATGCCTTTTCAAAAGAACGCAAGTCAGACGCGAATTTTTCCGACGGCAGCGTTTTTCAAATAGCAATCCACAACGATTCGCCCCATACAGCAACTTCAGTTTTTATTACTTAGTAACTGCTTAGTTAAAGCATATTACAATCTCTTGTATCTGTCATTTTCCGGCGTGTCCCAACGTTTTCAACACACTTCTTCTCCCCTTCTTGTAACTTAGTAAGCACAAGAAAGGAGAACGCATGCGCCGCCGCACCGAAAGCAAACCCAAGAAACGAATGAGCGCAGAAGACCGTAAGAAAGCGATTCTCGAAACCACGGTCTCCTTCATCTCACAATTCGGATTCTGGGGATTTACCATTCGCGATGTGGCACAAGCTCAGAACATAACCGAAGCAGGCCTCCTTTACTACTTCAAATCCAAAGAACAACTCCTTGAAGCAACACTCAAATACGCCGATCGCACTAACCAAATCGCTATTGCAGAGCATCTTGGCGTCGAAGGCGTGACCGGCGAAGTCTTGCAAGACGGTATCGCATACCATTGCGATCTCGGACTCAAGGCCATCTCCACGGGAACCGTGGAAACCAACGCAGGCCGACCCGAAATGGTTCGCCTCTACACCCTGCTCGAAAGCGAGGCCCTAAGCAAAGACCATCCGGTGCACGAGTATTTCAAACAGCGCGAAATCAATCTGCTGAAGGAATACACGTTCGCAGCCAAACGAGATGGCGTCGCCGATCCGGAACGCACCGCGCTGCAGGTGCTATCCGCCATGGAAGGCTTGCAATTGCGGTGGCTCAACGGATCTCACGATATCGATTTCGTTGGAGAATGGAAGGCCCTGATCGGCCTTCTCATTCCCTAAACGTTCTCTTCTCGAGTTCTCTTATCGCAGATTTCAGCCGGCGATCACCGCAACATTCCAGCGGCCGATCGTCAACGGATCACCCTGCTTGACAGCTGCACCTTCCTTCAGCACGACTTCAGCATTTGCAACCTCATCAATGCTGCCGTCGGTGGCGATGACGACCGGAGCGACCACTACTTCACCCGCAATCGGGCTTGCAACAGTAACTTCGTCGGCGGAATAGTTGAGCAGATACGTCACGTTCTCGCCGCGGGCATTCACACCCTGGCGAACCGCGACCTGTCCCGCGAGCGCGGTTCCAGCGCCCTCGACGCCGGCATGCTCCACGGCCTCTCGCATAACCGCACGAATGGAATCGGCGTCAAGCAGTGTGGCGACCCACTCGGCATCGCCCTTGCCGAATGCGTGACGGGTGACTGCGGCGTAATCCTTCCAAGCGTAGTGTCCATAGGATGCGAGCACCTCAGTATCGGCGTCGGCGTTCAACAGTTCGATCAGCGACTGAGCATCGGTGGACGCGGTTTCGGCGAGCACACCTGCGAATTCCACGGAAACGTGGCCGTTCGGGCGGGTGAACTGGTTGTATGTCATGCCGAACACGTCGGTGAGATTGTGCGGAGCGAGGTCGGCCCACACGGTCACTTCGTCATCGGACACGAAGGAACGCATAGTGGAAACCAGGTGGCCGCCATTTTCAACGAACGCACGCAGGCGATCCGTAGTTTCCTGAGATGCGCAGTAGAGCGCCGGAGTCACGATCATCTCGTATTTGGCGAGACGTTCGGCCGGAGCATCGGACGGCACGAAATCGCATTCGACGTTGAGCTCGAACAGCGCGTCGTAGACATTGCGCACCACGTCGTTGTACTTGAGGGTGCCGCCGAACGGGAAGCCAGCTTCGATGAGGAACCAGTCGAGCGCGGTCAGCGACTCGTTGCTGACCATGATGGCCACCTTGTTGTGCTTCTTCAGGTGGACGAGCCGCTCCCCCACTTCCGGCTTGGCGATCTCGCGGCCGAATACGCCGGCCTCGCGGTACGTGGGGTTCGGTTCGAGGTCGTGGCTCAGCAGGCCCTTCCAGTATGTTTCAAAGGAATTGTGGATGGAGTGCCAGTGCCAGTATTCCACCATGTCGGCGCCGGAGGCGAGGTGGGAGTAGGCCTGCAGGCGCAGCTGGCCCGGGAACGGCACCCAGCCGTGCTGGCCCTGGGCCTCCGTTTCGAGCACCAGGTAGTTCCTGCCATCCTTGGTGGAGCGGGTCATGTCGCCGCCGAAGGCGATCTCCTTGCCGGTCAGGTCGTCCTCGGTCGGGTGGTAGATGTCCACGCCGGTGATGTCCACGGCGGTCGAGGCCTTGAAGTGGTCGACCGCCGGCTGCACGCCGTAGGAGTATCCGCGCCATTCGAAATCGAAGTTGTGGGTGATGAACTGGTCGTCATGCGCGTATTCGCGCACGATGTCGGCCTGCCACTGCAGGAAGGCGCGCACCTGATCGCGGCGGAACTTGTCGAATTCGCCGCCCAGGGATTCGTTGATGGCGGCGGTCACGTCCGGGAAGTCCTCCCAGGAGTCGATGCGGTTGGACCAGTAGTCGAGGCCGAAGTGGTGGTTGAGCTCGTTCAGATCGCCGTGGAACTTCTCGCGCAGATACTTGACAAACAGGCGCTGCATGTCCTCGGAGACGGAATCGTAGTATTTCGTCTCGTTGTCCACCTGGTAACCGATGACGGCCGGATGGTCGGCGACGTGGGAGATGAGCTTGCGAATCACGCGTTCGCCGTAGAAGCGGTAGGTGGCGTTGACGATGTCCATGATCTGGCGCGCGCCATACTTGCCCTGTCCGTTCGGCGTGACCGCGAGCACGCTCGGGTCGAGTTTGACGAGCCAGCTGGGCACCGCGTAGGTCGGCGTGCCGACGATGACGTCGATGCCGGCGCGATGAGCGGCGTCGAGCGCGCGGTCCACGTAGGTGAAGTCGAACACGCCCGGCTGCGGTTCGCAGGTGCTCCATGTGGATTCGGCGATGCGGATGACGTTCAGTCCCGCGTCCTTCATCATCCTCATGTCTTCATCGACACGGTCGATGCCTTTCATCATGAGGTATTCGTCGTAATATGCGGCACCGAAAAGAATGTGGTCTGTCTCGTAACGACCCATGGATCCTCCATCGTCCTCGTTGACTTTTATATCTAACAGTTATTAGATATAAGAACTATATATCTTCCGGAACAAATCGTCAACTGTCGCAGATTTTCAGGCGTTTCTTAACTAACAATCATTAGATATATGTCTTCGGAAGGCTTACCGGTATCCATCCCACACCGGCGAAGGGAAAATCATCCGTTCGAAGATGAGCCACTCGTCATACAGGTCGATCGGCGGCTTGCGTGTCCACCGCAACTGGATGCCATCCATCGCCTCGATGCATTGCCGTACAATCGGCCGCATATTGTCCCATCCCCCGATCTGCGGCGGCAACTTCCATGCGAACTGCGAATAATGCTCCCATGTCAGATCCGGTCGGTTCTCGAAATACTCGTGCAGCGGATGGTCGGCGCTGAACGATTCGGTCTCCAGCACCATGTACAGCTGCAGCAGGCTGCGGCGTTGCGCGTTGTACCGGACCAAGAAGCGCAGATAGGCGGGGAACAACATGCCGTCCGGATCACTGCCGGGCAATCCGGATTTGGCGAAGTCGGCGGGCGTGCCCTGCTGGTCGTAGTTATCGGTGACCAGCAGCGACAGCAGCCGCTCCTTGTTGCCGATGTAGTGCAGCAGTCCAGGCTGGCTCATGCCGATGGCGTCGGCGATGTCCTTGAGCGACGTGCCGTAGTACCCCTTCTCACCAATCAGTCTGCCCGCCGCCGCGATAATTTCGGCTTTGCGCTCCTGCGGCGATTTGCGGATGCGCTTCTTCCCCTTATCTGTCATGATTCCCAGTCTACCGAATGGACATTCGGTAAGGATGTCGCATGTTGTCCGATTCACGGCCGACATGCGACACGGACCTATGCGAGTACGCCAATCGCGTCGACGTTCCACTCCCGCGCGTTCGCCAGTTTCACAGTCACCTCGTGGCGGCCGTCTTCCAGACCATCCACTCGCAACTGCGTGCGCAAGGACCCTTCGTTGGCCATCAGCGCCGCGTTCCCTCGTATCAACGATCCATCCACATACACGTCAACGCGCACGCCGCCGTCAGACGGGCCGAACACATCCACGCCCGTCCCTTCGAACGCGCAGGTCAGCGACGCACCGATCTGACTGGTCTGAGAAATCGAGCGCATATAGGTGAACATGCCTTGCCCGTTGAGATGCTGCCATGCTCCCGAATACCGCAGAATGCGGGTTTTCTCATCATCCCAACTCAATATGTGCATGTCATCGATCAACTCCGAGTAATACGGGCTAAATCCGGGAATGCGCTCCACCTTCAGGTTCGAGAATCGCACATGGTCGAAGCTGCTTCCCAAATCAACGCGTCCCGCAGTCTGTGGACAATCATCCATCCAACTAGTAAGTTTGTGACCATTAATCCAAACCGTAATCTCCGGACCTGCAACAGCCAAGGACAGTGTGAACCAAGTACCGGGTTGCATAGGAAAGACATGCTCGCCCAACACATTGTTCAAATCGGCGTAATGGCCACGCTTCTTCTCATCGCCATAGCGTCTGAGCAGCCAAACGCCGTCCGCGCGAAGCTTGAAATCGTATGCGCAGATGTCGGTGGTGAACTTGTTGCCGCCCATGTCACGGGCACCAACCAGCACGTACGGGGCGCGGCCGGGATATTCTTCAAAACATACGTCCACTGATACCTTGTAATTAGTCCAGCGCATATCGCCGATTGTGGTGCGCGGGTCTCCTTCAATCCAGGCATTACCCGCATGTATCGCATCGATCTGTTGACGCAAAGCATGGCCGTGTTGCGTATCGGGAACGATTTCGAACGCGCCATTCGAATCGTTCGTATAGCGTGCGGTCGCTCCATGGTTTCCACCACGGGATACAAGATAGTCACGTTCGGACAATGCTCCCTGTATGTATTCGGTGACGTTCCGCGGCACGCCGGTTCCGTCGAACGCATCGGCGTACAGCACGCCGTGTTCCGGATCGGCATCGAGCACTTTCCTGGCCTTTTCGGGAACCGTCGGGATCTTGCACGGCTCGACATCGTTCAATGTGGTGACGGTGACGATAGACCATGGCTCGACATGAATCTCATACGCGCCGTTTCGCATATCGGCATCGCCGACCTTGCGACGCCACTGGGCGCCGTATCCTTCCCCGGCCCGCTGTGCCTTCGTCCGCCATATGCCCAACGGCTTGCCGGCCGCTTCAAGACGCGCGTCCGCTATAATGCGGTAGGTTTTGGAGAACGCGGAGTCATTGACGATGACTGTGCTGAAGTCCTTGCCGTCCGGAGAGGCGAGCGTCATGTAGCTTGGCTCTCCATGCCTCGCGCCGCTGACGGGATTGTTGCCGCCGACCTCGCATCGGGAAGCGGATGGAATCGCGCGCCAAATCGTCGGCTCCGCGTCGGCTCCGGCGTGGCGTCCGGCGCATGGCTCCCATCCGAGGTTCGCGAATTTTGCGAAATGCTCCAACACCGCGCATCCGGCATCGTAATATATCCAGCCGCTCCATGGGTCGCGCATGGAAAGCAGTTCCTTCGACGCGTATTCCATGTGCTCATAGCATGCGCCGATCGCCGGCTGGTAGATGGCGTGCGTCCTCCGGGAATCCACGAATCCCTTGATCAAGGTGTTCGCCATTTCCAGCGGGCCGCCCGGGCCGCCGATGCCGGTGCTGGCATGGGCACCGAATGCGCCTGCGTCGAGCACTTCCTTCGGCAGCGATGCGCGCTCTTCGTCCGTCAGTCCGTCGCCGTTGGTGTTGTTGGGGCGATCGGCGGAATTGGAGAATGTGGCTTGTGCTTCGGAGTTCCATACTTCTTTGTCATATTCGTCAGCGAGCCTCTTGAAGTTATCTTCGGGATCATCTTCGACGGAGTAATGATAGCTGGCGATATCCATCGCCTGCAGATACTTAGGATCGGCAATCACATCGCCTGCGAATGTGCCGGTCACTTCCTCATCCGAAGTGATGATTTTGATGCGATGAAACAGTTCGCGTTCCTTGTCGGAATGCCAGCCGGCATTCGGATCGTCTATGCCATCGCCTTCGAAGCCGGTCTCATCGGTATGCACGCGATGTGCGAATTCGGCCACCCAATCCAGATCGGCGGTGCGTTCGTTGACGTCAGGGTTGACTGAATCCGCCATGATGCCGTATTCGCGGTATGCGGCCAGAATCGTGTTCTTGTACCAGCGGTACACATCGTCGTTGGAATGCACCCAGGTCGGCGCCATCCAACGCAGGAGGCTCACTTTGACATCCGGATTGTAGCGGCGCGCGTCGGAGGCGAGTTGGAAGCCGGGTTCGCTCGCAACCGCCGGATAGTCGTCGCGGTCACGCATGGACGCGATATTTGGTCCGGTCGAATTGTTGCGGTCATTGCCCATTTCGATTTTGACGGTGTTCATCAGCGGCTGTTCGCCGCCGAAGAGCGTCTCCACCATCCGCCAATATGCCACAGGCTGTTCCGCTTTGTAATCAAGGAGCAGGCTGGATGTGGCATTGCCCGAGAGCACGCCGAAACCCTTATAGGTCAAACCGTTACGGTTTCGCGCAGCGGTTTCCACCGCCGCACGCTCCAATCGCACTTCCACTACCGTGGGCCACATCGTCGCAGTCATCAACAATCTCCTTCAATCGTTTATTTCGTGTTGTCGTATGCAAAATTCAGCCGACCGCATGCAAATCAGATCGCGCAGGCTTTGCGCAATTCCTTTGATTGCGATCTTGCCCCCACCCATATCAGGTATCCCACCAGTCCAGTCATCAACATCAATACCGGCAACGGATAATGCGCCACCCCCCACACGTATATTCCCACGACCACGGCGAGACCCAATGTGATGGGCAGCTTGAATACCGCCAACAGCAGGCCGTTGCGCAAGAGCGCCGAAAACTTCGCCTTCGGAAATTCCACTGCCAATTCCAGCGACGTCATCAACGCCATCAACGCGATTACACCGATCGCGCATGCCAGAGCCATCGCATATACCCCCCAGCTGACCTGTGCCAGCAAGCGTGCATCATATGACAGCACGAACAGCAGCATCCCGGACGCGGCGCTCAACGCCAACGAACGTTTCCACAGTTTCGCATAGGCGGCGAAGAAAGGGCGGAACACCGCCACTCCAGCGTCCGCTTCGACATATGGGGCCGCAACCCACTCAGGAACACCTTCTCCGGATGAGGAAGACGACTTCCCCACGCCAGATTCCACCCCGGCAAAGTGTGACGGACGCAGAACGGGGTGGTCGCGATATATCGCGAACGCGGCGGCGATACCGGGAGCGGACAACGCAAGCGCGACGCACAGCCATGGATATGTTTCCGCCACGGGAAACGGCAGAAAACAGACCACCAGCAGAGGAGCGCATCCCGTCAGCACGCAGACCGACAACGCAAGCATCACATACACCGCATCCACAATGGGGAAAAACGCCTTCCACCGTGGCGAAGAGGTAGAGTCGTGTGAAGTGCGAGCGCTCATGCCCTACCCTTTCATTCCGGAGGTGGCGATGCCTTCGATGAACTGATTCTGCCCCAGCAGGAATACGATGAGGATCGGCAGCACGGACAGCACCGAACCAGTCATGATCATCGCGTAATCGGCATCATATTGGCTAATGAACGTTTTCAGACCGAGCTGGATGGTGTATAGATCCGGCGAACGCAGATACAGTAGCGGACCCATGTAATCATTCCACGTGTTGGTGAACGTGATGATGGACAGAGCCGCGATCGACGGTCCGGACAGCGGCAGCATGATACGTAGATAGATACCGAATTCGCTCATGCCGTCAAGTCTGGCCGCCTCCGACAGCTCGTTCGGAATGGTGTCGTAGAACTGCTTCATCATGAACACCCCGAATGCGCCGAATGCCTGCAGCAGGATGATCGACCAACGGGTGTCGTTGAGTCCAGCCAGCGACAGCATTTTGAATTGCGGGATCATATAAGCCTGCCATGGTACCGCCATGGTGGCCACATAGATCAGGAACAGCGTGTTTCTGCCGGGAAAATCGATTTTAGAGAATCCATATGCCGCGAATGATCCTGTGAACACCTGGAGGAACGTCACCACCACCGCGAAGAACAGGGTGTTGAGCAACCAGCGCCACATGTCGGCCTTGGCCCATATCTGCAGATAATGCTCCCAATGCCATGTCTTCGGAAACCATTGCACGGGAACCATGAATATCTCATTGTTGTCTTTGACCGAGCTGAGGAACATCCATACGAAAGGCAGCACGATGAAGGCGCTGATCAGCAGCATCAATGCGTATCCGGAGAATCTGGCGATCACGCTCATCACCGATACGGGCCGATGGTTGAACCCCTCGGCATCGACACGCGCGCCTTTCGTTTTCTGCGGCATCATGCGCGCTCCTTACGATTGTTGTACCAGAATTGCAGCAAGGTCACGGCCAGGCAGATGAAGAACAGCATCAGCGAGACCGTCGAGGCGTAGCCGAAATCCGCGCGCTCGAACGCGATGCGATATATGTATTGGGCCAATACCAGTGTGGAGATTCCCGGACCGCCATTGGTCATGACCAATGTCAGATCGAGCACTTTCAAGCTGGTGATGGTCAGCGTCACCGTCACGAAGAACAGCGTGGGACGCATGCATGGTACCGTGATCTTCCAGAACTGCTGCCACGCGTTGGCCCCATCCACCTCGGCGGCCTCATACAGTTCAGAAGGAATGGTTTGCAAGCCGGCCAGCAGAAGAATCATGAAATAACCCACCTCGCGCCAGGTACCGACGATGATGACCGCCACCATGGCCCAATGCGTGTCCGACAGCCATCCGGGAGGATTGTTCGTGAATAGTCCCAGAAATTGATTGATGATGCCCGACTTAGCGTCGAACATCATGCTCCACACCTGAGCCACTGCCACAATCGCCGTGATATAAGGGAAGAATGCGACGGTCCGGAAAAATGCCCGGCCCTTGATCTTCGAATTCAGCAATACCGCCAAAGCGAATGCAAATGCCAATGTCAGAGGGATATGCACGGCGGCATATAACAGTGTGTTGCCGGTGGCGGTGAGGAAGCTCTCATCGGTAAACATGCGACGCCAGTTCTTCAACCCGTTGAATTCCGGGTCGCCGAGCGCGCTCCACTTGGTGAATGATGTGTAGAACAGCGTGAGCACCGGTATCAACACAAGGATGGAAAAACCAATGAAATTAGGAGCGATGAAAATAAGACCGTTCCTGATATTACGGTTGCGCTGCACTTTGCTGTACTCGGAACGACTGTCGTTCACATTGTGACGCATATCAGCCGACTTCGATTCGGGATCCATTCCTCTCACGCACCTTCCTTGTACCGTTCGTCAAGCAGACCGGAGTTGATGATCGCCTTGCTGGCGGATGACAACGCATCATCCATGTTTTTCGTTTCCGAGAGTATGGATGTATGGGCAATATTCAATTCATCCTGGATGGTCTGGGTGGCCTCGCCCACCGGATTCTCGGGGATGGTCATCGAATCGGTGATGGCGCGGCGGCTTTCCTCATCCTTGGGCATTCCTTTCCGGGCCAAGAACCGATCGACGACATCATCGGACAGATATGCGGGCAGCGTGCCCGTATCTGCAAGCACCTTCGCACCCTCTTCCCCGCATGCCCATCGCACGAAATCCTTTGCCGCCTTCAATTTGGCGCCGCCAATCGCTCCGGAGACCGCGAATCCCGTTGGATCGCCGAAGCTCTTGGGGTGACTCGCATCGTCATGCGTACGCTGCGGGAGAACGGTGACGCCCCATTCGAATCGTTGCGCATCGCCACTGGACTGCTGATCCGTAAGCGGACCCATATACCAAGTGGCCATGGGAAGCAATGCAGCCTTCTGCATGCCGAACTGCGATTGATACGTTGTCTTTGAAGAAGAGACGGTATTATACGAGAGTGTCAATCCCTCATCTTGCATACGCAACATCATTGCGTAAACGGATTTGAGGTATTCGTAGTCACCACCGAAGAACACCTGATTCGCTTCGCCTTGATTCTGCTGGGCAAGCGCGAACCCCTGCGGGACCGATTGCCATGTGGTGTGATGGTACGTCGGGTAGGCGTCCTTATACCCGGCTTTGGGCAATGCGCTCTTCAGCCGCTTCGCAGCCGATTCGTAATCCTTCCATGTCCAGCTGCCATCCGGAACATCGATTCCAGCCTTATTCAGCATCGCCTTGTTATAGAACAGCAGCCACACATCCTGGCGGTACGGCAACGCATACACCGAGCCCCCCACCCGATAGCCGGAGATGCCGCGCATGTCTTTCGACTTAGCGAGACCAGCCGCAATATCATCCAACTTCGCAAGCTTCCCCGAATCCGCGTATGTGTAATACATACGCAGATTCTTTATCGGAAAGACGTCAGGCGATTTGGATGCGGACAAATCTGCGATGAGCTGCTTGTCGTAGTCGTCGGCGGAATATTCTTTCAGCTCGATATGCACCGACGGATGGGCTTTCTCATACGCTTTCGCAAGCACTTTGAATTCCGGTCTTGTCGCGAAAGTCCAGCCTGCCAATGAAATGGTCACGCCACCGGTTTCGCCCTGTTCAGAAGTATCCGGTACCGCGCCGCATGCGGCAAGGCCGGCAACCAGCACAATTGCCACCAGTGCCATAGCTCGCGCTTTCAGCGTTTTTCCCATCCTGCGCCTCTTCAGTCCATCCACGGATCCAATACCACCAGCATCATGTTTTGGCGACTCGCTCCTGAACAAGCCGCCAAAACAAATTCTATTCGTCAGAACAAGGTCTCATCGTGATCGTCCGCAGGATGCGGGGTGTAGGTGATCTCAAAATCATCATCTGCCGGAACCTCGGACTTATTGATCGCGCGATCCGACTTATGCACGGTGACGGTGCCATATGCCGGGACCTCGACCCGCTGCCACCGTGAGCCCTCACCGTTCACCGTCACAGCAGCCAGAATCGGCTTGTCCGTCGGGTTGTAGAGGATCGCGGACAAATCGCCCCGCTTGGTCACGAACGCAACGGAACCAAGCCCGCCTTTCCGTCCGTCCGGCGTGTAATTAGTCGAACCGATGCGACGGGATCCGACCGGAACATCCTGCCCATAATTACGCAGCATGAAGTATTCAAGGTTGCGCTTGACCTTGCCAGTCTTCGAATCAATCGTGATGACGCCACGACGTCCGGAAGTCCCCGCGTAGCTCGGGAAGCCCTGTTCGTCAAGCGCCATATTCCACAGGTTGATGAGCCCCACGCCGTTGCGGACCAGCCAGTTACCGATTTCCCCGAACATCACATGGCTCGCCTCGTCCACGGACTCGTCCAGCATGCACCGGCGCTCGGTCATCGCGGCCTTCCAACCAGGGAACTGGCGTGTGCCATTGTGTACCCATACCGGCAGACCGGAGTAGGTGTGGAAGGCCGCGCCCGCGAAGCAGGCCGCTTGCGCCGGAGTCATGTACTCCGAGGCCGGGCGCTGCCAGAACCGCAACGAATCATCGCCGAAGTAGATCTCCACGTCGGGGAAGCTCCGGTCGAGAGCCGGACGCAGATATTCCGCTCCCCATTTGGTGAGCTCTTCCGGAGTCCATACGGTGATCGGCCACGGGCAACCGTTGGATGGCTCGTTCTGCATGGTCACCGACGAGATGCGGATGCCGAGCTTTGCGTACGCTGCAATGAATTTCACGAAATACTGCGCATATACGTAATCGACGGTGTCTTGGTAGCGATATCCATTGCCGACATATTCACCGAGGCGCAGCCTTCCTGCTCCTGAAATACGATTCGACGTCTTCATCCAGGCGGGAGCGCTCCACGGCGAAGCCATAATCTTCACTGCCGGATTGATCGATATGATCTCCTGCAGCACCGGAACCACGTTCTTCATGTCTTTGGTGGCATCGGGAGCCCCCGGCTCGCCTTCACCGATCGAGAAATACTCCAGACCGGCGTCCGCGGCAACGCCTTCCGGCAAATCATCATAGGTGTAATACTTCTGGCTGGAGAAATCACACGCGCCAATCGAGATGCGGACCGAGGAGAAACCACCCTGCCGCGGATCGAACATCTCCTCAAGAATCGCATGCCTCTGCTCCGCCGTCATGGCATTCATGAACAGGGATGCGGACGAATCGGTGATAGCCGCGCCCGCCCCCTCCCACAGCTGGTATTCTTCGGTGGGATCGATGACCACCTCGGTTGCACCGGCAGCGGAATCAACCACCTGCGGCGTGTTGATGCGCTCTCTTCGCTGAGTCAGATCACCGGACGTAGCGGTCCAGCACTCATCACCATATTCAAATGCTGCGTTGGTCATATCTCTCCTTTGATGTTGGCGGTCACGCCATATAACAATGTCAAAAATAGCATAATTCCCAATTTTGCGCAATTTTAATCATTTTTGATCTATGAGTGATTATTTGTGATATATTGTTTCCGTCGGAATCATTGATCACTGAAGCTCAATTCAGCACATACTGGATTCCGACCAACAAGATGAAGAATACAGAAAGGGTGCTCATGACAGCAGCAACTGCGGCGGCACCTTCCACATCGGTCGTGGAAGATCCGCCATTCAAGAAAACCGAACCTATGGCATATGCCATAGGAGACATCGGCAACGGATTCTATTTCCAGCTCGTCACCAATTACGCGCTGATCTACATGACCGATGCGCTTGGCATCAACCCCGTCATCGCGGGCATGATCATTTTTGTAGGAAAATTGATTTCGGCGTTCACCGATTTCGGCACCGGAGTATGGGCCGACAACGCGCCGCTGCGCAAGGATGGCCGCTACCACTGGTTCGTCCGCACACTGCGCTATCCGCTGATGGCGGTCATCATCCTCACCTTCCTGCCGTTCGTCTCCAGCTGGCCGATGACGCTGCGCATCGTATACATCACCGTGATCTACATCCTCGGCGTCGCCTGCTACTCCTCGACATCCGCCCCGTACGGATCGTTCGCCTCGGTGTCGACGCCTGACGTCAAGCATCGTGACGAGATGGCCGCCGGACGTGGCTTCGGCTCGACCGCAGGCGGCATCATCGTGACCTTCATCCTTCCGCTGGTCATGTATACGACCGTCAACGGCAAGAAGGTCCTCAATGGACCTGCCCTCATCTGGGTGGCCATCGTCTTCGCGATCCTACTGTGGATCTGCTATGAGATTACCCTGCGCGGAACCGTCGAGCGCATCCGCGTGGAGAAGAGCGACAACGAGCACGTCCCGCTGCTCAAGTCCGTGAAGTACATGCTGTCCAATCGCGCCATGATCGCTCTGATGGCGGCCGCCCTGCTGCTGATTTTCGCGCAGATGTTCGCAGGCGCGGTGAACGCGTACCTCTACAAGGACTACTTCAACAACACCACCGCCCTGTCCATCCTCGCCTTCCAGAACGTGCCCGTGCTCATCGCCGCGCCGTTCATACCGTCGATCTGCGACAAGTTCGGCAAGAAGAAGGTCTGCGGCTCGCTGCTTGTGGTGACCACGGTCGTTTATGTGATCATGTTCCTGATGCACATCACCAATCCGTATGTCTTCGTCGCCATGTCCGTTCTGGCCATGTTCGGCAACGGCGTGTTCGGCCTTATGGTCTGGAGCTTCATCACCGACATCATCGATGACATCCAGGTCAAGACCCACACCCGCGAGGATGGCACCGTCTACACCGGCTATATGTTCGCGCGCAAGATCGGCCAGGCGCTGTCCGGTCTTCTACCGGCAGTCGTGCTGGCAGCCACCGGCTATGTGACCGCCACTTCGGGACAAGTCATCACGCAAAGCGCCGAGACGCTGAACAACATCTACGGCGTTGCCACGCTCGCACCGGCAATCGGCAATGGTCTCATCGCCGTCATCCTGCTGTTCTTCTATCCTCTGTCCGGTAAGGTTTCCAAGCAGAACGCCAAGATCCTCGAAGAGCGTCGACTCAAGGGCGAAATGTAAGAAGACAACCGATAACAAAAAAATGGAGGGCTGCCGCCCTCCATTTTTTGTTTGTCCACCTGTTATTTACCTATGCCTTCGCACATAGGCGATGACGAGATCGCCGACCGCCAATGCGGCGACAACCAAAACAATCGTCAAGAGATGCATCCGTCTTTCCTTTCATGAACAATGAAAAAATGGGGACCGCCCGCAAGCGGCCCCCAGTAGGTTCAATCACTCATCAGAACCCCACACCCTGACCTTGCCGGGAGCAACATCTCCCAGCAGATGGGTCGGAGCGGGATTCAGCTCGAATTCGTCATCATCGGGAACCAAGGACGTATTGATATCGCCATATCCCTTGTGGACCGTGACCGTGCCCCAAGCCGGCACCGTGACCTTCTGCCAGGAGCCGCCCTCGCCGTTAATGGTCACGGCCGCCTCGATGGACTCGCCAGTCGGATTGTAGATATGCGCCGCGACGTCCCCATTAGGCGCCAGGAACGCCACCGAACCCAAGCCGCCGGACCAGCCGTCAGGCGTGTAGTTGGAGGAACGCACCACGACGGAACCGGGTTCCACATCCTGTCCGAACGCCCTGAGCATGAAGTACTCGAGGTTGCGAATCACCTCACCGGTCTCATGCTGGATAGTCACCACGCCACGGCGTCCGGTGGCACCGACCTGATTGGGCAAGCCACGCTCATCAAGGGCAAGGTTCCACAATGCGATGAAGCTCTCGCCGTTGCGGACCAGCCAGTTGCCGATGATGCCGGACATGATGTGAGCGGCATCCTCAGGAGTTTCCTCAATCATGCAACGGCGCTCGGTCATGCCGAACATCCAATGGGAATACGAGCGGGATGCATTGAAGAAATTGGAATACGGCCCCTCGTAGGTATGCACGGTAAGTCCATCCACCGCAGCGGCCTGCTCAGGAGTGACCAAATCGCGGACCGGCCATCTCAGATTGTGGGTGGAATCATCATTGATGAAAATCCTCATCTCCGGGAACTTTTCGTTGAACGCCGGACGCAGGAAGTCGGCGGCGAACGAAGCCTGCTCCTCGAGAGTCCACATCATCGCAGGCCACTTCGGAGCGTTGGATGGTTCGTTCTGCACCGTCACGCCCCAGATCGGAATGCCGATCTTGCCCATTTCCTCGACATATTTGACGAAATAACGAGCGTAGCATCCTTCGAAGGAGTCATGCATCGGATCGAACCCATTGCCCGTCCACTCGCCGAAGCGCAACCGGCCGCCTTGGCACAGATGTCCGGTGTTCTTCATCCATGCGGGAGCGCTCCATGGACTCGCGATGATCTTAACTGCGGGGTTGATCTTCAGAATCTCCAGGACAACGGGAATGATGTGCTTGAAATCCTTGGTAGCGTCAGGGGCACCCGGCTCACCTTCTCCAAGGGAGAACTTGGTCAGCAGATTGTCATGCTCTCCAAAGGGAACATCATCATATGTGTAATAGGGTTGCGCGGCGGGCTCGCAGGATCCCAGAGGAATACGAATCACCGAGAAGCCGCCCTTGGCGGGGTTGAAGCAGTCATCGAGGAATGCATGTCGTTGATCCGCATCCATCGAATTCCAAATCAACGATGCCGCAGCATCTGTGATCGCCGCTCCCGCGCCGATCCATGGCTGCTTGCGGTCAGCCGTATCGATAACGATCTTGGTGGCATCGCCCGGATCATCCGTAAATGCCGGAGTATCCACGACATCACGACGTTGAGATAAGTCCCCCGACGTCGATGTCCAGAATTCTTTAGTGAAAGAGACCATCTATCACCACTTCCTTTGCAATTCATTCGGTATTCGCTTCGTTGCGAACGAAGCTCAAATCGACATATCCATAATATCATATTTAATCAGTTTCAATCATGTTTGCTCACTGTTATTGCGCGCGGAATATGGAATATGTCTCTGATATGCGGATTTTTAGTCAACATCACACATTTTTGTACTATGCTCAGAATTGGTCAGACATGAAAAAATCATTATCAGATGAAAGACGAGCAGATATGGCAAAGAATGAGCACCAACGTTCCGCGCACCGGAACCTTCTTCCGGCTGAGAGGCAGAATGAGATACTCAATCTGCTCACCAATCACAATGTCGTGACCATTCCGGAACTCGCTCAAAAACTCGACACCTCGGATATCACCATACGCAGGGATCTGACCTCGCTATCCAAAGCGGGACTGCTGAAGCGAGTGCGGGGCGGAGCGATGTCGGTAAGCTCGACGACCGAGTCGAATGACCAACAATCCCTCCCTGCGGAAAGCGATTCCATTTCATCCCCGATTAGCTTGCCGGCCGACCAGCCCGCCATCGGAGTCATGCTTCCGGAACCAAGTTTTTTCTGGCCCAACGTCATCAACCATATGTATGAAGCCGCGGCACGCTATGGCATGCGACTCATAGTGAAGGAATCGGCATATGAAGAGGATGTCCACGAGGCGGATATCCTGCAAGGCTTCGCCGATGAACCGACGGTATGCGGAATCATCGCCGCGCCCAACGCGCATCCTGAAATCGGGAAACAAACCTGGGATTGGATAGAGCGATCATCCATTCCCGTAGTCGTAGTGGAACGAGACCAGCCGATTCTGGACACTTGCTATACCGATTCGGTCCGAACCAATCATCGTTACGGCGTGCGCAAAGCCGCAGTGCATTTTCTGCAGCACGGCCATTCGCGAATCGGCGCCGCCTTCAGCGAGACCCCCACTTCCCACACCATTCGCGACGGGTGGCAGGAGATCGTGGACGCCACCGACAAGATAGACTGCCCATTCGTCCTGACCGGTATGATGCCCTACGACATGCACGGCGTCAAAGAGATAGCCGATACTATCGTTTCCTCCGAAGTGACCGCGGTCCTCGTGCACTCCGACTACCTGGCCATCGCCATTTCACAGGCGCTCGAGCAACGCGGGAAACACGTGCCGGAGGACATTTCGATCATCTCCATTGACGGCTTCGCCACACCAAGCTCACGTCCTCTTACCGTATTACGCTCTTCTGCCGAGGATCTTGCCGAGGTATGCATCCGGACTTTGGTCAATCGTATTCAAAATCCAGACCAGCCTACGCAGCATGTCTTCGTCGATCCCATATTGGTGGATCGCGGTTCAGTGGTCGATTGCCGGGACTGACCGACATCCAACGTCATTACGAACCATTACTTTTGCCATTTAAGGTACGTTCCAAGCAAAGGAGTGATTATGGAACATACTGGAACCACTGCAATCCCTGATATCCCGAGCATTCCGCTCACCGATTCCGTTTCGATTCCGCAGGTCGGATTCGGAGTCTTCCAAATCTCCGCCTCGACCACGCAGCAGGCCGTTGAACAGGCGTTGGAGATCGGCTACCGTCATATTGACACAGCCGCCGCCTATTACAACGAACGCGGAGTCGGTGACGCGCTCAAGGCCACCGGCATGGCAGGCAAGGTGTTCGTCACGTCCAAGCTGCGCAACTGCGATCAAGGCTATGATGCGGCGCGCGTTGCCCTTGACACGACGCTGAATAATCTCGGGCTCGACCATCTCGACCTGTATCTCATTCACTGGCCGTTCCCCGCGGTCGACCAATACGTCGAAACCTGGAAGGCGCTGTTGGAGATCCAACAGGAAGGAACGATCCGGGCCGCCGGCGTTTCGAATTTCCTTCCCGAGCATCTGCAGCGGCTCGTCGACGAAACCGGCAAGACACCGGCCATCAACCAGCTGGAGGTACATCCGAGCTTCTCCCAGCCGGAAACGCTGAGGTTCTGCAAGGAACACGGCATCGTCGTAGAAGCCTATTCACCGCTCGGGCACGGTTCCGATATGAAGGCCGAACCGATTCAGCAGGCCGCCGAAGCGCATCACGTAGCTCCCGCGCAAGTCGTGTTGCGTTGGCACGTGCAATCCGGACGCGTTGTCATTCCAAAGTCCACGCACGCGGAGCGCATGCGGCAGAACCTGGATGTATTCGGTTTCGCACTCACCGACGAGGAGATGCAGTCCATCAGCGCACTGCACGATCCGGCGAATCGCGTGGGTGCCGATCCTGCCACATTCGTGCAGTCCCAGTCTTGGGCCAATCAGAAGTCACGCGGTAATATTCCCGACTGATCGGTCATCCATTGTGCGGATCGTATGACCGATTCGCGGTTCAAGATACCGTATATGCGAAGTGGTCGGCACCATTCCATATGGCGTCGACCACTTCGCATATATGGTGAACTTTCTTTCCGCAGCCCTACCGCGCTACCTGCAATCGGCGCTCATGCCTGGAACACGTCAGGGTGTTTCGGATCGCCAGGTTCGTCGGCAAGCACACCTTCGAGCCCTAAGAATTCCTGCCAGAATTCCAGCGAATTGCCGTACGGAGCTGCCTGATGGCCGCGCGCCTGCAGGTTCGCCTTCGCCTCGAACACATCCTCCTCGCGGATGCCATCGAAATACGATTCGAGACGCTCACGGTTCGTCGGATCATAGAACAGCGATCCGATGATTTCCGTCAGTCGTTCCGCACGCGCTACCGGCAGCGAATCCCAGTGACGGAATTCAATGAAGTTCTTCAGACGGACATCGTTGAAATGCGTGGAAATCACATGATTGATTTCGTATGCGTTGAGTTCTCGATCAGGATACACGTCGTTCGCGTTCTCATAGAATGCAGGATGATGCAGATCAGTTCCGGGAGTTTCCAACGCTTCCGGAGTGTGCGTCAGATCAGCGAACATCATCGGCGTACTCAACACATCGACCGCATAATCTTCCCAACCGAAGCGAGGATCAAACAATCCCGGAATAACGTTCGTGCGCTGCAAATCCAAATAATCCCACATGCGTTGGCGCAGCAGCGGATACGGATTCTCCTGCCCCTCGAAATACGGGGTGTTACGGAAGAACCATGCAAGAATCGGGCCGACCACCGTGCCCAAACGGAGTTTGGAAATCGCATCCCGTTCGGAAACATAGTCGATGCTGACCTGCGTCGAAGCGGAGCAACGCATCATGCACGGACCGAACTGGCCAACGCGCCCCAAATACGCGGTCATCGCCTTGTAACGGTCCTTCGGATTGACGGGAATGTCGGCATAGCCGGACTTCGGCTGATACCCGTAATTGACCAAGCGGAAGCCGAGATCGTCAAGCACAGGATCGACTTCGCGGCGGAACGCACCGTAAATCGTGCACAGATCTTCCGGCTTGTGCAGAATGCCCAGCGAGCATTCCAGCTGACCGCCCGGCTCAAGCGACACGGAAATACCTTCGCGGCCAATACCAACAAGCCTGCCGTTCTCCCAGTATTCCTTGCTTTCGTCGTAATACGGGCGAATGCGGTTCAGCAACGCCTCGATACCGTTCTCCTCGTAATAGTTCACGGCGGTATCATCGCTGTTATGCACCGGCAGATGCTCGATTTCCACACCGAAACCACCGGTTCCACGCTCTTGGCAGCCTGATTCGAAGAATTTGACCAGACTTTCCACATGCTTAGGATTCGGCTCGGTAAGCAGGTGCGCATAAGAAATTCGTGGCGTTGTCATGTTGGCAATCCTATCGAAACTCGTTGATGAGCACGGCGCGATTGCTATACGAAAAACTGATAGCCAACTCTTGCGTATATCGAATCGAGTACACATTTTCGGTTAAAACAGACATGCTCTGCAAAGTCGACCAATAATAATTAACAGCTATTAATAAGGTCAGAAGCAATTACCGTTATTTGAAGAATTGTTTGTATAAATCAAATAAAAATACCGACGCTGAAGATGTTGTCAACGTCGGTATTTTAGTCAATTCCAGTCAGTGCTTATTGATTTATCTGCCTATGATTAGGCGGCTTTTTCGCTTTGCGCCGTCTCACTCTGCTGCGCAGCCTTGTGGGCCTTCTTGGCGGCTGCGATCATCAGTTTGATGCGGTTGAGCTGGTTCGCTTCGGATGCGCCCGGATCGTAGTCGATGGACACGATGTTGGATTCCGGATGCAGGCGGCGAATCTTGCCGAACATGCCTCGGCCGGTCACGTGGTTCGGCAGGCAGGCGAACGGCTGCGCACAAATCACGTTCGGGCAGCCGGATTCGATGAGCTCAAGGATTTCCGCAGTTAGCAGCCAGCCTTCACCAGCCTGCACACCCACGGAAGTGACCTCGTCGGCCTTCTTCACGAGTTCCGGCATCGGCAGGTCCTGGGAGAACTTGCCGTGTGCCAAATCGATCGCCTTGCGTACAGGAGCGTTGTACAAGTCAAGCGCCTTGCGCATCAGCGCGTAGCCAAGCTTGTTGCCGCCCATGCCGAGGTAATGCTCGTTCCAGTCGGAAATATACGGGCGGGTGGTCATGAATTCCATGATGCCCGGCACCACAGCCTCGCAATTCTGCGATTCGATCACGTCGACCACATGGTTGTTGGCGTCCGGCTGGTACTTGACGAGAATCTCGCCCACCACGCCGACGCGCACCTTGCGCGGTTCGTCCTTCAACGGCAGTGAGTCGAACGATTTGACGATTTCTTTGACGAGCGTCGAATATGGCAGGTATCCCTTGCCAATGAACTTACTTGCCGTCTTCGAGCGACCGTGGTTCTCGAGCGTTTCACGCACGATGGTGTTCCATGTCTTATACAGCTGATTCGCACTGCCCGGCGTCACCTCGTACGGGCGCACGCGGTACAGGCATTTCATCAGCAGGTCGCCGATGATGAGCGCCTTGATGACGCGATGAAGCAATGCCGGCGTCGCTTTGAAGCCCGGATTGTCTTCAATGCCCTGCGTGGAAATGGCGATCACTGGAATTTGCGGATATCCGGCATCGATCAGCGCCTTGCGAATCAGACCGAAATAGTTTGTGGCTCGGCACATGCCGCCGGTCTGCGTGATGGCGAGCGCGGTGTGCTCCGGATCGTATTTGCCGTCCAAAATCGCGTCCACGAGCTGGCCGATAACCATGATGGCCGGGTAGCAGGCGTCGTTGTTGACGTATTTGAGGCCGGTTTCCACGTTTTCGCGGCTGGCGTGTTCGAGAATGTCGAACTTGTAGCCGCCGGAGCGGATCACGGATTCCACTAGGGAGAAGTGAATCGGGCTCATCTGCGGAGCCACGATGGTGTAGTCCTTCATGTCTTTGCCGAATGGCACGCGGTTGGCGTATTTCGACATGGTGGCGGAATTGTGTGCGGACTTCTTCGCTTCGCCGACGCCGTTTTCCGCGGCACGCTTGGATGCGGCTTTAACGGCTTCGGTGAGCTTCGGATTGGCTTTCATCACGGTGTCAAGCATGACTTGACGGCCCGGAGTCGGCGCTTCGGTTCCGGTTTTGCGGAATTCGCCCTGCTTGTTGGACACGCTGTCTTGCTTGTCGGGCATGGCTGTGCCAATTTCACGCTGTTTGTTGCGTTCACGCTCTTCGACGGCTGCCTTGAGTGAACGAAGGCGGATTTTCGCCGCGCCTAGGTTGGAGACTTCGTCGATTTTCAGCATGGTGTACACGTCGGCCTTGTCGGCGAGGATTTCGCCTACCTGGTCGGTGGTGATGGCGTCAAGACCGCAGCCGAAGGAGTTGAGTTGTACGAGTTCAAGCCCTGGGTAGGAGGCCACGAAGTTGGCTGCCGAGTATAGGCGTGCATGGTAGGCCCACTGGTTGGTGACGCGCAATGGCATTTTGGTGACCTTGCGGTCTTCCACATGGCGGAAGCCGTCTGCGTTCTTCTTACGTGGATCGTCTTCATCGGCGGCGAGGAATTCGCTCAGGTTGAGCTTCTCCCCCGGCTGCAGTTCGCAGATCGAATCTTCAGACAATACCACCATACCGAGCGAGCATATGGTTTCCGGAATGCCATGGTTTACTTCCGGATCGATATGGTACGGGCGGCCTGCGAGCACGATGCCTCGGCAGTCGTGTTCCTTCATGTAGGCGAGTGCCTTGAGGCCTTCCATTTGCACGTCGTGTTTGAAGACCTCGTTTTCGGCATATGCCGCTTTGACTGCGGTTTCGGCTTCTTCACGGGTCACGTTGGCCCAAGCGAATTCTTCGACGATACGGTCGACCATGAGTTCATGGTTGGCCATGTTGAAGTATGGGCGCATGTAGCGGATGCCTTCTGCGCGCAGTTCGGGCATGTTCGCGCCGATGACCACGGGATAGTTGGCCACCACCGGGCAGTTGTAGTGGTTGTCGGTGTTGGGTACCAGGTTCTCTTCGTAGCTGACGCACGGGTAGAAGATGTTTTTCACACCCTTGTTCAGCAGCCATTTGATGTGTCCGTGCACGAGTTTGGCCGGATAGCAAATGTTTTCGGATGCGATGGATTCAATGCCCGTTTCGAACAGTTCGTGCGAGCTTCGTCCGGAAATCATCACTTTGAAGCCGAGCGAGGTGAGCAGTGTGAACCAGAACGGATAGTTCTCGTACATGTTGAGTACGCGCGGAATGCCGATTTCACCGCGGGTTGCGTTTTTGTCGGTGAGTCTGCGGTAGGCGAAGCAACGCTTGTACTTGTAATCGTAGAGGTTCGGGCGATCGGAACGCTTCTTTTTCGCGTCTCCGCCTCGTTCGCAGCGGTTGCCGGTCACGTAACGGGATCCGTCTTGGAAGGTGGTGATGGTGAGCTTGCAGTGGTTTTGGCACAGCTTGCACACGTCTCGTTCGGAGGTCATCGACAGGTTGTCGAGTTCTTCGCCGCTCAAAATGTTCGATGCAGTATGACGTACGTCTGCGACCACCGCTTCTTTGGTGTCGGTGGTATCGACGTCTTCATCTTCCGCTTCGTCGGCATAGTGCATGCGTGCGGTCAGTGCGGCACCGTATGCGCCCATGAGTCCTGCGATGTTCGGTCGGGTCACTTCACGTTCTGTGAGCAGTTCGAATGCGCGAAGCACAGCGTCGTTGAGGAACGTGCCACCCTGCACTACCACGGTGTCGCCAAGTTCGCCGGAATCACGCAGTTTGATCACCTTGTAGAGGGCATTGCGCACCACGGAATAGCACAGGCCTGCGGCGATATCTTCGATGGAAGCGCCTTCCTTTTGCGCCTGCTTCACGGACGAGTTCATGAACACGGTGCACCGGGAGCCCAAATCGACCGGATGGGTGGAGTTAAGCGCCGCTTGGGTGAATTCCTGAATGGTCAGGCCCATGGAAATGGCGAACGTTTGCAGGAACGAACCGCAGCCGGACGAGCATGCTTCGTTCACTGCGATGGAGTCGATCACACCATCGTTGATGGCGAGATATTTCATGTCTTGGCCGCCGATATCGATGACGGCGGTGACTCCCGGGCTTACCATTTCGGCACCGCGATAGTGAGCCATGGTTTCCACTACACCTTCGTCAAGGTGCAGGCCGGTGGTGATGAGGCCTTCGCCGTAGCCGGTCGCACAGGATCGTGCGATCCATGCGCCTTCGGGTAGTTCGGCTTGGATTTTTTTAACGATCTGCACGGCTGCCGTCAACGGACTGCCTTCGTTGGTCGCATAAGAGGACCATACGATTTCTCGATCGTCGTTCACCAATGTCGCTTTGATGGTGGTGGAACCGGCGTCGATGCCCAGGAAGTGCGGTCCTTGGGCTCCTTCGAGCGTGCCTTGATGGATATGCTCGCGATGATGTCGTTCGTTGAATGCGGTGCGATCCGCTTCGGTAGCGAACAGCGGAGGCATGGTCGGAGTGTTGGACGGCAGATTTTCCAGTTCGTCCAGTCGCGCCAGCAGGTCGGCGCAGGTTCGTGCTTCGTAATGCTTAGTCAAGGTCGTCACCATCCTGATCGGCCTGCAATGCGGCACCGTATGCCACATACAGGTGAGCATCGGTCGGAACAATGAATTCGTCCACTTTGCCGTCGAGCGCCCGCTTGAACGCGGCTCGCAGCTCGGACATGAAGAACAACGGACCCCCCAAGAAGATCACGGTTCCATGAATCGGGCGTCCGGAGGCAAGGCCTGCAATGGTTTGCGTGGCCACTGCGGTGAAGATCGATGCGGCCAGATCCGGTTTGGCCGCGCCATCGTTGATAAGCGGCTGCAAATCGGTTTTGGCGAACACGCCGCAACGTGATGCGATCGGATACAGGGTTTCGTATTGCGCGGCCATTTCGTTCAGACCAGCGGCGTCGGTGTCGAGCAGTGTTGCCATCTGGTCGATGAATGCGCCGGTACCGCCTGCGCAGGAACCGTTCATGCGCTGTTCCGGAGTCGGCTTGAGATAGGTGATTTTTGCGTCTTCACCACCAAGCTCGATGATCACATCAGCCTGCGGATATTCCTTGTCAATGGCTTCGGTTTCGGCGATGACCTCCTGAACGAAGGGCACGTCGAGGCTGTCTGCAAGAGCAAGACCGCCTGAACCGGTAATGGCCAGACGAATCGGCTCGTCGCCTCGGCCAAGCTTTTCCAATTCTTTGTGGATGTCGGCCAGTAGTCCGGCCACGGTGGCGCGCACATTCGCGTGGTGACGCCGATAATCGGAGAACAGCGCGTCCGCGAGCGCGTCGGACTGATCGAGCACCACCGCCTTCACAGTAGTGGAACCGATATCAAGACCTACACGCAACGGCTTTGTGCCGTGCGTTTCGGTCACGGCTTCTGCTGCTTCAACCATGTATCAACCTCTATCGTTCTATCCGCCGGGCTGCATTCCATGGCAGGCATGGAAGCCCCTACCCCGGTTATCCAATCATGTAATCGTAGTCTGTGCCCACGCCTAAGCGCTTCGTGAGTGCTCGCAATCAGCATAAAAGGCACGAAACAGCGCATAAACTAGACAACCAATCCAGTAAATGTACCTAATTATGCATCCGGACACTCAACGAACGTCGAAATCGCAAAACCACCCAAACATTTCCATGTCAGGATGCGCCGCCTTCCCCAGCAGAACGGTCTTTGCCATATATTTCGGGAATGAATCGTGTTTGATCATGTAATTTCGGCCAAATCACCACTCGCCCGTTTTCCAGTGATTTCGGCACGTCGATGATGCGTTGGTTGCTGCTTCCGCGGAATTGCAGCAGGGAATCATGTAATTCTTTGATATAACGGCCGTCCACTAGAATGTCGATCAGTTCGAGCAACTCGCGCTTGTCGGGGCTTTCGCCTTCGCGCATGAGCTCTTCCCACGTGTAGCCGGTCCAGCACCAAATATCTTTGGTATTACCGAACCGTTCGCGGATTTTTCGCGCGAGAGGCAACAGCACACCCGTGTTGAGCAATGGTTCGCCTCCGAGGAAGGTGATGCCTTGCACATACGATTGGCTTAAGTCATCCATGATTTGCGCTTCGAGCTTGTCGTTGTATTCGTGGCCGGCTTGGAAATCCCAGATTGATGTGTTGTAGCATTCCTCGCAATGGAACGGGCAGCCCGACACGTACAGCGAGCATCGGATGCCTTCTCCGTCGGTCATGAGGAACCGTTTGTAGTCGGCAATCATATTGCGGCTCATGCGATTGGTCCATTGCCCTGCTTTGGGATTGTTGGAACGAGTTGTGGGGATGAAAGGCCCGCGATTGGTTTCGTCCGCCGCAAAGTCACGACGTTGAATTGCTGGATTCGCGCTGCTAATCATACGTTGTCCCTTCACGTTTTGCCGTTGCGTCGCGTTTTTGCGATTGCTGCTTGCCTCATGATTGTCACAGAATGAAAGAGGGTGGAAATCCACCCTCTTTCATATTTCGTTTATGTTTGCTGTTGATGCGGCCCTTACTTGGCTTCCTCGAACCATTCACGTTCGGAACCATCGCTCAAGGTGACATGACCGGTTTCGCCGCTCATATGCTTGACGCGGTGCGCGATCTCCTCGTGACGTCCGTGCACCATCGGGCGCTGCACCGGATTACCCAAGTAGCCGCAGGTGCGCTTGGTCACGTTGCAGTGGTCCGGATCGGAGTTGCCGCACTCCGGGCACTTGAAACCTTCCTCAGTAGGCTCGAAGTCGCCTTGGAACCCGCAATCGTAGCAGCGGTCGATCGGCGTGTTCGTGCCCAAGTAGCCGATGCCGATGTTGTAGGCGTAATCCCACACCGCTTCAAGTGCCTTGGGGTTGGACTGCAGGCACGGGAACTCGCAGTAGTTGATGAAGCCGCCGGACGCGTAGTACGGGAAGTCCTTCTCGTAGTTGAGCTTTTCCATTGGGGTTGGCTGCAGCCAGACCGGATAGTGGAAGGAGTTGGTATAGAAGTCGTGGTCGGTCACGCCTTCCACTTCGCCGAACTTCTCATGGTCCATACGGTTGAAGCGGTCGGTGAGGGATTCGGCCGGCGTGGAGTACACGGAATAGTGGTAGCCTTCCGCGTCGCTCCATTCCTTGCACAGCTCGTTCATGCGCTTGACGATGGACAGCGCGAATTCCTTGCCCTGCGGATCCCAGCCGTGATCACGCATCCAGTTCTTGCCGTAGAACACACTGGTCGCCTCATACAGGCCAATGTAGCCCAAGGAAACGGTGGCACGTTCGTTGCGGAACAGTTGGTCGACGCTGTCGTTGGCGCCGAGGCGACCGAAGGCTCCGAAACGGAACAGGGTCGGCGCATTGACCGGCGCGGCCTGCTTACAACGCATGATACGGAATTGCAATGCCTGATGAGCCACGGCCATACGCTCGTCGAAGATCTTCCAGAAGCGATCCTTGTCGCCGTGGGATTCCAGTGCGATACGCGGAACGTTTACGGTGACGACGCCAAGGTTCATGCGTCCGTCTTCCACGTCCTTGCCGGTCGCCGGATCAATCCAACCCTGCAAGAAGGAACGGCATCCCATCGGGGCTTTGAAGGAGCCGGTGATCTTCACGATGTTCTCGTAGAAGATCACGTCCGGATACATGCGCTTGGTGGCGCATTCGAGGGCGAGCTGCTTCAGATCGTAGTTCGGATCGCCCGGATCGGCGTTCACACCATGCTTGATGGTGAACACGAGCTTCGGGAAAATGGCGGTGTGGTGTTCGGAACCGAGGCCGCGGATACGGTTCAGGAAGATGGCACGCTGAATCTCGCGGGCGAACCAGTCGGTGCCCAAACCGAAGCCAACGGTCACGAACGGGGTCTGGCCGTTCGACACACGATTGGAGTTGATCTGGTATTCCATGGTCTGCATGGCGTCGTAGATGGCCTTGCGGGTCTGGATCTTCGCCCACACCTCGCGCAGCTGCTGCAAACGACTGGCATCCTTGTTAAACGGCTCGTCCATCGGCAGGGCCGGACGGTCCTTTTCGAAATGCAGACGCTTCGGTTCGACATCCTTGGCCAAGCGTACCTGGCGTTCGGCGATTTCAATCGGCAGGTCGTCAGGCATGATCTCATGGGCCTGCTCAAGGAATTTATCGTAATCTTTCCTGGCATATTCAACGAAGTGCTCATCGGCACGGTTGGCGGTCTGGCCACCATATTGGCTGGAAGCCACGTCCTTCATGATCTGGGTAATCTGCGTGGCAGCGATGGAAATGCTGTTCGGCGATCCCATCGGCGCGTTGCCGAGGGTGAAGCCGTTGGCGAGCATATCCCAATAGTTCGGCAGAGAGCAGTTGGATTGTGCGGTGAACGGCGAGTAGTCGGCGTCGTGGAAATGGATGTCACCCTTCATATGGGCGTTGGAAACCGCGTCCGGCAGCATGGAGAAGGCGGACGCCTTGGACACCGCACCCGCCAGCAGATCGCGCTGGGTGGAGTAGACGTTGGAATCCTTGTTGGCGTTCTCACGCACCAGAGCCTCGTCACGGTTCACCAGACGCTTGACGGCTTCGTTGATGTCGGTGGCCTTGGCACGTTCGATGTCTTTGTTCAGACGGTAGTTGGTGTACGTGCGCGCCACATCGTACAGGTGGTCTTCGATCAGGCCGTGTTCAACGAGATTCTGGATGTCTTCGATCTTGGCGGGACCGTTGTAACGATCCTTGATTTCAGCTTCGACCTGATTGGCGATATCACGGATCAGCTGTTCCTCCTGCGGCCCGATCTTCTTATCAAGGTCGGCGAAGGCTGACTTCACCGCGCTGATGATGTTGATCGGATCGAAGTCGACCACACGACCGTCGCGCTTCTCGACGAGCACCTTACCGGTTCCCGTTTTAACGGTTGCGGAGACGGCATTCAGAGCCTGCGTTTCCATTCATCATCCTTTCCGGGTCGAATCCCATCCGACCAGGTTTTCATGCTTTGTTTCGCATGCCATACGTTTTCTACGTCCATAGACTCTACGCCATAGCCAGCACTAAATGTAGTAGAGGCGCGCCGGCAGTAAAACTATATATTCCATTTTTGGCTTGATTCCGCCATTCCTTAACTTGTGTGACAAAGGTAACGATTTCACCTCGGAGTGTCGCCCGAGTGTCGATTTGACGCACCCGCCGAAGAGGGACTATACAAGGCGGGGTACCCTCACGCGATTCGAACATGTGTTTCATTTGTCCGCAAGATGATGGAATCTTGAACCATGACTTGGAACCAGGATTACACACCCCCGGCGGCGCAGCCGAACAGCAAACCGCTGCCGCGACTGGCCGGCGAAACCACTGCTGACAACCCCTGGCCGGTAAGTCTGCTCAGCGAGAAATTCCATATGGCCGTTGAACGGTGGCCATCGGTTTGGGTAGCCGGGCAGATCACACAGATCAACACCAGACGCCAAGGCAGCGCCTACATCACGTTGCGCGACGATTATCAAGACATTGCGTTGGAGGTCAACGGCTTCGGACAGTTCGCCGCAGCGGCCACGCCTTTTGCACAGGGTGATCGCGTCATCATCCATGGCAAACCGAATCTGTGGATGAAACGCACGTCACTGTCTTTACGTGGCGACGCCATTATCGCAGCCGGCGCGGGTGGCAGTCTGAAGGCCATGATCGACGAATTACGCAAGAAGCTTAAAGGCGAAGGATTGTTCGATGCCGACCGCAAGCAGCCTCTGCCGGAGTTTCCGCATTGCATCGGTCTGATTTGCGCTCCGCAGGCCCGCGCGGAAGGCGATGTCATCACCAACGTGAGATTGCGTTGGCCTGTCGTCGACTTCAAAGTAACGCATGTGCACGTGCAGGGTGAGCAGTGCCCTTCCGATGTGACCAAAGCGATCGCACAGATGGACGCCGATCCCGACGTCGATGTAATCATTGTGGCCCGTGGCGGCGGTGCTTTTGAGGATCTGATCGGATTTTCCGACGAAGACGTGGTACGTGCCGCGGCAGCCGCTCATACGCCTCTGATTTCCGCGATCGGCCATGAAGATGATTGGACATTGCTTGATTTGGTCGCCGACTTGCGAGCATCCACTCCAACGGATGCGGCAAAGAAAGTCGTGCCAGACGTTCGTGAGCAGATGCAACTCATCAATGTGAACATCGAGCGCATGCGCATGCGCATCGACGCCACCGTCAACAATGAAACAAGACTGATTGAAGGCTATGCGAACCGTCCAAGTCTCACACAGCCACTCACCATGCTGGAACCGCATCAGCGTCTTATCGACGATGCAAGGACCCGCATGAGAATCGGCTTGACACGCATTCTCGACGACGCAAGTCTCACCATCGAAAAAACGCACGCCTCACTGACCGCGCTCAGCCCGCAATCCACCCTCAACCGAGGCTATGCCGTGGTGCAGGGAGCGGACGGTCACGTAATCGACGATGCGAATGCCGTAAACACCGGCGATCAGCTCACCATGACATTGAAGCACGGCGTGATCGTGTCCGAAGTCACCACCGTAACGAAGGAGTAGCAATGACCAACGAAACCACCCCCGCATCCAGCCTGACCGACAAGGAACGCGAAGCCATCGCACAAATGCCTTATGAAGAGGCTCGAGATCAACTCATTCAGGCAGTGCAGGCGCTTGAAGCCGGCGGACTCAACCTTGACCAGTCCATGCGCCAGTGGGAGCTTGGAGAAGCCCTCGCCAAGCGCGCCCAAAGTTTGCTCGGTGAAGTGCGCGCCAAGCTTGACGCAGCACAGGCGGAACAAGCCACTGCGGCCAATACTGCTGGAACGCAAGACAATCTGGCCTGAGCATCTCAAAAATACCGCCAATATATCGTTTTCCATGACTGTGCGCCACACGTTTTACAAGGCATTATGTGGCGTACAGCCATGCGTAAATTTCGGATTTCTTCATTTCGGCACCACACTCGTCCGGAATGTGTGTAGAATGAAGATTCGTTGCCTCAGTAGCTCAGTGGATAGAGCACTTCTCTCCTAAAGAAGGTGTCGTAGGTTCGATTCCTATCTGGGGCACTTTGTTTTATGCAGATGCGCAGCCGATACATGGCAGTACCAGCACCTTCACACGTCGAATTGCACGGTTGCCAGCAACGCCTTGTGATCACTTCCATCGATTTTCAACGATTTGACCCGACCGGCCAACATGCCGGAATCCAATACGATATGGTCAATGCCCGCAAACGTCGGCACATAATCGATATTCGCAGGCCACGTGAACACCAATCCCCCGGCCGCTTGCTTGGCCGCATCCGTGAACCGTGTTCCCAAGAAATTACGGAACGGCGCATGATCGTTGGTCGCGTTGAAATCGCCCATGAACACGTACCTGCGAGACGTATCGTACCGGAGTCGACCAAGCTCATCCAATGAACGCTTCCACTGCTGCCAATATCCATCGGTCGGAGACGTGGTATGTACCGAAACGAAACGGATCTGCGTCCGACCATCATTGAATGCAACCGTGGCTCCTGGCATGAACGACGCGCTCGAATCAACATCATCATCAGCCGGATCAACAAGCGGACTCGCCGACCACAAACCATTGCCATACACGCCGTCTGAACTTGCCACCTGCGCATACGGCAACAAATCGCCAATACCAGCCTTGTTCAACTCGTCCACGAAAGCATCGGTCGTTTCTTGCAATGCCAGCACTTCCACACGCTCGCTACGCACCACATCGACAATTTCCTGCGCATCGGCACGACCCTTAAACACATTGCATGTCATCAAACGAGCATAATCATCCTGCGTATTGGCGGACGCTCCCGAAACCGCTGCAATCGCGGCACGCGGAAGCTTCGTCTCATTGTAGAAAAACGGATACTGCCACCATACTTGCAACGCGATCGCCGCAATCGCCAGCAATACCGACATTGTTCGCTTCGAAACAATGCCGCAAATCAGCGCAATCACCGCAAGAATCGCAAACCAAGGCACCAACGAAACGATAATGGGAACATACGGCCACGCCTGAATCTCAGCAGGCAGTATGTGCGAAACAGTGCCCAGCAAAGCTGCAAGCGACAGAATGCCAGCCAGAAAACCGCATATAAGATTGCGCGCACGATGCGACTTAGTTTTCTTCAACGCGCGAATAGGCTTAACAGCCTTCGCCTTCGCCGTACGCGGTTTCGTAGGCGTACCAGACCGTGCCATACATCCTCCAACATGAGCATTGCGTTCCATCAGTCAATACATCAATCATCAAATCAGCCATCAAAACCGAGTTCATGACGAACGCCATCGGCAATAGTGCGGCTTCATAGTACCCCAACTTCCACATTCGCTGGCAAATAGTCGCAATCGTCTCCATAAATTTAACGAAAAACAATCGAAACACAAAAATCACCATCTTGCCCCAACCATTAAATACTATTACGCTAGGCACATAAGAAATCGTAACTAATGGGGGTACGACGCCTTACGCAAGAGCAATGGATGCTCATGTATACCGAGAGGGGGCTATTCCATGCTGGAACTTGACCACGTGGGGTTTTCGTATGGAAAACGTCTGATTTTAGACAATGCGAGCGCATTATTCAAAGAAGGTTCGACAACGGCAATAATGGGACCTTCCGGCTCAGGAAAGACCACTTTGCTGCGTTTGATGGACGGTTCTTTACAACCAGACACTGGCTCCGTCACCATTGATGGAACAAATGTCAATTCCATTGATCGAAAAAAACTTCTCGGATCTTTATGCATGCGCATATTTCAGGATTACAGGCTCATTCCATATCTTGACGTGCGAGAAAACATCATGTTGGCGTTTGAAGCGACGCATAAGAACCTCGGACAAACCAAGATTAAGGAAACTTCCCGCACTGAAAACAACACAATCGATAACTTGCTTGAAGAAGTGCATTTAGCAGGCTATACAAACCATTTGGCTGACCAATTGTCAGGAGGAGAGCAGCAACGTGTGGCCATCGCACGCGCGATCGCCATGAAACCACGTGTGATTCTCGCGGATGAACCCACCGGCGCGCTTGATGAGGAAAATACGCAGGCAATCGCAACATTGCTTTCAGATATTGCCCACAAAGAGCGATCCATTGTCATAATCGCAACGCATGACGCTACGGTCGCGCAGCACAGTGACCGCATTGTGCGCATTCAGGACCACAAGTTGGTGGAGCAATGAATGGCATGCCTTACCACAGCACTGGAATCACGAGGCACGTTACCTCTGGATATTTGAGATTCCATCCGATGCTCACCATCTCACTCTTTGTGGTGGCATTATTGTCGGCGATGCTACCCGTGGTGGCCTTGAACAGCTTGGATCTATACGTACAGGCCGCCAAAGAAGGCGCAGCAGGTCAATCCGGAGGGTACACATATCAAATTTCAGGAGGCAGCAACGATGTAGCCGAAGAACTCAGACAACAAGTCCAAAACGGTAAGGCCATCGGCGTCAAATCCACACAAGGATCAGTAGGCCTCACTTCCGCCAGCGGCTCTTCACGAAACACCATCGCAGACATAACTTTCCTAACAGGCCCCTCACGATATGGCACGCTCATCGAAGGGCATCAGCCGTCGCAAAAAAACGAAATCTCCCTGTCTCGGGCCGCAGCTGAACAAATTGACGCCCAGCTGGGAGATATGGTCACCGTGCAATGTGACGATTCCGCATTATCAAGCGACTATAAGCTCATTGGCATCACCGTCGATGCTGCGAACACCAACACCGTGTACGCAACAGCAGTGTCTTCCAAAGACAATCTCCAAAACATACAAATGTGGCTCACCGACGATGACGCTACTGTAAATCAGGGAGAAGTCGCAAAAGAGAGCGCAACCAACAATGTCAATATCGGATACATCAAATCGACAATACGAAATGCCGAAGAAACGGTTCGTACTCGCGATCTGCCAGGATGCCAATGGTACGGAATAGTTCTGTTCCTTTGCTTGCTGTGCGTACATATCGCAGTAATGACAGCATTCTTCCGAGCAGGTCAGTGCTCCGGAGATGCTGTGGTAGAAGCTCTGGTAGCTTGCGGATTCCCCCTCACCACCAGCAGATGGACAGTGTTTCGAGGATTGCTTATTTGCACAATACCCGGAGCCGCAATCGGCATCGCAGCCGGATATGCGGTATTCGGTCTTAGCTACAGGACCATAGGCAGCATATTCGCCCAATATTGGGAATGGCAACCATCAGCAACTTCCCTGCTGTCCATCTTTTTTGTAGCAGCGATTTTGCTGTGCTCGCTATGCTTGACATGGTTGGTTTTGTTTTTCCGCATGTCCTTTAAGCATGACATCACAACCAGAAACGCATTATGGTACATCATTCCTTCCTCGGCCGTTCTGATGTTTTCTTGTGTGGCGATAGAACGTTATCATGCAGCCGCATGGCCGTTTGGCGGATCAGTGGGCTCGGTCATGGGGGCTTGTGCTCTGGGACCTCTGCTCCTTTCACTACCTTGGCTTTTCCGCACGCCAGCACAATGCAGTGCGATAGAACGTACACGAAGTTTGTCTGCCCCAGTATGCGCATTGGCACTCTTATTGTTAGGTGCCAGCTCATTGTTCAGCGGGCAAATGATGATAGCGACAGGCAATTCGGATAATGGGCTGTTCATCGCCGATTATTTGACTCAGGATGACTTGAACTATCTTGCCGGCAAATATCCCGAGACTCTAGACAAAGCCATCGTGCTCACGGCACCGGATGAATCCCGGTATCTGGTCCGCGCCGCGACTTCCCATGCTTACGATTGCGTCATTCAACATGGTTCCGACGATGCGGATTGCTACTCAGATTCCGATAATGAAACCACTGTCATGCTTGTTGATAGCAACTCATCTTTAGCCGGTAAAACCAACGACGTTCATATTGCCGAAGGCGGCAACACTGGCATCATTCTCATCGATCCCGCAACCCAAAAAATAACTCAGGCAGCACAAGTTCCCACCGAGGGCACCGACTCGCTGCTCAATGATTACACCATGCCCGGCGTGGTTCTTGGAATCGACTCACCACAGGCAAAAACGCTTGGCCTTACGCCAAGCAACCGGCATACTCTCATTATGACCGATTTCCCGTCAATCGCTTCCGGCGTTCGCGATTCAATCCGATCCGACATCATTAACCGTTGCGGATATGCATTCATTACCGAACACGACACCACCTCTTACCGCTCCTACATGGCACGCGCCATTGTCATACCAGCTTTGGCCACAATTATCAGCGGCCTGACATTCGCCGCATTGGCCATATCAACACGTCAAACGCAGTCAACATTACGCTGGACTCTTCAAGAATTCGGTGCATCACGATTCCAGCTCATGCGTTTGTTCAGACCTTTAGGAATAACCATGTCGTTGGGATCAGCCATAGCCGTATTCCTGGGATGGCTGGGATCGCATCCTTGGATTATTGCGCCCGCGAACGAATTCGGCACCACTGGCTGGTGGTGGCTCATACCGCTACCCATCATTTTTGTTGAAACGGCATTGTTCTGTTGGTGGTTTTCGCTGCCTGAGCGCCGCAATCAGTGACCACTGGATTCGCCTTCGCACATAACCGGAACATAATTGGACTTGGGCGAATCACGTAACGAAAAATCCCGAGGAGCGATGCTCGACTCGGGATTCAAAAAAGTTTAAGTGCGGCGACGTGCTACTCTCCCACACCCTCTCGAGTGCAGTACCATCGCCGTGCTAGACCTTAGCTTCCGGGTTCGGAATGGGACCGGGCGTCTCACCTAGGCTCTGATCACCGCAAGATGAAATAATACGCACACATGCCTCAATCACCAAATCACGGCGTGTCGCAACACGTTTGACCACATCAGCCGCGCCGTGCTTTTAGCGCTTGCCTCAGGTTCAGGGCGAGCTCCGGAAGCCGCGTCAACGATGAGCATGTGTACAGTTATTCGAACCAATATCAAGCACACCGAGTCGCGTGGCATACGAATGCAAATCGACCATGATTCAACAGCATAGTTACCGAAGCATTTAACATGTTACGCGACATGCCATTGACAACCTTCGCTTTTTCTTATCTCAAGTCAGGAAGAAAAGGGTGCTTACCCCTCTTATAGGGCGGAAACAACGATTGCAATCAACAGAAAAACATATACAAAAGACGGTTCCACACGATGTTTCCATCGCACGAAACCGTCTTCACCGCAAAAACAACAGTCTCAACAAGCCATGCAGAAATCAGCCGCGAAGCTTGCTAACGAAATCGCCAAGCCGCTTCAAGCCCTCACGCAACGCCTCGCGCGAGGCCGCATACGACAGTCGCACATGCGTATCAGCAGTGGCCTCACCGAAATCACGACCAGGCGTCAACGCAACATGCGCTTCCTTCAACGCGCGCTCACAGAACGTCCACGCATCAAGACCAGTGCTGGAAATATTGAAATACGCATAGAACGCACCATTCGGCTCAACCTCCAACGGCAGACCGATCTCAGCCAATCCGTCAACCACAATGCGACGACGCTCCAGCAACTCCTGACGGCGTTCCTCGCACACGGCCAACGTTTCCGGAGTGAAGCACGCGAGCGCCGCATGCTGGGTGGGTGTATGCGCGCACAGGAAGAAGTTGGTGGCGAGATCGTCCATGGCTTCGAGCGCGTATTCAGGCACGACCATCCAGCCCAGTCGCCAGCCGGTCATACCGAAGAACTTGGAGAAGCTGGAGCATACGATGGCGTCCGGGTCGCAGGCGAGCACGGATTTCACGTCGGAACCGTCCGGTTCGCGGTCGGCTAGGTCAAGGTAGGTTTCGTCGACGATGCGCCATGCGCCGCGTTCTTTCGCCAGATCGCACACGGATTTCAGGGTGTCGAAGGCGATGGTGGTACCGGTCGGGTTCGACGGCGAGGTGATCATCACCGCTTTGGTGCGATCCGACCAGTATTCGCGGCATAGTTCCGGTGTGAGATGGAATCGGGTGTCCGCGTTCGTTGGCACGTCCACGACTTTGCCTCCGAATGCGCGGACCAGTTCGCGATTGCACGGGTACGACGGGTCGGCGATCAGCACTTCGTCATCCTCGTTCACCGTCAATGCGGCGGCAAGCAGCAGTGCCGTGGAACCTCCGGCCGTGATTGCAATACGTTTCGGATCGACGCTCACATGGTGGCGTTCCTTGTAGAAATCGGAAATCGCCTGACGTAATTCCGGCAAGCCCATTGCAGCGGTATAGGGCAATGGACGGCCATCATACTGTTCGCGCATCGCATCACGCACTGCAGGTGGAGCGCCGAAATCCGGCTCCCCCAAGCTCAACTTGACCACATCGGTGCCTGCGGCGATCATCTCGTCGGCCATCGCGCCAAACACCATGGCACGGAACGGATTAGCAATCTGGGCGCGGTGCGACATCTGCGGCAGCGCGCTGTTCTCAGCATTTCCCATAGTTCGTTTGTATTCTTCAGACGCGACAAATCGCAAACACCGTCTCGCCGCCATTACGCTCGTTTTGAAAACAGAAAATCACATGTCACGGAAAGCTGGAACCACGAGCATCATGTTCCAGCGGCAAGAATCACGCTTCGACGATTTCGCAGTACAGTCTCTCCAACCGTTCCTCACGCACTTTTTTGGCGAGCTCGCATTCCCACACCACGATCACTTTCCAGCCCATCGCTTCAAGTTCGGCATGCTGTCTGACATCTCGTTCGTGGTTGCGCAGCAGTTTCGCACTCCAGAATTCCACATTCGATTTCGGTACGCGGGTGGCTTTCGGGCAGTTTTCATGCATATGCCAGAAACAGCCGTTGATGAACACCATCGTACGGTATTTCGGCAACACCACGTCGGGATGCCCCGGATACCGCTTGTCGTTTTTACGGAATCGTAGGCCTTTCGAAAAAAGAAAACTGCGTACCATCATTTCGATGGAGGTGTCTTTGCCTCGGATATGCGACATGATGTAACTTCTCGTGCCACGCTCGTATTTCTCTTTTTTTGCGGATTTCCGAGGTTTTCCGGTCTTCTTAATTTGTTCCTGCGCTGCCACAGCACACCATTATGGCAAGATCCGGCAAAATACGGCAAATCAGAAAAGCATCCGGACGAACGCGTGCAAGTGCGATGCGGATCAACGCGCGTTGCGATCACACATGGCGTACGCTGGAACTTGCAACGCAGCAATATAAATGAATCAACACTGTTCAGACAGTTTACGAAAGATGGGGTTTGATATGGCTCGTATTCGTGTTGCGATTCTCGGCGCAGGCCGGATCGCACAGCATATGGCTGACACGTTGGTGAAAATGGCCGCGGACAGTCGTTATGCGGATTTGGTGGAACCGTATGCTGTCGCCGCACGAGATGCGGGACGTGCGGCTGATTTCGCCGCGAAATACGGTTTTCCAGTTTCATACGGTTCATATGAGGAACTTGTGGCCGATCCAAACGTGGACTTGGTGTACATCGCTACGCCGCACAATCTTCATGCGGAACAAGCGATATTGTGCATGAAAGCCGGCAAGGGTGTGCTGGTGGAGAAAGCATTCGGCGCGAATGCGGCACAGGCCCGTAAGATGATATCCGTTTCCAAGGAAACCGGCATGCTATGCACAGAAGCGATTTGGACGCGATACATGCCATCTCGCGCCATTATCGATAAGATTCTCACTTCCGGTGCGATTGGTGAAATACAGGCGATCGATGCGAACCTGTGTTATCCCACCACCGCGAAGGCACGAATCACCGATCCCGCGCTTGCCGGTGGCGCATTGTTGGATGTTGGCGTATATCCAATCAATTTCATCGACATGATCATGCATAATGCGCCGATCGCTCGCATTGAATCGTCGATGCGAGCGTACGAAACCGGCGTGGATGCTCATAATTCCATGACGTTCTATTACGAGAACGGCGTGATGGCGACCGCGCAAAGTTCGATTCTATGCCATAGCGACCGCATGGGATCCGTGTGGGGAACCGATGGCTATATGGCGTGCCAGAACATTAATAACGTTGAGGCGATTGACGTGTATGACGGCAATCATACGGTTGTTGCGCATTATGACGTTCCCTCCCAGCTCACCGGCTATGAGTACGAGGTGGCGGCCGCCGCACAGGCCGTAATCGACGGTCGCATCGAATGCGAGGAAATGCCCCACGCCGACACCCTGCGCATTATGGAACTCATGGATTCCCTGCGCCGCGACTGGAGCCTCACCTACCCCTTCGAACGTTGAGCTCCAATATTAGTCTCAGCGTCGGCGAATTTCGATTTCTTCAAACAGCCGACGCTGAGACATTCATCGGCAGCACATATAATTTCTCCTTGCACTGGTTGAGGAGGAACATTATGGGATTGCTGAGCAAGGTCATGAACGCGCTTATTGGAGAACCATCTGTCTCCAGACCTGCGACTCAGCCCGTCCCCAGGCCCGCGCAGCAAAACGTTCCCAAGCCTACGCAACAGCAGACGACGCAACGCAAGTCCACTGCACAGCCACGTCAAACGCAACGGCCTACGCAGCCATCCCAATCATCACGCTTGGCGCGATCGTCATATCGCGCGAAAACACAAACCACAGCTCGCAATACTTCTGTCATAACGAATCGTTCGCGAGCGCGATCTCATGCCAATTCACAACCGGCGCAGAAACTTATGCCGCAACCAATGCTCCCTGCCGAGCAGATCGAACGGGCGCGAAATATTATCGGCAAAATCGAAAAGCATGAGTTAAGCGACGAGCAGATCAGCGCCATCGCCGGAGCTGGTCACAATACGCTGGTGCTTGCAGGTGCGGGAACCGGCAAAACCACTACTATCGTCGGCTATATCACATGGTTGCTGAACACAGGAACCGCTACTCCCGAAGAGATTCTGGTGCTATCATTCACCAAAGCTTCCGCCGACGAAATGTCGAGTCGCATCACGCAAAGCGCCGGCAAAGTCATTCGCGCATGCACATTCCATAGTCTCGGACTGGAAATCTGCCGTTCCTCCACTATTGCCAACCGTCCAATTATTGACGGGCGCACGTCAAACAATGTGGTGCGTAACGCATTTGAACACTTGCTTGAACACAATGTTTCCTATCGTCTTCTGGCATTTAAACTCATGTCGCAACAGTTGCTCGATAAATATTCCGCAGCTGCACGACTTGAGAATTTCCAGTTACCAACAGACGATTATGCGTTCAATCAATATCGGCAGAATCTTATCGATACCGCACAAACCATTATCCAGCATATGCGGTCAAACAATATTGACACTGCTGGAATGCAAGCTCTTAACGAACGTTATGGCGGTAAAAACATCGGCCGCAATCGTGAGATGCTACAGCTCATAGAACCGCTTTATCACGCCTATGTGCAGAATTTCGCAACCAATAATGGTATTGATTTTCCGGGAATGATCGTTGATGCCATCAGTTGCGTCAATAATGGCTCGTACCGTCATCCATATAAATATGTGCTGATTGACGAATATCAGGACATGTCACGACCGCGTTATGAGCTAATCCGCGCGCTTCGCTTGCAACATGATTTCTCATTGTTCTGCGTTGGCGACGATTGGCAGTCGATTTATCGTTTCGCAGGCAGCGACATTCATCTCATTCTCGATTTCGACCGAATTTGGCGCGACTGGGGTCCGACCCGCATGTTCCAAATCACCACCACACGGCGCTTCCGACAGAGTCTCATCGACGCAAGCGGAACATTCGTGATGCGCGACACCAATCTGTATGTCAAACACTTGCATAATCCCAGCGATAAGAAGGATTATTCGCTGAAAGCACTTGGCGGGCATACTGCGGAAGAACGATTCAATGTGATTGTCGAGCAGTTGCGTAAACTACCGAAAACCGCGTCCGTATTGCTGCTTGGCCGGTATCGCAGTGACATCAATCTCATGATTCGTTGCGATAAAGACGGTCTGTTCTCCATTGACCAGAGCATTGGGAATATTCGTTTTCTTGAAAAACCGGATATGGATATTCGTTTCATGACCGCTCATGCTTCCAAAGGATTGCAACGCGATTTCGTATTTCTGCTGTGCTGTTCCGGTGGATTGAAAGGTTTTCCAAGCACGATTCCCGAAGAGCCGCTGCTTGGTCTGCTACTGCCGGAAGTGGAGAGATGCCCACATGCGGAGGAACGGCGACTGTTTTACGTGGCGATGACCCGATGCAAGAAGAAACTGTTCTTCATCGTGGATCAGACCCGCCCGTCGCGATTCATGTATGAATTGCATAGCAATATCTGCCCGAACATTTTCCGAGGAGTCAAACTTCCTCCACAATGCCCGAATTGCGGCGAAGCCCTAAGTTTGCGGCACAATCGCAACGATCCGAACCGCTCATTCTACGGATGCACCGGCTTCCCGAACTGCCGCTACACCCAACAAGCAAAATAAGCGTGACATACGTGATGTGAAAGTTTTTGCTTCCAAAGATCATCTCCAGCTCTTCGCCAATGTCTGCATGCCCTATACTGTGCGCGTAACGCACGTTGCTTCATTGGTTGAGGTTAAGGAAAGGTAATGATCAGGTTTGCCGATTTCGAGGATCTGCCCGAGTCCTGAAGGTTCTATTCCGGCAACACCGGTCGAAAGGCCGTAGTCCGCTGGAGGGACGCTGACTGGATCCTGAAATTCCCTGGTCCGACGGGAAAGCTCCAAAGCTCCGCACCCTCTTACGCCACGGCCCCCATATCGGAGTTCTTGGGATCGCAAATATACGGACTGAAGTACATCCCCTCCGGACAGGACAGCGATTGCATCGCAGCCTCACTCCGCTTCATGGACCGGTTCAGCTTGGAAGCTTGTTGTGATTTTGTGGATTCCACCCGGACCAGGCTCTTGGGATCCTGGTTCTTCCGGAAGGATTCCGCGAATATCACAAAGCAGTACTCTCCTTCCAGACGAGCATGCATTCATGCCCGTCTGGAAGGAGCTCTACTGATTTCTTGAGCCCCGCTTTGCGTGATGAACCTCCCGACCTCACGATTCACCCATTTTGTGAGGTCGGATCATGACCATTCTTTACTGTAGTGGCTTTTGGCGGAGAGAATGGTGATGCCATCATCGTCGATTGTGTAGACGAGCCTGTTCGCCGAGTCGATTCTACGTGACCATGCTCCTTGAAGAGCCCATTTAAGAGGTTCGGGTTTGCCGATGCCCTCAGCAGGCGATCGCATGGCATCTTTTATCAGCAAGTTGATTCGCTTGAAAGTTTTGGGATCCTGCCTCTGCCAGTACAGATAGTCATCCCATGCGTCTTCCGTCCACGAGAGAATCACTATTTCCCCTCTTGCTCGATCAGGTCATGACGAATAGTCTGCCTTGACTTAACTTGAGCCAATCCCCTTTGTACCTTGTCCATAAGGTAAGGATTCTCATAGATATGCAGCGTCTCCATAAGGGAGTCGTAGTCACTAGCACTCATTACGACGATATTGTCTTTCGGGTCTGAATTCGTAACGAGGATCGCGTCGGCATCCTCGTTTGCCTTCCTCATGTAGGACTTAAGTTCCTTGCGAAAATTACTGTATGCGATTGCTGTAACCATTACCCATAACCTCCTATGATTGTACAAGATATTGTACCACTTTATTTGTTACCGAAAAATTCACAACGCCAAGAAACTTCGCCACCTTTTATGTTGTTTCAATCTTTTGGGCCTGGCGCGATCGCCCCCCGTTGTATCCTGGATCTGATTTTTGACAAGGGAGGTAACCCAATGCCACGTAAGATCATCAATGTTGTAGGTGCGGCCATCGTCAAAGATGGCATGGTATTGTGCGCACGCCGTGGCGAAGGCAAGACGCTGGCTGGATATTGGGAATTTCCCGGCGGCAAAATCGAACTTCACGAAAGCGCACGTCAGGCGTTGCACCGCGAAATCGAAGAGGAATTGCTGTGCGAAGTCGAAATCGGCAGCGAGGTGTGCACCGCTTCATATGATTACGACTTCGGCACTGTTGTACTCACAACGTTCATCTGCCACTTACTTAACGGCGCTCCCCGACTGACCGAGCATCAGGAAATCCGCTGGCTGAATCCCCAAGATATGCCGACTCTGGATTGGGCTCCCGCCGACCGCGATGCCGTTCAACGCATTTCCATCATGGACTTGAGAAAACCCGATTTTTCTTCAACCAAACCGACCATCTCGTGAAAGCACCGAATTTCACAACGCATTGCGATACGAAAAACACGTGACTTGCATGAAAACAAGGAAGTGATTTACATGGCCGATTCCTCTCTGGTCGAAGCCGTCATATCGGGTTTTGTTGAGAAAAAAGAGAACGCGAATTCCGAATATGAGCCGACGTTGATCGTCAATCATGATGGACGAACCATGGAAAAGGCTCTCAAGGAGGAGCTGGAACGCAGTCAGGATTTTGACATGTCGGTCGCGTTCGTCAGCCAGGGTGCGGTACAGACATTAAAACAGCATTTTCTTGATTTTGCAGATAACAACAATCATGAGTCAGGTCGCATTATTACATCGACATTCAACTATTTTAATTCTCCGAAAGCATTCAAAGAACTGCTGAAATTACAGCAGGATACCGGCATTCAAGTGCAGATCTGGCAGCCGGGACAGCAGGAAGCAATCACGGAAGCCTCAGAAACCATAGAAGGAACAGACATACAAGCAAGTAGTGCAACGGCGGATTATCCTTACCATCCGAAAGGCTATGTATTCCGCCATTCCGCAGGCAATGAGCCGCTGTATGCCACGTATATCGGCAGCTCGAATCTCACCATTAACGCGTTGAATTCCAATCGCGAGTGGAACTTGAAAGTCGCCACCGCAGACAATAGCGGTCTCGCGGAGCAGCTCGCAGCGGAAATCGATTTGCAAATCAGCGAATCCAAGCCGCTCACCGACGCTTGGCTTGCATTATACGAGGAAGATTTCAAGAAATACGCACCGCCTCGTCAGCCGAATCGCAGGCAGAACAACGATTCCGACGCAGCCATCACCCCGAATGCCATGCAGGTCGAAGCGTTGATGAATCTTGTGCAACTGCGCAAACAGGGCGAAAGCCGTGCGATTATTATTTCGGCAACGGGCACCGGCAAAACGTATCTGTCCGCATTCGACGTGCGCCAATATAAGCCGAATCGCATGCTGTACATCGCCCAGCAGGAACAAATTCTCAAAAAAGCGCGGGAATCATATCAGAAAGTGCTTCGTTGCACCGATGCTGAGCTTGGATTATTTTCCGGAACAAGTAAAGAGCATGATCGTAAATATGTGTTTGCCACTGTGCAAACCATGTCTCGTCCGGAAATTCTTGCACAATTCAGCAAAAACGATTTCGATTATATTTTGATCGACGAAGTTCACCATACCGCCGCGGATTCATATAAGAGAATTATTGATTATTTCACTCCTGATTTCATGCTTGGTATGACGGCAACGCCGGAACGTACTGACGGTGCGAATATTTTTGAATTATTTGGCAATAACGTTGCGTATGAGATTCGCTTGCAGAAGGCGCTTGAAGAGGATATGCTCTGCCCGTTCCACTATTACGGGGTTGGCGAATATATCAAGGAAGCGCCGGACGGCAAGTTTATGGGGCAGCAGGTTTCCGCTAATTCCATGACAGACAAGGATCGCACTGAGTTTTCCCGTTGGCTCGAACAGCTCACCGACCCTAATCGCGTGCGCTATATCATCGACAAAATCCAGATTTACAGCGAAGCCGGAACCGATGTGCGCGGTTTGGTGTTCTGTTCTCGCCGTGATGAGGCGAAACGTCTGTCCGCCATGTTCAACGAGCAGGTGAATCAGCAGGCGGAACGACCGTATCGCACGAAAACCATTACCGGCGAAAACTCGCAAGCTGAACGTGACGAAGCTGTCAAACAGCTGGAAAATGGCGAACTTGACTATATCTTCACCGTTGATTTATTCAATGAAGGTGTGGATATTCCTCATATCAACCAAATTGTTATGCTTCGTCAAACGCAGTCGAGCATTATTTTCACACAGCAGCTCGGCCGAGGTTTACGTAAGGCAAGCGGTAAAGATTCGGTTGTAGTGATTGATTTTATTGGCAATTACGCCAATAATTATTTGATTCCGATCGCATTGTATGGCAATACTGGCGATCGTGATGTGGCCCGTAAGAATCTTCAACGCGAGTCCATCGGCATTTCTTCGATCAGTTTCGATAAAATCGCCCGCGAGCGCGTGCTCGCTTCACTCGATACCGCTGATTTGTCGGATATGAAGCTGCTGAGCAAGCAGTATCAGCAGATGCGCTATGAGTTGGGTCGTATTCCGATGCTGATGGATTTCGCGCATCGCGATGCGTCTTTAGTGTCCACGTTGGCTTCGAAGAATAACGATTATCTGTCGTTCGTGGTCTCTCGTGAGAAGAGTCTGTCGCGCGGCAAGCATGCGTCGGCTTCGTATGTGGAGCAGCTTGAACCGGTGTCAAACGCGCAGTCTGGTGTGCTGAAAATGTTGACTGCGACTCAGTTGCGTGGTTTGCGCCCGCATGAGTCGTTGATTCTCGCTGTGCTCTGTGGTTTGGACTGGCATCATATTGATGCGGATTGTTCTGACGATGCGGCCGCATTATTCGAAAGTTTTTCCGCGCAGCACAGCCTAAGCCTGCCTGATTTGCAAACATTATTGTCTGCACTGTTCCCTTATGCCGATAAGAGTATTCAGCAGTGTGATTCTGCTTTTTCCACGTTAGGTTATTCGTATTTCACGAGTGCGAATCGTACTCGTTTCGGCAATACTTCCTTGGTTTACATGCATGATGATGGATCATACGTTTTGACTCAGGAATGCGAATCGATGCTCCAACATTCAACATTCCGCACGTTTTTCACGGACACTATCGAAGCTAGCTTGTTTAATGCTCTTGCACTGTCACGGGAGGCTCGCAAGCGTCGCGTTACGCCAGATCATGGGTTCATATATGGCGAGAAATACAGCCTCGCTGACGTCATGCAGCTATGCGCATGGAAGGATGAGCAGATTCCGCAGAACGTGGGCGGATATAAGCTTGACACCGATACGAATTCCTTGCCGATTTTCATTAAATATGAGGCAAGTCAGTATGGCGATCGTTTCTTGAATCCTGAAGAAATTGAATGGTTCAGCAAGAATAATCGTTCTTTGCGATCTCCTGAATTCAAATGGATGCTTGACGGCACGGAGCATGCGTCGGAATGGAGGAATCGTCATTTTATTCCCATTTTTATTCGCCGTAAAGTTGAGGAGAAGGAGAAATCCTACTATTATGTCGGTTCCGCAGTGGCCGTCAACGATGCGCACGAATCAGTGAATATTGCGGATGATGGCACCCAATCGAAAGTTGTGATCTCCACACTGAAACTCATAAAACCGGTTGATCCCGAACTCTACCGTCACCTCACCGGCAATGCCGCGTTCTAAGCTGTATCACTTCGACACGTGCAAAAAGAGCATTCGCAACAACGGCAGCATGATATAGGCTGAATAAGGATATGTCTTGTTCCGCGAAGCGTCATCGCCAACACGGCACATGCAATCCACGTTTTGAGGAAAGGCATGCAATGAGCAACGAACACGGTAGGATCAATCGTCTGCAGGAAGTCGAAGATCTCACCGAGTACATCAACAATGGCTGGCTGCATTCCGGCGAATTCGACGGTCCCACGTTCCTATGGAACCATATGATCCGTGAAGCTAGTCAGGAAGACGCCGAAAACCGCAATAATGTACCCGTAGCACAGCTTTCCGACGCGGACATGGTAATCAGTATGCCCATGCAGTGGTATTTCGATTCCATCGCCGCCATGGTGCCCACAGCCGAACGCACCGATACCGGTGTGGAAATTCCAAGAATTGACATGCCAACGTTCCATCTTGATTCGCAGGCGCTTTCCGGCGTGGACGCGGTGGTCGGCAATGCCATCGTAAGCACACGCTGGCTGGATGCTGTCGGCAATCTCGCCAAGGCCGTGGAAATGACGGCTCGTTTCGTTGGCAATGTGGCCGACCGTGATAATGAGGGTTTCGACTATTTGAAGGATCTGATTCAGACTGTGCGCGTGTACATGGATGCGGTGGCATGCAATGCAGATCCCATGACCGGCGAGCAGGCGCTGAATATCATCACGCAAGTGGCTTGCAATGAGGATTTTCGACTCAACGCCATGCAAATGGTTGAACTACTCTCGTGCGGATTATCGTTCGCTCAGTGGGATGATACGCGCATGTTCGCTTACGACGCGTTGAATAAGGGCATTGCCACGATGAGTGATTTCGCCTCGTCTGCTTTGACGTTGTCAAACTCGGCCGATGATTCTGACAGCCGCGACATGCAAACTGATTCGCAGTCTGTTGCGCAAGTGAAAAACGATTCGAGTTTGTTTGAAGATGCGGATGCTTTGTCTGCCGAAGATTTGAATAATCTTGCGATGCTTGATCCTGCTTTGCTTTCGGAAAAGGAGATTGCGCAGGCCGCGCAGAATCAGTTCGATCATGCCGTACAGTTTTTGCGGCATGACTTGCTGCGAATTAGTGGTGATGTTGATGAGGCTGATCGTTTCCTGCGTGACAACCATACTTCCGAACCGCTCGCCGATGCGTATGCGGCACGTCTGATTGCTGCCGAGCGTTGGCAGGATCTGCTCAATTTTGTCGATCTGGTATTGCGAGACAAACCTAATCAGGTCACGATGATGTTCCCCGAAGAGGTAGTGCCCTACGAGTGGGAGACGATTCGAGAGGCCGCTTTGGAAGCACTAGGACGCCGCGACGAATTGATAGCGATGTATCAGGGACGTTTAGATGACACATATGACCCCAACACCGCACTCAATCATCTGAAATTGCATGCTTGGTTGGATAAGCAGTAGTCCGGATTCTTCCAGCGGGTGGTGGAAAACGCCCGCCAGCTAGCCTCCCCGCGTCCCGTTCCGTCCACCCGGTGGAGGAATCCTCCCGCCGGGAAGGCCCGTAAACCCGCAGACCAAAACGCGAGCGGATAAAAAAAAAATGGGGGTTCCCGGAGCGTGACGCTCGACGGGAACCCCCTCAAGTAGAATGCGGCGGCGCGCTACTCTCCCACACCCTCTCGAGTGCAGTACCATCGCCGCAGCCAGGCCTTAGCTTCCGGGTTCGGAAAGGGACCGGGCGTCTCACCTGGGCCATGACCACCGCAAAACCAATATAACGGCCAACCACAAGGGATCGGCCGGCAAACGGAACCAGCCACACGACCGATTCCGATCGTGGCGGTCCGGGAACCGGACAACGGACGCGAGCGATAAACGCCTTACCAGTATCGTCGTCGTGACCACAAGAAACAGCATTCCTTGCCATCCAACGAGAAACCACCACAGGACGAGACCCAACCCAACAGGATTGGAAGAATGTGCCGCGATCGCCCGTTAGTACAAATACGCTTTTGAGTTCTCAAACCACCACCACTCACCCACCTCAAGGAACCCCAGCCGGGGAACCACTCGCTGAGCGGCAGCAAGAGATAAACCTACAGCACAACGGCCGGCAACGCAAATCGGACATCCACGAACACCACGAAAACCATTGAAAACACTGGACTCCACCGGCGTGTCGAAAACGGCCTTCCACGCGCCGCGAATCACAAAACAAACCCCGCCACCGCCCAAAAACCGTCAGAAAAAGCTGGCAGCCGCGTGTCGCACACCGCAACAACGCGGCAACCACACGGCAACCAGCAAATCAATACATCACAGCAGATCACAAACGATCGGAAAGCCAATCAAACACCAAACGCAATGCGCGGGTGCTACGGAATCCATAACAGGCATGGCAAGTGTTATCGAGTTTGTAGAACGTCACATCCTTGCCAAGCGACTTCAACGTGGCATACAGACGACACCTTTGATTGAACGGCACCAACTGATCGCGGCCACCATGCATGATCAGCGACGGCGGCGCCGCCATCGATTCGATATCGATCGCTGCAACTGCCGCAGCCGTTTCGGTCGTATCAGCGCCGTTATCCGCAATATGCCGTGCAATGTCAGTAGTCATAATGCACCTCTTATTCCATTCCTGTTCCGTATATGATTATCGAAATGGTTTTTCTCAGATTTGATTGCCTGACATTCCCTGTTTCACGTGAAACATCGGAAGTTACGATATGCGGCTATACCTAAGATATGAGCAAAAAGATCGCAGTATTGACGGGGGCGGGGATTTCCACGTCCGCAGGTATTCCCGACTTCCGTGGACCGGACGGCGTCTGGACCAAACACCCTGAACAAACGAAAGTGTATGACATCGAAGCGTTCCTTTACCACAAGGAAGACCGCGAGTATTCCTGGCGCTGGCAGAAGGAATCGCCCGTATGGAACGCGCAGCCAGGTACCGCGCACAAAGCGCTCGTCAAACTGGAACAGGCTGGACTGCTAACACTGCTCGCCACACAGAATTTCGACGCACTCCATGAAAAAGCCGGCAATAGCAGCGACATCATCGTCAATCTGCATGGCACCATCGGCACCTCGCACTGCATGAAATGTCATGCGAAATACGACACCGCCGACATTATGGCGAATCTCGACAACGAACCAGACCCGCACTGCCATCGCAGACTGCCATACAACGGCAACATGCCATGCAACGGACTCATCAAAACCGACGTAGTCTACTTCGGCGAAGCTCTGCCGGACGGCGCGCTCGAAAAATCATATCGCCTCGCGACGCAAGCCGACGAACTGTGGGTCATCGGATCCACACTGGAAGTCATGCCCGCGGCAAGCATCGTGCCCCTGGCCGCAGAGGCTGGCGTGCCGATCACCATTATGAACATGGGGCGCACGCAATACGACCGCTTGGCAGACCGGCTCATCCACGACGATATCGCGACCGCTCTGCCGCAACTCGTTGATGAGACAATCGCCGCAGAACAAGGCAAGTGACGTCAAGTACGCAAAAGTACACGAAAAGGCTCCTCGACCCGATTGGATCGAGGAGCCTTTTTGATGCGGAAGATATGCGAAATCCGCACTTATCCACCGTGGACGATCAGTAAATACGCTTGGGCTGGAAACCGGCTTCGCGCAACGCCTCGAGCACACGATCGATGTGATCGGGACCATTCGTTTCAATAGTCACACCCAACGCCACAGCGTTCGCGTAGTGGCTGGACGCCTTGAACTGGTCGTGATCCAGCGCGATGACGTTCGCGCGCTGCTCGGCCAGCAACGTGGCAACCTTCACCAGCTGGCCCGGCGTATCAGGCAGCTCGACCTCGAAATGCATGATGCGGCCGCGGGTGATCATACCCTTTTGAATCACAGCGCCGATGGATACCGTATCTTCGTTGCCGCCAGACATGATCGGCACCACCACATGCGGGCCCTTCGCCTCGGCGAACTTGCGCGAGCGCAGGTTGAGATGCTCAAGCGCAGCCAGAGACACGGCGCCAGCAGCTTCGACAACCAGCTTGTGCTTTTCGAGCATGAGCAGGATCATCTCGTTGATGTCACGCTCGGTCACGGTAACGATGTCATCAAGGAATTCATTGAGCAGCGCGAACGTGAGATCGCCCGGACGCTTCACAGCAACGCCTTCGGCAGACGTACGCACCTGGTCGGCGGCAACCACATGCCCCGCGGCCAGCGAGTTCTTCCACGCTGGGCTGCCTTCCGGAATCGCGCCAATCACGCGCACTTCCGGCTTGAACGTCTTGATGGCAAGCGCCACGCCGGCACCGAGGCCGCCACCACCCAGCGGCACGACCACATCGGTGACGTTCGGCACGTCTTCGAGGATCTCGAGACCAATAGTGCCTTGACCGCACAGCACCTCGTAATCGTCGAACGGCGGCACGTAAATCATGCCTTCCTTGTCGCTCAATTCCTGGGCGCGGGCTGCGGATTCGTCAAATACTTCGCCGTACAGCACCACGTCTGCGCCGTACGCCTTAGTGGCGTCGACCTTCAGCGGCGGGGTGATCTGCGGCATGCAGATTGTTGCTTTTGCGCCGCGTTCGCGAGCCGCATATGCCACGCCCTGCGCATGGTTACCGGCGGAAGCGGTGACAATGCCGTGAGCCAGCTGCTCGTCGCTCAGGGATGCGATCTTGTTGTACGCGCCACGAATCTTGAACGATCCAGTGACCTGGAGATTCTCAGGCTTGAGCAGAATCTCATGTCCGGTCATGTCGGACAGCACCTTGGACGGAATGATTGCCGTGTGGCGTGCAGTGCCCTTGAGCCGTTCGGCGGCTAGTTTCAGTTCAGCTGCGTGATCGCGCTGCAATGCTTTGAGAACCTCGTTTTGTTCCATGAACGTTATTGTAAGCGCACGTCTGCCGAAACTACCTGATCATGCGGATTCTGCCATGAAAAGTGAGATTATTTTTGCAAATACTTGCGAAATTGAGATTGCTTACAAACGCAATCGGAGCAATCGGAGATAATCAGGAATAATCGCAATACAACAATCGCAATAAAAAAGCGTTCGTACGATTCCGTGATGAATCGCACGAACGCTTTTTGCAGAGAGTTTATAGGAAAGATCGATCAGAGCTGAATCACGACCCCCTCCCAACGAGCGAGCTCGCCGCGAGCGACCGACTTTACGCTATGCACGGCATCATAGGTGCTGAGCAGCACCTGCGACTCGCCCACGCCATTTCCGAGCAGTTGCGCGACCTCAGCAGGCACCTGCGCCGTCTTATCAGTAAGATTGACGATGACGAGAATCGTGTCGTCGCCGCTGGTACGGGTGAAGGAATACACCTGCTCGCTGTCTGCCGCAATCAGATTCCATTCGCCCGTCGCGATGGTCGCATTGTTGTGGCGCATGGCGATGAGCTTCTTGTAGAAGCTGTACACGGAATCCGGATCGTCGAATTCCTCGGCAGCGTTGATCTCCACATGGTTCGGGTTCACGCCGATCCACGGTTCCGTCGCCGCGTCCGGCGCGGTGAAGCCGGCATACCTGGAAGCATCCCACTGCATCGGCGTGCGTGCGTTGTCGCGGCCGATGAGTGCGAGCGCGTCCATCATCGATTCTGCGGACTGGCACTTTGCTTCTTCCACGCGCTGGCGGTAGGCGTTGATGGATTCCAGATCGCGATACTGCTCGAGCGTGGTGAAGTGGGCGTTGGTCATGCCCAGCTCCTCGCCCTCGTAGATGTAAGGGGTGCCGCGGTGCATGTGCAGCAGCACGCCGAACGCCTTGGCGCTCAGCTCGCGCGACTCACGGTCCGTGTCATTGCCCCAACGGGAGACGACGCGCGGCTGATCATGGTTGCAGAAGAACAGGCTGGCCCAGCCGGCGTTCCTCACGGCCTCCTGCTGGTCGGCGAGGCGGGCGCGCAGATTCTTGACTTCGAACGGCACGGTGTTCCACTTGGAACCTTCCTGGTCGATGCCCACGTGGTCGAAGAGGAACAGCATGTCAAGTTCGCCGTTCTTCGGATCGGTGACATGCTCGTTGCGTGCCGGAGTGATGCCCGGCGCTTCGCCGACGTTCATGTAGCCTTCGCGGCCTTCGAACACTTCGCGGCGCATTTCGGCAAGGAACTCGTCGATGCGCGGACCGTCGGAGCACCATGGGAACGGGCTGGAATAGCCTTCCTCACCAACCGGATAATCCTCAATCTCGCAGCCGTCTTCTCCCGGCAGCTTGCCGTTCTTATCAACAGTCTTCGAAACCTGCGTGATCACATCCATACGGAAGCCGTCAATGCCGCGATCCATCCACCAATTCATCATCTTGTAGACGGCCTTGCGCACTTCCGGATTCTCCCAATTCAAATCCGGCTGCTTCTTGGAATACTGGTGGAAGAAATACTCGCCGCGCTTCGGATCGTACTGCCAAGCGGAACCACCGAAATACGAACCCCACTGGTTCGGCTCGGCACCCGGAGTGCCCGGCTCATGCCCCGGCCTGGCTGGACGCCACCAATACCAGTCGGCATGCGGATCGTCCTTGTCGCGGGAAGCCTGGAACCAGGCATGCTCGTCGGACGTGTGGTTGACCACCAAATCCATCACGATCTTCAGACCGCGCTTGTGCGCTTCGGCAAGCAGCTCGTCCATGTCCTCCAACGTGCCGAACAGCGGGTCGATGTCCTGGTAGTCGGAAATATCGTAGCCGTTGTCGTCCTGCGGCGACCTGTAGACCGGGGACAGCCACACCACGTCCACGCCAAGATCGGCCAAATAATCGAGACGGCTGGTGATGCCCTTCAGATCGCCGATGCCGTCGCCGTTCGTGTCTTGGAAGGAACGAGGATACACCTGATACACCACCGCGTTGGCCCACCACGGGTTCGGGGTCGCGCCGTTGGAACGCACGGTGTCGGGAAGGGTGGAACGATTGAAATTCGTCATGTCGTGGAGCTCCTTTGCTTGACGTTTGTTGGATTTTCGTTCGATCTTTCGTGACTGACTCTGCCCGTTTTCAGCTCATGTCAGCTTCATGCAGAAGATCGATTTTGCCTACTCCCCTATGGTATGCAACCCTGTTTTTCTTTCTTTCCCGCGGCGAGTTGTGCAAAGCAAGAAAAGAATACGCTTCTTACGGACGCGAAAAACCAATCCGCAAAAATAAAAACGCGGGACGTTCCAGAAAGGGAAATGGAACGTCCCGCGCTGGGGAGTGGGATAGGCCAGTCCCGCTCAGAGCGGTGAAGTGTTACTTCCTGAACGGACGGCCTACGGCCGCGTTGTCCCTGCCTTCACTCGCCTATCGGCTCGCTCAGGGAGAGCCTATGAACAGACCACTGGGCTGTTCACTTAACGGCGTCCTGCAATTAAGGACCGCGCCAGTCGCGGACAGCATATCTACCTCGCGGGGCCCTGCCCGCTCGGCGCGGTCAACGGAAAGCCACCAGGCTTTCCTTTACTTGACCGCGCCCCTCATCACACCACCGACGACCCACTTTTGGGCGAAGATGTAGACGATGAGAACCGGAGCCATGGCCATCAGATAGGACGCGAAGGCCATCGGATAGTTCGACGTGAACTGGCTTTGGAACACGTACTGTGCGAGCGGAATCGTCTGATTGCTCTGATCAGTCAGCGTAATCAACGGCAGCAGGAAGTCGTTCCAAGCCCACAGTGCGGTCAAAATCGCAATCGTGGCATTAATCGGACCCATCAGCGGGAAAATGATTGTCCAGAAAATACGCCAGGTGGAAGCACCGTCGATACGAGCCGCCTCTTCCAACGAAATCGGAATCGAACGAATAAAACCAATCGCAATAAACAGATTGGTGCCGATGCCGAGAATCGTGTACAAAATAATCAAACCAAGCTGATTATCAAGATGCAACGAACCCATTTCCTTCGCGATCGGCAGCATGATCACCGTGAACGGCACGAACATCATCGCAAGGAAGAAGTAGTACAGGAAACGGAAGAATCGCTTATCCATATTTCTTGCCACAGCATACGCGACGAACGTGTTCGTCAGCAGCGTCAACACCACCGCGCACACGGTGATGATTGCGGAATTAAGCGCGGCCTTCGGATAATTCACCTTATTCCACGCATCGGCGAAATTATGCCATTCCCATGTGGTCGGCAAGCTGAATGTACCAGCCTCGCTCGGAGTCTTCAACGCGGTGACCACAGCGAAATACAACGGCACGAGCACGGTAAGGCTCAACACCGTCACAGCCGCGGTCAGCCACCAGTTGACCCTATGATCCCTGCGGATTTTCTCCGGCTTTTCCTGCGATTGAGTAGTCTTGGCTGCAGTCTTTGCAACAGTTGCGCTAGTCATGATATTTCCTCTTTACCTTCAGACTTTCAGACCCTTGCTCAGACCTTTTCCTTGCCGCTGAAGAACTTCAGCTGCACGAAGGCCAGGATTGCCAGCACGATGAAGAACGTGACCGCGTTCGCCATCTGGTAGGAGTATTCGCCATTGCCAAGGCCGTTCTGGAAGATCAGGTACGAGACAGTTTCGGTCTTGGAATCCGGGCCGCCCTTGGTCAATGCCATGATCTGGTCGAACGCGCCGAGCGAATTCTTGAGGCTCAACACCATGTTGATGGTGAAGAACGGGCCGATCAGCGGGAAGGTGATCTGCCAGAAGTTCTGCCAAGCGCTCACGCCATCAATCGCGGCCGCCTCGTAAATCTCGTTGTCGATGGTCTGTAGTCCAGCCAAATACAGCAGCGTGGAGTAGGCCACGCCCTGCCAGATCGACAGGAACACAATCGGGAACCATGCCAAATCCGGATTGGAAATCATTGACGTCGACAGCCAATCAATATGTAGCGCCTGACCGAGCGCCGGCAGCGGCGTCATGAAAATGTACTTGAACACATAGCCGATCACCAACACCGACAAGGTGTACGGAATGAAGAAGATCGCACGGAACCCGTTTTTGAACGCGATTTTCGAATTCAGCAGCACCGCAAGGAACATGCCAAGAAAATTCGTGCCGATCGTAATCAAAATTGCGATGAAAATAGTAAACAGGTACGCGTGACCAACGCGAGAATCCTGGAACATCGCAATGTAATTCTTCAATCCGATGAATTTGAAATCACCGTAACCCTGCGAATTGGTGAACGAGTATGCCGCGCCCTGCAGGAACGGCCAATACAGGAAGATGGACACCAGAATCACAGCCGGAACGGTCATCCAATAAAATGCCGGATCGACCTTGCGCTTGGAATATTTCGAAACCTTATTCTTGGAAGTTTTTGCCGAGTTCTTCGCAGTATTTGCAGTATGTGCGGTAGTCATGTCCGTTCCTCCTCTCACCTGAAGTTTCTGGCTTCGATCTTGTCGTATTCGGATTGCACGCTGTTCAGGAATTTTTCGGTGTTGCCCGACTGAACCAGCGTCTGCAGGAAGCCTGCGAGGTTGATGCTGGCTGGCACGTAATGGTCGCAGAAGTCGGCCAGTTTGCCCGCCTGGTAGAAGTCAAGCACACCGTTCAGCGCTTCATCGCCCACATACGTGTCTTTGTAGGGAGTAAATGCGGACTGCTGCTTGGAGTAGTCCTTGATGTTTTCGTCGTTCATCAGGAAGTCGATGAATTCGCGCGCTTCCTTCTCATGCTTGGTATGCGCACCCATGGTCAGGATCACGTCATCGCCTGCGGTGAGCTGCTGTTCTTTGGCATCATCAGTTGCCGGCATTTGCGCGAAACGCAGGTTGGCGTCGCTGTTGATGAGTCGGATCTGCGGAATCGCGTAGGTGCCGAGTGGCAGAATCGCGGCTTTGCCTGCGGCCAGATCCTGCGTGGCCTGCTGGTAAGTGACGGCCGGATTCTTCTGCGTGTAGTTCTGGTAGATCTCGACCAGCTGATCGCTGACAGTGCCCCACAGGTCGGAGAATTTCTTCGATCCGTCTTTGAGGGAAAGATATTCGGATTCCGGTACCAGCGTGGAGTTGAGTGACGCCAGCGGCGCCTGGAGTGTCCACGGATCAGCGGTGCTCGCTTCGATCGGTACAATGCCCTTGCTCTTGAAGCGTTGCAGCAGGTCGATGAATTCGCTCCACGTCTGCGGTGGATTGTCGGGATCCTCGCCCGCTTCCTCCCACACGTCGGCGTTGATGATGTAGCCGGACGCGTTGCCCGCATACGGCAGGCCGTACAGGCGCTTCTTGGATTCGTCGTTGGTTTGCACAAGGCTCTTGGCGATGTTCACCATGCCCGGATTGAGTTCGTCAACGATCTCATCGTCGGTGAAATCATGGAAAACACCCGCTTCGGCGAGCATGCCGAAATTAATGTCACCATTGATGGTGATGACGTCGGGTTCACGATTTTTCACGAGTCGCGTACGCAAATCAGTGGTTGCGTCGGACGAATTGTTGACGTTGACTTTGATGTTGGGATGGGTTTTCTCAAATTCCTTTGCTTTTGCGGTGAACCAGTCCGCTGCTTCGGCTTTGAATTGGAAGAAATCCAAAGTGACGGTTCCAGCGGTGTTGTTGCCGCAACCTGCAAGGCCGGCCGTCAACGCGATTGCGCATGTGGCCGTGAGAGCGCGGTATACAATCCTCCTGAATTTACCTACACTAGTGGTGGAATCAGGTTTCATTCTCGACTCCTTTGTATCTTTTCTCTATTACGGTGGAGCGGCTTCCTTACCACACCACCGTTACTGAGAATTGTAGAAGGGGGCGGTTTTCATTCCCAGCTCAGCGCGCCTGTGCGGGGCGGAAAACAAAAACGACGAGATTTTGTTACTCTGAGAAAGTAATTTGATGCACGATGTGCGCGAACGGGAGTACGAAGGATGGTGCAGATGGCGGTTTCACCTCTGCCACAGTGGTTTGAAGGCTCGGAATATACCCATAAAGTCGCGACTTGCGTCATGAAATACGGTCCGATTTCGCGTATTACTTTGGCGCAGATTTTAGGACTTTCACAGGGCGCGGTTTCCCGTATTACCAGCGATCTGATTTATGCTGGCGTGATCGAGGAGACGCCGATGCCGTCCGGCAAGGCCGGTAAACTGCCGAAAGGTTTCGTTCAGAAAGAAAATGCGGAACGTCGCGGCCGCCCGCAAACGGGATTGCGAATAATCGAGAACGCGCGATCTTTCGTCGGTATGAAAATCAATGCGACGCATATTTCGGCGGTTGCGGTCAACGCAATCGGGCAGATTATCACCGGATGCCACGATTTGGAAATCGAAGACACGTCGCCGCAAGCCGTGGTCGCGCTGATCAAACAACTAACGATCGACTGTTCCGACGAGGCGGAGATGGCGGGATGGCCGAAACCGTGCGCCGTGGGAATCTCACTGGGCGGGCATATCGTCGACAATGCCGTAGTGACGTTCGCACCGTTCATGCACTGGTCTCAGCCCGTGGAGCTCTCCGCTATGGTTCGCGAGGCTACTGGATTGCCGACGGGCATTTACAACGATATCGATTCGTTGGTCGTTGATGCCTGCATGTTTGGGTCCGGCGTTGGATTGGGTAGCTTCGCGGTACTGACGTTCGGCGCAGGCGTCGGCTATTCGTTGACGGTCAACGGCGAGCTGGTGAGCTGTCCGGATAAAAGTTACGGTTTGGTCGGGCATATTCTGGTCGATCCGGATGGACCGCGTTGTGTTTCCGGACACAAGGGATGCGCGCAATGCCTGTCCGACAACTCAATCGCGGCGGAATATTCGCAGATTATCGGACATCCCGCATCATTCGACGATTTCGCACGTGACGCACGCACGAACAAACCGCAGGCGACGAATCTGGTGAACCGCACCTGCTTCCGTCTCGGCACCATGGTGGCGACCATAGCCAATCTTGCCATGCCAGACAAAATCATGATCGCTGGAGAATCGTCGTTCATCGCGAAATTCGGCATTGACGACTTGCGCAACGGCATCAACATGTATCGGCATAGCCAGGCCGCACCAGTGGATTTTGAAATTCCCGACCATGATTGGGCATTGTGGGCCAAGGCTGCCGCAGCGCAGGCGATTCGGCAATATGTTGGCTGATTGATTACTTGATTGTTTTTTAATGCAAAAATCCTCCCTTTTGTTCAGGGAGGATTTTTGTTATGCGATTACGGCTTATTCAGCGCTCTCGACGGGCGCAAGCACGGCCTTGAAAAGGACTGCTTGCGCCGGATGCAATGCCGGCGGGCGGATGCCGTACGTGGCGAGCGCACGTCCGGTCATCTTCACACCTTCGACCTTCCACCAGCCGAGCGGGCTCTGTCCGTTGGTGATGTCTTGCTTGGCAAGGTCGAGGCTCACGTCGAGCGGAGACACCTCATACACCTTGTCGGGGTCGAGGCCGGGCAGGCGTACCGGCGAGGCCGGGTAGGTCTGCGAAGTGGTGAGCTGGGTGAAACGGTAGATGGCGGCCGCCTTGTTGGGCATGACCACACCATCCAAGCGCACTGCCGGATCGGCGGCGTCGGAATGCACGACTGTGTCGACGGCGAACCATTCGCGATGCTTCTTGAATTCGGCGACCCATTCGGCGAGCTTGTCGATGTCTTCCTGTGGTTCCTTGAGCAGGTTCCATTCGATGCCCATGTGTCCGAAGAAGGCCATGGCCATGCGCAGTTCCTGCGTGGTTGCGCGGTGCGTGGAGTGTGCCGGTGATGCGCCCACGTGTTCGCCGATCATTTCCGGAGGCACGAGCAGCGAGGTGTAGCGCTGGATGTCGGCGCGTTCCACCGGATCGACGCAGTCGGATCCCCAAATGCGGTCGGCTACTTCGAGAATGCCGAGGTCCACGCGGCCGCCGCCGGAAGAGCAGCTTTCGATTTCAAGTCCCGGATGTGCGGCCTTCAGATCGGTGAAAATGCGATATACGGCGAGCGTCTGCTGGTGCACTGCCGGGCGTCCGGTGCGCGGAGAGACGGCTTCGGTGACGAGCTTGTTGTGATCCCACTTGATGTAGTCGATGCCGAGTTCACCAACGAGCTTGTCCATTGCGTCGTAAATGTAGTCGTAGGCGTCCGGATTGGTCAGGTCCACAACCTGCTGGGTACGTCCCTGCATTGGCAGACGGCCTTCAGTGGGCTTCAACACCCAGTCGGGATGCGCGCGGAACAGGTCGGAATCCGGGTTGACCATTTCCGGCTCGAACCACAGGCCGAATTCGAGTCCCTTGCCGTGCACATAATCGGCGAGTGCCTTGAGTGACTTGTCGCCGTCGGGCCACACGTCTTGCGAGACCTGCCAGTCGCCAAGGCCGGAGGTGTCGTCGCGGCGGGAGCCGAACCAGCCGTCATCCACCACGAAACGTTCCACGCCACTTTCCACAGCCTTGTCGGCGAGTGCGGTGAGGGTGTCGTAATCATGGTTGAAGTAGACGGCTTCCCACGTGTTGAGAATGACCGGGCGTGGCTTGGGTGCGATGTTGTGTTCAACGAGCCAGTCGCGGTGCACGCGGCGAATGTAGCCGTGGAAGCGGGCTGCGACTTCGTTGAGGCCTTCGCCATAGGAGCCGATGAGCCATGGGGTGGTGTAGGACTCTCCGTTGGCGAGGCTGATTTCACCGCCGAACAGCACTTCGCCGCCGCCAATCACGCCGCTGGTATAGGGCAGGCGTTCCGCGGAAAGCACGCTGTTGCCGCTCCAGGCCACGTGTGCGGAGTAGACGTTGCCGTGCGTGAAGCCGAAGCCTTTTTCGCCGACGCTGAGCAGCAGGGTGGCATCGAAGTCTGGGCGTCCGGCCATGGATGCTTTGGCGAAGCGGCCGAGGGTGAAGTCTTGACGCTGTGGGGAGCGTTCGCGCAGATGGTGGCCGGTGGTGGTGAGGATTTCGTTGGCGTCGGCCGGCACGGTGAATGCGAGTTCGATCTTGCCGACTTCGAGCTGGCCTTCGCCGGTGTTCACGACTTCGGCGTTCTGGCGGATGAGGCCGGTTTCGTCGAGTTCGCAGGTCCAGATGAGTTTCACATGCTGTTCCACGTCTTCTGCGGTGACGGTAACAGTTGGGGTCTGCTTGGGTTCGTCGGCCACGCTCCAGCTCGGGTATCCGTCTTTTTCACCCATGACGTAGGTTTTGCCAGCTGCCACGGTTTCGGCGGTGATGTTGCTGACTGCGAACTTGCAGAACAGTTCCACGCCGTCGCGGCGCACGTCGAAGCGGGTTGCGCCAATCCAGGATTCGGATTGCGTGGGCAGTACGCTCGGCCATGGGGTGTAGTCGAGCGCGCCGGAAACGCGCTGTGGCATTTGCGCGTCGAACATGTCGATCACGGTTGCCGGGGCTGCGAGCGGACGGCCCCAGTGCACAAGTCGCGGCAGATCATTACCGGGGAATACGAGTGCGAACGCCACGTTCGCGGCTGGCTGTTCGGCGTAGACCGCAGTGAGTTCGGTACCGTTGGTAGCGTTGCCATGGAAGGTCTGAATGAGCGTCATTGCAGCATCCTTTACATATTGCGATTGCCTTGTATTGTCACCTTCGATGATATGTCAAGCTTTATTTGTTGACGTCGTCGAGCGTGTTTCTTTCTTTCGGAAAGTATTTCTTGCGACCGTCAAATCACCGCAATCTTCTTCGTGAACGTTACTGCGCAGTCAGCAATCATCTTTACCGAGATTTACTTGGTATTTCAATATTTCTTACGTTTTTCTTGCGACTGCAAAATCGAGTTACCGTTTTCCAGCAAAAAAATCAGTCATTAATCGTGCGCATTCCATTTCGCACACACCACCGACGACTTCCGGAACATGGCCGACGTGAGGGTCACGCGGAATGTCCCAAATCGAACCGCATGCACCCAACTTGGCATCCCACGCGCCGAACACGATTCGTCCGACATGCGTTTGCAGACACGCGCCGGCGCACATCGGGCACGGCTCCAAGGTAACAATCAACGTGCAATCGGCAAGATTCCACGTACCAAGCGACCGAGCGGCCTGCGTCATGGCCTTGACCTCGGCGTGCGCCAACGGATCGGCATGCGCCTCACGCAGATTACGCCCCCGACCAATCACCGCTCCCCCAGCGTCAAGCACGACGGCACCGACCGGCACCTCACCCTCCGCTGCGGCTTCACGAGCCAACTCAATCGCAAGTCCCATGTCGTCACTCCACTGCATATCCGCCACTATACGGTTCCATTCACGTGAAGCAAAAGGCGAAACACACCCATAAATACCTCTTGGTAGGCTGGAAGAGTTTGGAAAATGCGCGCAAAGGAGGCACGTTGGCGGTATTCGAATTGATTGTATGTATTATCGCCGCGGTTGTGCTGTCTTCCTTTATCAGCCGTTTCATTCCCAAGGTTTCCACGCCTCTTGTACAGATCGCGTTGGGTGCGTTGGCATCGCAATTGCCGTTTTTCCCGAACGTCACGCTCGACCCGGAACTGTTTATGGTGCTGTTCATTGCGCCACTGCTGTATTTGGAAGCGCATGAGATCGACAAAAATGAGCTGTTGAAATCCGTTAAATTGTCGCTTTCATTGGCAATTGGATTAGCGATCGCCACGATGGTTGCCGTTGGCTTCGCACTGCATGCCGTATGGCCCGCAATTCCCCTTGCCGCGGCTTTGGCGCTCGGCGCAGCACTTGGGCCGACCGACGCGGTCGCCGTATCTTCGCTTGGCAAGGAAGCCGCTCTTACGCAACGGCAAACCAGCGTGCTCAAGGGTGAATCCCTGTTCAACGACGCGTCCGGCATCGTCGGCTTCCAGTTTGCGATTGCAGCGGCCATCAGCGGCGTATTCGAAGTGGGCGATTCTGCCATACAGTTCGTGTTCTCGTTCTTCGGCGGCGCTATTTTCGGCTTGGCAGTAGGCATGATCGCCGACCTGTTATTTGAATCGTTGCGATCTTTCGGTTGGGAGACGACCACAAGCCGTATTTTGATGGAATTGTTCCTGCCGTTCATTCTGTATTTGGGTGCGGAAGCAGTGCATGTTTCCGGCATTCTTTCGGTAGTGACGGCCGGTTTGATCATCCGTTTCGACCGAACCGGCATCGGCCCGAATGTTGCTCGCACTAACATTGTTTCGTCAAGCGTATGGGGGGTATTCTCGTTTACGCTCAACGGCACGGTGTTCATTCTGCTTGGCATGCTGCTGCCGAATGCGATGAGCGCAAGCTGGGATGATCCTCAGGTCAGCAATTGGCGGCTGCTGGTTGCGATTCTTACGGTTTCCGCAGTGGTGATCGTCATGCGATTTCTGTGGATTTCGTTGATGCTGCGTCTCGCACGAGATACCGTCACCGGTAAGCGACGCAAGATGACGGCGCAACGTTGGCGTTCGGCCGCGGTCATGACGTTCGGCGGGCCGAAAGGCACCATCACCCTGTCGTTGATGTTCACGATCCCGTACACCATTACGGGAGGCGCGTGGTTCCCCATGCGTGACGAGCTGATCTTCATCGCAGGTGGCGTGATCGTCGTAACCTTGCTGCTCGCCAACTTCCTGCTGCCTCTGCTGGCACCGAATCGCAATAAAGACGCTTCCGTGGAAATGACTGAAATCACTATCGAAGTGCTGCGACGGACCGTGGAAGAACTGACGGGACGAGTCACACCTGACAATCGTCGTGCGGTACTGATGATCATCGACTCGTATACGAAACGTATTACGCGACTGAAGCAGCGCATCGGAGAAATCGACCCGCAAGGGTATATGCAACTGCAGATCGACGCGCTCAATTGGGAGAAGGAATACGTCAAGGCGCGACTGGCGAAAGTCAAAGCGACGCCGAACGACGACAAGGCAGCGCACGATCTGGAAATCGAAGCATGCGAGCGCCTGCTCGACCAGATCATGAGCTCACTGCGCCATATTGAAACGGAACATAATTCCGGACGCACCATCTGGCGAGCCAAAGGCCGCTTCAGGGCGTTGCAGAGGCGTATGGGCACCATGTTGAAGCGTGTGAACAGCCGCATTCGCCGCACTACCCCGCTGTTCAGCGACGACGAGCTGTTCGCGCACACCCGCGTGGTGCAGGTGGATGCCATCGAACATGTAATCGACCGCCTGTATGAGGAGATGGGCCGCGACACGTACAACACGGAACATTGCTCAGCACTGCTGCTGGATTATCGACGAGGCGAGGCTACGCTGAGGGCGCGCCCGAATGTGGGCACGAGCGCGGAGGCGCAGGCGCAGGCGGAAGACGTGAAGCGCGAAAGCTACGGTATCGAATTGGGCGTGATTCAGGATATGTACGAAGCGGGCGACATTACGCGCGCGCAGTCCAAGCAGCTGCGACGCAACGTGTATGTGATGAGTGTGGACGCCGACGCGCAGATCTAGCATCCAGCTGATCTGATGGGGTTAGCAAGCTGGCGTGAGCCGGCGGTCTGCCGTAGGTTTGTTTGCGGACGAGCTGTGTGGACGTGGAGAACGAGACAATTGCGGAAACGGAACACGCGTATAACGTGGCAAACTGAAGGCTATTCCACAATCCAAAACATGGGGAATTGAAATTCTCAGAAAGTTCCCAGAAAACACCAGACATGTACTCAGCATCGTCTGCTTATATAGGAGATGTCAGCAAAAGAGCCGACCAGGAACCCACAGCAGTTCCCGACAATTGAACCCTTTCTTCTTCTCTCTCCTTTCTCTCCCCGGTGGTCTTCTCTCCACCGGGGTTTCTTTTTGCCTTCAGCGGGGTGGATTCCTCCAGTCAGTGGAACAATCTGCCCGCTGGCAAGTCGCCCAGCGTCCCAAACCCTCCACCCACTGGAACAATCTGCCCGCTGACAGCCCACTCAAAGTCCAGATTCCCCCAGTCAGTGGAAGAATCCACCCGCTGGCAAGCCATCCAGAGTCCAGAAACCTCCACCCACTGGAACAATCTGCCCGCTTACAGGCCGCTCGGCGTCCTAATCCTTCCAGTGACTGGGAGAATTACCCCGCTGGAACAGGTATATTGGAGGCATGAGTGAAATACGCGAGCACAAAACCAGCGATTCCCACTACTCCAGCAACCCAAACACTCCGGCCGGTCTGATCGGGCGCGAATCGCAGGTGGTTCCGGGGCGCTTCGGCGAGCCGCTGCAGGTCACGCACGTGCAGTATTCGCGAGGGGGTGGCAATGCGGCTCCACGACGCCCGCTGTTCCTCTGTCTGCACGGCTGGGGTTCCAATGAGGCCGATCTGGCAGACATGATGCGTTACGTGGCTCCCTACAACGATTTCGCTTCATTGCGCGCGCCGCTCGTGCTGCAGGAGGCCGGTTCCGGTGAATTCGGCTTCGGCCAGGGCGCGTACTCGTGGTTCCATGATTGCGTGCCGTCCGGCGAAGATCTGGATCGTGACGCGTATGCCGCCGCCCAAGCCATCGACAATTGGGTTGCGCACAATGTTCCCGAAGATCGCGCTGTAGTGCCGATCGGTTTTTCGCAGGGCGGTTTGCTGGCGATTCAATTGCTGCGCGTTCATCCGGAACGGTACGCCGCGTCGATTTCGCTTTCCGGCTTCCTTGCTCCAGGAATCGTTGCCGGCAGTGCACCTGCCGATAGTCGTATTGCGGAATTGAACATTCCCGTGTTCTACGGTTACGGCAAAAACGATACTGTGATTCCGATGCCTGAGATTTTTGCAACCACCGCTTGGCTGGACGAACATACGTTCCTCACGTCGAAAAGCTACCGCGGACTTGATCATGCGGTCAGTCTCAATGAGTTTAGCGATTTACGCGACTGGCTTGCAGCACACAATATCGCACCGGGAATTCTGTAAGAAATCCTGCAGAAAATCCGAAGCAACGGATTTTGCGCACCAAGCACACGGCAATCGTTACAGCCCAATATAAGCCACGATATAGCGATACCGCGTTAGACTAGAGCCAGCTAATAATCATTTCGCAATTGCCGACATTCGCACGCTCAACCATGCGAACATTCGAATGTTGGCGAGCGCCATACCGGCACATTCGCGTGCCTGGCAATAAGGAGTTTCGATGCTGCTGTCCGATCGCGACATTCTCGCCGCGCAGGCCGAAGGTCATATTTCACTCGATCCGTGGACCCCGGAAATGGTGCAGCCTGCTTCCATTGACGTGCGTTTGGACCGTTTCTTCCGCCTGTTCAACAATCATGCGTACACGTATGTCGATCCGGCTGAGAATCAGGGCGAGCTGACCGAGCAGTTCGAGGTGGCTCCGGGCGAACCGTGGATTCTGCATCCAGGTGAGTTCGCGTTGGGATCCACGTGGGAGTATGTGAAGCTTGATCCGACGATTGCCGCCCGCTTGGAAGGCAAGAGCTCGCTGGGCCGCTTGGGTATTCTCACGCATTCCACCGCAGGCTTCATCGACCCTGGTTTCGAGGGGCATATCACGTTGGAATTGTCGAATGTGTCGACGTTGCCGGTGAAGTTGTGGCCGGGCATGAAGATCGGTCAGATGTGCTTCTTCCAGCTCAGCTCCCCCGCCGAACATCCTTACGGTTCGCAAGGCACCGGCTCGCATTATCAGGGCCAGCGAGGTCCGACGCCGAGCCGTTCCTACGTGAACTTCTACAAAGCCGACATCACCGACTGATTACCGAATATTCAGCACGGATTGCTGAACGCGGAATAGACAATACCGTTGCAGTCAGCCGCAAACACGGCCAGTCATGGAACACCATCGGTCGTGCGCTTGGCGTCACCGCCGAAGCCGCACGTCGCAAGTATGGGAAGCGCCAACTGCAGACGGCGTGATTGAAACGCATCAAAACGACGAATGCGTCTGCGATAAACATCGCACGGCGCGTGGAGTACAGCGAGCGGGGCTATTCTCGATTAGGAATAGCCCCGCTCGCTGTTTATGGCTTATGACTAGTGCCCTTTAGCGCTTGTGCATGGCGCGAAGGACGCATTTGCGCAGTTCGGAGGCGATGAGCACGATCATGGCAAGACCCAAGCATTCGACCCATGCGCCGGCGCTGAGCGGTACCGTCCCAAAAGCGGTGTTGAGGAACGGAATGTAAATCACCCCCAGCTGCAATACCGCGCTCAGTGCGATCGCACCCCATAGCCACTTGTTGGAGAACAGGCCGACGAACGCCGACTGCAGGTGCGAACGAGAGGCGAGCGCGTTCAGCATCTGGGCAAACACGAGAATCGTGAAACCCATGGTGCGCGCTTCAGTCATTTGCGCATCGTGGCCAATCGCATCGACGGAACGGTCGGTGAACAGGCCTCCAGCCAAATGCATGTCCATGCCGATCAGGGTGACGGCTGCCATAATCACACCGATGAAAATGATGTCGCCCCACATTTCGGCGTCGATCACACGATCGGTGAGTTTACGCGGTTTGCGTGCCATCACGTCATCGGTAGACAGGTCAACGCCCATAGCGAGCGCGGGCGCGGCATCGGTGAGCAGGTTGATCCACAGCAGCTGCGTGGCGAGCAGCGGGACGATAACGCCTTGGCTGCCGGGCTGGGTGATGCCAAGGAATCCGGCAAGCATCACGCCGCCGAACACGGTGAACACTTCGCCCACATTGGAGCTAAGCAGGTAGCGCAGGAACTTGCGGATGTTGTCGAAAATGCCTCGTCCTTCGCGGACCGCTGCAACGATGGTGCTGAAGTTGTCGTCGGCGAGAATCATTTTCGCGCTTTGCTTGGTTACTTCAGTGCCGGTAATGCCCATGGCGACGCCGATATCGGCGGTTTTGACGGCAGGAGCGTCGTTCACACCATCGCCGGTCATGGCCACGATGTTACCTTGTCGCTGCAACGATTCGACGATCTTCAGCTTGTGTTCCGGCGCGACTCGCGCGTAGACGGACACTTCACTGGTCACCTTGTCGAAGGCCGCTTCGTCGGGCAGTTCGTCAAGCTGGCTGCCGGTCATGGCCTTGCCACCCTTGTCGATAATGCCCAAGTCGGTGGCGATGCGAGCCGCGGTCAGCGGGTGGTCACCGGTAATCATTACCGTGCGAATGCCGGCGCGATGCGCCTCTGCCACGGAATCACGCACTTCCGTACGCGGCGGATCGATGATGCCGACCATGCCGACCCAAATCAAATCCTTCTCAAGCACATCGCTTTGTTCCGCAATATCGGCAACATGGCCCGCGGAATTCAGCATTACTCCCGGCACTTGCGCAAGCGAAGCGGTACCGAGCGGACGGTAGGCCTGGCCCAACGTGCGGTACGCGTCGGAAGAAAGCTGTTCGACAGTCGCAAGAATCTGCTGACGATCACCTTCCGTAAGTGGGCGGACGGCACCGCCGACCGCAATTCTGCTGCAATATCCAAGAAGCACGTCGGGGGCACCCTTGGAGAAGACGGTCAGACGGCCAGCGTCGGCGTTGTCTTGCGCCACGATGGACATGCGCTTACGTTCGGAAGTAAACGGGATTTCGCCGACGCGCCCGTAGTTGGCATACTTGCGATTCGCTTTCACTTTTTGTGCTGCGACGATGAGTGAGACTTCGGTCGGGTCGCCGACTGCCTCCCACGTTACGTTTTCCGCATTTCCGGCAGAAGCAGCAGATTCGCGCAGTTCGCCGTCGTTCGCCAGCGCACCCACGGCAAGGGTTGCGACGGCCTCCGATTCGATGATCTCGCGTATTTGCGCATGTTCCATGATCTGCGAATCGACCACCATGCGGCCTTCCGGCGCATAGCCGGTGCCAGTGAGCTGCACTTCGCCACTCGGCGTGACCACACGTTCCACGGTCATCTCATTGCGGGTGAGCGTACCGGTTTTGTCGGAGCAGATCACCGACGCGGAACCGAGCGTTTCCACCGAATGCAGCTTCTTGACGATCGCATTATGCATGGCCATGCGCTGCACACCGAGTGCAAGCACTACCGTAAGAATCGCAGCCAAACCTTCCGGCACGGCCGCGACCGCCAACGAAACGGCCAACAGCAGCGAATCGATCACATCGTGAACGTCGTGGAAGCCTTCGGTAAGCGCGAGCGCGACCAGCACCACGACCGCGATGATGCATACCGCGGTGCCGAGGATTTTGGAAACGTAGTTCATTTCCTTTTGCAGCGGGGTTTCGTCGTCTTCCGTGGCTTGCAGCAGATCCGCGATTTTGCCGACCTGCGTACCCATGCCGGTACTGGTTACGATGGCTCGGCCGGTGCCTTGCGTTATGGACGTGCCGTTGAACACCATGTTGGCACGGTCGCCGAGAGCTTTCGCCTGTGCGAGGGTGTCGGTCTTTTTGCCGACGGGCACGCTTTCGCCGGTAAGGCTGGCTTCCGCGACGCGCAGGCTGGCGGCCGCGAAGAGGCGTCCGTCCGCGGAAACGGAGTCGCCTTCACCGAGCACGATAATGTCGCCGGGCACCACGTCAACCGTGTTGATGCGGGCGATTTGGCCGTCACGCAGCACGTTGGTCTGCGGCGCGGTCATGTTGGAGAGAGCTTCGACGGCCGCTTCCGCCTTCGATTCCTGAATGTAGCCGAGCACCGCGTTGACGATGAGGATGAGCACGATGACAATGGCGTCGAACGGCAATGCTTCGCCGCCTTCCGCACCCGGTACGGCGTTGGCCCGTTCGATGAACCATGCGACGAGCGAAATGCCGGTTGCAGCCAACAGCAGGTAGACAAGGGGGTCTTTGAATTGTTCGAGGAATTTCTTCCATTTCGGCACCGGTGGTGCGGACGCGAGTTCATTCGGTCCGTACTTGTCGAGTCGCCGCTTGGCTTCCGCTTGGCTCAGGCCGGTATTCAAATCGACGCCAAGCGATTGCGCTACGGTTTGCGCATCGGCGAGCGACGGATCAACTTGCTTTTGCGTAACGGTTTTCGTTGCTTGTTCGAAATTGCCCGCACTGGTATCGCGGAATTGGGTGGATTGATCTTCCTTGCGATCAACCATGATGATCTCCTTGGGAGCGCCGCGGAGTAGTCAGCACTCCCCCTGCCGTTGCGATAGTGTGAAAACCGCGGAAAATTGCGATTTCACAAACACTCGCCGAGCTGGGCAATGCTGCGCGGTTGCGGACACCGGGCGTACGCCATCGGTGCATTCCTGCCATTATTGCACACCGTGACCATTTTGCAAGAGTGCCACACACCGTCTTTTGTCAAAATTTCGCAAATTCGTGAAACATGTCGTGAAACACAATTCGCAATAACACAGAATCGTGCGACAATCTGTTCAAATCGCGCGGTAAGACAGCTAAATCATGCGATCCATCCAACAAAATGGACGATGAGGGGAATTTTGTTGATGGCTTAAATTAGACAGATTGCCTAGAATGGGGGCAGAACTTCCGAAACGTTCGAGTGCAGGCGGACTACTTCGCGCGCGTCCGAACGTCACGAAGCAAGCTCTTCAAGGAAAGGGGCCATCATGAGCGACGCAATGAACAACCCGTATGCGAACGATCCGAACCAGAACGGCGGCAACGGACAGCCGCCGACCAGCCCGTTCAAACTTGCGGAGGAATGGCTGCCAAAGAAGGCGAAGAACGCGATCCGCGGCACCTACGCAATACTTGGCATCGCCGCCATCATCCTCGGCCTGGCACTGCTGATCTGGCCAGGAGCCACGCTGAAAGTCGCCGCAATCGCACTCGGCGCATACTTCGTGGTTTCCGGCGTGGTCCGCATTGTGACCGCAATCGTGGAACTCGGGCTTCCGGGCGGATGGCGCGTACTTGACATTCTAATCGGTCTGATGCTGGCCGTCGGCGGTGTGGCCATGCTGAAGAACGCGGCGCTTTCCGGAGCCACGCTCGCCGTGCTCGTTACCATGGTGGTCGGTCTCGGCTGGATGCTGGAAGGTGTGATGGCGCTCGTGGAGTCGTGGCGCATGCCAAGCTCCGCATGGGCTGTGATTTACGCGCTGCTATCAATCGTCGCCGGCTTCATCGTGCTGTTCTCCCCCATCAGCTCCACGACTTGGCTGATTCTGTTCGGCGGATGCGCGCTTGTGGCAATCGGCATCGTCGCGATCGTGCGCGCATTCACGTTCGGCAAGCCCAAGCGCAAGTAATTTTTCACGGCGCAGGCCGTAAAGTCTGATTATCTCTGTTTTCCCAAGGGCACCAAGCAACAGCTCGGTGCCCTTTTTTTCTTTCTTTTTCGTGTCTGTGGGCGTTCGCCTTCACAAGTTATTACTTTTTCTTCAAGATTAGCCGATGATTTTACAAAAGAAGTGACGATCGTCGCATGACATTGATGGTTTGCCCGGCTTAGAATGAAGGCACAACAGAAGAACGAAGAAAAAGACAAACACAATACAGACTTACGGCAGCGGCCAGAGGAATGACAAGAAGAAAAGACGCGCCGCCGAGCCAAGTGAAAGGAAACATCATGAAGAACAACACTTTCGATCAGATCATCAACGCCAACCTCGCCTCCATCGATCCGGGTTTCGGCCAGTTCGCCCTCGCCAAGGCTTCCGCTGACCTCTTCAAGAAGGTTCTCAACAAGTAAGACCGCTTCCTAGACAGGAGGCAAGGCGCAGGCGCGGCAGCATCCCGCTCCTCTTCTTTCCAATCCTTAAATCACATAGCGGGAGGCCGCGGTTCCAAACGGAATCGCGGCCTCCCGCTTTTCGCATGCGCACGCATACACACACGCACCTGCCCTGCCGGCAATATTCACCATTCGCTCCGCGCAATCATGCCAATACATCGTTTTCCACCTAACTTTGCACGAACTTAACAGCAAACTTAACAACTGCGAAGTTGCTGTTAAGTTATGTTAAGCTTGTTGCAAGTAAATGGATTTGCGCCAGGGAGACGGTCATGAACGCAAGTGAACTCAAACATCTCATCCTACAGATGCGTCAAATCGGCAACGATACTCAAACCTGCGAAGTCAAGGAAGCACGTAACAAAATACCTGAAAGCATCACCGATACCCTGTCCGCCTTTTCCAACGGTAACGGAGGCACCATCATTCTCGGCATATCTGAGAAGGAAGGGTTCACGCCGGTGGAATCCTTCGACGCGCGCGCCATACAGGAAGCGCTGAGCACCAAATGCGAGCAGATGACGCCTCGCGTACGGCCGACGCTGGAAGTAATTCCCTTTGAAGGCACCAACGTTCTCATGGCGCACATCCCCGCAATGCCACTCAAAGACAGACCGTGCTACATCACCACTAAAGGGCGCTACCAAGGGTCGTACATCCGCACCGGTGACGGCAATCGCAAGCTCAGCCAATATGAAATCGACCGCCTCATGGAAGAACACAGCCAGCCCACATTCGACGACGAAATTGTGGCGCAGGCCACACTAGACGATCTGGACCACAATCTGCTTTCCCAATTCATCAACCGTCAACGTGAATTGCATCCACGTATTTTCGGCACTCGCAGTGACGAAAACATCACCATCAGCATGCACGTCGCAAAAAAGGACGATGAAGGAACCATCCGGCCAACGCTTGGCGGCCTGCTGGCACTCGGATCATTCCCTCAGCAATTCTTCCCGAGGCTTAATATCACTTTCACCGCTTTCCCAGGTATCACCAAAGCCGAAATAGTGGACGAGAACCGCAGATTCCTTGACGCACAGACCATCATCGGCCCCATTCCTTTCATTATTGAAGACGCATTGAATGCCGTCACCAAAAACATGCGTACCGGAGCCGTAATCGAGGGAGCATTTCGCCAGGATGTGCCCGATTATCCGCGTAAGGCGGTTCGCGAGGCAATCGCCAACGCACTCATGCACCGCGATTACTCGCCAGACGCCCGCGGATCACAAGTGCAGGTGAACCTGTATGCCGACCGGTTAGAAATCCTTAATCCCGGCGGATTGTTCGGCAACGTAACCATCGACACGTTGGGCACCGTGGGCATCTCTTCTTCAAGAAACCAATTCCTTTCCAACATTCTGGAAACCACACCATATCCCGGTGGCGGGTATGTTGTAGAGAATCGCGGAACGGGTTACCAAGTCATCGAAGAGCAGCTCCAAGCTGCGCTCATGAATCCACCGAAACCGCTTAACACGTTGACTTTTTTCTCATTGACTTTCAACAAACGCAGAATGACGAAAAGCGAGAAAACCAATACTAACCCACTATCCGTAGAAGAAGCAATCATCGAACTGCTGAGCAAGCGCAGTTCCGCAACTTCAAAGGAACTGTCTGAGCTATCGGGGCTATCCCGTTCGGCCATCACCAGTCACCTGCGGACCATGATCGCTAACGAAATTGTGGAGCCGACGGAACCGGCGCGCAGCCCAAAACAGCGGTATCGGCTGGCCGGGAAATAACCCGTCTCACCAACTTCGTACGAACCCCACCAGCAACCGGCCAACGCACAATGCAGGTAGCATCGGCAGTCTGGCCGCAACAAGCGGACAGACTGACGTCACCGGTTTCGTCCTGCGGCAATTCGAGTCGTTCCGAGCCGAAACACTCCCAAATAACCATCGGAAGCAACGTTATGCAGGCAGATTATTTACATTTTCTTCAAGATGGACCGATGATCATACAATAAAAATAAGGATTACGGAATGACGAACGCATACCGGCGCGCCTATAGTGAAGGCACAACAGAAAAATAACAGAAGAACGAAGAACAAGAGAACAAAGACAGCAGCGACGACCGCGCGACGTGAAGAAGACGGAAGACAAAAGAGACCAGGCGGCCGTCCGAAAGGAAACATCATGAAGAACAACACTTTTGACCAGATCATCAACTCCGATCTCGCCTCCATCGACCCGGGCTTCGGCCAGTTCGCTCTCGCCAAGGCTTCCGCTGACCTCTTCAAGAAGGTCCTTAACAAGTAAGACGACAGGAGGCAAGGCGCAGGCGCGGCAGCACCCCGCTCTGCTTCTTTCCAATCCTTAAATCACATAGCGGGAGGCCGCGGTTCCAAACGGAATCGCGGCCTCCCGCTTTTCACGTACGCCGGCTACACCTCCTCAGCAGCGAGATTACGGGCTGCGGCACGTTCACGGGGACCGCGTGTCACATAGAAACCAATCGCCACAATCACGAACATCACCGTGCAGCAGGTCCACAGCACGTGGCTGCCGAACGCGTTCAGAATCCAACCTCCGACAAGCGGCGAGAACGCATTGGACAGCGACCACACCAGGTTGTACAGGCCCTGATACGTGCCACGCACATCCTTTGGCGCGATGTTCGCCACCGTCGTGGCGGCAATCGGGAACGTGCCAAGCTCGCCGAGAGTCCACAACACGGTCGCAATCGCAAACGTCACCCACGAATCGGCGCCGATTTGGAACGCGTAACCAACCGCCGTGATGGACATGCCAAGCACCAGCACACGGGTGTTGCTCATCCGCTGAAACAACGCGATCGCTGGAATCTGCAGCAAGCACAGAATGCCACCGTTGATGGTCAGCAGGCTGGAATATTCGTCCGTGCCGAGCCCAATCTGCGTCATGGAGATCGGCAGGCCGCTGACGATCTGGTAATACGCCAGCGTGTACAGGAACATCAGCACCACCATCGACATGAGCGCTTTGTCGGCGCACGCGCGACGATAGCTACGCCATATGGAGAATTGCTGCGATTGGGTAGTTTGTGAAGTTTCAGAACGTTCCATAGGTTGTTTCACGACGCGTTTCACAAACCGTCCGGCAACGCGCACACCCAATCCGGCTTCCTTGAAGAACACCATCATCAGCAACGTGGCGAACACCAGCACCGCCGCTTCCACATAGAACATCAGCGAATAGGAAATCTTGACAAGCTGGTTGGCGATGATCGGCCCTATCGCAAAACCGAAATTCACAGCCCACGTCTGCAACGAATACGCGCGCTTCTGCTTACGGAACGGGACAACGTCGGAAACGTACGCCGAGACCGCGGGCGTCGGCATGGAGGAAATCACACCGTATATCAGCAACGCAATCGCCATAATCCAAGGATCGCCGATAAAAGCCAGCAAAACCAGCATCGCAGCGGAACCCAAGTTGCCGATGACAATCATCGCAGGCCGCCCGAATCGGTCAGACAACGCGCCACCGTACAGACAGCCGAAAATGCCACCGAAACCGTACATGGAAACGATGGTGCCGGCCACGCCCGCACTCACATGCATGTCGGAAACAAGATACATGGAAAGGAACGATGTGACGAAACGGCCCATCCACAGGATGAGCAACGTGACCCACAAACCCCAGAACATGACGGGCAAACCAAAAATCTCTCTTCTTTTCTCCATTCCATCCATCATATCGGTTAGGAGCGAAGCAGCCGCTTTTCCCGGGGTGCTGGGAGAATGAACAACTATGGCAATGAAAAAAGGACCGACCAAGGGGTCGGGTGGAAAGCATCGTAACTCGCTGAGAGGCAAGGGGCCAACTCCCAAGGCCGAAGACCGGGTGTATCACAAGGCTTACAAGGAAAAGCAGGCTACCAATCGCCGTAAGATGGCGGATCCGCGGCTGGCAGCACGCCGTCGCGCGGCAAAGTTCAGCTCGGAATCCGATGATCTCGTTATCGGCCGTAATGCCGTGCTCGAGGCGCTGCGCTGTGGTGTGCCCGCAAGCACGCTGTATGTGGCCGCGCGCATTGAACATGATGACCGCACGCGCGAAATCATTCGTCTCGCCGGCATTCATGGACTGAACCTCATGGAAGCCGACCGTTTGGAAATGGATCGTATCGCACGCTCCTCCAACCATCAGGGCGTGGTGATGAAGGCGCAGCCGTTCCAGTATTCCTCGCTCGCTGAGCTGGTGGAACGCGCTGACAAGAAGTCCCGCGCCATGGAAGCGGCCAACTCCGCAAGCGCACGCATTGCGGCACGTCCGCTGTTCATCGCGCTTGATGGCGTCACCGATCCGCAGAATCTGGGTGCGGTCATCCGTTCCGCAGCCGCATTCGGCGCCAACGGCGTGATTCTGCCGGAACGTCGCTCCGCTTCAGTCACCGCAGCCGCATGGAAGGTGTCCGCAGGCGCAGCCGCACACATGCCGGTCGCCCGCGTGGTAAATCTCACCAAAGCCATTGAAAGCCTGAAGGAACGCGGATACTACAGCGTCGGCCTCGACGGTGGCGGTGACGCCCTCGTTGGCGAAACCGGTTTCGAAACCGACCCGCTGGTCGTAGTGCTCGGTTCCGAAGGCAACGGCTTGAGCCGTCTCGTACGCGAGGCATGCGATTCCATCGCAGGCATTCCAATGTCGAACATGGTCGAGTCACTGAACGCTTCCGTCGCAGCAGGCATCACGCTGTATTCCGTCGTACGTGCCCGCCGCGAAGCCGGTGCCGCAGCCGACGCGAAGTAGACAACGCGCAAAGCAACAGCAAGCACAGCGAAACTGCGGAAGCAAACACGGCAAAGCAGCACGTCTGAAATGATTATGAGCGGATAGTCCATACGGATTATCCGCTCATTTGTTATGCAAGTCTGTACTTGGATTGATCCGGCGCTTCTGCAGACCTACTCTCCCACCATCGCTCTCTCGCAGTATATGTCTCACTTTCAAAAGTCAAATATTTTTTGAGTTTTGAAAGTGGGAAGGTGATTAGCGTAGCAAAAAGCGGAGGATCAAGATCCTCCGCTTGCGTTCGACTGTCAGTATGCCTCCGACCCTGCAATTAAGGGTGTGCTACGCGCAGACTCAATACCGTCTTCGTTCGGCTACCGCCTCACTCAGGACACATTGGAAAAGCTCCACTGGCGCTTTTTCCATCAATGTGCCCATACAGCTGCATCGGGATCGTCGTCGGGGTTGTAGCCGTCGTCAGGATCGTCATAGGTGTATTCGTCGTCGATCACACCGGAATCGGCTTCGGCGTTCAGGGCGGCCACATCCTTCGTGGTGAGCTTGTACTGCGGAAGAACCTTGTCCACATAGCTTTGCACAGCCTCGGCCATCGGCACATCATGACCGGCACTCTCGGCCAGGAACCAACGGTGGTCAAGCACCTCATGGAAGAACTGCGCCGGTTCGATCTGCGAACGGTATTCGCGCGGAATCATGCGCACGGTCGGCTCGAACACTTCACGCATCCAATCGGTGGCAACAATCTCAAGATCCTCACCATCACGCCATGTGGAAGCACGGTAGGCATCCAAATCGTTGAGAAGTCGACGAGCCTGATTCTCCTGCACATCAAGACCAGTCAAACGCAGCAGCTTACGATTCGCATAACCGGCATCGACCACACGCGGACGCACCAACACACGCTTGCCATCCTCAGCGGTCTTCATTTCCAGCTCATCCACATCAAAACCAAGCTCATTCAGCTTGTTAACGCGCTTCTCAATCTTCCACATCTCATCCGGACCGAACTTGTCGGTATCAGTCAGCGCGCTCCACAGCGAATGATAACGATCCACCAAACGGTTGCCGATCTCAATCTCATCAACACCGCTCGGCAGCAGCGAACCGGACGAAAGATCCATCAATTCGCCAATAATGTTCGTACGAGCCAAATCAACATCGTATTCGCGCTGGCCTTCCGTCAGGTTAATCTGCAGATCACCGGTTTCCGCATCAACCAAAAATGCGGAGAACGCGTAGGCATCACGCAGGAACAACACGTTCGACAGCGACACATCGCCCCAATAGAAGCCGGCCAAATGCAAGCGCACCATCAGCACAGCCAGCGCGTCGATCAGTCGTTCCGCGGTATCAGGGCGCAGATTACGCGCGAACAGCGCACGATACGGCAGTGAGAACTTCAAATGCTTGGTAACAAGAATCGCTTCCAGCGGCTCGCCTTCACGGCTATGACGGCCCGTGACCACGGCAATCGGCTGCACGGTCGGCAGTTCCAGCTTCTGCAGGCGACGCAGCAGCTCGTATTCTCGTTCCGCCACATTGCGCGTGATTTCCTTCATGGCGTACACTTCGTCGCCCACGTGCACGAAACGCACCACGTGCCTGGAAATACCACGCGGAAGATTGGCCAGCAGGTCTTCCGGCCAAGTAGCCAGCGGCTTTTCCCACGGCAGGGTGAACATCTTCGGATTCGAGCTTGCGGCGGTGATTTTCAGCGCCTGCGGCTCCGGAGATTGTGCGGCCGGATCTCCGGCCTGCACGGAAGTTGCTTTCAGCACACGGGGATCCATCTGTGGCAATTCAAGAGATTCCATGAATCAACAATTTACCTGTTGACCTACCCGAAGAAGCGAATATGGACGAATCCGTTTCACCTGCCGATATTTCATTCATCAATATGCGATGATCATCATTGAAATTCCAATATCGCATTTCATTTGAGATTCCACCATTGCAATCTCAATAATAGAATCTCACTACAGGAAAACAAATTTCACTATTGCAGATACAACAAAAGAAGCCCCGCACCAACGCGGGGCTTCTCCAACGAGACGGTAAGAGAGGAAGAGTACGTCTCGTTTAATGGTTGACGGAAGTTCGCGCTCCCGCCAAGTTTTTATTCAGCCACCCGCCAGCCGATTTCCGCAAAGGATATCCCCCTGGAGAAATAGCCAACGGTTGGTTACTCGGTATCAGCTCAGTTCAGGCGCAGCTCAGTCGACGGAGCGAACAGGTGCATCTTGGACGGGTCGATCTTGATCTTGACGGTATCGCCGACCTTCGGGAGAGCACGCGGGTTCACGCGGATCGTGGTGAGCTTGTTCTGGTCGGACATCATGGTGGATGCCTCAGCAGCGGAGCCATCGGTGATGATGTTGCCGTAGATGTAGCCATCGGAGCCCAGATCCTCAACGTTCATGACCTTGAGGGAGAAGGCGTTAGCGTCATCCGGGGCGGCCAGGGAAGCGTCTTCCGGACGGAAGCCGACGACGATCTGGTTGTTGTCTTCAGCGGTGAGCTTGTTGACAGCCTCAGCCGGCAGATCCACGGTGTCTTCGCCGATCTTTGCCTTGCCGTTGACCACCGGGTGGGTGTTGATGTTCATCGACGGGGAGCCGATGAAGCCAGCGACGAAGACGTTGGCCGGACGATCGTACAGCTCGGTCGGGGCGCCGACCTGCTGCAGGACACCGAGCTTGATAACGGCGATGCGGTCACCCATGGTCAGAGCTTCGGTCTGATCGTGGGTCACGTACAGGGTGGTGACGCCCAGCTGGCGCTGCAGAGCAGCGATCTGGGTACGGGTCTGCACGCGGAGCTTGGCATCGAGGTTGGACAGAGGCTCATCCATGAGGAAGACCTTCGGCTCACGGACGATTGCACGACCCATAGCCACACGCTGACGCTGGCCACCGGACAGAGCCTTCGGCTTACGATCAAGGTACTCGGTCAGGTCGAGGATCTCAGCGGCCTTCTCGACGCGCTTGCGAATCTCTTCCTTCGGGGTGCCGGCGATCTTCAGAGCGAAGCCCATGTTGTCGGCCACGGTCATGTGCGGATACAGGGCGTAGTTCTGGAACACCATTGCGATGTCGCGGTCCTTCGGCTGCATCGTGGTGACGTCCTTGCCACCGATGAGGATGCGGCCCTTGTTGACCTCTTCAAGGCCAGCGAGCATACGCAGAGTAGTGGACTTGCCGCAGCCAGACGGGCCAACCAGCACCAGGAACTCGCCGTCCTTGATGTCCATATTCAAATCATCCACCGACGGCTTATCGTTGCCCGGGTAGATACGAGTAACATGGTCGAATACGACTTCTGCCATGATTTGTCATCCTTTCAGAGGCAGGTACGTGCCTCACGATCCGTTGTAAAGGGATTTTTTCGGTGCCTCGCCTTGTGGCTTACAACTTCGACAAAGCCACAATTCAAAGCGTTAATTTATTTCTTTGGTCTAGCGAAGGTTCTCTTCGTTGAGCCACGTTCTATGATACATACAACAACGAGACTGTCAATGCGTGTCGCGAGTCGAGCTGTTTGTCTCCGCTGACAAAAAGGGGTTAACGACGTAGTAAATACACGCATTTATCGCCATCATGCAAGACAATGGTGCGGAGCGAAAGACAGGACAGGGAGGTTGCAATGCGCAATATTCGAATCGGCGTGGTCGAGGATGATCCCGCAAGCTGCCAGCTGGTACTCGACTATCTCAACCGATATCAACAGGAAAATGGCGAGCAATTTACCGTTTCCGTATTCGACGACGGTGCGCGAATCGTAGAAAAATATACCCCCGTTTACGATATTTTACTGCTCGACATCGAGATGAGCGAAATGGACGGTATGGCCGCCGCGAGACGCATCCGCGAGCGCGATGACAAAGTCGTGATCGTGTTCATCACCGCTGCACCGCAGTATGCGATCAGCGGGTATGAGGTGCGTGCGTTGTCGTACTTGCTTAAACCTCTACCATGGTTCGCGTTTTCGCAGGAGCTCAAAAAGTCGATCGACATGGTGCGACGCAATGGCGATGATTCCATGCTCATCGAAACCGGCAACGGGCAGATGCGCCTGAATCTTGCCGACATTCTGTATCTTGAATCGATTCGGCACACCATCGTCATCCACACGCTGGAAGGCAAACTGTCGATCAATGGCACGCTCAAAGACATGGAAGCCAAGCTTACCGACCATCATTTCTTCCGCTCGAACTCCTGCTATCTGGTGAACCTCAAGCATGTGACGGGCGTTGCCGACCAAGATTGCGTGATGTCGAACGGTGAGCAGCTGCGCGTGAGCCGCCCACGCAAGAAGGCGTTCCTGACCGCACTGACCGACTATATGGGGGGTGGCAGGTGATCGGCGCGGTATTGCCGAATATGCTGGCCGGATTGGCAAACGCACCTTTCGTGTCTTCCACCACAATAACCGTGCTTTCGGCGCTGTCGATGACGCCGATCACCAACGCACTGCCCGATATACCCCGTTCATATACGGCGATCTGCGAATGGGCCGCTTGCATGGTGTATATCGCGGTGCTGTATCGGCGCGTTCCACTCCAGCGGTCGATCATCGTCAGTGCGGCCGGACTGCTGCTGCTGATTGCAGTGCAGTATTTTGACGGCAGTATGCCGATCTGGTTCTGGATTATCGGCATGCTGCTCGCCTTCGCCTGCATGTATGCGACGATTCTGCTTGGCGCGGGCACCGGCAAGCGCGAAGGCCTGTACATTACGGCGCGCGCGTTCGTGCTGGCCGAATTGGTAGCGTCACTGCATTGGCAGATCGTTACGTTCATTGGCGTGCGAGATGGTTTCGCTGATTACGATTGGCGTGCGATCGCGCTGCTGGTCGTTACGTATGCATTGTGCTTCAGTTTGGCTTGGCTGGTTGAACGCGGCAATTTCAGCCAGACCACGCCGACTTTGCCGACCGCTTCCGCCGCGATTGCGACGATGGCCATCATGATTGTCACATTCGCCATGAGCAATTTGAGTTTCGTATCGACGAACACGCCGTTTTCCGGTTCGGTCGGCCAGGAGATTTTCTACATTCGCACGCTGATTGATTTCTGCGGTTTCGCGATTCTGTACGCGCAGCAGGAGCAGGCACGTCGCATCGAAGCGAACACGGAACTTGCGTCCATCAACGCGCAGTTGGAAAGCCAGCATCAGGAATACCTGCAATCGAAGGAAAATATCGAATCGTTGGGCCGCCTTGCGCACGATCTGAAGCATCAGATCACCGCATTGCGTGCCGAAGTCGATCCGAAGCATGCCGCGGCCGGCTTCGAGCAATTGGAGCAATCCGTGCAGCGCTACAGCGCGCAGCAACATACGGGAAATCCCGTGCTTGACGTTATTCTGACCACGAAAGAGCGCACGTGCGCCGATCGCGGAATCACGTTCACCGCGGTCGCGGACGGATCACTGTTAAGCGGCATGTCGTCGATGGATATCGCGTCGCTGTTCGGCAACGCGCTCGACAATGCGATCGAAGCGACGTCGAAACTGCCGAAACGTGAACAACGACTAATCAAACTTGCGTTATACGAGCAAAATCACTTTATCGTCATCCGTGTTGAAAATTATTACGATTCCCGACTGAAGAAAGATGCGGAAGGCAATTTGCGCACCACAAAGCGCGACGACCAGCACCGGCACGGATTCGGTGTGAAATCGATTCGCCACATCGTGCAGCAGTATGGCGGCGAAGTGACGATCCGCACCGAGGACCACTGGTTTGTGCTAACCGCGCTTATTCCGCGAAAAACCGGCCTTATGGCCATGTAAACACAGCGTCTGAGTCATGCGGACCTGCGAGACCACGCACGACTCAGACGCTGTGTTTGGGTGAGATTTGAGCGGCTTGGACGACTTGGAAGACGATTCCACTAGTTCTCAGGGTTTTGCGGCGCGGCGTCGCCACCCGCTTCACCTTCATCATCGGGCGCTCAGCAGCGGCCACCCGTATGCCAACCCCTAGTTTACCGTCTAATGCACCCTTGCATGCGCATTCTTCTCAGTTAGCATTTTTTAGCACTTTTCGATAGATGTACAGCGGCAAGCGGTCCGCCCAAACGGCTTGCGACGAACGCACTGACCGCAACCGCGAAGCCAATGGGCACAAACAGATTAATCGGAGCATCCGCAAGTTCCATCACCAAACAAATCGCCATAAGCGGAGCCTGCTGGGACGCAGCCAACAGCGCGCACGCACCCAGCAGAGCATACATACCAATCGAATTCGTGTGGAATATCTGCATCCATAGAATGCCAAGCAACGCACCCCCCGAAGCACCGAGCGCAATACCCGGCTGCAACACACCACCGGAAGCGCCGGAACGGATCGTCAACAGCGTAACAATCGCCTTCGCAAGGAATGAAACCAACAAAATCGGCAGCACAGCCAAATCAACGTCGGACGAGAAACTCAACTGCGCGGTGGCGCGACCATTGCCCATAACCTGCGGCACCCAAATCGCCACCACACCGGTCAGCAAGCCAACGAGCGGCAGCATCCACAGAATGCCAACGCCCGACGGCTTGGATTTCTCAGCCCACTGCGAGCCGCGACGGAACAGCGCGCCGGCAACGCCGAGAATCATGCCGGCAACCAGTGCGAACGCCATGTAATCGGGGGTAAACAAACCGTCGGTTTCACCAATCAAATAGAACGTGTGTGTGCCCTTGACCAGCGACGCCACCCACGAAGCCAGCGCGGAACAGGCGAATGCGAGCGTCACCGTTTCGAGGGTTATATCGGTGAGCAGAATCTCGACCGCGAAAAACGTGCCCGCAAGCGGCGCGTTATACACGCCCGCAAGGCCAGCCGCAGCCGTGATCGCCACTAGCATGCGAGTGTCTTTTGCGTCAAGATGCACCCAACGCGCGAACCGTTGACCGAACATCGCGCCCAACTCGCGCGGCGCCACTTCTCGACCGATCGACATGCCCGTACCGACAATGAAAATCTGCAGCAGCACATGCACGACGGTCTGCCAAATCGGCATAATATCGCCATTTACCGCCTTTTTAACGGACGGCACTTTCGTGCTGCGCGTACGCAACAGCCACCAAATCACGGCCGCGATGGCCGCACCCGCGGTCACGGAAATCAGTCGACGAATCGCAGGAACATTGAACGGGCCGGATTCTTGCGAATTCTCAACATAGCCAAGTGCAAGATGCTCGACGCCGTACAGCATCAACGTCAGCAGACCGGCGGCCGCACCAATGGCCACTCCCACAATCGCCACCGCCGCAATCAACGCCGGAATTCTGCCGATCTTTGGTTGCGTTCCTTGAGAATTCTGCGACTCCTGCGATTCCCGTGTTTTTTGCGATTCCTGCGATTCCCGCATCTGCCGCACTCCTTGCACACCGTCTCCTTCGTTCAATTCATTCCCCAATTGTCCCATCTGCCGCAGCATTCGTTTGTTACGCCCCAAGCGTGGCGATCGGCAGCACCGGAATACCATCATCACGACGGTATGCAATATCACCACGCCCGACAATAAACGCCATGAATTCAGGCTCACGAACTTGAGATAGAGGATTTCCGCACACTTTTTCTTTGAAAGCATGTAGTTTGTCTACATTTTTCTCCGTGACTTTCAAATCGCTCAGCTTAATCTCCACCGCAGCCCAGCGACCATCCACCAATTCAAGAATCACATCAACTTCAAGACCTTTTTCATCCCGATAATATGCGATTCGATTCGCACCACCCATCGATTCGAGATACACGCGCAAATCACGAATCACCAATGTTTCAAACAAATCTCATACTGAATCAGAGACAATAATGATGACGCTCTCAGCTTATCCAGCACAACTCATTGCACATCATTTGATAGGGATTACTGCGAAAGCTGCATCTTTAGGTCATCGACTTTTAATTCCAAACGTCTGATATAAAGCGCCTGTCGACGGATAATCAAATCACGCATATCATTTCCACCGGTTCCAGGGTTACCTTCATTCGTGCGACTGGAAGTAACCTCAGAATCGGGGAGATTCACTCTGTCTACCGTGCCTGGATCTTCTATTCGTATTGTCTTCCTCCAACGATGCATGCACCGTTCAATACGCTTTTCGCCTATCGACTCAGGACCGAGCCCCGCTTCACGGAACAGCACAGTGGGAGATTCACCATTTTCAGCACTCGAAACGCATTCACGCTTGAACCACTCTGCATATCGGATACGTGAACCAGTAATACTTGACTGCAGACAGCGAAGCCAGATATTGTGCTTGTTCCGGAGAGAATCGTTCGTCGCTCATGCTTACTTTTTTCACTTCATCGTGCAATCATCTGTATGGGATTTGCCGGCCGAATTGACGTCCCGTATGCGGCGCCTCATGCGCAATCTGAACAAAATGAACGCAACAAGTAACATGAGCCCCGCTGCCGCAGCAATGCTGCCTACGGCGGCACCCGTATGACCGATAAGGCCAGGATTGCCAGGCTCCTCGCTCGGGTTATTTTCGGGCGGGACAACAGGAGTTTCAGTGCTAAATTTCGGCTCTACTGTGATGTTGAGATCAGCGGATGTGTCTCCACTGCCAGGAATCGAGATGAGGAACGGATCACAGTCGTATGCTTTGTTGGCTTTCGCCGAGCTCGTGCGGGAGACCAGATATAGGCCGAGCGGCAGATTCTGGAAAGTGAGCTGACCAGCTACGTTAGTGGTGCCGGAATGCTGGTACAGCTTGTTTTTCGCCGCGTGCGTAGCGAGCTTCTTGGCAGCATCGTGATATTCACTTGATGTCAGGCGTTCCCAATCGGCAGTGAGCCCGGAAAAATCGCCGACGGTTTTATATGAGGAGACGCTACCATCATTGTTCGTTGTGACGGTGGCGACGCGCACGATGGAATAGGTATCGCCGACAAGCAATTTAGGCGAAGCCGTGTCTCGGTCCCATACGGCATTGATGGTGAGAGCGCCGAAAGAATTAGCTTGCGCATACGGCACCATAGAGCCGAAGGCTGCAAGAACAGTGAGGACGATAGTAACGGCGGCGGCAATCATGTCAGCAATGCGCGCCGCACCATATTCGCTTCCGCTATGCAGGTCTAACATGTCTGCCCGGTCCTTTCCGCCGTGATGAATGTGATTGGTTATTTGTACTGTCTGGCTGAGGAGGCAAGTCACCGTCCGGCTCGATATCCGCAGAGTCAGAATCACCAGATGCGACCTTGGCGCTCCCACTCTGCCGGCGTCGCCGCTCATGACGCTGCCATAAATGCCATGCGATGAGCAAGGCAATCAGTGCAAGAGACGGCAACAAGTACTGCAGCGGAACGTCCACGTGGAACGTGGATTTGGCGTCATCCTGCTGCTGCGGCGCGTATGGGATGCGATGGCCGCGCACCAGCAGCCGATGCGTATTGACCGCATACGGCGTACAAGTGATGAGCGTGACCAAATCCTTGCCGGGCTCAATTGCCAGTTGTTTGGTATTGGTCGGCAGAACGGTAGTGATCTTATCGACCTGATACGCATACGTGTCTTTAAGTATTGTGATGTAGAACTTGTCGCCTTTTTTCATAAGGTTCAAGTCCGTGAACAGTTTTGCCGTGGGCAAGCCCCGGTGGCCAGACAGCGCCGCATGCGTGGACGCGCCACCAACTGGCAGTGAGGTCTGTTTGAGATGTCCGATGCCGGATTGCAACACTTTCTCGGAAGTGCCGTGATAAATCGGCAAGGTCTCCTCGAGCTTAGGCACAGTGATGTATCCCATCATGCCGTCACCGTCAATATTGAGCAGACTGTTGTATTCCTCGTCCGTGGATGCGGAATTGACGGCACTGGCAAGAGCGTCGGTCTCTCCTGCATCGTTCTGGGCGAGCTTTTCGTTATAGGCGTGCGCAGCATCCAGCACCTTCTGGTACTGTTCCTGGCTCAATGCTTCAACGCTGGCGTCGTAGTTATTTACGGCGCGGCTGGCGTTGCGCATAATGAGGAAGTTGCTGATCGTCGGATAGAACAGAATGAGCATTCCACCGAGAATGACTAGTAAGGGTAGGATGTTGCGCAGTCGTTTCATCGAGCGTTCTTTTCGCGAGGAAACCGTGTTGTGGGCGTAGCGGGTGTGTGCCCTTCACGCCCAAAACACGGCCATGCTCGTCAGGCGTTCTTGCGCTTGAGAGTCCAGGCAACGCCGAGCGCGATGACCAGCACACCAATCACCGTGAAGGCGATGGTACCCATGCCACCAGTGCCAGGCAGGATAGCACCGGACTTGTTCTGGACCGGGATGACACCGTTCGATGCGGTCTGGTCGTAGTTGCTGCCATTGTTGTTGTTGTAGGTGATGGTGACGGTGGCAATCGTGGTGTCAGTGCCGTTGTTCTGGCCATTAACCTTCACGCCGATGGCGCTGGCGAGCTTGTTGTAGCCGGCCGGTGCTTTGGTCTCGGTGAGCGTGTACTCGCCGTTCTTCAGTCCCTGGAAGACAACCTTACCGCTTGCAGGAGTGATGATAGTCGTCGTCGCACCTTCCTCACCAGTCTTAGCTACACGGTATACAGCGTTCGTGGTACCGTCACCGGCACTGACTTGCACGAAGCTAATAGCGGTGCTGTCGGTGTCGTTCTTAGGTGCGAGTGTGAACTCAGCACCAGCAAGTCGGCGGGCTTTATCAGTATATTCGTCACCAGTGTACTTATCGACGGTGAAGCCATAAGTGAAGACGCGAACCTTGCTGGGTTCAGACTCACCGGTTTCATTGGTGCTCGGGTTGTTGGAGTACTGAATCTTTGCGGAGTTGGTGTTACCAGCACCGCCCACAACAGCATTCTCGTTCAGCGTGGCCGTGTAGATGACGGTGATCTTCTTGCCGGCATTGGCCTGCTGCTTGGCCTTGAAGTCCTTCATGGCGACAGTAAGCGTATTGTCGGAGACCGTAGGAGTGGTGACGGTGTAGTCAGTGTTCACGGTCAGTGGATTAGTCACACCTTCGACCGTAACGGAAGTGACTTGTCCAAAGGTGAGGCCCTGAGACAACGTATCCTTGAAGTTGAAGGTGTAGGTGTCATAGGCGGACATGTCTGGAATGGTGGAGGTCAGGGTGAAGGTCAGGGTATCACCGATCTTCGCGTCAGTGGCGTCCTTACCAGTGCCGTCTACCTGTACCTTCTTGTCGACGGTAGGCAGGTCGCCCTTAATGTCGGTATTCACATTGGTGCTATCAACGGAAACTAGCGTGGCGTATTGACCACTGGCGTTGGCCAAGGTCGCACCCGGCACAGCGACCACGTAGTAGCCGTAGTCGAGATCAGTGAACGTCGCAGTGTAACTACCGTTCGTGGCATCGGCAGATACCATAGCGGTCGCGTCAGCCGTGATGCTGTTGGTCTTGGTCTGCGCCCAGTTCGATGCCTTGGTAGCGAAAGCAACCAAGTCTTCATCCTTCAGCTTGGATACGTAGTCGTTTGCTTTATCGTTGACGTTCTCGTCGGTAGCACCAGTTAGTCCGGAAGCAGTGGAGTTCTTGAAGAACGGCTTCCACTCGTCAGTCAACGTGTAGGAGACAGCCTTGCCGTCACCGCTCACGGTGGCGGAGAACATCTTGTAGGCGTTCACGGTCTTACCGGCGAACTTCGCGTCAGTAGTGCTGACCGTCAGCGTGGCATTATCCGCTGCGTTGGCCGTGGCGACTGTCGTCGCAGCCAATCCAAATACGGTGGCAATCGCCGCGGCGGCAGCGAAAACCTTTTTCATCAGTGATTTCATTACTGTTCCTTTCTCTAAATGGAAGTCTTTTCTGTTTGGCAGGTACGGTTTGTCTATGTGGTCGTCACGCGGCATGGGCACCTCGCTTTCGTATACGGCTGGAGCCCGAGCTGACCGTGCCGGATTGAACACGTTGATCACGCACGTACCAGACCACGCCAGCTCCCATAAGCAGCAAGCCGAACATCAGGAACCACATCGTGCCCGCGCCTCCCGTATCCGGAAGCAACGCCGCATTGGTAACAATGGCCACGCGTTCCTTGGTGTTGTAGGAGACCGATACTTGGTATCCGCCCTCCGCGGGCTTGATGGTCTTGGTGGTATCGCCGTCCTTATAGGTCACGGCGGTTTCTTCCACGGTGTACGTGTAGTAACGCACGATGTCCTTGCCGTTGGCATCCTGTCCATCCACAAATGCGACCGGCAGTCCTTGAATCACCTTGCGCCAGGTGTTGCTCCAGGAAGAGGCATCGGAGGAGTCTAACGTCACCGTCCATGGATTCTTCTGCGTCACGGTTGTGCAATCCGCGCCGAAGCATTGAATCGTCTGCGGTGTCACCGTATTGCCACTGCCATCGGTATAGTGCGCGGCGATCTTCAGTTCGACTGACTGCGGCCGTTCGAGGTTGCCGTCCTTCCATACCTTCTGGACGGTCAGGTCAATGGTTCGGCAACCGTCCTTGCCGCACGGGTCCTGGCCGTCGTCCGGTTCGGGGGTGAGTCCGCCGTTGTTGTCGGTCACAGTCGCGTCGAGCATGAGCACGACCTTGGCCGGGGACTGGTAGGCATCGAACTTCGTCTTGGTGCTGCTGTCCGTGGAGTCGACCACGGCATCCTTAATGCCGACCCAAGTGGTGCCGGCGTCGCCGGATGCGGAGCTGTGCACAGCGCTGCTGTCGTATGTGTTGACCACGTCGAACAGCTTCACTTCCCAACGATCGAGTCCGGTGTTCAGCGCATCGTCTGCCGTGTTCTTCTGCGAGAAGATCTTGTTGCCGTCCTGTGCGGAGGTGCGGGCCTCACTAGCGTTCGCGGCCGCCTTGCGGTAAATGCGATAGGTGTTGTATGCCTTGTCGCCGTTGCCGTCATCGACCGGTCCGAGGATGTCGCTCATGGTGTTGAAGTCCCATACGGACTTGAGTTTGGTGTTCGAGAACGGGTCGACCAGTCCGCTGGCACCGCGGATCGTGTCGGCGTAGACCATGTGGTCGTCTGCCAGCACGCCCTCGTCGTTCAGTCCGGCGAAGCCGCCCGTGTAGCCTGTGGAAAGATCCTTCACACCGTCGGTATCCTGAGTTGCCCCTCCGCCGAACACGTCATAGCCACTGGCGATGCCCGTTACGGTGGACTGTTCCACGCGAGTACGGTTGCCCTTAATGAGCTGGACGGTCAGGTTGCTGCCCGACCCATCCATATCAATGCCGTCTTTGCTGCAAGGCAGTTTGATGACACTATCGCCGATGGTGACAATCGCCACGTCGGTCTGCTGCTGGTTTTCATCATCAGCCTTGGACAGAGCAACGCTCACCTTCAGTCCGAACAGGTTCACGTACAGCACGTTGCCTTCCGAAAGCACCTTGAGATCGAATACCTTGCCGAAGATGGCCGGGAACCACTTGCCTAAATCGATGACGCCGACCTGTTCCGCCTTGTCGAGGTACAGGAGCTTGACCAGCGCGTTCACCACGTTCAGCAGCAGTCCCACAAGTACAGAGTTGACCTCCGCGTCAACCAAATAGGCACGGCTGGTTTCACCGACGAATCCGCCGGCAATCTCACCGCTAGTGACCTTCTTGAGATTGTCAGACGTGCAGCCCTTCACCCTGGCCAAATCCACGTATCCAACAAAACCGCCTGCGACCTCGCGTCCGGTAGCCTTGTCGGTGGCTTTGCCGTAATTGTCGCCATGGTGTGTGGCGGTGACGGTATAACCGTCCGGGATGCCGGTGACGCGCGAATCGCCAACGTGCGAGCCCCAGATGTCAAGTACGCCGGCCGTGGCACCAAGCAGATTGAGCGCATCCGTGCCGAGTTGTGCATTGTCGACGGCGACCGTGCCGGATTTGCCAAGATGCCCGATGAAGCCGCCCACGTAGTTCACGCCGGTCACACTGTTGAGGTTGGTGACCGCAGACTGCTTCACAGAGCCATTGATCAGCCCACCGCCGAAGCCACCGACCGCACCGGTGTAACGCTTCGAGTCAAGCATGCCCTTTGTGGTGGAATCATGGGCGACAATCTGGATGCCGTCGCTCACACCGTTGACCTGACCGTCATAGATGAAGGTGCGGAATGCTTCGAGCACGCCCACGTTGCCGACCTTGAGCAGTTTGAGCAGCAGGTTGGTATTCTGCTTATCGCCGGCCTCGCCGCCGCCGACGGAAGCGACGCTGGATATATCAGCAAGGCCAAAGAAGCCACCGGCGTATTGCCCGCCTTCAACAGCGCGCAGCCCGTTAACAGTAAGAGAAGCCGGATCATTGTTCGGATCCGCTTCACTGCCGGTGCCTTTGGCGGAATCCTTGTCACCGAGGATCGCGGCCTGCAACGAACCAGCGAAACCGCCGGCGTTCAGGGCATACTTGGTTGTGGTATTACCCTTATCGTCCTTGCTCTCATATGCGCCATTGACCGTGTATCCCCATGCCGGGTCATCCGAGCTCACATGTGCACCGCGAATCGTCGTAACCGTGGCCTGCAATACGCTGACCAGACTTGCCGGGTTCGATACCAGCGAGTCGAGGATTCCTTGCAGGAATCCCTCGGACGCATTGGTGTCCACATCCGCAACCGCACCGGCAGTGGCCACGCCGATAAATCCGCCAACATTGTTGCGCCCTTCCACCTTGCGCAGGTTGGAAACGTTGGCACCGGCAGCGGTAACACCCTCGACAAGCTTCTGGCCGTTCTGGTCGAGATCGCCCCAGATCTGGCCACCGACCGCGAGACCGGCATAGCCTCCGGCATTACCGGTACCGTGCGTGATGTCTTCACCGGTGGCCACGACCTTCATACCCTTGCGGTAGCCGGCCACGCTCGAAGATTTGATGACGGGCACAAATGCCTGTGCCACGTCGAGCATCTGTCCCAAATCAAGTTTGATGCCTTTGTCGCCGAATAGTTGGATAGAGCCGAACGAGGATGCCGAGCCGGATTCCATCGTGCCCGCATAACCGCCTGCCGCACGCATGGCAGAGACGGTCTTGACATCCATCGACTGGCCATCGGTGATCGTGCCGGTGCGCATCAGACCGACGTGTCCGCCGGCGACGCCGGAATCATGCAAGTCCGCGCCCGTCTGATACTCCGCACGACCGGCGACGACGTTGAATCCGAAGATGTAGGATTCGAGGAACTTGTCCAGGGAATCCTGATCAGTAACAGAGCCCGCACCATCGCCCGTAGCCACCTCGGTAAATTCCTTGCCATACGCACCGTACTTGCCGATGTTGTCGACCCACGTCTTCCATTGGTCGTAGCTCATATTGCGCAAAGGACCAGTGACCTTCGAGTGCTCCTCGGTCGGGTAGACCACAGACAGCACGCCAGCGAGATTGCCGGCCTTGATGAGACCGCCAAGCAAGGAGAGCGAACCGCCTTGAGCGGTATCGGCCGCCTCCATGAATCCGGTGTAACCGCCGGCGATTTCGGCACCGTATACGCTGCGGATGCGCGCGGCGTAGGCTACGCGCTGCGGCCCGTTGTATTTGCCGTCGGTATTCTCCTGCTTCCACGCTGCTGTGTTGTTGCCCCAGATATGACCGCCACGATTACGACCTGCATAGCCGCCGGCCATGCCGCGGCGTGTGGTCGTATCCGATGCCGCCTGGGCACGCACCGCGCCGCCGCACACTGCGGCATCGGTCGAGCTGTTGCGAATCGTCGGCACGAAGTCCTGCACGAGCGAGAGCAGGTTGTCGAGGTTGACAAGCTTCTTGAGCACGCTGCCTTCACCAAGCACGTTCGCCACGGCTCCCGGCTGCATGGCGCCCACATAACCACCGGCCGAAACCTGGCCGATGACGTATACGAACTCATGAGAGCTCGAGTCCTGAATATGGCCGCCTTCGATGTCTCCGGCGAAACCACCAGCCATACCCAGTGGATCGGGCTCATTGTTGGCATTCCTATGATCTGCGGTGCTGGCCAGAACGGAGTATCCGCCGATGCCGCCAGTCACATCGGAGTGTTCAATCGTCGAGACGACGACATCCAGCACACTGAGTACATCGTTGAGATTGACGTTCTGGCCGAGCAGGCTCAGGCCACCGCCCACAGCTGCCGCCGAGCCGATGTCCATCTTGCCGATGTAACCGCCGGCGTATCGCGCAGCGGTGACTGCATATGTGCTGTCTTTGCTCAGATAGGTGTCATCGATTGATCCGGCGGTTTCCAGATTCTTCGGTGCCTTGACATCAGTACGGCGCAGTTGGGTCACACTAGAATGGGACACCTGCACACCGGAACCGTATCCGATGTAGCCGCCGGCGGAACCGGATTGCGTATCGGACTGATCAAATCGGGTGGCGGAAACGGTGAAGCCGGGATCATCCGGGTCGGAAATCTTGTTACCGCTAGTTGCCTCCACAGTGGTGGCATCGGAATGCACACCCGCGTAGGAGATGAATGGCACATAGCCCTGCACCACCTGCAACAGGTTGGCGAGATCCACCGTACCGAATTTGCCGAGCAAACTCAGGCCGCCGTTGCCAGCCGAAGCGAGCGCACCGGAGACAACCTTGCCGCCGAAACCACCTGCGTATGCGCCGCCGGTCACATGGTCAAGGTTGACAACGGCCACGGGGTTGGTTTGCACGCGGGACTGTACACCGGCCAGCGTTGAGTCGTTCTTGAGATCGGTTTCGGAGAACTGGTTGACCTTGCCGCTTTGGAAGTTTCCCGCATAGCCGCCCGCAATATCGCCTTCGACATAACCGCCGTTGACATACGTCACGGTGGTATCCGTATAACTTGGAATCAGATACGGTACGGCACCGAGCAGGTCGTTCACGGACAGCAGGCCGCCTTTGATCAGGTCATCCAATACGCTGGAATTTTTTGCGTTGCTGAGCGCGTCGGCGAGGCCGCCGGTGGTGGAGAAGCCCACGAAACCGCCTGCCACACCATCGGACGTGCTGGTATCGGCTGTGGCCGATTTGAGGTTTATCACATGGCTTTCCCGGGTCTTGGTGCTGTTGGCCTGACCATAGAAACCGCCTGCAGCGTAATCGGTCGTTTCGTTGTTCTCGTTCTTGCCGGTTGCCGCAACCGTGAATCCGCCAGAGATGCCGTTCACGTTCGACGCAGTGACTGCAACCGAAGAATATTGGGCAACCGATAGCAGACCGGAAAGCTTGATAAGCCCAAGCACATTGAGACCGCCAGCGCCGATGGCGTCGCCTGGTCCAGAGAAGCCAACAAAACCGCCGGCTTCTCCCTTGGCCGAGACCGTGGCCAGATTGGTAAGGTTCGTGTTGGCCACGTCGCCGCCGGTGGCGCATCCGATGGCACCGCCTGCATAATATGAACCAGCCGTCACTGTCAGGCCGGATGCCGGAGCGGTGACAGACATGTTCTCCACGGTGAACGCGGCAAACTGGTCGAACTTCTTGAGCGTGGCAATATCGCCAATTTTCACCACACTGTTGAGCAACCCAGCTACCGTTGTCGGTTGCAGATTGCCGGCGATGCCACCCGCGTAGGAACCCGTGGCCGTGACCGATTCAAGGCCTTCTATGGTGGTGGAACGCTGCTGTGGGAAGTCACGAAGATTGTTGTACTTCCAGAATGTGAGATTTTGAAGGCGGTTCTGCGAGGAATCACCGATCACCGTACCCGAACCTTCGCCCACAAGGCCGCCCGCGTAATCACCGCCGGCAGCAACTGTGAGGGAACCCTTCATTTGTGTACCGAGAATCACGGAGGGATTCACACCGACGATGGACAGCAGTTCTCCCGCACCACTACCGCTGCCGCTCAGCAATTTGGCCACAGCCTTGGTGAGCTGTTTCAGCAGCGATGCGTTCGCGGCATCGTCCGTGCCGAGTTCCAGGCCCCATCCCACGGAGGCAAATCCGGTGAATCCGCCGGCATGGGATTTATCAGTAGACACGGCAGCCGTGGCTGAAATCGTATTATTGACCGCGTAGGCATTGGCCATCGCGCCGCTAAATCCACCGGCATAGTCCGTGGCAGATACAGTGACCTTGCCATCGCCGTCGACGGTCAGGTTGCTGTTCTCGATGAGGCTCTGCGGACGCAGCGCAGACAGCAAATCAATACCAAGCGAATCGAGCAGACCACCCACGTTGCCGTTGCGGCTTACTCCGGCGAAGCCACCGGCGTATTGCGTTGCCTGCACGGTGAAACCGTTCGTGCTCGTCACCGAGGAGTTCTCGACGATTGCGCCAATCTGCGCACCGACGAAGCCACCGGCCTGCGGATTATTCTTGTTGCCGATCACCACGTTTTCTTTGAACCCGTTCACCGAACTGTTCGAGATGACCGGATTGTAGTAGCCGACCGGAACCAAGGCATTCAGTCCGAGCGTGCCGGACAGCAGCCAATTCACCAGATCGCCAAGCCCCAGGAATGGGATGACGTTCAGGATCTTCGAGAGTACCTTGGTGAGTGCTTCCACAATGCCGGAAACCGCATCATAGCGAGTCGCACCCTCAACATATCCCACGAAACCACCGGTCATACGACTTACGCTGGATACCGAAACATCTGCTACCTCGCAGTCCGTAACCTTGGTGTCCCCGTAGATACGGCCGGCAAATGCGCCAGTGGCGAGATTGGAGGGATTGTCTTTGTGCAGGGTGAGCAGACCTCGAAGATTGAGGTCAAGATTTACTTGTCCGAATGTCAGCAGTTTCAACGCCTTAAGCAGAAGATCCAAAAGTCCACCCACTGCCGAAGTGAGTGCGCTGAGCAAGGTCGGCGGAATATATGACTCGCTTGCCTGATTCGTTACCGACACATCCTGCAGCTTGAGGTTCGACACCACGGCCGTACCGACGCTGCCCAGACTTTTGTTGTTCATCACGGTCTTGTTCGTGATCGAGGCGAAGAAGCCGATGCCCTGCTGCTTGCTGACGTCCAGCTGCTTGCCCGGTTGATTGACTACCACATGGCTGATGACCGGCCGAGCTGCTGTGGTATGCTCCACGCTTGCGCCATCGGTGCCGACAGCCTTCCACAGGCTAGCCACAGCGTCTGCGCTGTTGGAGACCGCACCGAGCATAGTGCCGGAGAACATGAGCGGAGTCCACTCGGTGTTGTTGGTATCTGCCGCGTTCTTGGACAGGTCGATGTCACGGAAGATCAGGTAGTTGGCGTCTGCGGAATAGGTCAGGCCGGTGTTGGCAGCGGAGTAGTCCGTTTGCGTGCCATCAGCACCCACGCCGTAATACTTGGCGCGGGTCCTGTTGACGCTTAACGCCGTGCATGCCAGCAGTGGACTGTCGTGGTCGGAGGCATCAGTATCGCGCAAAATATCTGAATCGGAGAGATCGGCGTCACCGGCGTATTCGGAAGACGGCGTGCCGTCCACCCACTGATAATTGAGGGCTCCTTGCTGCATGCAAGTCTGCGTGACCTTGTTGATGCGGCCAATAACCTTCTTGCCAGAACCAATCGCACGCAGCTGCTGCTCGTTACCAATCAGGATGTAGGTCTTGCCGTTGATCTCCTTGGTGGCCTGACCCTCAAAGTCACGGCCGCCAAGCGCCGTCGCGGCGACCTGCACATCGGCCTTCGCCGGCGATTGATCCGCCTCAGTCGAGGAATCGTTCTTGGCATTTTGAGAAGGTGCCTTAGAAGTATCAGTCGGAGCCTGCGTTTGGGCTCCATCATTAGCGGAATTGCCAGCGGTAGCTTCTGCTGAGTCGTCCGCCTTATTGTCTGTCGCACCATTTGAGGATTCGGAAGAATCACCAGTAGTAGAAGATGAAGGAGATGAATCCTGCTGTGCGTCTTGATTCGTTTCGGAAGGTGTTGGCGCACCGTTTGATGTATTAGCCTCTTCTGACGTCTTATCGTCAACGTTGACATTGCGAGCAGAAGGAGCAGCTACGACAGTATTACCCCCCCCCCACCTCAGAAATTACGGCGTTAGGAGAGCTACTCACATCGTCTATATTCTGAGCATATGCTGCAGGCACCATGCACACGATGGACAAGGAAACAGCAATAACCGAAGCAAGGCAACGCTTCAAAGACAGGCACTGCCGTCCAGATTCCCGTTCTGTTCCTCCGTTAAACCCGCAACGGACGAACTTCAATTCCGAGCTCATTGTTTCCCCTCATAGATTCGCAATCCCCTTTCGGGAGGTTACTGCGTACAACTATACGGAAGAGGTTGACAAAAGAACAAAAAACGTTCATTTGCGGGGGCCGGTTAGCGTATGTCTTTCTGGGCAAAAAGAAAAGCCCCGCAGCTATGCAGGGCTTTTCCAACGAGGTCATGAGAGAGGAAGAGAACGACCCCGTTTAATGGTTTAATGGTTGACGAAGCTTTAGGACCTCGCCAAATCACTCATCATTCCGCACTTTCAAGTTTACGCCAATCTCACTTTCGATTTTACGCCGACAGCACTGCTGACGATTGCATTGCGATATTGAGAAATCACGAGAAAGCAGCAAAAGGTCATAAGAAAACCCGCCCGGGAAAAGGGGGAAGACCGGGCGGGTTGAGGAGAGGAAGAAAGGGAAGTCAGCTATGAAGGGTTACTCGGTGGCCTCCTTGGAGTCCTTGCTCTTCGGCATAACCCAGAACTTGAGCAGCGGGTAGCTCACGATCACGGCAAGCAGGGTGTTGACCACGGAAGCAATGGTGCCGGCGATGCCAGCGCCCATGCCCCAACCCTGGCACAGACTAGTCACGTAGCCCGGCAGCACGAGGTTCACAACCACGATGATCATGGCGAGGATCACATACTTCCAAGCGGCGTCCTTGAAGCTGGAGTCAGACTTGAACACCCACTTCATCTGCACGAAGAAGTTCACCACCTGGGCGAGCACCTCGGCAAGCAGGAAAGTGAGGAAACCGCCCAGACCGTTTCCCTGGGTGTCGTAGTTGAAGATCAGAAAGTGGAACGGCTGAGTCAGGCCCATGCCGCTGATGAAGATGGCGGTGCCAATCCAGGTCACCACGAAACGGGTGATGGTGGAGATGTTTGACAGCACGTTGAACAGGATGAATTCCCAGATGTTCGGGTGATCCTTGATCCACTGGCGGATCGGTCCGACCTTCTTGGCCGGCTGCGTCGCGTTGTTATCAGTCATTGTTCAGCTCCCTTGCAGTGCGCATGTTTGCGGATTGGTTGCGGAAGAAGCCAGCGATAACGCCGCCCAATCCGCGGAAGGTGTGGCCGTTGGCGATTTTGACGATGGCGTCGACCATCGCGGAATCGACCATGCCTTGGGTCATCTTGCTCATGGCTCGCGGAGGCATGTTCAGGATGAAGAGGGTATTAAGGTCCGGAGCACCGGTTTTCTGGCGGATTTTGGCTTCCTGCTTGGTGAGCGTCTTGGCGACGGTACGCGCCACTAGGCCTTTGGAATCCACCCAAGACATGATCGGATCGTTCACATCGAACGTCACCGGCTTTCCCGGAGCCACAACCTCACGACCGAACAGAATGGCCATTTCAGCATCGGTCACTTCCTTGACGTGACCACTGAGGTAATGTCCGAGCGCAACATCTGCGGCAACGGGATCGATATCGCCGGCAACAGTGAGCGGAATCGAAACCGGCAGATGCTCGACATTGTCGCCCACCATCAGCGTCCACTCGCCGGATTCAGTCTTCCATTCGTTGCTGGCAACATCGAAGTGACGGAAGGTATAACGATCGAAATCAATGTGCACGCTCTTGCTTTCATGCGCGGCAAGCGAAATCTTGGCGAAGCCCTTGAGTTCGCGATCGGGGCGCAGCACGCCACCCTGCGGGCCGCGCACATACAGCTGTACAACGGTCGAACCGGCAACGTCGGAATCGTTGCTGACCATCACGTCAACGCCCTTTTCGCCGGCGGTTGCGGCGCTGTAGGTGAACTTGGAATAGCTCAGGCCATAGCCGAACGGGAAGCGCACCGGCACACCGGCGGTCTCGTAATAACGGTAGCCAACGAATGGTCCTTCGCGGTAGATCGCATCGCGACCGATTGCCGGATACCAACCGGAGCTCGGGCAATCCTCGTAACGCACCGGCCAGGTTTCAGCCAAGTGGCCGGATGGATTGACTTCGCCAGTCAGTGCACGTACGGTTGCGGAAGCGCCGGCCTGACCGGACAGGCCCACGTAAAGTACTGCGGCAACATCATCGATCCACGGCAGTTCCACCGGAGAACCGGCAACAAGCACGATCACAATCGGCTTGCCAGTACCCTTCAACGCCTCGACCAAATCGTTCTGCACCTGCGGAATCGCCATGGTGGAACGGTCAAGACCTTCGGATTCGCTACGCTCATCAAGACCGACGACCGCAAGCACCACATCCACATTATCCTTACCGGCCAGGGCTACGGCGTCTTCCACGAGCACGCGATCAGCCTTGCCTTGACGGTCGTAGCCCTGCTCGTAACCGGCAAGCACCAGGCCCTCAACGTTCTTGACTTCCTCAAGAATGTTCTCTTCCTTAGTGGCGTTCACTTTGGAGGAGCCGGATCCCTGATAGCGTGCGGTTGCCGCCATATCGCCGATCACAGCCACACGAGTGCCAGCCTTGAACGGCAAAGTTGCGTTATCGTTCTTCAACAGCACGCTGGAGCTTTCCGCCACCTTGCGTGCCACCTCGTGATGGGCCGCTGCGACTTCGTCCTTGAGCAGATCGTTGCGTCCAACGCCGACCAGCTTGGTCGCTGCGGCGATCTTTGCGACTTCTGCGGCACGAGCGTTGAGGTCGGCTTCAGACAAGGTTCCAGCCTTGACCGCACCTTCCAGCTCACGTACGGAAGTGAAGCCCGGAGACGGCATTTCCAGAGAACCGCCGGCCTTGACTGCTGCGACCGCGGAGTTGGATCCGCCCCAATCGGAGACGACCATGCCGTCAAAGCCCCATTCGTCGCGCAGAATCTCCTGCAGCAAATGCTTGTTTTCGTGCGCGTAGACGCCGTTAATCTCGTTGTAGGAGGTCATAATGGTCAGCGGCTTGGCTTCGCGCACTGCGATTTCGAAACCGGTCAAATACAGTTCGCGCATGGTGCGTTCGTCGACCACGGAGTTGCTGGCCTGACGGCGCAATTCCTGGCTGTTGACGGCGAAATGCTTCGGACATGCGGAGGTGCCGTTGCTCTGAATGCCGCGAATCAGGCCTGCTGCCATGCGTCCGGCGACAATCGGATCTTCGGAGTAGTACTCAAAGTTACGTCCGCACAGTGGGTTGCGCTTGATGTTCAAGCCTGGGCCGAGCAGCACATTCACGTCAAGATCGTGTGCTTCGCTGCCGAGGGCCTCGCCCATCTCTTCAGCGAGCGCCGGATCCCAAGAATTAGCTACGGTTCCTGCGGTCGGGAAGCAGGTGGCCGGCTTGGATGCGCCGATGCCGAGATGGTCACCTTCGCCGAGCTGGCGGCGTACACCGTGGGGGCCGTCACTCATCACGAAGCTGGGGATGTCTGCGCGGGCGTTGCCTCGCGAATCCCATTCGGATCCACCGGAAAGCATTGCGGCCTTTTCAACGACCGAAAGTTCTTCGAGTTCCATTGGCTCTCCCTTGCACTAAGTATGTCGCAAACCCACTTCGTCAGGTCTGTCTTGCTCGGCTTCACTGTGGTTTTTCTTGCGATTTTCCCGCTGCCGCACCGCGCTGCATCGTGCCGTGCCGCACGCAGGTTTTCGCCGCTAGTTTGATTGAACCAGCTTTTGTCACATCACCACTGCCGTATTACACAACCTGTCGTTTTGCTCGCACAATCGGCATATGGGCGCGGTGAAGAGGGTATGCGGTGGCGCAGAACGCGCATAAAATCGCATCGTTCCATTTTGCAATCGATGGCAAGCGTTTCGATATGCGTATATCGTTGCAATTTCAAGCGACTCGCCGATATTGATACCTTTTTGCACAAGCGCTATCTTTCTTAACGAAAGTAAGTTTTGCTGACTTTTCTTCAATGCGGAACATGCTTTGATCACTCAACGCGGAGAGCGATGTTTCGCAGCGCACAGAAAGGATAATGAGATACGCGACCAGCAAAGCAGCGACACGAGCATCGCCTTGGACGCCAATACGGACGTCCAGCAGGAGGCCGATAAACCGGCAGTCAAGTGGAGGTACCTCTTCGGCTTCCTCGCCTGGACCGTGCTTAACGCCATCGTCATCGCACTGTGCGCTGGCGCGTCGGTCTTGACCATCAAGCGCATCAAGTAATTCAAACAGGACCGTACCGTCGCATATGATGACACGGCCCCAATCCAGTTCTCCCGATTTTTCCCACACTCAAAGGAGCCCCACATGGTAGACAGCACACTGTTCTCGCTGGCCACGCTCAACGCCCATCCGGCAATGAATCCGGATTCGGTGATCCAGGGCGATCATTGGCGCATCGGCCTCATCACGGACGCGCTCGTCCGTTTCGAATGGTCCGACAGCGGCCGTTTCGTGGATGACGCCACGCAGATGGCGATGGTCCGTGATTTCGGCGAAAAGCCTGAATTCACCGTCACCGAACGTAATGGCTGGCTGGAAATCGACACCCCGTCGCTGCATATCTCCTACAACCAGCGCAAGTTCTCTCCGGAAGGCCTGTACGCAACCGTCAAGCACGTCAACGCCATCGAAAACACTTGGCATTACGGCGACGTGCAGCGCAGGAACCTCGGCGGCACCTACCGTACGCTCGACGAGGCGAACGGCCGCATCCCCGTCGATCCGGGCGTCAACAGCACCGACGGTTGGGCGATCATCGACGATTCCAAGTCGAACGTCATCCGCGAAACCGCCGAAGTGAACGGCAACCACAACGATTTCGGCACGTGGGTGACCCCGAAGGAAGAGCCGACCACCGACCTGTATCTGTTCGGCTACGGCCACCGCTACCGCGAGGCCGTGCACGCCCTGTACCGCCTGACCGGCCCGACCCCGCTGCTGCCGCGCTTCGTGCTGGGCAACTGGTGGAGCCGCTACCACCGCTATACCGAAACCGAATACCGTCAGCTCGTCGAACGTTTCGAAAAGGAAGGCATCCCGTTCACCACGGCCGTCATCGATATGGACTGGCACCTGGTTGACGACGTCGACCCGAAGTACGGCTCCGGCTGGACCGGCTACACGTGGAACAAGGACTTCTTCCCGGATCCGAAGCGCTTCCTCAACTGGCTGCACGAGCATGGCATGAAGGCCACGCTCAACGTCCACCCGAGGGACGGCGTGCGCGCGTTCGAAGAGCTGTATCCGCAGGTCGCCAAGGCCATGAACATCGATCCGGAAAGCGGCGAGGCCGTGCAGTTCGACCTGACCGATCCGAAGTTCATGGAGGTCTACTTCGACCAGCTCCACCACCCGATGGAGGAAGATGGCGTCGACTTCTGGTGGATTGACTGGCAGCAGGGCGGCCTGACGCGGCAGCCGGGCCTCGACCCGCTGTGGGGCCTGAACCACCTGCATTACCTCGATTCCGCCCGCAACGACGGCAGCGACTACAGCGAACGCAACCCGCGCCCGCTCACCTTCTCGCGTTACGCCGGCCCGGGCTCGCACCGCTACCCGATCGGCTTCTCCGGCGACACCGTCGTGACGTGGGAGTCGCTGAAGTTCCAGCCGGAATTCACCGCCTGCGCTTCCAACATCGGCTACGGCTGGTGGAGCCACGACATCGGCGGCCACATGTTCGGCTACCGTGACGAGGAGCTGGAGGTCCGCTGGTACCAGCTGGGCGCGTTCAGCCCGATCAACCGTCTGCACTCCACCGATTCGCCGTTCAACGGCAAGGAGCCGTGGAACTTCCACGGCGATGCGGAACGTGCGATGACGTCCGCGCTGCGCCTGCGCCATGCGATGATCCCGTACCTGTACACGATGAACCGTCGCGCCGCATTCGACAACGAGCCGCTCGTGCAGCCGCTGTACTGGGACTATCCGGAAATCGAAGCCGCATACAAGCTCACCGACGAATTCCGTTTCGGCACCGAGCTGCTGGTCGCGCCGATCGTCGATCCAGCCGAGCGTTCCGTGCAGCGTGCGAAGGCCGACGTGTGGCTGCCGCAGGGCGAATGGTTCGATTTCTTCGACGGTCGCCATTACACGTCTCGTCCGGCCGAAGGCCGCCGTCTGGAGGCTTGGCGCGATCTCGACCGCATGCCGGTGTTCGCCAAGCCCGGCGCGATCGTGCCGCTGCAGATTCCCGCCGAGGGTGAGGCGCTCAACTCCGTGGCCAACCCGCGCGCACTGCAGGTAGTGGTGTTCCCGGGTGCCGAAAACAGCTTCACGCTGTGGGAGGATGACGGTGCCGCACAGAGCAAGGATCGTTGGGCATCCACCGAAATGGCGCTGCGTTTTGAGGGCGATTCCGCACAGTTCTCGATCGCCCCTGCGGAAGGTGCGACGGACGTCATTCCGGCTTCCCGCGATTGGACGGTCACGTTCCGTGGCATCGCTCCGGAAGCGATGCACGCCGTCCGCGCGACCGTCGACGGCTCTGCCGCCGCTCCGGAAGTCGCGTACGATGCGGAAACGCTGAGCCTGACCGTCACGCTGCGTGACGTGCCGACGAGCTCCGCAATCGCCATCGATTTCGCCGACGGTCTTGCCGTTGCGGACGATCCGGTTGAAGCCGACGCGTTCGCCGTGCTGAAGGATGCGCAGATGCTGTACATGACCAAGGAGCTCGCATACCGCGCGATCCGCGAGCTGGGCAAGGATGCGCTGCCGGCACTGAGCACGCTGGAGGATCTGCACGGCGTTGGCGCGCAGACCAAACACCAGTCCCACATGCCGCAGCCGGTCATCCAGGCCCTGGCCGAAGTGCTGACCCGCAACTGACCTCATCGCAATAATTCAAAATAAAACGCGTGCGCGTCCGGATGGTTTCCGCCCGGACGCACACGCGTTTTGTTTTATGTACGAAATTAGTATGACTCGACATTCCGCATAGATTCGAAGAAGAATCAATGACACGCCCATCGCAAATGCGATAATTCCATAATCACAACAGGCATGTTGCAGCTTCTCTCGCTTGAGAAAGGTAAAGCATTAAAACCCTAAAGTGTATACGTTTACAAATAACAATCTAGATATTGACTTTGAGACTTATATACTATAATGTTATCGTATACATGATAGCTTTATGAGCTACTCACTTCGACGAAGAAAGAAAGGAGCAAATATGCAGAACGGGGATTTTCGCTAAACCGGCTGCAGCGCCAATGATGTACGTCCAATTACTTCAGCCAGTACAACGCAGCAACATCTACAGCAGGTAACCCCGTCTGCCACCTAGCTGTTAAGGCAACGGTGCCTATGTATGCCATCGCAGCACATTTCAACAGCAATCATGAGAGGTGCTGCCCATAGATGAACAACACCTCTCATACAAACTGCATCTAGCAACGTCAAAGAAGAAGGCTTTCATGACTGATTTCAATCGTTCCAAGCTTCCCGACAGCGTCCGTTCGAACGGCGCGACCCCGAATCCGTGGTGGGCGAACGCGGTGGTCTACCAGATCTACCCGCGTTCCTTCCAGGATTCCAACGGCGACGGCATCGGCGACCTGAAGGGCATCACCAGCCGTCTCGACTACCTCTCCGACCTCGGCGTGGACGTGCTGTGGCTGTCCCCGGTGTACAGGTCCCCGCAGGACGACAACGGCTACGACATCTCCGACTACCAGGACATCGACCCGCTGTTCGGCACCTTGGAGGACATGGACGAGCTTCTCGACGAGGCGCACAAGCGCGGCCTGAGGATCGTGATGGACCTGGTCGTCAACCACACGTCCGACGAGCACGCCTGGTTCCAGGCCTCCCGCGACAAGGACGACCCGCACGCCGACTGGTACTGGTGGCGTCCCGCCAGGCCGGGCCACGAGCCGGGCACCCCGGGCGCCGAGCCGAACCAGTGGGGCTCCTACTTCGGCGGCTCCGCATGGGAGTACGATCCGAAGCGCGGCGAATACTATTTCCACCAATTCTCTAAGAAGCAGCCGGATTTGAATTGGGAGAATCCGGAGGTGCGCAAGGCCGTCTACAAGATGATGAACTGGTGGATGGACCGCGGCATCGACGGCTTCCGCATGGACGTCATCACCCTCATTTCGAAGAAGGTCGACAAGAACGGACGTCTGCCGGGTGAGGAAGGTTCCGAAATCGCCGATCTGCCGGTCGGAGAGGAAGGGTATTCGAATCCGAACCCGTTCTGCGCGGACGGCCCAAGGCAGGACGAGTTTCTTGCCGAAATGCGTCACGAGGTCTTCGACGGTCGCGAAGGGTTCCTGACTGTAGGCGAGGCTCCGGGCATCACCCCAGCTCGCAACGAGCACATCACTGACCCAGAAAACGGCGAACTAGACATGCTGTTCCTGTTTGAGCATCTGGATGCCGATTGCGAGGACAATACCAAGTGGAAGCCGACCAAGCTCGAACTCCCCAAGCTGAAGGAGATTCTCAACGGCCAACAGAATGCGGTATCCAAAGCCGGCTGGGCCAGCCTGTTCTTCGATAACCATGACCAGCCACGCATCGTCTCCCGCTGGGGCGACGACTCCACCAAGGAGACTCGCGAGGCATCGGCGAAGGCGCTTGCCCTGCTGCTGCACATGCACCGCGGCACCCCGTACATCTACGAAGGCGAGGAACTGGGCATGACCAATGCCCACTTCACCGAACTCGACCAGTACCGCGACCTCGAATCCCTAAACGCCTACAGGCAGAGAGTTATCGAAACCGGAGTGCAGGACTGCAAATCCATGATGCATGGAATCGCAGAACGCAGCCGAGACAACGCGCGTACGCCGATGCAGTGGGACGGCTCCAAGTACGCCGGCTTCACCGCGCCGGACGCAGCCACCGAACCGTGGATCAGCGTCAACCCGAACCACGTGGAAATCAACGCCGCAGCGCAATGCGATGACCCGGAATCCGTGCACGCTTTCTATAAGCAACTCATAGATCTAAGGCACAGGAATCCAGTCGTGGCCGCAGGAGATTTCCGGCTACTGGACGCGTCAGATCGACAGGTGTATTCGTTTGTCCGCGCTCTTTCGTCCAAGGACGGGCAGGTCGCTAAACGACTTCTCGTCATGGTCAATGTCTCGGGAGAGATTGCACGTATTCCGTCGGAAACAGCGGCCTTGCTTCCCCTCGATGTCGACGAATCCCATATCGTCATAACAACGCACGATTCAGCTCACACCAAACTTTCGCTTACGAAGCGTGAACTGGCTCCATGGGAGGGAGTGGCGATCGAACTTTAATTACCATGCTTAGCATGTAACGTTTCACTCATCATAAGTGGACAGATGGCGGGCAAAATTCCATTCCCCTCAACCCGCCATAGCCCTTCCGACAAACGGTATCAATAACCGGAAATCGGAACGTGCTCTCATCCTGGTGACATGGATTTGGTTTCCTTCTCTTTCCCAAGTCCTCGCCACCAGGATGTTTTTCTTTAGGAACAACAAAGGGTCAGCCCCATCTGCGAGGCAAGACATTCGCCAATCAAGAATAGGGGAACCGCAACTACGAGCCTTCTCAAAATTCAGATGCTCTTCCCTTGCTTTTATGCATCCTGCATATTCTCCTAAGCATCGACAAAATCAGGAGCATATACGCATAGGACGCACATCCGAGCAGAGAATTTCGCCGTCACATACCCATATGGCATCTCATGACTTCTCCATCAGACTTATGACAGAGGAGCAGTTGAAGCCCTCAATGCAAGATATGTATCCAAAACCCTATTCTGAACTTCAGGCTGTTGTCCACGGATAAGATCCAACACCAGACGCCCTGCCTCAGCACCAAGAAAATCCACTTCCTGATGAACGGTGGTGAGATTGAATTGCTTTGCATAGGTGCTGTCATCAAAACCGACAAGCGACATGTCCTGAGGAACTTTAATACCGCTCCGCATCAGCTTGAATAACAGCGGAATGGCCATCCCATCACTCAAACAACAGACTGCCGTAGGCCGCGGCGAGCATGTCAGCAATTGCGATATCGCGTAATTCTCCGGTTCATCAACTTCACGTGGCACATGAATCAACAAAGGCTCAATGGATTCGCCAACGTCATGGCATGCACGCAGGAAGGCATCGGAACGTAAATCAGCGCTATACGGCAAGGGTGCATGCTTCAATTCGGAACATACAAAACAAACTCTGTGGTGTCCAAGATCATGCAGATGCTTAACAACCAAGCGCATACTGGCATATTCATCAATGCCGATGGTGGCGCTAAAACCCTGTGTAACAGGCACATTGATACCAATCAACGGTATATCAAGACGTCTAAGATCCTCGATTTCCATCACGTCTACACCGAACGACGAGACGACCACGGCATCAACGTTGTGCCGCAATGGAATCTCCTCAAACAGTTGCCGACGATTGGTTACATCGGGAATGTAATACGTACAAATGTCATAGCCCTCCGGCTGCAACACATCATTCAACGCCCCACAAATGTGAGAGTTAAACCAAGTGGTCACCGGCTCGCTAATCAGCACGGCAATACGGAACGATTGTTGTGATTTCAACGCCGAAGCGGAACGCGAGATAGTGAATCCAAGCTCCTGTGCCGCAGTCATAACCTTTTCACGCGTTTCCTGCAACACCTTGTCAGGATGAGCGAATGTTCTCGAAACAGTGGCCGTCGACACGCCGGCTTTATTCGCGACATCTTGCGTCGTGGGCTTCAAATTGATGCCTCATTTCTGTTGTTTTTCAAAGGATAACACCTGTGTTCTCCAAGAAGGGGTTTCTCCGATGAACTCGTATACATCTAAAACCAGTATACATTATTTGACGGTTGGAAAACTTGATGATATCGTATACATTGTTCCCGCAAATCGAAGTAGATCACAGGGAACAAAGGAGGATTGAAAATGAAAAACAAGCAATGGATGCTTCGTGCAGTCGGCGTGATTTCTGCTCTTGCTTTGGGCCTCGGCGGACTTGCCGCATGCGGCAACAGTTCCTCGGCGGAAAGCAAGAACGGACGCGTCTACTATCTCAACAAGAAAGCCGAAGAGCAGTCGACATGGGTTAAGCTCGGCAAGGCATTCGAGAAGGAAACCGGCATTCCGGTTCAGATTCAGACCGGCGGCACCGATTACGATGCGACGTTGCGTTCGGAGCTTTCCAAGAAGGCCGCTCCTACGATGTTCCAGGCTGATGGCCCGAGCTTCATGAGCAGCTTCAAGAAGTACGCCAAGGATTTGTCCAACAGCGACATCTACAAGCAGCTTGACAAGAATTACAAGAATCGTGTGCTGACCAACGATGAGGGCAAGCCAATCGCCATTCCTTACGCAACCGAAAGCTATGGCATCATCTACAACAAGTCTTTGCTCAAGAAGTATTTCGACGCCAGCTGGTCAACGGTGAAGTCCGCCGAAGACATCAACAACTTCAAGGCGTTGAAGACCGTCGCGGACGAGATTCAAGCGCACAAGGACGAAATTGGCGTCAAGGGAGCGTTCAGCTCCGCAGGTCTCGACACCAGCTCAGCTTTCCGCTATAACTTCCATCTCCCCAGCGTGCCGCTGTACTACGAATACGCCGATGACGGTGTCGACATGACCAAGGTTCCGTCCAGCGTCAAGGGCACCTATGTCAAGAAGATGAAGAACATCTTCGATCTGTACATTAAGGATTCCACGGTCGAGCCCAGCTCCTTGTCCGGTAAGACCATGGATGATTCAATCGCCGAATTCGCCACAGGCCAGGCCGTGTTCTTCCAGGATGGCGTGTGGGCCTACAACCAGATCAAGGGTCAATCCGTGTCTGACAACGATCTGGGAGTGTTCCCCATCTACATTGGCGCCAAGGGCGAAGAGAACCAGGGTCTGAATCAGGTGATCAGCAATTACTGGTGCGTGAACTCCAAGGTCTCCGAAAAGGATCAGCAAGCCACTGAAAAGTTCCTGAGCTGGCTAGTCACTTCCGATACCGCGCTTAAGGCCATCTCCCAGGACATGGGACTGGTGTCTCCGTTCAAGGGCTTCGACAACGAGAAGTACCAAGTTACCAATCCGCTGGTGGGCGTCAATCGTGAATACCAGAAGGCCGGAAAGACCGATGTAATCAGCGTTCCTACCGTTTCTCACCAGTGGGAGCAGAATCTCGGTTCCGCAGAGCTTAACTACGCTCAGGGCAATGGCAGCTGGGATGATGTTGTCAAGGTATTCACCAATGACTGGGCCAGCGAATACAAGCTTGCTTACGGCGAGTGAGGAAACCCTGTCATGATCACTATGACCGGTCGGGCCATCAGGCGCTGGTGGCCCCTGTTTGTACTACCGACATGCTTCGCTTTCGCCCTCGGCTTCGTAGTGCCGCTGGTGATGGGTATCTATCTCAGCTTCACCGAATTCACCACGATCACCGATGCCGAATTCGTAGGCTTGAAAAATTATGTCAGAGCATTCCAGGATCCCGACTTCCTGCATGCGCTGCTGTTCACTCTGGCCTTCACCATCGTCACCACCATATTGATCAATGTCGCCGCATTCTTCGTCGCTTATATGTTCACGAAGGCGATGCGCGGTGCGAAACTGTTCCGTTCGGTGTTCTTTATGCCTAACCTCATCGGCGGCATCGTGCTGGGCTATATCTGGCAGCTGCTGTTGAACGGCGTTCTGGCCCACTGGAACATCTCGCTGACATATCACGCCAAATACGGATTCATCGGCATGGTAATCCTAGTTTGTTGGCAACAAATCGGCTACATGATGGTGATTTACATCGCCGGACTGCAAAACGTTCCTGGCGACGTGATAGAGGCCGCTTCCGTGGATGGTGCCACTCCGAAACAGATTCTATGGAGCATCACCATTCCGCTGATGATGCCAAGCATCACCGTCTGCTCGTTCCTTACCGTGACCGGTGGATTCAAGCTCTTCGATCAGAACCTCGCTCTGACCAACGGCGCTCCGAGTAACACCTCGGAAATGCTGGCCTTGAATATCTACCGCACGTTCTACGGACGAGCCGGATTCGAGGGCGTAGGCCAGGCAAAGGCAGTGATGTTCTTCGTCCTCGTTGCCCTGATTGCCATCATCCAGAACAAACTCACCACCAGTAAGGAGGTCCAAGCATGAACCAGCGCATCAAGCACGGCCCATTCTGGACCGGACTGTTCTCGGTCATTTCTTTGGCGTGGTTGTTCCCGCTTGCTCTAGTGCTGATTAATTCCTTCAAAAAGAAGGTCTACATCTCCGCGGACACCTTCTCCTTGCCAACTGGTAAGGAATTTGCGGGACTCTTCAACTACAAGGATGGCATCGAGAAGACCAACTTCATTGCCAGCTTTGGGTGGAGCCTTGTCATTACGGTCGGTGCAGTGCTTCTCATCCTCCTTTGCACCTCGATGTGCGCTTGGTGGATTGTGCGAGTGAACAACGTCGCATCGAAAATCATCTACGTGTTGTTCCTGTTGAACATGATTGTTCCATTCCAGATGGTGATGTTCCCTCTGTCGAAGATGGCTGACATGCTTGGCCTGAACACCCCATGGGGCGTCTGCCTTGTGTATCTGGGATTCGGCGCAGGACTTCCCGTATTCATCTTCACAGGTACGATCAAATCCATTCCGCAGGAAATCGAAGAATCCGCAATGATTGATGGCGCCGGAGCGGTGCGTACATTCTTCACCATCGTTGTGCCGATGATGCGCTCGTCGATTATCACCGTGGCGATTCTGCAGACCATGTGGATTTGGAATGACTACCTGCTGCCGTATCTGACCTTGGATCTGCAAAGGTTCAAGACCATTCCAATCGTGATCCAGTATCTGCGTGGAGGCTACGGCAGTATCGATATGGGCGCCCTGATGGCATGCCTGGTGCTGGCGATTATTCCAATCGTCATCTTCTTCGCACTATGCCAGAAGTACATCATCCAAGGCATCACCGCCGGTGCGGTGAAGGGCTGATCCAATATGAACACAGTGTTCGCTAAGGACTCTGTTTTCATGCGAGGCCTTGATATGGTGGCCAACGCCGCGGTACTCACTCTACTTACAGCAGTGTGCAGCATCCCGTTGGTCACCATTGGGGCCGCGCTATCGGCTTCCTACGAAGCTGCTTGGGCGGCAAAAGAAGGTCGAGGATACCTGCTTCGCACATATTTCTCGGCATTTAAAAGAAACTTCCCAGTTGCAACGGCCATATGGTCAGTGCTCGCCGCAACTGGATTGATGCTCATTGCTTTATGGCTTTTCACTACCAGCATGGCTGCGATGATAGTGAAAATCATGCTAACGCTGCTATGGCTCATCATCATGGTCTGGGCTTGGCCGTTAACGGCACGCTTCGAAAACTCAGTGATGGCTACTTTACGCAACGCGCTACTGTTCGGTGGCACATCGCCGTTTACGACTTTGGTTGCTCTTATCATTCCAGCCATCGCAATCGGACTAACAGTGGCCAGTCTGCAATGGCTTCCCAAAGGATTGTATCTATTGCTGATACTGGGCTTCGGCATAGTGGTACAACTGCAAATACCACTGTTCGAACATGCACTAAAACCCTATGTAAATAAGGTGGCCGCATAGCAGCAAGCAAGTTTCCAAGCTTTTGAGCAAATACAATAAAGCTCAATCTTTCGGGCGGTAGCAGTGCTACCGCCCATTTACGTTTTCATTCGCATTTCGTATGAACCGCATGACACTTTTCTCTTTAAGGCATCGAGATGGTGACGTTTTCTTGGACTTCCCGACCGGGAGGAGAACCCCCTTATGGCGAAGTGCAGCAGGGAGCAGCGTGACAGGGCCGTGGACCTGTACGTCAGATACGAGCGCTACGCCGCGGACGTGATCCGCGAGCTCGGCTATCCCAGCAGAGGGATGCTGCCGGTGTGGTACCGGGAACGCCTCGAGGAGGAACGCACCGGCGTCCCCTCCAGGCGCGGCGAACGCTACAGGCGCTACACGGACGAGCAGAAGCGGGCCGCGGTGGACCATTACCTCGGACACGGCAGGCGTCTGAAACGCACCATGCGCGCGCTCGGCTATCCGAAAAGCCATGAGCTGCTCACCGCGTGGATCGACGAGCTCGCTCCCGGCCGACGCAAGCTGAGGCACGGCCCGGTTCCCGAGGAATTGAAGCGGAAGGCGGTGGTCGCGGCCGCGTCCGGAAGGTCGGAATCACGCGATGCCGCCGCCGGACTGGGCGTGGAGGCGTCCGTCGTCGGGAAACTGGAAACGGCAGATGCTCGCCGGATCCAAGGAGACGCACGTGACGAAGACACCTGGAGAGAAGCCCCCGACGGCCGGGGAAGGGAAAACCAGCGTGGAGCCCTCTACGCCGGCGGCCATGCCGCCGACCGCCGGCCCGCGGGACGCGGCCGGCCTGGCGGACGCGGTGGCGGCGCTGGAGAAGAGGCTGGCGGAGACGCGGACCCGTCTGGACGAGTTGGACGCCGATGTCGAGCGGCAGCGGCGGGAGAAGAGGGAACTGGACATCGAGATCGCGATCCGGAAGGGCACGTTGGAGCTGTTGGGAAAAGAGCCGGGCGCAGACCCGAAAAAGCCCGGCCAGCCGAGAGAAGGCCGTCCTCGTCAAACAGACCAGTGAGAGGCTCGGCGTGACCGCCGGAAGCCTGCTGCCCGTGGTCGGCATCGCGCGCGGCACGTACCATTACCAGCTCAACGCCATGAAACGTCCCGACAAGGACTCCGGTCTACTGGAGCTCGTGCGCGAGGCGTTCGAGAACAGCAAGCGCGGGTACGGGTACAAGCGGGTCCACCTGGAGCCGGAAAGCATGGGCGTCAGGGTATCGGCGAAACGGGTCATGCGGCTGACGGCCAGGCATGGCCTGGCGCCCCTGTTCAAGAGCGCGAAGCGGTACGGCTCATACAAGGGCGAGCCCGCCAAGGCGCCGAAGAATCTGGCGGACAGGGATTTCCACGCCGAGCGTCCGAACCGGCTGTGGATCACGGACCCGGCCGGGTTCTCGATTCCCGCGGGCAAGGCCTATCTGTCGCCCGTGATCGACTGCCACGACGGGCTTCCCGTCGCGTGGACGATCGGCACCAGCCCGAACGCGGCATTGGCCAACGGCATGCTCGCCGACGCGTGCTCCACGCTCAGGGACGGGGAGAAGCCGATCATCCATTCCGACCGTGGCTGCCGCTACCGGTGGCCCGAGTGGATCCGCATCTGCAAGGAGCATGGTCTGACGCGTTCGATGAGCGCGAAAGGCTGTTCTCCGGACAACGCGGCCGCGGAGGGGTTCTTCGGCCGTCTCAAGCAGGAGTTCTTCCATAAGCGGAGCTTCGCGGGCGTTGCCTCGCGAATCCCATTCGGACCCACCGGAAAGCATTGCAGCCTTTTCAACGACCGAAAGTTCTTCGAGTTCCATTGGCTCTCCCTTGCACTAAGTATGTCGCAAACCCACTTCGTCAGGTCTGTCTTGCTCGGCTTCACTGTGGTTTTTCTTGCGATTTTCCCGCTGCCGCACCGCGCTGCATCGTGCCGTGCCGCACGCAGGTTTTCGCCGCTAGTTTGATTGAACCAGCTTTTGTCACACCACCACTGCCGTATTACACAACCTGCCGTTTTGCACGCACAATCGGATATCCCCAAACTGATTTCAGAATCAAAGGAACTCACATGGCAGATAGCACTCTGTTTGGAATTGGCATCTGATCGACGACGTCGACCCAGCGCACGATTTTACCGCTCCCCCGCGCTTTCGCATGCGTTCCATACACACCACACGGCGTAGGAAATGAGTGGGCAGATGGTGGCGGAAATAATCACGTCGGTCGGATAGTGCAAGCCGAGCAGCAATCGCGAACAGGCGACCGCCACGACAAGCGCGACAGCGCCGATGATCGTCCTGCGGAGAAACACCCGTCTTCTGTTTGCACGCCCGTCATCTTCTCCGTCGGGGAAGCATTTGCGCGCGAAATTACGCACGGTAAGAATCATCATGACCGATACGATCACCGCGGCTGCCGTGTGACCACTCGGAAAACTTGGATCGCCCGGCAACAGACCATTGCCGACAGACGTGATCGGACGGGGGCGTTCGACCAGCCATTTGACGCCGGTCACGTACAGTATCGGCGCCACCGACACGGCGACATCGCGGATGACGACGCGCCTGCTGCCGGTAATACGCAAATCGACAGCGGCGAGCGCGGCGACGATTGCGATGCAGCCTACCGTTGAAAACAAGTACGCAAGTATCGTGGAGCAGTCGCGCAACCCTTCTGGCAGCGCCGCTAAAGCCTGCAAAATATTGGTTTCACGCATTGTTGCGATTGCAGAATCGCGCAGCGCGACGCCAATCATAGGCACAATGCCGCACAATATGGCGGTTGCGATTACCACAGCCGCCGTCCTCACGATACTTCCGTTCTTCATATGCATAATTCCAGTTAAGCACAGTTCACTGTGCCGTCGCCATGTGTTCGCATCCGGGATATCCCCGAAAATCGGCGGATTATCCTTCAGGATGCTTCCATGGCTTCCCTGACACGCGCGCTGCAAACGGCCGTGCAACGCAAATATGGCATACCCGCACAGAAAATACCGTGAACGATGCGAGAATCGGAGTTAACGTTCAAGAAAAAGAAGGAAATATGACCGAACCGATAGCAATGACCATACGCCATATGAAAATCGAGGATTATCCGCTGGTATACGGACTGTGGACGCGATGCACAGGTTTCACTATGAGGGATATAGACGATTGCAAGGATGCAATAAAGACGTTTCTCAAACGCAATCCCGACACCTGTTTCGTAGCCGAGGACGATGGAGGAAGAATCATTGGCGCGATTCTTGCCGGCCACGACGGAAGACGGTCGCGCATCTACCACACGGCGGTTGACCCCGACGCGCGCGGTAGGGGCATTGGCTCGATGTTGGTGGGCCGTGTGGTTGAAACGCTTCGTACGATCGGTCTGCCGAAAGTCGCTGTCGGAGTGCCCGCAGACAACGATGCCGGCAACGATTTCTGGGAACGGCAGGGCTTTGCAGTCCGTGACGATTTGGTTTATCGGGAACTGCCGTTGTAATAACAAGTCATCTAACACGCTCGCACTGTGTCTCTGGGCGCAATAGCCCAGTTCCGCAGTTGCATCCCACGACAAGTAGTTTTTACTTGTATAAACAGGCAAAAGCGATATGACAACCCTTGCACTCAGCAAACGGGGCAACACACAGGGAGCTACGCATCCCTCCGAGGATTTGCGCAAACAGGCGGGTATAACGAACGGATGCCAGAGTAACGCGAGCGTCCGCGACGAAAGTATCTACCCAAACCCGTGCATGTCGCCCCAATCCACGCTGTTCCGACGGAAAACGCGGTCTGTGCGAGCGAGCTATGCCTTGGCTAGTTTCTTATGCCTGAGGGTGTAAACAGCATCGGCGGAATCGGCGACACGCTTGGAATGTGTCACCACAATGACACATTTACCGAGTTGATGAGCGGCATGACGCAAAAGATCAATCACCTCATCAGTCATTTCCGGATCCAGGCTGCCAGTCGGTTCATCCGCCAGAATCGCGCGACCAGGCGCCACTAGGGCGCGACCGACCGCCACACGCTGACGTTGGCCACCCGACAAGTGCATAATGTTGCGCTTCGATTCCTCACGGCTCAGTCCCAGATCCTCGAGGATCTTCATATCGGCCTTGGGATTGACCAAACGCAGATTCTCTTCGGGAGTGAGATAGTCGATCAGATTATGGTCCTGGAATACCAAGGACACGTGTTCGCGACGGTGCTTTGAATAACCTGTCGTAGCTATATCCTCGCCCTCAAAACGAACCACTCCATCAGAGGGGGCATCCAGACCGGCCAACAGGGACAACAAAGTGCTCTTTCCCGCTCCCGATGGGCCGGTTATCGCATACATCTTTCCGGATTCGAAATCTACGTTTACGTCCGAAAGAACGCGGATCTTCGCCGCGCCATATGAGTAATTGACATGGTCCAATTGCAGACAGATAGTCATGATTAATATCTCCTAACGCATAGAGGAAAGAATGGATTTCGGGGATTTGGCCAGCACTGCGGCGCACGACACGGCGAGCGCGATCGCGATGACCGCGCATCCGAGCAGCAGGATGAGCAGCGTCTGTTCTGGCGGCAGAGCCTCCACCTGCAATGATTCAAGAGGCGCGACTCCCGAATCGTGCAGCAGGAGCGAGGACACGTATCCAGACAATAGGGAGCCCGTGCCCAGCGAGCACAGGGCGGCGACTACAGCCATGAGACCGGTTTCGATTGCGAACTGGGCGATAATCTGCATCTTGCCGATGCCGAGAGCCAGAAGGGTGCCTATCTCATGGATACGTGAGCGAATCCAGAAGACAAGCGCCATGCCCAGTACCAACACATCAGCCAGGCAAACGGACAACAGCACCATACGAACCAGATCGCGCACCGTTTCCACCGACTGCAGCACGCCGGAAAGCCGTGCCGAATCATCGGTAACGCCATACTTGCTTCCAGCGATTTTCTTTGCTTGGGCCACTGCAGCGGAGAGAGCCTGCGGATTATCCGAGAGGCACCGGATCGTGCCGACCCGTTCCTCTCCAGTCAGCGCGGAAACCACTTGGGCACCCGCATAGATAAGATTCTCCGATGCATCTGATGGCATAGGGCTCTGTGCCTGTACATTGCCAGAGAAGATTCCGGCCACGCGAACGGTGGAATCGCGGTCTTCCTGACTGAGCCGGAGTGTTGATCCCACCGATAGCCCATTCTCACGTGCGAAATCCCGGTGAATCAGTACGTTCCGGCCATTACCTGAAATGTGGTGTCCTTGTTCCAACCGGTACAGACCGCTTTGGAACTCTTCGGACAACGAGGAGTCAGTGGTACCCAGCACGCTAACCTGCGTGGATAGACCGGAATCCAGCCGAGGACCATGTTCGGGGACAACCGGATGCGCTCCATCCACCCCTGCCAAGGTCTTACGCTCGTAAACGGTTTTTTCTACGCCGGGGATGCGCGAGAACCGGCTCGCTTCCTTTAGACTTGCAGGATTCTCGCCTGTGTCGACGGTAAAACCTATTCCCATGCTTCTGCCGATATCGTCGGACATTTTCTGAAGCGCCGTTGACACTCCAACCTGAGCCACAAGACTGGTGAAAACCATCAGCATCAGCAGTCCGATGATTCCGCTGCGTACCGGTTTACGTACGATTGCCAGCGCGGCACGCTTCCACACGTTCATGCCCATCATCGGAGCTCCGACAGGCTTCGCGGCGACTTGCGCAGCATCGGTATGCACGATATGGCGACGCAGACCAGCATCACCGCCAGCAGGCCGAGCGATACATACAGTACGGCGTTCGTATCGATTGATACCGTGAGCGAATCCAAGGTGCGAACCGACATATTGGACTCGAGATCGCCGCCGACTTGCCCCATGCTGCTCAGCTCCTTCGCCGCGGAGGCGTTCACGGAACGGAGGGCCGAGGTGCCAAGCCATTGGGCCACTCCTCGTGCGCACAACCATCCGAAGACCAGGGACGGCAGACCAATCAGAATCATCTCGGTTAGATATTGGGCGATCAGGGATGGCTTGCCGATGCCGAGGGACACCAATACGCCCATCTCCTGACGTCGATCGTTCATCCACAGTAAGAGCATGAGACTGAGAACTATCACAGCAGAAATGGTCACGCCGATCAAAGCGCTGCGCATCATGGAACGCACACCTCGGGCGGCATTCAGCATACTTGACGTATATTGGTCATTGCGCGTGATCTGATAGTTGTTCCAATCCACTGGAAGCTTCTTCGCCGCTTCCATGGTTTTCTCCACATCGACACCCTTGTCCAGAACGAAAGTGGCATCCTGATATATTTCCTTGCCAGCCTTGTACTGGTACAGAGTACTTGTAGTGTCCAAATCGGTGTACACAGTGTTGGAGGTGAGTTCCGCGCGGCTGGCTACCTTCCTATCGCTGTCTCCTTTGAATATTCCAACGATGGTGGTTTTGACAGTTGCCGTCGAATGCGACTCATTGTCGGCATCATATGGATTGGCCTTGAGTGTGAGGGTATCGCCGACTTTAAGACCATTGGCTTTGGCGAGATCCTCATGGATCATCGACATATGCTTATCGGATGCCTTTAGATGGCGTCCTTCGACCATGCCGAGCGTGTGCGACGTGAACACATTGAGTTTTGACGAATCGTTTGTGCCCATGACGTTGGCCGCATTGCCGAACTGCTGTTCTTTCTCCGCATCATAATCATCGCCGCCAGGGACCTTCACCACGCTGGCTCCCACGAGATCGGCGGTGGCGTTCTGTCTGACCATGTACGAGTCAACCCCAGGCAGTTTCGAGATTCGTTGCACATCGGCGGGACGAACCATTCCACCTCCGCGAGGTGTCAGCATGCTGCCTTGCAGGTTACTGGCCAGCACGAATCCGCCGACCGCCTGTTTCTCAATCTGTCCGGCCTCATGTTGCGCTGCCCGAGAAACTGCGGTTGCGGACAGCATACTCGCCGTTATGATGGTCAGCACGATGAACAGCACCGCGGTGCGCACTCGTTTTCTGAGCACATAGCGCGCCGCCCGTGAGATGAATGTCATTAATACCCCCTGTAAAGCTGGGACTTTCTCATCCGAGACAATGAAATCTAATTCGATTCTTCGATTGGTCATTCGCTAAAATACATGGTTCACCTCGGAACATGGCAAGATATGCCTTGAGCGAAAAAGCGAAACAACATTGGTTGCATTATGCTCCGGGACATCGTTCGTTTTGTTCATCTGACAAACTTTGAACGGCTATAAAACAGTGCATATACCAATGGAGGCCCCAATCGAAATTGGGGCCTCCATCAGAGAGAAAGGAAGGATGTCAAGTATTGGTTATTTATTCGGTCAGCTTGGCCTTCTCATTGATGGCTTCAACCGTCTCGACCGTCTTGGCTTCCTCGTCGGAGATCTCACCGGCCGCGAGCTTGGCTTCGAGCTGCTCGACGATTTCGGCGTGCATCTTCTCGCTGATCTTCACCTTGAAGGTGAACACCAGCAGGCTGAGCACGATCAGAACGAGCGGCACATAGAAGGCGCAGACTTCGAAGGTGTGGATGTTCGCAGGGGTCATATCGGCTGCAGTGGCGCTGCCGGTCATACCTGCTGCGACGGCGATGAAGCCGGTGATGCCGTTCGACAGGGCGCCACCGATCTTGTCGAGCATCGGGCGGACGGACAGGGTGACGGCCTCGTTACGCTTGCCGTTCTTGAGCTGGCCGTATTCGATGGAGTCGGTCAGCGACAGGATGGCGGTCATCTGGATGAGCGTGCCCGGCACGTAGAAGAGCACCAGTGCAATGAACACCACGACGATGTTGGTGGAGAAAAGACCCAGCAGAACGTAAGCGACAATCATGGAGACCATGCCACTGATGTACAGGTAGCGGCGTGGGATGCGCTTGTTCAGGCTCGGGTACAGCGGGGCCATGATGAGGCCGGCCACAAGTGCGATGACACCGGTCGCGGAGTAGGCAGCCTGGTTGTCGAGCACGAACTTGAACAGGAAGAGGAGCACGCCGGTGGTAGCCACGTTGGCGATGGCGTACAGCAGGTAGGACAGGGCGACCCACAGCAGCTGGTCGTTCTGGAACAGTGCCTTGAACGCCTCGAGCGGGTTGCCGTTCTTCTGAGCCTTGGCGCGCAGGGCGCTGGTGCTTTCCTTAGTGCCGAAGGCAACGGTCCAAGCAGTGAGGATGCCGAGCAGCATAACGATGATGCCGAATGCGGTCCAGCCGCTCTGGCTTTCGGCATTCTTGCCGGTGAACATGTAGCTGAAGTAGGTGACAATCGGGATGACGACGATAGTGATGCCGTTGTAGCCGATGGAACCGGTGAAGGATCCCAGAGAGGTGTAGGTGGAACGCTCATGGGAGTCGGAGGACAGTGCCGGAATCATGCCCCAGTAGGAGATATCTCGCAGGGAGTAGAACACGTCGAGCACGACGAAGGTGATGACGAACAGCACGATGAACAGCGTGGTGTTGACGTTCACCAGACCGAACATGCCGCTGAAGACGATGGCGAGCAGCACGGCCGAAACGGCACCGCCGATGAACTGCCAAGGACGGAAGCGTCCCCATTTGGTGGTGGTGTTGTCGACGATGTTGCCCAACAACGGGTCGATGAAGATTTCTGCGATACGGATAATCACCACGAGGCTGGTGATGACGCCGATAAGCTTGGTCGCCAACGCCTTGTCGACGCCGGAGAACAGGCAGCTGGTCACGTACACAACAAAGTACGTGCTCATTGCGTTGTAGAAGGCAGACTGACCCAAGTTACCGCATGCGTAGGCGATGCGCTGGCCAAGCTTCCCCTTGCGGACTCCACCGTCCGCGGCTGTTGCGTTGCTCATTTTTCTTCTCCTCTAAGATAGTTAGAGCTGAGATCACCCATTGATCTTGTAATGCCACTATACGCCGTTTTATAAACGGAAGTAAAAAACATTAGTAATCAAGGTTTTTGCCGGCGTGTTGCAATGGTTCCCATAATGCAAAAGCCTGTCCGTCATCGACTTAAACATGTTTATGGGAATGCTTGAAAAACAGAGGGAACCGTGACGGTAAATACGATTTGCTTTTTCAGTAAAAAACATTTATCATTACCAGTAAAGGAAGTTTAGCTTCCACATCATTCACAACGAAGTAATGAAAGAAAGCAGGAAACATGGCAAACAGCAATCGTGTTGAGCACGCATCCGAAACGTGGCTGACCGACGCGACTGTGTTCGAAGTCAACCGCACGCCGGCGCACTCCAACCACAAGTGCTTCACGCATGATCCGCAGAGTGGCGAGCACTCCGATCTCACGCAAAGCCTTGACGGAGAATGGCGCGTCGAAATCGTACAGGCTTCCGACATCGACTTCAACGAAGAGCCATTCGTTGCTGAGAACTTCGATGATTCCTCTTTCTGCCGCGCCCAGGTTCCGGGCCATCTGCAGATGGCAGGCCTGCTGAAGAACAAGTACGTGAATATCCAGTATCCGTGGGACGGCCACGAGAATCCGCTGGAGCCGAATGTTCCGGAAAACAATCACGTGGCGCTCTACCGCAAGAAGTTCGTTGTGTCCAAGCGTCTTGCGGACACCAAGGAGTCCGGAGGAAGCGTCTCCATCGTCTTCCATGGAATGGCAACCGCAATCTACGTATGGGTCAACGGCCTGTTCGCAGGTTACGGCGAGGACGGATTCACTCCCAACGAGTTTGATATCACCGACCTGCTGCATGACGGAGAGAACGTCGTAGCGGTCGCCTGCTACGAGTATTCCAGCGCATCCTGGCTTGAAGACCAGGACTTCTGGCGTCTGCACGGTCTGTTCCGCTCCGTCGAACTGACGGCGCAGCCCCACGTCCATGTCGAGAACATGCAACTCGAAGCCGATTGGGACGCCGAGTCCGGCACCGCCTCTCTTGACGCCGCGTTGTCCGTGCGCAACGCCTCCGATGCCGCTACCATCTCGGCCACGTTGAAGGATTCCGAAGGCAACGTAGTATGGGAGGCCTCGACCAACGCCGACGCCAATACCACGTTCGCAAGCGGTTCCTTGCAGGGCCTCGAGCCGTGGAGCGCCGAAAGCCCATCTCTGTACGAACTTGAAGTCAACGTCATCGACCAGGCCGGCAACATCGTCGAAGCTGCCGTTCAGAAGGTCGGCTTCCGTCGCTTCCGCATCGAAAACGGCATCATGACCCTTAACGGCAAACGCATCGTGTTCAAGGGCGCGGACCGTCACGAGTTCGACGCCAAGCGCGGCCGTTCCATCACCGAGCAGGACATGATCGATGATGTGATTTTCTGCAAGCGTCACAACATCAACGCCATCCGCACCTCGCACTATCCGAACCAGGAACGTTGGTACGATCTGTGCGATGAGTACGGTATCTACCTGATCGATGAGACCAATCTCGAAACCCATGGCAGCTGGTGCCTGCCCGGCGACGTGGTCACCGCCGAAACCGCGGTTCCAGGAAGCAAGGCACATTGGGAAGGTGCCTGCGTCGATCGTGTCAACAGCATGATGCGCCGCGACTACAATCACCCGAGCGTGGTCATTTGGTCTCTCGGCAACGAGTCCTACACCGGCGATGTGTTCCGCGCCATGTACAAGCATGTGCATGACATCGATCCGAACCGCCCCGTGCACTACGAGGGTGTGACGAAGAACCGCGACTACGACGATGTGACCGACATCGAAACCCGCATGTACGAGCATGCCGATGTGGTTGAGGAATATCTCAAGAACGATCCGCAGAAGCCGTACATCTCCTGCGAGTACATGCACGCAATGGGCAACTCAGTCGGCAATCTGGACGAATACACGGCACTGGAGCGCTACCCGCACTATCAGGGCGGCTTCATCTGGGACTTCATTGATCAGGCGATCTATGCCACCCAGCCGGACGGTTCCACCCGTCTGTGCTATGGCGGAGACTTCGGCGACCGTCCGAGCGATTACGAATTCTCCGGCAACGGACTGGTCTTCGCCGACCGTACTCCCGCGCCGAAGGCCCAGGAAGTCAAGCAGCTGTATTCCAACGTCCATATCGACGTGACCGATCGTTCGGTGTCCATCAAGAACGACAATCTGTTCATCTCGACCGGCGGATACCAGTTCGTGCTGCGCATCCTCGCTGACGGAGAGCCGGTATGGCAGTCCGAGCGTCGCTTCGACGTACCCGCCGATTCAGCATGCACGTTCGATGTCGAATGGCCGGTGGATCTCTACCGCGCCAATGCCGATGAGCTGGTGCTTGAAGTGTCCCAGCGCCTCGCTGAGGCGACCGATTGGGCTCCTGCCGGGTACGAACTCGCCTTCGGCCAGACTATTGTAGCCGGAACGAAGGCAGCCGAAGACGCGGCTCTGCCTGCGGATGGCATCGTCACTGTTGGCCGTTGGAACGCGGGTGTTCAGGGTTCCGGACGAGAGATTCTTCTTTCTCGCACCCAGGGCGGTTTGGTTTCCTACACGTTCGACGGTCACGAATTCGTGCTGCGTCGCCCGGCGATCACCACATTCCGCGCGCTGACGGACAACGATCGTGGCGCCGGCCATGGATTCGAGCGAGCCCAGTGGATGACGGCCGGCCGTTACGCCCGCTGCGTGGACAATGTCATCGAACAGGTCGATGAAGACACGCTCAAGGCCGTATACACGTATGAGCTTGCCACGCCGCAGTGCACCAAGGTCACCGTCGGATACACCGCCGATACCACTGGCCGTCTGAACCTGCATGTGGAATATCCGGGCGAGTCCGGCGAGCTACCCACCATTCCTGCGTTTGGTATCGAATGGACTCTGCCGGTCCAGTATTCGAACCTGAGGTTCTTCGGCGCTGGTCCCGAGGAAACGTACCAGGATCGCAAGCACGCCAAGCTGGGCGTGTGGAGCACCGATGCGTTCAAGGATCATGCTCCGTATCTCATGCCGCAGGAGACGGGCAACCACGAGGAGGTCCGTTGGGCGGAGATCACCGATGAAAATGGACATGGTCTGCGAGTCAGCCGCGCGAATGGTGCCGCACCGTTCGCTGTGAGCCTGCAGCCGTATTCCAGCTTCATGATCGAAGAAGCCCAGCACCAAGACGAGTTGCCGGCTCCAAAGCACATGTTCCTCCGTGTGCTCGCCGCGCAGATGGGTGTCGGAGGCGACGATTCCTGGATGTCTCCGGTCCACTCCCAGTATCACATCCCCGCCGATCAGCCAATCAGCCTCGATGTCAATCTCGAACTGATCTGACGATCAGACAATGCCGTCCCTCCTCTACTCCTTCCTGTGGAGGAGGGACGGCATTGTCTTGCAAGGTTCCTTCACCTTGGATTAACCGGTGACGATGCTTCATAACGCAGAAGATGCGGCATGGATTCATGTTTTCCGCATGCCGCGTCCTCTGCTCATATCAGGAAAGAGGCCTGATGCCCAAGCCCCAAGGGTTGGACATCAGGCCTCTTTCATATGGTTTTCATAAAGATGGCACGAAACTGTCCCTGACCACCAGTTTTGCGGAAAACCTCATGTGCAATCGTAGGAGCACATTCTTCTCAAACGGTGCCGGACCGATTGAAATAAAACCAGCATGCTTGCTCTTATTCTTGATGAGATCGTTCACATTACGATACTCAGTTACATGCATGCGCTCATCTTCCGCATGCCGGTAGAGGGATGTCTTAAGCTCGTTGAAGTGCATGTCTTGCAAGCCCTCGTCCGGAACAGCATTGTCCAACAAGGCGATGTCCTGAGGAATGGTGACACGCTGGTATCGCGGCATATTCTCAACGTTAACGCCGGATGGATCCCTTGAATGGCTTATCTGGAGACAGTACGACACGTCCCATATCAGTCCCCAGAACGTTCAGTGTAATCTCTGTGGGCTTCGAACAGCGCAACGGATACCGGTTCTCCATTCACCAAGAAACAGTTCTCCGGTGATGTTGCAGGGGACGGGGCCAGTCCATGTTCCGTCTCCGATAGGAAATCCATGCAGAATCGCGCGGTGTCCCGCATGATCGGCCAAATGCGGGACAGGTACGATGCATCCTGGTTGAACAGATACTCGTCGAACAGGTTCCGGCACATCCATGCCTGGCCGAACGGGCAGCAATGACCTTCCTGGTGTGGCTGATGGTGTCGACAGTGTCCTTGATGCCAATGATGTTCTGGTTCTCCGCTGCGAGATCCGCCACCAGCTCAGACAGGTCGTTCGGGATGCCGATCAGTGCAGAATAATAGATCAGCATGTTGTAGCCAAGGAAGCACCAAGTGCAGATGTTTGCGATAGCGAACAGCATGAGTTGTTCCGACAGCATGTTGGGGGCTTGCACACCCATCATATGAAAAATTTGGCCAACTAGACCATACTTATCGCCGTAAATGTATCCCCACATCAGCGCTGCAACGACGCCTGGGACGGCATAAGGCAGGAACAGCAAAATTCGCGGCACTGCGATATGGCGGATTCTCTAGGAGTCCAAGATGAGCGCCGCTACAAGGGACAGAATCAGATTTATCGGAATCTGAATCGCCGCGTAAATCAGCACATTCTTAAAGCCGCCCCACAAAGCCTCATCCTTGAATGCTCGGGTGAAGTTGTCGAAGCCCGCGAATGTGGTACCGCCGAGAAGGGACTGCTTGAAGAAGCTGAGATAAAGCGCGTAGAACATCGGGATGATCATGCCGAACAGGAAGACCAACACGTATGGAAGACAATACAACATGCCTATGTACTCGCGCTTCGGCTTGCGTATCCCGGAAGTATCCGGCTTCGCCGTTGCATTTATCATAGTTTTTCTCTTTCTTCTTAACCCGTCTGAATGAGCCTGCCAACAACATCGTTGCCATCCTTTCCACGAAGCACCCCTGCATATGCAGCATGTCTCCGCCTGTCTCCGTCACAATCATTTATCTCTGTTTACCAGATGAAGATACAAAAGAAGCGATGAAACTGACGAGATTTCACATCAGAGGTATGCCTACAATGAAGCCACAACAGAAAAACGGCTCCGCACGAAGCATGAACCAACAAACGAAACGACGAGCCGGGTGAAAGGAAGAAAAATGCAGAACAATACCTTCGACCAGATCGCCAGCGCCAACACCGTTTCCATGGATGCCGGCCTCAGCCAGTTCGCCTTCGCCAAAGCCTCCTCTACCTTGTTCAAGAAGGTTTTCAGCAAGTAAGATTCCTAAAAGTCTTTATCAAACGCCTCGGCTGCTGTGATGAACCGGCTCAGCAGCCGAGGCGTTCTCATATATGCTCCTGTAACGGGCAGAGACCTCCCCGCCCGCATTACAAGACCGTCCGGCGGCCAGTCGAAACAAATCGCGGTTACGCGCCGACCAATTCGAGCATCTGCGGAATGCTCTTCTTGCCGAACTCGACCCGCTGCGTGCCGTCGGCCCGTGTGATGACGATGCAAGGCACGCTCATCGCACCATAATGGTCCCTAAGCTCGGGGAAGTGCGCAACATCGTAGGCCTCGGCGCGCACGGCCGGGTTCAGCGAGGCGATGCGCTGGGAAGCAAGCACGGTCTCCGGGCACATCGTGCAGGTGAGCGAGACGAGAATCATGATATTCAGCGGGCTTGCAATGGACTTTGCCCGTTCGATCAGATCATCGCCCAACGGCTGACCGGGACCGGCCGCGTTGTACAGGCCCAGCACGAACGAATTGAATTCATGGCCGGAGGGCACGCCATGGAAGGCGAGGCCGGTCGGCTTGCCATCCACCACCATGCGCACGCATGGACGTGCTGCCGGCAACACGTGTTCCACGTCGAATACCGCACGCCCCGCATCATCCTTCTCGTACTCACCATCGACCACTACCGATTTCAGCTTGCCATCGGATAACGCGACCATCGCATCAATGAATCCCCGCAGTTCCGTGGACAGCGGCGTATCATCCAGTTCCAAAGCAAGCGTGACCGGGCGAGACATACGGTTAAAGACCACGTTGAGCTGCTGTTTGGTGGTGTCGGAGAACAATTCGCCGGGCTTCCTGACGGCGTTTGCTGCGGCAGCGGCATCGGTGCTGCGTTTGACGGGTGCCGGTGCGGGCGTGGTGTCAGCCAACGAGGCGGCATCTGTCTTCGCCGTGGACTGCTCGTAGACGCAAGAGGTCGGGCGCTGTGGTATCAAACCGGTTTTCTCGCTCATCCGCTTGGCATACCGTTCCAACTCCACCGCGGCAATAGCACCATCGGCGGTGGCAGTAACAACTTGCCGCAGGTTTTTGGCCCGCAGATCACCGGCCGCATACACGCCGGGCACCGATGTTTCGAGATAGCCGTGCGTGACCACGTAACCATAATCGTCCAGTTCCACCACACCGCGCACCAGATTCGTGGCGGGCACATATCCTGCGAACACGAACACGCCGAACGTGCCACCGTCAGCAGGTTTCCACGTTTCGGTCTGGCCGGTGGCCCGGTTCAGGATCGTAGCTTCACGCAAACCGCCTTGACCGGCAGTGACGCCTTGCAGCTCGACTTGGTAACGCACGTCGATTTTTGGATTGTTTTTGGCTGCGGCGGCCACCGTGGCGTCGCAAGTAAAATCCTGTTCCCGCACGAGAACGGTGACTTTGGAGGCGTATGTGGTCAGGAACACGGATTCCTCGGCTGCTGCGAACCCTCCTCCGACCACCAGTACTTCCTTGCCGGTGAAGAATTCGCCATCGCAGGTAGCACAGTAGGCCACACCGCGGCCAGCGTATTCGGATTCCCCTTCAAACCCTAGTTTGCGTGGGCTGGCGCCGGTGGCGATGAGAATACCGAAAGCCTTTAAGTCGCCGCGTGAAGTATGCACGGTTTTGACGTCGCCATGCACGTCGAGGCCGATGGCTTCGGCGGAAAGGAATTCAGCGCCGAAGTCCTGCGCCTGTTGACGCATGGTCTGGGTAAGCTCACGGCCAGTGGTGCGGCCGACACCCGGATAGTTGACCACCTCATTGGTGATGGTGATCTGTCCGCCGAAATCGTCTTTCTCGAGAATCAGCACGCGATATCGGGCACGGGCCAGATACAATCCCGCCGTCAGACCAGCGGGACCGCCGCCGACAACTATGACATCGTACAAATCATTTCGAGACATAATGAATCCCTTCGCGCCTTAATCTGTCTGTTCAAGGGGTTGCCCGGAGGTTCTCCGGACAACCCGTCGGATTAGATTGACAATCCGTCCGTCAAATAACGATCACAGTTGGCCAACAAGATCGAGGCTAGGTTCGATGGTGTCCTCGCCCGGAGTCCAGTTGGCAGGGCAGACCTGATCGCCATGTTCGTGGACGAACTGAGAGGCTTGCACACGGCGTAGTAGTTCTTCGGCATTGCGTCCAACGTTGGAGGAGATGACTTCATAGGCCACGACCTTGCCTTCGGGGCTCACGATGAAATCACCGCGTTCAGCCATGCCATCGACCTCGTTGTAGGTATCAAGATCTTTGGCCAATAGAGCGGTCGGGTCAGCAAGCATTGGATATTGAATCTTGGCGATCTTTTCATTGGCATCATGCCATGCCTTGTGCACGAAATGGGTATCGCAGGAGACGGAGTAGATTTCGCATCCGATTTCCTTGAACTTGGCGTAGTTGCGAGCCAGATCCTCAAGCTCAGTGGGGCACACGAAAGTGAAATCAGCCGGGTAGAAGAAAAACAGGGACCAGTGGCCGAGCACATCAGCCTTGGTCACCTCATGGAACTCGTCGTTCTGGAACGCGTTCACCTTAAAATCGGTCAGTTCATGCTGCAGAAGAGTCATCATCGGTCCTTTCGCTGATTGTCAATCATCTGGCTTCTGCCGTTTTCTATCGTAACGTGATTCTCTGGAACCCGCGCGGGTATAACGCGTGAGACTCATCACATCATTAATAACAGTCACGCCGACAGACCATGCGATACAAAGGTGCCGCAAAATAAAAACTCCTGCATGCCACGGGGAGCAAGGACCGGGAGACGGATGAAAAGGGGACGCGAGCGGATAAAAAAAAATGGGGGTTCCCGGAGCGTGACGCTCGACGGGAACCCCCTCAAGTAGAATGCGGCGGCGCGCTACTCTCCCACACCCTCTCGAGTGCAGTACCATCGCCGCAGCCAGGCCTTAGCTTCCGGGTTCGGAAAGGGACCGGGCGTCTCACCTGGGCCATGACCACCGCAAAACCAATATAACGGCCAACCCACCAGGGGATCGGCCGGCAAACGGAACCAGCCACACGACCGGTGTGATCCCATCGTGACCATCCCACTTAATCGTGCTACAATAAAGTAAGACAATTAAGGGCGACATCCGGAGGACCATTGGAGGGAGAGACCATCATCCCGCCCCGCGCCCTGAAACACGGGCTGTCGGAAGAGGACATCCGATGCGCGTGTCGCAACGCCACGGCGGTCAGACACCGGAACTTCGACATCCCCTGCATCTACGCGGCGGCGGGGCCCGACGAGTCGGGCGACCTGGTCGAGCCGCTGCTGGCCGAGCAGGAGGACGGCGGATTCATCGTCTCCCACGACATGAGGCTCACCAGGAAGATGGCGCGGGAGCTGGATCTTTAGAAAGGAGACCGTCATGGAATACAGGCTCAAGGGCGGCGTCACGCTCAGCGACGCGGATTTCGGGCGCATGGCCGACGAAGCCGAGCGCGAGGAGTACCCGGGGATCCCGGGAGAGTGGGTCGTGCGCCCGCAGGGCAGGCCCGCGCTCGACGGCGGGGAACTGGTGAGCGTCACGTTCAAGATGACGAAGGCGCAGAGGGACGCGTTGGACAGGCGCGCCGAGAGCCGGGGCGAGACCCGGAGCCAGCTCATGCGTGAGGCCCTGACGCGCGAACTCGCCTTCGCGTAGGCCCCGGAGCCAGCCGGAACGGCTGGAATACATAGCCTCTATATAAGATAGAAGCAGGTGCTGAACAGGTTCCGTGTTCAGCACCTGCTTCTCCGGTCATTCGAACGGCGGCACGTCCCGCGCCTCCACGGTCTCGCCGTGGGACGTCTGGCTGCGTTTGTCGAGGAGGCGGCAGACGCATCCATCAATTCGTGGTTCCGTGAGACATGCGACGTCCCATCGAACAGGAATTTTCGATTTCGGGACGGAACCGGCATGCCATCGGCCTCTTCGTTGGGATCGGCACCGCGATCGCCTGCTATAACGTCTATAAGAAAAATACTCTATCCAGGCTTATAGGAATTTTGTGGCGCTTTAGGTCTGGTTCTCGGAGTCAGTCGGTGCCGTTGGGATGTCGCGTGCCGGTGTGGAATTCGTTCCAGTCGACGCCGGCCCCGTATGCGGGCGAGACGTCGCCTTCCTGTCCTCCAGCGGATCGTCGGGAATGAACGATTCCGGCCGCGGGTACACGGTCTTCATGTAGCACACCCATTCGCACGCGCGGAGCATGTGCTCCTCGGGCAGTCCGCGGTGGTTGCGCAAAACACATTGCGCGCCACCAACGGCACGGCCACGTTCCTGTACGCGGCCGTGACGCCGATCAGATCCGCCTCATCCGCACTGCCCAACGCATACGCAATCGCCATCGCGTCATCGATACCGGTATCCAAATCAAGAATCAGCTTCTTACGCATTGCTGCTTCCTTGCGATCATTGTCCGCATAGGGCCTTTGGCGGCGGGCCCTTCTATACGTGTTGTTCTGTCTGATGGCGTTGAACGTCCGAGTGGTTACAGACCGCGTTTGACGAGTCCGTCGAGGATGGCGTCGGAGGATTCGCCGAGTCTGAGGCCGATGACGTCGATACGGCGTAGCAAGTCGCGGGTTTTGAGGGTGTCCATGGTGATTTCGCCGGTGTAGACGGTGGCGAGGCCGGATTCGTAGGCGCGGCGTACGCGCGCGGATTCCTTGCTGGCTTCGAGGCAGTATTTGCGCATGTCGGCACCTTCGGCGGCCATGGCGAGTTCGAGGTCTCGCAGGGCGACGCTCACGTGGGTCAGGGCGACGTCGGCGTGTTCGCCGGCGTTGCCTTGCCAGAGGTGGAGTTCGCGTACGAAGTCGCGGGTGTTGTCGAGTACGTCGTCGATGGATCGGGAGAATCGGAACAGGTCCTCGCGGTCCAGTGGCGTGGTCCATGCCTTGGCCAGCGCGTGGACGACCTTGGCTCGGGTCTCGTCGCCTTCGTGTTCGATGTCGTTGACGTTTTTCCGGGATTCCTCGATGCCGGTGTGGCCTTCGATGGCGTCAAGGGCGATGGATACGCCTTTGCGGGTGGTGGCGACCTGTTCCCGGAGCAGGCTCATGACGGGGTCTTTGTCGGAAGGGTTCTTCGCGTTGAACCACGGCATTGTGGCACCTTCTTTCTTGTGGGTACGTTCAGGGCAGGCGGTCCCTGCGGCCGGGGCCGTCCATGTGGATGGATTGCCCGGCCGCAGGGACCGTTGGGAGGAGGAAGGAGGAGGGGAGCGTCGTTCGTCAGGAGATGATGCGGCGGTATTCGTCGAGCTTCTCGGGCCAGTCGGTCTGGATGACGTCGGCGCCAAGGGCGAGGAGGGCGCCCCAGCCTGCCCGTGGGCCTTCGAGGATGGAGCGGGTGTCATCCATGCCCTTGAGGCCGCAGTATCCGTTGCCGAGGTCGAGAGCGTTGACGAATGCGTACAGGCCGAGTTCGTTGATCCTGGCGAAGATCGCGGGGTCGGCGAGCGGGGTGTCCTCGGTGGTGGCGACGAGTTCGACGCCGACCGTGTTGATCTGTTCGTCGTTGACGAACAGATCGAGTTCGTCGGGGTTTTGGATCATGCCCATGAACATGTATTTGGTCGCATGGTCGTGGAGCGCCTGCTGGAAGCCTCCGGTGACGGGGCATTTGAGGATGAGCTTGCTTTCCAGGTGGAACTGGTCGAGCCAGTCGAGGAATCCGCTGCCCCAGTAGCGCCAGGAACGGTCGATGTTGATGAGGATGTCGGGCGCGTTCGAAAGGATATGGGCGACCCTTTCGACGTTGCCGTAGTAGGCGCCAGGGTATTCGGTGTAGCGCAGTTCATCAAGTTCGGCGGCCGTCTTGGACAGGATGTCGTCGGTGATGCGCAGGCGGGCCATCTCGGTGCCGTCGTGGAAGGCGAAGTATTCGCCGTCCGTGGAGCGGATCACATCGATCTCGGCGATGTCTGCGTTGACTTTCTTGGTGGCGAGGACGCTATTAAGCGTGTTTTCTCGGATGTCGCCGCGCGGGGTGCCGCGGTGGGCGGCGATGACGAACGGCGAGCGGGCGCATGCCTGGTTGAGATCGGCGTTGATCTGCGCGTATTGTTCGCGTCCGAATCGAATGGGGGTGGCTGCGGTGTTCATGTCGGCTCCTTTGTTACTGCCGGGAGGCTATGGGTGGTACAGGCCTTCCCGCCCCGGGAGGGAAGGCCGGGGCGGGAAGGCCGATTGGGGTTTGCGGGTATCGCGGGCGTTTACTTGCCTGCGGCCTTGTTGTAGGTGGCGATGTCCTTGGCGGACTGGGTCTGGGCCTCCTGCATGGCGGTCTTGAGGTCCTTGGAACCACTGACTACCTCGTTGAAGGAAGCCATCACATCCTTGCGGATGGACGGGTAGGCACCGGTGCGGGCGCCCAGGGACACGCTGGTGGACGGGTTGGCGGCGAGCTGGTCGTAGAACACCTGCACGTTCGGATCGGCCAGGGCCTCCTTGCCTTCGGTCTCGTCGACGGCCTTGGTGTTGGCGAACAGGTTGCCGGAGGCCTTGGCGAACACGGCCTGGGCGTGCGGGGTCATCATGTACTTGCCGAATTCCCAGGTGGCCTTCTGCTCGGCCTCGGATTGCTCGGCGGCCACGATCCACAGGGAATTGCCGCCGATCGGGGTGCCGGCCTTCTTGTTCGAGGCGTCATGCGGGAACTGGGCGACGGTCACGTTGGAGGTGGAGCCGCCGGGCAGCAGGGACGTGTAGGAGGCGGAGGAGGTCAGGACCAGGCCGAGCTTGTCGGAGGTGAACGCGGTCATCATGGAGCTGGAGTCGGTGCCGGGGTTCAGGGCGGTGCCGTCCTTGAACATGTCGACGATCTTTTGGAACATGTCGAGCTGGGTTTTGGAGGTCATGTTCACGCCGGTGACGTCCTTGCCGCCGCGGCCGTTGTCCGGGGTGGCGATGAGCTCGCCGCTGCTGGCGGAGAGCATCTCCAGGATCCACGAGTCGACCATGTTCATGGAGAAACCGTATGCGCCGGTCTTCTCGTGGATGGTGTTGGCCCATTCGACGACCTCGTCGAACGTGGTCGGCGGGTTGGACACGTCCAGTCCGGCTTCCTCGGCGAGCTTGTTGTTGATGTAGGTCACGGGCTGGCTGATGGCGAACGGCAGGGACAGCAGGCCGTTGTCGTCGCTGTAGTACTTGAGGGCCACGGGCTGCAAGTCGGCGGTGTCGAAGTCGGAGTCGCCCTCGGCGAACTTGTAGACCGGGGTGGTCATCTTGCTGTCGATCATATAGCCGGTGGACGTGTCGTTCATCTGCAGGATCGAGGGCGTGGACTTGGCCTGGACGGCGGCGGAGAACTTCTGCTGCACATCGGAGTAGGATCCCTGGTAGGAGGCCTCGACCTTGATCTTGCCCTTGTGGGCGTCGTTGAACTCGGAGACGAGCTGGTTGATGGCGTCCACGGCCGGGCCGGAGTTCGAGTACCAGAACGTGACGGTCTGCTCGCCGGTCTTCGCATCGGCGTTGGTGTCCGACGTGGAGCCGCAGGCGGACAGGACGAGCATGGGCAGGACCGCGACCGCGACCGCCTTCAGCAGGTTGGACTTCCTCATGGTGCGTTTTCCTTTCTTGTTGTGCCGGCTGGCTCGCTGGCCGCCGGCCGAAAATCGTTCCGCGGTGCCCGATGGCCTCGCGGGGTTCCCTGTGAATGGGGATTGGTTGCTTTGTGTAGAGGTCCGCCTTGGGGAACGGACGATGATTGCGCTTACTTGATGCTACCGGCGACGCTCATGCCGCGCAGGGACTTGTTGAACGTGAGCGTGAGGATCATCGCGGGAATGACCGCGATGGCAGCGCCCGCAAGGACCACGCCGATGTTGGAGCCGTCGGTGCCGCTCAGCTGGGTGATGCCGACCTGGATGGTGCGGTGCTCGGGCTTGTTGGTCACGAGCAGGGGCCAGAAGTAGCCGTTCCAGGCGGCGACCATGGCGTTGATGGTCGCGGCGATGATGGTGGGCTTGGCGATGGGCAGGAGCACGTCGACCATGAACCTGAGGTGTCCGGCGCCATCGATCAGGGAGGCCTCGCGCAGCTCCTTGGGGAAGGAGCGGAACGCCTGACGGAACAGGAACACGGTGAAGCCCTGCACGAGGAACGGCAGGAAGACCGCCGGGATGGTGTCCATGAGACCCCAGTTGGCGATGTTGAGATAGTTCGACAGGAGCGTGGTCTCACCGGGCACCATCATGCTCATGAGGAACACCATCATCCACATGCCCGGGCGCCTCAGGTTACAGAACACGATGGCGTAGGCCGCGAGAAACGCGGTGACGATCTGGCCGGCGGTCTGGCAGATGGTCACGATGATGCTGTTGCCCAGCTGCTGGGCCAGGGGCATCTGGGACATGGCGCGGGCGAAATTGCCCAGGGTGAAGCCCTTGAACAGGCCGTTGGCGTCGAAGAAGAACGCACCCACATAGATGTACAGGACAGGCAGCATGACCAAGATGGTCACGGCCAAGGCCAGCACGGCCCACAGGGCCTGGCTGACGGGAGAACGCTTCTGGATCATCAGTAGTTCACCTTTCCTTCCAGGAAGCGGAACTGCAGCAGGGTCAGGACGAACACGAACAGGAACAGCACGACGCCCAGGGCGGACGCGATGCCGAAGTTCGCGCTGCCCGCGTTGAATGCGGCGGTGTAGATGTTATACGTGATGGTCGTGGTCGCCTGGCCGGGACCGCCCTTGGTCAGGATGTTGATCTGGGCGAACGCCTGCAGGGCCTCGATGCATGTGGTCACGGCGATGTAGAACAGGGTCGGCGTGATCAGGGGCAGTACGATGGACCACTGGATACGGGCCTCGGAGGCGCCATCGATGCGCGCGGCCTCGAGGATCTCCTGGTCCACGCCGTCGATCGCGGCGCACAGCAGGATTAGGGTGAATCCGAGACCGGTCCAGATGGTCACCAACGTGACCGTGAAGAACGCCCACTTCGGGTCGGTCAGGAATCCGATCGGGCGGATGCCGAACCTCCCGATCATCGAGTTGATGACGCCGGTCGAGCCGAACAGGGCCAGGAACCCCAGGGATGCGGCGGCCACGGACACGCTCACGATCGAGGTCATGGCCACGCGCAGCACCTTGATGCCCATGATGCGCCGGGTCAGCAGGATCGCCAACAGCACACCCAGCGCGATACGCCCGACCACGACCAGCACGGCGTAGAGGAACGTCTGGATGAGCACCCGAACGAACATCGGGTCCGTAAGCACCGTCCTGTAGTTCTCCAGCCCGACGAAGCCGGAGGGCGAACCGAAGATGTCCGTGCCCTGCATGCTCATCATGGCCACGCGCACCAGCGGGCCGAACACGAACACGACCAGCAACGCCAACGCCGGAACCAGCATGGCCGCGCCGACCGTACGATTCCTTGCCGCGAGAACGTTCGTCACACGTCCGCCGCGCGTCCTGGCGACTCGCGGGGATTTCGGCGACTTGGTTGATGACACCATTTCCCGTGTTTTCCTTTCTATTTTCTGTCCTTGACCGTCCCAGCCACTTGGCACGGAAGAACCTGTCTACGTCTCTTGATTACGAACCGCATCCGCGGGGGATTCCGGGTGCGGTGTTTATGGTTATCGGTTGCTTCTCTATTCGTTGGTTTGCGGGACCACCCCATCTTTGGAGCGCTCCCAGTGATTTATAGTATATCCTTTCGACACGAAAAAGTCTAATCGGTGTTATTTCAAGTTTTTTAAGTTTTCAATGAACATTATCTGAACTCAATGCTAAATTTAGAAACTCAGTAATTACAGTATGGGGAGCGTTATCAGCAAGGAGGTTGAGAAATGTGGACCATTCCCATGTTGGCGTTGGTGTTCTGCCTGCTCGGAGGAAGGAATGACGGCTCGCCGCTGGTGGCCATCAATCTCAAGGCCACGCGCCGGGTCACAGCTGTCCCCTTCCTGATGCTGTCGGCGGCAGTCGTCCTGCTGCCCGCAATCAACAGTCGCGTCGGAGAGACGGTAGTCGCCATGGTGTCCCCCACTGAAGGTGACGCGCACGACCCGATTCTGCTGGCAACGGTGCTCATCGCGGCATCGGTCACCCTGCTGGCGCTCAACGGTGGCGGCGTGCCCACCTCGATCACGCTCGCCCTGGTCGGCGCGTCCTCCGGGACGGGATTCGCCGGAGGACAGCCCAACTGGCAATTGGTGCTGCGCGTTCTTGGAATAGCGGTGCTCTCTCCCCTGGCGGCGTTCGCCATCTCGCGCACAATATACCTGCTGGCCCGTTCCCGGACGCCGCGGTCCTCGACCACCATGGTCTTCCTCGGGTTCCTGCTCACCTGCCTCGCCTACGGCAGCAACGACGGGCAGAAGATGATAGCCCTGTTTTCCGCCGCCATGGGAACCGGCCTGGATGCCGCCACACACGACGTCGCGATCACCGCGACCGTCACCGCGGCGTTCCTTGCGGGTGTCCTCACCGGCATGCCCAAAGGGGCCACCGCCCTGCAACGCGGCACCATCGTGCCCGACTCCAGACAGACGTGGGTCACCCTGTGGGCGGCCTCCCTCGCCGTGCTTGTCAGCTCGACGCTGGGAAGCCCCGTCAGCATGACCCAATCCATCTCCGGCGCGCTCATCGGCACCTGTCAGACGAACGACTGGCGCAGGATCCGCTGGGGAGAGGTCGGGAGAATCCTCACCGCATGGGCCGCGACCCTGCCCCTGGCATGGACCCTAGGCTACGCCGCAGCCAGGGGATTCGCCCTGCTGCCGTCATGAGAACCACGAAAACCAGGGAACCGGCCCGGGAAAGACATCCGAGGCACCCCCCAGGACACCCGGCGCGGGACGGAACACACCGCCCTGCAGGGGCGACCACCGCTCACCGGGCCTCCCAACGGGGAAGAGCCACGGTACGCCCGTGGATGAACTCCCCCTTGACAGGTATCGCCTCCACCGCATGCTCCCCGTCATCCAGACGTTCGAGCACCAGATCCACCGCGCGGAAGCCGATCTCCTCCAACGGCTGACGATACGTGGTGAACCCGAGATACGGGGACGCGAGCGGCCCGAAACCGTCATAACCGGTCACGGAAACATCTCGAGGCACGCAGACATCGCGCCGGCGCAACTCGTCCATCACCTCGAGCATAACCACATCGGACGGGCACATGTACGCGGTGACCCGGGGATGGCACAACGCCTCGTCCACCAGGGCGCCCATCTCCCCCGCAGCCTGCACGTCCAGTATCTTCACGGAAATGCCGAGCTCCCTGAGCAACCCGATCATAGCCACGCCACGGCTGTACTGGCTGATCGAATACTCCTTGGGAACCAGAAACACGGCCACTTCCCGATGTCCGAAATCATGCACGTACTGGGCGAGCCTGCGACCGCCGTCCCCTTCATCGCAGAACACCGACGACACCGTACGGGTCGAATCCTCATGCCCGGCCATCACGAACGGGATACGGTCCACGAACGGAGCGAAATCCTCCACCGACAACATGGCCGAGCACACGATGAGCCCTTCGACGCGAAGGGCGATCAGATCACGCAACGCCGCACGCGCATCATCAGCCGGCAACTCCTCCACACCACTGATGGACACCATCTGATAGCCACGCTCACGCGCCCGCTTCTGCATCGCGCTCTGCAGGAACCCGTAGAACGGCAGTTTCGCGTTCCTGACCACCACGCCCAACGTCTTCGTACGCCTCGACGCCAGACCGCTGGCCATGGCGCTCGGGACATACCCGAGCTTCTCCGCCGCGGCAAGGACCCGCTCCACCTTCTCCGGACGCACACCGTCCTTGCCGAGCATCACACGGGAGACCATGGACTTGGAAACGCCCGCCTCCGCAGCGACATCGTAAATTGTCGGTTGCCTGTTCTCCGCGGCCTCCATAATGCATCTCCTCACCGTGCCTGCACAAACGACCGAAGCTCGCCGAAACCGATATCGCGACGATGCCAACGGCCTACACCCATCGTAATAGATCTGCCTTTGAGCCTACATCACCGAAATCGAAATCATCAACGACACAGCCACCAGAAACATCACATACCAGCCGATCATCCGTATCGGCCCGATACCAAAATGGGGCCGTAGAACCGAAGAACCGGAAAAGCCGCTTTTCTTATGCCGTCGCATGACAGGCGCAACGTCGCGCGAGCACAGCGACTTCCCCGTTCCACGGCTCCATGGGAACGCAAGCTATGGTATGCGCGTCTCCGTTCCCGTTCCGGGCATTTCCGACGATTCTCCAATTATGACATCGACCGTAATTGTGAAAGTGTCTGTCAAACAATCGAATCGGCCGAAGGCCGACGCAGTTTCCCAACGGCTGCGCCGCGCTTCCCTCCCATCACCCTGTCGAGTGGGTTTCATGAGAGAGCGGAGCCTGTGTGGGTCCCGGTCCCGGTACGGCTTCATCTCCCCGCCGCCGTCGTCAGGACGGACGGCTTACTGAGTGTCGCCGCCGGGGAACCGGACGTGTGGTGACCGCCGATAGGAACCAGGACACCTGAACCGATTCTACCCGACGGTGGATCGTCTTCGTAATGTGGGTGCAGGCGCCCACGTCAGGACCCGCCGCAACCGATGACGACTGCGAGGGAGACGGCGATGGAACGACTGGACGGCATGGGATACGGGTGCGTGCTCGGGCCGGACGTGGGCAAGGGCACACACCACGCGCGGCTGGCCGGCATGGACGGCGCGCGCCTGTGGGACGGGCCCGTGGCCCAAGGCGAGCGGGAGATGCGCTCCCTGTACGAGCGGGCCGGCCGCCACGGCAGGGTGCCGCTGGTCGTCGACCAGACCGGCACGGTCGGCTCGCTGCCCATGACGGTCGCCCTGGCCACGGGCACCGACGCGGCGTACCTGCCCGTGCTAGCGATGCGCCGCTCCTAATGCATTGCCGGGCGTTCGGGCATGCCGCTTCGGACCGGCGATGGAGCGCATCCATCGGAGCCCGTTCGTCACGAAGGACAACGGCGAGCGGTTTCCCGTCGCCGCCGACCGGCGCTTGAAAGACACTGGCCGGCACCCGGAGGACACGAGAATGGCGATCCCCTGCGTTCGGAGCCATGAGATCCTTGGGATATCCCTCGCGTCTCCCCGATCGTCTCCCTTCCGATGGAGAGGACCGCGGACTGCGGGCTCGTGAGGCGGCAACGGCGGCTCGAGGCCGCGTTCACCGCCCCCGGCGGAACGCATGCCTTATGGAAGGCCTCCGCGCGACCCCGACGCCGTTGCCGCCGCCCTCGTTCCGGCCGATGGTCCAGGCCGGGACGCGTCCAGCCGTAAGCGGCCAACCGGGAAAACAAACATTCTTTCCCACAGGAAGCCGAACACGAGCATCCGATGTCCAAACGGCACTCGTATTCCCGCGTATGCTCCTGCCTCCCATCCGTGTCACGACGGACGTCACCCGGTTCGGATGCCTATTCCTGAATGGATGCGCCGGCAATCAGACTCCTGACCCGTTGGGTCTCGGAGAGCCTGTCCTCGAGATTCCCGAGATGTCTGAGGCCACTGTCGAGCGTCTTTCTCAACGAATTGTCCCAGTCCTCTTCGGAATCGATGGGGACCGATGCGTATTCCGTGATTCGAATGGTGCACCAATGCTTTCCGGGCCTGGCGGTCGGAGCATTCACCTCGTTGATCGCGCGGATCGTCTCCCCGCATTTTTCCCTCAGTTTTTCGTCAAGACCGTCGAAGTTGAAAACCAGTTGGAACCTCACGCTGGGGACGTCCCTGTCGTCCTTCACATGGATCTGGTAGACGCAGGGGCAACGCCCTCCCCAGAAACCGCCCGGCTCATCGACGCCGGGAAAAAGCCTGAGCAGAAGGTTGGTAACGAACACCGTGTTCCATTTATCGCCCGTGTCCTCGTGGAACCTGATCATCCCGTCATTCCCGGATACCTCTCTGCTCCATTCCCGACAACAATCCGAGATGGCGGAGACCGCATCCGGCCTGTGCTCGTAGATCAGGTCCAACGCCTTCCTGTGCTTCGCGTAGATTTTCGCGCAGACGCGTTCGAGATCCCTGTCCTCCAATATGTTCCTCCTCACGGTATCCATGTATTCCGAGATGAACCGTGCCGGCTCCGGTGCCGGCGTGGACGCCTCGACCGCGTGGCCGATGATGTCGAGCACGTCCTTATAGCCCATGGAGAGCCAGTCGGATTCAGAGGCATCCCAAGAGCTTGGAGTGAGGAATATGAAACGATGCCGGTAATGAGGGAACTCCCTCTCTATCCCGCTGCGGTATCTGGCCAGTTGGTTGTCGTGCTCGCCGGAGAAGACCTTGTTCTCGATGCAAAGGACGTATCCCGCCTCGTCGTTCACGGCGAGGATGTCGATGTGGCATCATTCGCGTCGGATCGAGAATCCGTCGCAGTCCATGAGCAGATCGTCGAACACCCCGTCGTCCTCCGCATGCCTGGCCGCATAGTCGACGAAACCGCGGATTACGCCATCATGCAATCCGTGGTTCCCGTCGGGATTCATGAGCCATGCGAGCACGTTGCTGTGACGGTTCTCGGAGCTCGTGATTCCGAGAACGTCGAACGCGTTGAACCCGCTCGTCCACTTGCGCAGGGGATCCAGGCATTCGGAGTCGGTGAGAAACCCCTCGAGCGCCTCCGCGTCCTCATCGACGGGATTGTTCCCTGCCACTGCCAAGAGCATCCTCCATTTCCCGGAAAGCCCATGCCACGCTCCCTCGTGAGCGGAACGCCGAGTTCCTGGGTATCGATTATATCGAATCGTGCCTGCCACCTCACCCTGATACTCGATTTCGTAGCTCTCTCTGGAAGGGATGGCGTGGCGGGAAACGCTCCGGCGGCCATGCGTCATATTGAGGAAAAGCCGGCTCCGGAACAGACAGGGACGGAACCCCTTCCCGCCGAAGGGGTTCCCGGGGCGATGCGCCCGAAGGGAACCCCCGGAAAAAGACAAGACGGAACAATAAAAAAAATGGGGGTTCCCGGAGCGTGACGCTCGACGGGAACCCCCTCAAGTAGAATGCGGCGGCGCGCTACTCTCCCACACCCTCTCGAGTGCAGTACCATCGCCGCAGCCAGGCCTTAGCTTCCGGGTTCGGAAAGGGACCGGGCGTCTCACCTGGGCCATGACCACCGCAAAACCAATATAACGGCCAACCCACCAGGGGATCGGCCGGCAAACGGAACCAGCCACACGACCGATTCCGATCGTGGCGGTCCCGGRACCG
>NZ_NJNP01000003.1:0-243413 GCF_002742425.1 Bifidobacterium sp. N5G01
CCGTCATCCCGCACGCGGCGTCGCTGCATCAGGCTTGCGCCCATTGTGCAATATTCCCCACTGCTGCCTCCCGTAGGAGTCTGGGCCGTATCTCAGTCCCAATGTGGCCGGTCGCCCTCTCAGGCCGGCTACCCGTCGTAGGCTCGGTGGGCCGTTACCCCGCCGACTACCTGATAGGACGCGACCCCATCCCATACCGATATAATCTTTCCCGACACCCCATGCGAGGAGTCGGAGCATCCGGCATTACCACCCGTTTCCAGGAGCTATTCCGGTGTATGGGGCAGGTCGGTCACGCATTACTCACCCGTTCGCCACTCTCACCAGGCAGCAAGCTGCCTGGATCCCGTTCGACTTGCATGTGTTAAGCACGCCGCCAGCGTTCATCCTGAGCCAGAATCGAACCCTCCACAAAAAACCTTTCATGAAGAGAACCAACATGTGACTCTCAAAAACAAAGAAACCGACATCCGTTTATAAGGAAAACGGACTGTCCGCAAAAACCCCGTCCCGTTTGACCGGCCTCCCGGCACCCACGCCAAACACGCGGGCCGTAAGACGGACTGGCAATCATTGACTATAAAGAAGTAGTACAAATACGCTTTTGAGTTCTCAAACCACCACCACTCACCCACCTCAGGGAACCCCAGCCGGGGAACCACTCGCTGAGCGGCAGCAAGAGATAAACCTACAGCACAACGGCCGGCAACGCAAATCGGACATCCACGAACACCACGAAAACCATTGAAAACACTGGACTCCACCGGCGTGTCGAAAACACGGGAAAAGCAGGCAAGGAACACCATCGCGCGGCAAAAGACCGTCGGAAAAACCTCAAAACACCCCACCGCAAGCCAACACCCGGGCGTGTCGGCACCACGACACCACATCTGCAACCAACTCCGCAACCAGCCATCCACACATCAGCCGAGATGGAAAAGAGAAGAAGCAAGCAGAGGAAGAAAGGAAGCAATAAAAAGAACCGCACCCAGATCGTTAATCTGAACAAATTCAGATCTCAACTGATCGAAAGTGCGGTCTCACATATGCGCGCGCAGGCGACGGCAGAACAAGGCAGCGCAGCCAAAAATCGATTAATCGGCGCATCCGAAACGGTAGAGAGCCCAGCCCTGGCCATACTGCGAATAATCGGCAACCTTTACCAACGTGCCGTCATCCACATACGCATCAATCAATTCCTCATTATGGAAGGAATCGTATTGGGCGCGATACGGGAACGACTGCAAGCTTTGCGCTTGGTCGCCCATCGTAAGAAAGTACTTCGGAGCGTCGGTCAGCGGACATACCGTGCCAAGCACCTGCTGCACATCGCCGGAAGCAAACGCGGTCTCCACTTTGCCGAACGGAGCGGGTGACACATCGGTGCGCGCATTGATGATCGGATACAGCATGTTCGCGTTGAACAGCGTCTCCGCATACATCGAACCGTTCAGCGGATCGGAAATGATGGTGGCCTGAGTGCCAGTACGTTCCGTGACCTTGCGCAGCACAATGATCTTCTGCTCGGTGAGCTGCTCGTTGGGGTCGCTTTGATCCAGGCTGGAATGCGCGATGATCGCGTCACGAACTGCAGTGCGAGACGGACATACGATCTGCGCGGAAACCGCAAGTATCGCAACTACGAGGAATGCGGCGATTGGGCCGATCCAATTAGAAATGAAAGAAACACTCTTCACGGAAGAAACAGCAGGCCCAGAAGAAAGAGAAGGAACGGAAGAAGAAGAAACACTATTCTTCGTGGAGAAGGAAGATACAAAAGGAGCGAAAGAAGCGGATGCGGCGCACGCGGAAACGCATTCGGAAAACGCGTTGACGCCAATGACAAGCAACGGCAACGCAACCAGCGGAAGCATGGTCACAATACGGTTTTCATCGCGATACCAAGGAGCGCTGATGATATTCGGCAGCGCGCCAACCAACGTGACCGTGCACACATAAACCAGTGTGACCAGCAGAAATGCGGCCATCAACGCGATCACGTCACGCAGGCGATCGTTGCGGCGAGGTCGAGATGGTTCGGACGATTCGAATAAGGAGACGTCAGCAGCATCGGAACACGAAACAGCCGGCAGACCGGAAGTGGGAACCGGGGAAACAGCAGGAGCGGGAACCGCAGTATCGGAAGCCAAAGCATCAGCATCAGCGGGAAAAGCGGGAGCCACAGTGGAAACAGCAACCGAAAGCGAATCCGAAAAGCGCACAACAGTGCGGCGGGAGACGCAAACGAAAGCGGCAACGGTTCCCGCAATCAGCAATAATGCGAACAAAATCGCAGGAAAACCGTCAAGACCATCCGTGAAACAGAACGAAATTGACTCCCACAAATTCTTGGACGGCTGATGGCTATGGAACCAGGAAGCGGGATTCGCCCAACGATCCGATTTGAACGACGTAAGCATCAGGGCCACAAACGCAACCGCGCCGACACACATGGCGATAAACGCACCCAGAATCAGCTTCCACGGCAAACGCAACACAATAAACGGCACCAGAATCAGAGCATACGTGAATGCAATACGCGGGTGCGCAACCAAACAGATCACGCCTGCAATTGCAGTAATCGCAAGCCATTTCACTATATGCTCGCGTGCGGAGATCTCATCGAACAAGCGCAACGTGGCAGCGATAAGGAACGGCAGCAGCGAAGTGGCGAAACCGAATGCGATCAGCGGGCCGGCACTCAGCAGTCCGTACGGATGGCACACCGAGCTGACGGCAAGCACCGGCACGAACAGTCCAAGCAGATTCTGCAGAACGAAAGTAGCGTCGAGAGTGGCGTTATATTGCTGATTTACAGCTGACGATGCATGCTGGTTTGAAACATTCGACGATTCAGATACGGACGACGATTCAGAAGTAGGCGATGCTTGCGAAATACGTGAAATTGGATTGCCGCGATTCCAACGTTGTAGAAAATACCTGCACAATACCAGCATTCCGGAAGGAAAAATCACGCCCGAAGCGATGATCCACGTGATATTGAATGCCGCGTAAATCGAACATTGCACGCCGAACAGCACCGCGATTTTAATCACGAAATAAGCGCAAATGTGGAATAACGGCGGATAAAACGAATTATGAGGCCACAAATGCAATGCCGCCCCCAAACCTTCGTCAAGCAGGCGGCGAATGAAATAGTAATGCGCGGGGGCATCGCTGCTGGCAATCGGCGTATTCCACACCGTGGAGGGGAACCACGCAATCACCAAGCATAACGCGGACACGATGCCGATAATCGACGTAAGCCACGGCAATAACGCGCGGAGCGACGCCGAATGCAGCATAGCGGGACGCCATCGCAGATCACATTTCCGCTCGGACGGGCCGCCCGTGGCCAAGCTGTTCTGCCGAGACCGAGTCTGCGCATGCGTCTGAATCGAGTCATGATCGGCCGTAACGGAACCGGCATTTGTAATCTGTTCGGAAGTCATCAATTCCATCATAGCGAGCGCCGCAACCATGCCCAACGGTCGATTTTCAGGAATCATTCAGACTTCATGCAGGGGTATAACAGTGTTGCGCAAGAAAACAATCACGTTGGAAGCCCAAGATAATTTCACGGGACGCACCATGCGCTACGGGCCTGCCTTGCTGCGGAGCGCGCGTCCCGGCCAACGCTGACGTCGGCATGCGCCGGCGCGCAATAACAGAGAACTGGAGAAGTACCGCATGTTCGTTCTCAAGAACGCATGGGCGGCGCTCGGCCGCGTCAAATGGCGCACCGCGCTGATCGCCCTACTCGCACTACTGGTGTCTTTCTCGGCTGCCGTGGATCTGGCAGTCATACGAGCAGACAACACCGCCAATAATGAAACATACCAGTCGCAGAAAGCCACTGCGGTAATTCGGCCGACCGCGCAAACCAAAGCCAAGCGCGACGGCGCCGATTCCAGCTATACCGACAAATACTTGACGTGGGAAAAGTACGGCACGTACGCAACGGCCGCACAGAACAGCAGCGTGACCTTCGAATACACATTGGCAACGTCAGTGCCGGTGCGTGAAAGCAAGTCGTTGCAGGCGATCGCCGCGAAAAGCGATACCAGCGAAGACAAGACCGGCGGCAATCTGACCCTGCAAGCGTTCTACACGTTGGATGCCACGAAAATCAACGATTACGGCTACTACAAAGTGGTCAAGGGCAATCATCTGAGCTATAAGACGCAGAGCGACGGCGTACTCATTTCGCAGGCGCTAGCCGATAAGAACAATCTCAAGGTCGGCGACAAGGTGACGGTCGGCAATCCGTCGAAGGCTTCCGAAACGTACACATTCACCGTGCGCGGCATTTACGAATATGACAGCGACGTGCCTGAGGGCAACAGTTCCGACGCAAAATACGCGAAGGACAATCGTGAAAACGTGATCTACACGACGTATCTCAACTTCGCCAAGAACGGGCTTGACACGACGGGGGCCACGGGATGGGGCGTTCCGAATCTCAATATCGTGTTCTCGCTGGCGAATCCTTCCACGTACGACAAGTTCGTGCGCGCGGTGAAGAAGGCCAAGTTGGACACGAAGACATACGAGATCACCTCGCCGTCGCTTACCGCCTATAAGAAGTCGATTGAGCCGCTTGATTCCGCCGCTTCGGCCGCACGCATCGTGCTGTTGGCCGTGACGATCGTCGGCGGAATCGCGTTGCTGGCATTGATTGTGTGGGCGGCAGTCGGCGGTCGGCGCGACGAGATCGGCATGGCGATGATCACCGGCGTGACCAAGGGCCGTTTGGGATGGCAGTTCATGCTGGAAACGTTCATGATGACGGTTCCGGGTTGGATCATCGGTTTGGTTGCCGGCGCGCTATTGGCGAAGCCGATCGGCACCGCGTGGGCCGGCGGGCAGACTGTGGCGATCACGTCCGCTTCAGTGTGGAATGTGATCTGGTGCGGCTTGGGCGCATGCCTGGCGCTTGGCATCGTGGCGTTCGTGCGCGTGGCCTGCTTCAACTTGAACCAACTGTTTGAGGAACGCTCGGAGGTGACGGCATGAGCGACAATATGAACGATAAGAACGAAAACATCGACGAGACCGTGGTTGACGAGACCGCTGAAGCCGAGGCAAGCGAGACCGTCGATGATACTGCGATCGGCGATATTGCAGATGACGCATCTTCCGCAGATTCCATTGAATCCATCGATTTTACGGTGATGTACGACGATGACAATGCAGATATCGAAATTGCGGAAAATGACGATGCTGCGACTTCCGACGATGCAAATGACGACGACACTGCAGCGGTTGCAGACAACGATACCGCAGATGCCGACGAAACCGCCGACGCTGCAAATGACGTTGCGGATACCGAGGATGACGATTCGGACGTGGTGGCGGGTAACGCGAATCAAGTGAAGGAAACACTCGCTTTGCGCTCTTCCGACGAACCGACCGTACTGGAATCGCATGAAACGGTGAAAGCCGATTCCGTGACCAGCGTTTCGTCACAGCTCGACAATGAAATCAAGCGCAATCGCAAAAAGGATGCGTTCTTCTTCAAAACGAATCCGACATTCGCGCTCGATCATGTGACCGTGACCAATCGCAAGACCGGCCGCAATATTCTTGACGACCTGTCGTTGTCGTTCCATGCAGGCTCCACGCATGCGGTGCTTGTGGACGCGGAGGATCGCGAACAGCATCAGGCATTGCTGGCCACCATGGTCGGCATGGTGCGCACGGACCGCGGCAATGTGATGCACAAAAGCGCCAACCTGAGCGACACCGAACCGGTCGAAGTGCTGGGACACCGCATCGGATTCATTCCGCAACGTTTCGCTTTCCGCCCCGATCTCGACGCGGAAGGCAATGTGCTCTACGCCATGGATGCATCGAACCGCAACTTCCTCAAGCCGAAGCCTGTGATCGCCCGCGAACTGCTCAAGCGCGTGGGCTTCGACGAGGTGACGTCCGGCCTGGCAGTCGGCGAAGTAAGCGAACTGAACCAGCGTCGCGTGGCCATCGCTCGTGCGCTAAGCTGCGAGGCTGAGGTGATCATCGCCGACGAGCCGACCGCTGGATTGAATGCCGACGATGCGGCCGTGGTGTTGGATCTGTTGAAGAAGTTCAAGCGCGATACCGATCGCAAGCGCGCCATCATCGTGGTGACCACCAATCCGGAGGTCGCCGATGCGATGGAGCACAGCGTGGAACTTGACTAGCCGCCTAGTGCAACGGGCGCGCGAACATAGACTCTTTCGCGCGCCCATAGGTAAGCCCTTTGGAATTCTGGTTTTAGCCAAATCCCAAAGGGCTTACGTGTTCTGAAAGCGGTCTGCCCTACTCCGCGATACGCATGTGGTACTGCTCGGCAAGTGGCGTGACGTCAAGCACGCCGTATCGTTCGAGCAGCCGCAGCCATTCGCGCCTGTTGCTTTCGCCGAAACGGGCCGCTTTGCGCGCATAGGCTTCGGCAGTCAGGAACTTCGGCGGAATCGACTTGCTGTTGTACTTGTCGGCCACCATCACCACTTCCTGCTCAAGATTCATGGGCACATAGTCGGCCGGAGGCAGCGGCAATCCTTGCGATTCCACCGCTTCTTTGGTGAGTCCCACACCGGTGTGGTTGCGCGCGAACTGCGCGATGGACTCGTCAACACCCTCATTCAACAAATATTCGTAGCCTTTAAGCCCATGCCGCACGTAATTCGGACCGTCGAATTTCAGCGGCCCACCGTCGGAACCATCTTGTTTGAGCAAAAAATACGTGCCGATATCATGCAGCAGACCACCGATCACCACCAGATGCTCATCGATCAGCCTTGGCGGAACGGTTCCGCCCGTAAGCCCGTCCGATGATGGAATGGAAGGAATGCGAAGCATGCCGAACGATTCGTCTCCATTGCCATCTTGCGTAAGCCTAAGGCCGAAATCGCCCACTTTTTCGGGGGCATCGTCCGGTAGCGTGCAGCGACGGGTGAAAAGTGCGTTCTGCCTGCGTGCCATGCGACGTGCGATGTCGGCAACGACTACGCAATGTCCGTGAATCAAATCGTATGCGGCTTGCGATTGCGCGATTTTTCGATGCAGTTCGTCAACTTGGGCGAGTGTAGGAATATATCCGGTTGTCATACCGCCTATCTTAGGCGCTGTATGACGATTGCCGCATGCTGAATCCGGTCGAAAAAATGTCCAGAAATCCCAGATGAAAATTACAGTCGAAAATTACGGTCGAAAATTCCCAAGTACGGATTTTCAGCTTACGAATTTCAGATAGAACGCACGCGAAATGCGCCGGTACGGTTAGAAGCGACGATCATCCGATCGTTTTCCAAACGAGTCCAGCCATCTTCGGCACGCTGATCGAAACCGGAGCTGGCCACAACCACGCCCTTCAGCTGGCCTGCAGCCTGATCCGCTTCGGATTCGCCGAGCGCACGATAGCGCATCACACGATAGTCATGCGCCTGGTCGCCACGTCCGTACTGGTCATAGATTTCCACAATGCGCTTGGACGTGACCTCACGACCGGCCGCGCACAGAGCGATGAACTGGTCTTGGCTCTGAATCATGCAGTTGTAGCTGGATTTCGGATAGCTTTTGCGCAGTTCGCGCACTGCCTGCGCGACCGCCTCGTCGAGCGCGAAACCAAAACCGATGTACTGCAGAATCACTGCGAAGAAAATGGCGGAATCGGAACGGCCGCCGGTGGACTGCACGATATTCGGGTCGACTGGGAACGCACGGTTGGTGATGATGTTGCGACCCTGATCGTCGGAAATATCGCCATTGTGGATGAAGCTCAATCCGTTGGCGTAGAACGGCTGCTGGTTTTCGAGAATCAGCGGCAGGTTCGAGCTGGCCAAACGTAGGTGCCACAGGCCTCCACGGGCCGGAGCGTTGGCGAGCTCGTCGAAAATCGGATCATGGCGGGCCGCGATCGTGTTCTTGTAGATGGCGGTGCCGGTTTCCGGAGTGGGAGCGCCACCGTCACGTAGGTACGGCGACTCGCTCGGCACGGTGACCAGCGCGGAGCCCCAGCCATCGTTGTGGATTTCACTCAGATCACGGAAATCGCGTACGGTCTGCATGCCGAGCACACCATTGAGACTGGTGTTGCTTCCGGCTGCCGCGAATCCAAGTAATCTGCACATGGTTGATTACTCTACAGGGCTTGTGCTGCAACGCGCGCATATGGCTATCGACATTGCTTATAGCGTGCAAAAAACCGCGTGATTCCAACGATTCTTCGCGATAAGACCGTGCAAAACCTACAAAATGTCCCTACGAAAACGGGCTGCGCGACGATGGCAGAAGCGATCATCATCATGCAGCCCGTTTCACGGCTTGTTTCACACACGCTTTAGCCGCGGAGGACGCTGAGTCGCGAGGAACAGCGGCTGTATCTCAATCAGTGGATTGTAAGGCGCAAGGCCGAACCATTTGACCGGAGATCCCGCAAGACGACGGATCGCATACTTGATTTCCAAAGAAATCGCGCCACGCTGCGATACCTTCGACTCAGGCATAAGCGCCTTGTGAATCAGCACATATCGAATCGGACCGATATTCGGATCAGCATCAAGCTTCGGATAACGGCTTTCCTGCTTCGGCAGATCCCCCGACTTCGACAAATCGTTCATGATCTGATGAATGTAAGCCGGAATCGACTGAGAAACCTTGAAACCAAGCCGAATGCGAACACGGAACATGTAATCCGTGCCGAAATTCTCAACCGAATACTCGCGAGTGAACGGCTCATCAGCGGTCTCGACAGAAACCGCCCACCAAGCGCGGGCACGTTTTGGATGGTCGGCGAAAATCGAGAAGAAGATATCGGTATCGATACGCTTCATCTCCGGATCCGACGTGAGGTAAACGATATTGTCGGCAAAATACGGAATCGTATCGTCATCATGCAGCCGCTCCAGCACCGGCAGGCACTCGGCGGGCTGCATATGACGACGCTGCGCACGTTCCAGCTTCGTGCCTTCGTTCCACGTATACATGACCAGCAGAATCGCGAAGGTAAGCAGCATTGTGAACCAGCCACCATGCAGGAACTTCGCCATGGAAGCGAAGAAAAACATGAACTGAATCGCAAGGAACAGCACGGTGAATACGACCGCTCCGATACGACGCCCTGAATGCCAGATGTAGACGGCAAGCAGAATGGTGGTGGTGATCATTGTGATGGTCAACGCCAGGCCATACGCCGCGGAAATATGCTCGGAATCGCGGAATAGCGCCAAAACCAACAGCGTGGAAACGCAAAGCACCACATTGACCACAGGAATGTACAGCTGGCCGCGGGTACGGGCCGGGTAACGAACCTGAAGATGCGGCATCCAGTTCAGATGGGTGGCTTCAGACACCATCGTGAACGCGCCGGTGATCAATGCCTGCGAGGCGATAACGCCCGCGACCACGGAAAGCACGACGGCCACGTAACGCACGCTGGGCGTCATCATTTCGAAGAACGGGTTCAAACCGTGCGTGCGGGCATAAGCCGAATCATCCCAATGATTGAGCATCCATGCGCCTTGGCCGAAATAACAGAGCACAAGCGCGATTTTGATGAACGGCCACGTGAAATAGATGTTGCCACGTCCAACGTGACCCATGTCGGAATAAAGCGCTTCGGCACCGGTGGTTGACAGGAACACCGTACCCATGATGGCAAGACCAGCGGCATTATGGCTGCTGAACAGGAATCTGACACCGTACAAGGGGTTGAGCGCCGCGAACACGCCCCAATACTGACTGAGATTCGCCAAGCCGACAACCGCTAGGAACGAGAACCATACAAGCACGACCGAACCGAACACCTTGCCGATACGCTCGGTGCCACGCGACTGCGCAGAGAACAGTATCAGAATGATGGCCGCGGTGATCATCAGGGTCAGCTGCTTGTTTTCGGTAAAAAGTTTTTCAAAAGCCGGTAGTGTTTCCAAGCCTTCCACTGCCGAGCTGATGGACACGGCTGGGGTAAGCACGGAATCGGCGAGGAACGCGGCACCGCCGAGCATGGCGGGAATCGCAAGCCATGCACCGTACTTTCGAATCAACGAGTACAGCGCGAAAATGCCGCCTTCGCCCTTGTTATCGATGCGCATGGCAATCAACACGTATTTGACAGTGGTGATGAGTGTGATTGACCAGAACACCAACGAAAGCACGCCGAGCACGGCCTCGTGGTCAGCGTGTGCGAGTCCGCCCTGCCCGTTGAGGAACGTCTGCATGGTGTACAGCGGCGAGGTGCCGATATCGCCATATACCACGCCCAACGCCACGATCGCCATGGCAGGCGTGATTTTGTTTGGCCCGGATTGCAGACGGCTCCACCAGCGGCCGATGGGACCTTTGCTGGCCACCTGGTCAAGTTTGGCGGCCTCCTGCTGCTTCTCCTCGTGCTGCTTGATCAGCTCCTGTCGCTCTTCCTTGGTCAGCACCTTGTGCGAAACCTTCGGCGCCTGCGTGTATGTGGCTGCGTGAAACAGCGGCTCATCCTCGTTAGGCTCGTTAGCCATAACGCTACCTCCAAGTGGCGGGCCTTCCAACCCACTCCCCAAAATAAACGCAAAAAGGCACGTTAGGAGCCGTACGAAGTCTTGTCAAATCTTCACATTGTTTCTTGCGATTCTTGATCTCGAAAGAAGTAGACTTCCTGTGGGTTTTTTCCCTTTTGTTTTTCTCTTATTCTCTCTCATTTTCGGACAAATCGTTTCCGCTTTGCCGATTTTCGGAATTTGTTCAGATTCCGTACACTTCGCGCGTAGTCTTTCGTGTTGCCTGCGCGACTTCCGTCAGCGGTTTATCGAGATAATTCGCCAACGACTGCAGGGTGTAGGGGATCATGTACGGCGCGTTGGTGCGGCCACGATACGGCATCGGACTTAGGTAGGGGGCATCGGTTTCGACCATGACATGACTGAGCCCGACAATGCGTGCCGACTCGCGGATACCATCGTTGCCCTTATAGCTGGATGTGCCCGAAAGACTGAGATACCAACCGTTTTCGCGCGCTATCTCACCCATTTCGGCATCACCGGAATAGCTGTGGAACACGGTCCGTTCGGGAGCGCCGTCCGCCAGCAACGTTTCGATAACTTCCTTATGCGAGTCACGGTCATGGATCTGCATAGGCAGATTGAGTTCCTTGGCGAGCGCGATGTGCGCGCGGAAAGCTTCCCGCTGGAGTTCTTTGGCGGCTTCGCCGGTGCGGAAGAGATCCATGCCGGTTTCGCCTATGGCCACAACCTGATTGGGGTAAGTGATGGCAAGACGGTGTACTTCGGCCATGGCGTCTTCGAAGTTGGTGTCGTGCCAGGGTTTGTATTTGAGCGGAAGGCCGTCTGGTCCGGGCACTCCGCGATGACCGTGGAGCACGGATTCGTTGGGATGTATGGCGATGGCCGCGTGCACGGTTTGGGGGTGTTCACGTGCCATGTCGATGGCGGTCATGAGGTTCGGTAGTTCGCATCCGCAGTCGATGACGCCTTCGACGCCGACTTGTTGTGCTTGGTTCAGCAGTTCGTCGACGCTGTATACGGGGACTTCCGGTTGGCCTTTTTCTTGGGCTTCATGGCTCATGGCCCGCGAGAACGGCACGACGGACGCCACATGCGTGTGGTTGTCGATAACGTGCGCGTTCTCGGGAAGTGGTTGCGGTGCTGGCGCCCAGCTGCGGTCACGATGGTGTTTGCTCATGCCTCCAGCCTACGCTCGATGGCAGTCTTGCTTCGGAAGCCGCGTTATTCATCGATGGCAGTGGGATTAACCAACGCACCTCTATATGTTTTGCGATGTAGCGCTGAAACGCTTTCCGCGATTAGTCATGGAGGGTGAGGGTGGTGAAGGACCAGGCGGGGGCGGTGTAGATGCCGCTGGTCAGGTCAAGCGAGGTTCCGACTGGAACGGTTGGTGAGGACTTGCCGATTTCACCAGCGTACGGGTCGGCTCCGGCAAGCACAGTGGCAGTTGCCGAAGCGCGGGATTCCGCGGAAACACCAAGCTCGTCAAGCACCTGAGTCACATCCACTTCAGCTTCGGCATCGAGCGCGTTGACGATACGCACGTAAGTGACTCCCTCGGCATCGTTACGAGCCACAGTGACGGTACGACGAGGCTCTTCCGGCTCTTCAACACCTTGCGCAACAAGCTCTCCATCGATATACAGCTTCATGCTTTCGCCACGATCGGTCACTTCGATGCGCACCTGCCACACGGTTCCGGGGAACACTTCGTCCATGGACCATTCGGTGCCGTCGAGATTGTAGGCGGTGCCGTCGCGCACCACCTTGATTTCGAAGGCACGGCCGAGCGACGTGATGTTGTGGTTCTTGCCGTTGATGTCGCCGTGCACCAGCTGCAGACCCCAACGACCCTGATAATAGGTGATGGTGGCGTTGATGGTGTAGGCGTCGGCGTCGATGTTCAGATTCGTGGCTTTCGGACCGTTGCCCGCGTAATGGCAGTCTTCAAGCTCAATATGGCGACCATCAGCAGTGTCGACGCTGAAGTCGGTGATGTCGGCGCGAGCAGCGCCTTCCAAACGCAAGCCGACCGTCGACGGCAGTTCGCGACGCAGCGTGGTCTTGCCTTCCACTGCAACCGGCCATGCGGTATCGGACGTGGTAGTGGCATACATCTGCTGCACCCAGTAGCTGTACGGCAGGTAGGTACGTTCGTTGTCGAAGTAGATCAGATCAGGATTCCAGCTGTGATGCCCGTTCTTGGCAAACAGCGGCGCATACGAAGACATAACCACTGCATCGCCGTTCAATTCCATGCGACCCATGAACGCCGCTTCAGAAAGACCGTTGATCAGCTGTGTGTTCCACGAACCATACTCGCCCAAGTACACCTTCGGGCCTTCACGATCCGTGGTGTCGTAGTGGTCGAGATTGTGGAACCACCAGCTGGAAGACTGGTAGGAATGCTCGTCAACAATGGGAATACCGGCTTCACGTGCATACTGCCAACCAGCCTCATAGTCGGGGCCACTCGGAGCCGGACCGACCGTGCCAACCACAACAATATCCGGGTAGGCGGCCTTGGCCTCGTCGAAGATCTGCTGGAAGCGGTTCTTGAACACGTCATCGATAAGATCTTCGTTGCCAATGCCCAAATATTCAAGGTTGAACGGTTCCGGATGACCCATGGCGGCACGCTTGGCACCCCATTCGGTGGTTGCGGCGTCGCCATTGCAGAATTCGACCAAATGCAGCACTTCATCGATGTATGCCGGCATGTCTTTCTGCGCGATCGGCACCGGACCTTGGCTGGTGTTCTGGCAGCTCACGGCAGCGGGCAGCACCGGTAGCGGCTTCGCGCCAATGGTTTCGCACAGGCACAAATACTCGTAGTAGCCGATACGGAACGACTGGTGATATCCCCACAGGTTGAAATTGTGCGGCCGATGCTCAACATCACCGATGGTGCGATCCCAGTGGTACATGTTATCCATGCCAAGACCGTGGGTGATGCAGCCGCCCGGGAAGCGCATGAAGCGCGGCTGCAGGTCGGCGAGCGCCTTGACCAAATCGGGACGGAAATGCTTGAGCCCGTTGTAGGTGGTGCGTGGTTCGAGGGTAACGAAATCAAGATCAATGGTACCTTCCGTGGTGAAGGTGAGTCGCAAAGCGCCTTCATGTACAACGATGGCATTGCTCTCACCGGAAACCGTCAGCGAAACCTCTTGCTTACGCCAATCGTTGGAATCGACGGTGATATCTTGTTCTGCAATCGCATTTCCATCGTCGCCAATCAGAGCGACGGTGACGGGAAGTGCGGAAGCTTCGCAATTGTTGGAAATACGCATCCATGCGGAGAAATCGTAGGTTTCGCCGGCACGGAAGACCATGCCGTCCCAGCCGATATTTTCAAGCGAAGCCGGCGCCTGTTCGACTTCAACGGACGCATAGTGCGGGTTTTCTTCGGCTACCGGATTGTCGGTGAGCACGTCGAAGGCTGCGAAGGAGCCGGCAGGCACGATTTTGCGCCAGAAGCTGTAGTTGCTCCAGTCGGAGGAGTCGGCACGATTGTATTCGAATGCGCCGTTCTGTACGAGGTCGGCGTTGAGTCCGCCGTCGCCGGAGTAGCTGATGTCTTCGTAGAAGATGCCCCACAGGTCGGTGCTGATGTTGCGCACACCTGCCTTGTTGAGGGTTGCGATGATGGTGTCGGTCATGGCATTCCTTGTTGTGTTTGGTTGGTGGTTTGTTATTGAGTTTTGTTGGAAATTTGATGATTGATGGCGATTTATAGCGACTGCTGGTTGCCGTCAGCGCGGGTCGAGTGCGAACCAGAGCACGCCATGCGCTGGTATGGTTCCGCGGATGACTCGATCTTCGCCCTCACCTTCGATACGTGCGCCGGTTACATCAGTTTCGCCAGTTGCGTTGGTTTTGTCGTCAAACAGATTGGTAATCGTCCACGGATCGTTGCGTTGGCTTAATCCGACGATGGATTGCAGTTCGATGGTTGCCGGCAGTTCGTAGTCGCGATCGCCGGTCCAGAAGATGGCTGCATAATGTCCGCCCGAATGCGCGGAAGGAGTGCCATCCGCCCAGTCGGCCGCATCGGCGGCCCACACCACGAGATCCCCAAGGTAGGAGTTTTCGTCATCCCAACGTTCGAAGATGCGTTCGTACACGGTTTCGTGATTGTTGGTGGATCCTGCGGTGACTTCGCGCAATGCCGGATTGGCGAGCAGTTCAATGGTTTCGCTGGTACTGGTCGGCAGGTCGCCGCCTACCATAAGTGGGCTGCGTCCCATGCACCAGAGGGCAAGCAACGTGCGGCTTTCATCTTCGGTGAGGCGGCTTTGGCGATCGTCGCCACGTTCGGCCCGCAATCCAATATGCCCCAACGGCAGCATGTCGGCGTCAGCCCAATGACCGGTGGTCTGGAACGGCGCCCACCTCGCAAGACGCGGGAATTGCTGGTAGATGTCTTCCCAACGATCCCATAAATCGTCGCTGATACGCCACATTTGCGCGCTGTCTCGCAGAAATTCGGTGTAGCCGGTGCTCACCCAACCGCCCGGCGAGAGCGACAGGCTGATGCTGCGACCGTATTTCGCTTCAGCTTTGGCGATGGCGTTATGGTAGGCGGCGATTTCCGCGCTGTGGAATGGCGTTTGCATGTCGTCGACTTTGAGGAAGTCAAGCCCCCATGAGGCGAACAGGTCGAGCTGTTCGTCATACCAAGCTTGAGCTCCGGAGTGGTTATGGTTCAGCCCATAATTGTCTGAATTCCACTTGCACACGTGGTTAAGGTCCGCCACCTCTTGCGCCGTGTATGGAGTGCCTTTGACCGGCAGATTGTTGTCGACCACCAAGCGCGGAATGCCTCGCATCATATGTACGCCAAATTTGAGTCCCATGGCGTGGATCTGTTCGGCAAGCGGTGCGAAACCGTGCCCGTCTGCAGCGCTGGGGAATCGTTCAGGGTCGGGCAGTTGACGCCCGTATTCGTCGAGGATCAGCGGCGCATTGGCATTGTAACCGTGTGCGCGAGCGGTCGGGTCGTACCAGTCGATGTCGACGACGATCGTATCCCAGCCGGCGTCTTTCAGGTGTTCCGCCATGAATCGTGCGTTGGCAAGCACTTCGCTTTCAGTGACGGTGGTGCCGTAGGAATCCCAGCTGTTCCAGCCCATTGGCGGTCGCCATACTTTTGGCAAATCCTCGGTAATCGCCATTGCCTTCTCCTTGTACAACGTTAGAAAAGCGTGTCGTTTACAGTATCTGACGTCATCCTTGACTTACTTGTTCGACTTCATCATCCTGGAAAACTTCAGATATGTACCGTTACATATTTTATAGCATATTTCAGAAATCACAATCATGATAAGATATTGGTGATTCTTTGAAATTTCAACGATTACTAGAAAATCATCATATATAATATCGTTACAGAAAAACTTGGCTGTAAGGAGCGGCGCATGACAAGCGGCAAACCGACGTTGCGAGACGTGGCAAATCAGGCCGGAGTCTCCCCCATGACCGCATCGAACGCACTGCACGGCAAAGCCGGCGTCAAGGAATCGACCCGAGCCAAAGTATTGGCAGCAGCGAAAAAACTCGACTATCGCATCAATCTGACAGCCAGCATGCTCAAATCAGGTCGCAGCAACATTATTCACATCATCGTCAACGAATTCGATTCGCCGTTCTATTCGAAACTGACGCAAGCTTTGAGCCACGAGATCACATCACGCGGACTCACGCCATTCATTGAGCAAACCCAATATTCACCGGACGCGGCCGAACACGCTCTGACCAGCAATCCGTTCTCCGGGCAGCTCTTCGACGGTGAGATTCTGCATGCCACCGGATTGGGCACGAATCTACCGCTCGCCAAACTCAACGGCGGGCGCCCTCTCGTACTGCTCGACGCATGCGAGGAAACGCCAACCGTGGATGCCGTGAATTTCCCCAACGAGGAGGGCGAACGCGCTGCGATGCAGTATCTGATCGCCCAGGGATGCCGGAATATTGCGATTGTCGGGCATACGTTCGTGCCGCGCGCCGAGTTAGCGCATGCGCAGAATGCGTTCGCACTGCGACTTCGGGGGGCGTGCGCGGCGTTGCTGGACGCAGGATTGCCATATGACGAAACCATGGTGTTCGAAGGCGGTTGCTCCGACGACGGCATTACCGCCGGGCACGCGATCGCCGAACGGATTATGGCGGCACGAAGGGCGGACTGCGGAGCCGGCGCGGGTGCCGGAGACCGCGAAACAGGCACGGCCGGAACCGCCGATTTCAACAATGTAAGCGGCGAGATTACGGGCAAATCGATCGAAACGACCGACAAGATTCCCGCAATCGCGTTCGACGGAGTGTGCTGCGCCAATGATTTCGCCGCATTCGGCGTGATTCGCGGCCTCGCCGACTATGGCATCCATGTGCCGCAAGACGTGAAGGTGATCGGATTCGACGGCGTGACTTCTGGAACCTACACCACCCCTTCGCTGAGCACCATCCAAGTGGATCTCGACCAGCTTGCCAAATTCGCGGTCGATATGATCGTCGAACGGATCGAACGCGGCGAAGTGAATGGTAATTCCAGCAATGCCGGAAATTCCAATGATGCAGGCACGGTGCTGCCGCCGAGCCGCGCAACCATCGGATATCAGTTGGTCGAACGTGAATCCACGACCGCGATCATATAGCTATCGTGCGTTCCGCGCCCGATTGCAGCGGAACGCACGATAGCTGGAAAATACGCCATTTTAGCGATTGGTTGGCTCAGCCCCGATCAACCGCGGCGGCGAATCGCGAAGATTCGGGCGGAGGGACGCTTGGACGTGGTTGCGTTCAGACGGACCGTTTCCGGATCCATGCGTTCGATGGTCCACGGCTCGGCATCCGGCGCATGATCCGGTTCGGCAGGATTCGGGAAAACCTGTTCGATGGTTTTGCCGGCTTCCAGCGGCATGTTCACCGAGGGGGTGCCGCCGCGACGCCATACGATGACGTAATCAGGCTTATCTTCCGACTGAGACCGCTGACCATTCTGCTGATCGTTCTGATCGGCATTCCGCTCATTCCAAGCGTCTTCGCCGCGCACGTACCGGTCGCGCGCATCCGCTTCGACATGGCGCAACCCGACGGCGAGCCAATCGCCATCGAAATCGGGAAGTCCCGACGGCCAGAACGGCACCATATGCTGCTGGTCGGCAAGCACGCAACGATGTAAGGCGACGGCATCTCGAACGAGCGAAAGACGCGGTTCAGTCATGCGATCGATGAAACCAGACAGATACAGTCTGCCGAGCACGCCCGTGGCAAGCGTGAAGACGGCCGTCTCATCGTCCATCTCCTGCTGGGCGTAGCCCCAGTTTCCCTGCTGTTCCGGCAGGATCATCATGCCCGCGCCTGCCGCGATGGCCGCATAAATCAGCGGATCGCACTGGTCGGAAGTGGACTGCAGATCCAAGCGAGACAACTGCGCGTAATCGGCGCGCATGGCGCCGGAACCGCAGTTTTCAATCATCACATCCGGATGACGGCGACGCAGATCGTCAAGCCAATCCAAATACGCACGGCAATGCCCAAGCAAGCCGTCGCCAACGGATTCGGCATTCAAATCAGTGCCGACGCCGGGAGTGGTGTTGTAGTCGAACTTGAAGAACACCGCGCCGAAATCGTCGATTAGACGATCAACGGTACGTGTAACATGCTTGCGTGCTTCGGGGGAACGGAAATCAAGCAAATAACGACCCGAATCACACACACGCACGCCATGGCGTTGAAAGAACGCGGAATCCGGCAGCGTGCTTGCCAGCGGCGATTTCACGCCGATCACTTCAGGTTCGAGCCACAGGCCCAAGCCCATGCCGTGCGCACGGATGTTTTCGGCAAGACCACGCAAACCGGTGTCGCCGAAACGGTTGGTGGAGGCCTGCCATTCGCCGACCATGTCCCACCAGCCGCCGTCGGTGCTGTCGTACCAGCCGGCGTCGATGCAGAAAATATCCGCGCCAACGCTTGCCGCGCCTTCGATCAGCGGCAGCTCCTTCTCAATACGAGGATCGCCAAACAGCGTATTCATGTAATCGTTGTAGATCACAAGACCCTGCGTACGCTCGAACTGCTTGATGCGGCCCAGTTCGCGGGCTTTGGCAATGCGTAATGCGCGACGCTGCAACGTCATTTCGGCGACGGCCTGCTGCCAATCGCCTGCGGCAATGGCAAACGACACGGGAACCGACTCGAAATCGTTGCCTTCACCGAGATTGGTGAACCAGCCGTGATCCTGATATTCCGGGCCGAATGCACTGATGTGCAGACCGGGATCATCCTCACCGACCTCCCACTCCCACGGGCCATTGTGCTCGATCTGCCACATTACGGAGAAGTCGCGGGCACGGCGCATAGAACCCTCGACCTGTACGATACCGGCCGGTTCATGCACGCCCGTACTCCATGTGGAAGTGGAGCTCATGGCGAATCTCGAGCTGGACTGGCCTGGATTGATTTTCTGGTTGCGGTTACGCACCTGGGTGTCTCGCAGCGGGCGGACGCGCCAATCGTTTTCCACGGCCCAGGCGGCGTCACCCCAGAAAATATTCGAACGATGGATTTTGCCGCAGTTGACGCGCATGGGAACGGTCAGGTTCAGCGACGACACCGCTTCAATCGGCAGTTGTTTGGCGGACTGCAGACGCGTGTACGTGCGCACCGCGGAAAGATTAGAAAACGCTTCGAACACGGAGGTGACCACCAGGCCCTCATGCGGGTCGGCACAAACCGTTACGGGTGTGGGATTCACAGCAGAGGCAGCCGCATCGCGCCCACTGGCGGTCGGCTCGAATTCGCGGCCTTTCGGCTCAAGATCGGCATACGACGCGAACTGCGTGATCTCCAAACGGAACGGATCGTCGGAACCCTGCCCGGGCTCGGACGCGAGCGCGGAAACGAAGCGTAGCTTGCTGCCGGCGACCGTGGCAATCAATGCGAGACGGTTGTCTTGCGAACCGGTGTTCGCGGCGAGCACTTCCACGATCGGGCGGGGATCCTTTTCCACTACAGGCTTTCCATCGTCGGACAGGCGACCGTCAATGGGGATCATGCCTCGTCCTACAACGTTGCATAGGCGGACGGGAGAATCCCCTGCAATGTCGAACAGCATGGACACCACACCGTTACCCCATTCGAGACGTCCATCCTGACGAGGAAGTAGGGGGTTCAACATGCTGGCTGCCATTGCCATCTCCTTCGCGCTTCGGATACCGCCTGTTTATTAACGTGTATCGTTTGACGTACCTCCACTAGCTTAGGCGGAAAACAGGGCATAGCGTGCATGCGTGTCTACAGGTATTCAGGAAACGTTCAGCAACAGGATTTCGGCAAATGCATTTCGGCAAAGCAAAGGTGCAATCATCGCACGAATCGCATGCGCATTCCGCGAATCGTACGAATATCGCTCGATGCAATCAAACTAATCAAATTGCAGATATTTCACGAATTGGATTGGCATATCCTTGGATTCCGAAACGTTGCTGAATCCAAGAATAACCCCCTTTTTCGGCAGTCCATGCGTAGAGATCCATGTTTTCGAATGGGACAAGTCGAATCCGACAGCGTCGTTCACATCGGAAACCGGATTGCCTTTGGCGTCGACCAGCGCATCCTTGACCTGCTCAAGATCGGCGGCACTCATCACTTCCGCGGGTTTGGTGATGTCGCCGCGATCATTGACTTCGGCGAAAATATCGGTTTCGGCAACAATCATGTTGATCTGACCTGCCGAAACGCGAGCCGTTAACGATGCGGAACCATCTTGCGCGGCATTCTCGCCAATCGCAATGGAGGCATCCGTCCGCACGAGACGCTCGTCTTCAATACCTTGCGTCTTCACAAAATCAGCGCCCAACGCATCAATCTGTTCGGAATATTCCGCCATATCGACGCCTTCAAGACTCAGCTTGGCCTCGGGACCTTTGGTCACATACGAGATGACGAAAGCAAGTACCAAGCCGACCACTGCGATAATGATCAGCACATCGGTCAGAAAGTTCTGCTTGAAGTACGGCCACCTGTCTTTCGGCGGCAGCTCGCGGAAGGTTTTGAATTTCGATTGCTTCGCATACACGTTGGTGGATGCGAGCGCTGCGACCGCATCTTGCTGCTCCTGGGTGAGAACTGGCTTCTCTACTGCCATGCCAAACCTTCCCGCGTTGTTTCATCGACGCATTCACGCGTCATCTTCGTGCGCAGCAACATGCGTTGCTTTCTCACTTCCCTATCTTCCGCCTCGTACCTGATAATTTGCGGCTAGCCGCCGGCCGAAAAACGACAAGCGGCTAGCAGGAAGGCTGATTTCAAGCCAATCAGCCTTTCAAGCCAATCAGTCCAAGCCCTAATCAGCCCATTTAGACCTTGATCATGGCGTATTGGGAGTCGTAGAGGCGATAATAGGCACCACGCTTGGCAAGCAGCTCGGCATGGTTGCCTTGCTCCATGATCTGCCCATGATCGATGTAGCAGATCATGTCCGCGTTCTCGATGGTGGACAGTCGGTGCGCGATGATGAAGCTCGTACGTCCCTTCAGCAGGTGGTTCAATCCGGCCTGAAGCGCCTCTTCGGTACGCGTATCGATATTCGACGTGGCCTCGTCGAGAATCAGAATACGCGGATCGGCCAGCAGCACGCGGGCAAACGCGATCAACTGGCGCTGACCTGCGGAAAGCGTGGAACCACGCTCCTCCACCACCGTGTCATATCCATTCGGCAAATCCATGATGAACTCGTGCGCATGCACCGCCTTCGCGGCCGCTTCGATCTCGGCATCGGTCGCATCCAACTTGCCGTAGCGAATGTTCTCGCGCACATTGCCGGAGAAAATGAACGTATCCTGCAGCATGACGCCCATCTGCCGACGCAACGATTCCAACGTGACCGAACGCACGTCATGCCCGTCAATCGTCACCGATCCTTCTGCAACGTCGTAAAAACGCGACAGCAGGTTGATGATCGTGGTTTTGCCGGCACCGGTCGGGCCGACCAACGCAACAGTACTGCCTGGTTCAACATGCAGATCGACCAGATTGAGAATATTACGACCGTCAGGCTCGTAACGGAAAACCACATCGTTGAAATCGACGCGACCTTCGATTTGCGGCAGTTCAGTCGCGTCAGGCGCGTTACGAATCTCCGGCTGCACGTCAAGCGTTTCGAAAATACGCTCCAAATATGCGGAACAGGTGATCAGCTGATTGTAGAAATTGCCGATGCTGATCACCGGATTCCAGAAATTGTTCGCATACCCGACGAACGCGATCAGCACGCCGGTGGAAACGTTCACCGCGCCGAAGCCCGTAACGCCCACATAGTAGATGAACGCGATCGTCATGACGGAAATGGTCTGAATGCCCGGCCACATGAGGAACTGGATGTGCACGGCCTTCATCCACGAAGTGCGCACGTCGTTCTGCTGCTCCTGGAAGGTTTTGAACTGTGCAGCCTCCTGAGCGAAGGTCTGCGTGGTTTTCACGCCGGCAATCGACTCGTGGATGAACGCGTTGAGATTGCTCTGCTTGTTCGACAGCACCTGGTACGCGCGACGCTGAAAATGTTGCAATGTCAGCACCCACGCGATCAGGAACGGAAAAAGCACCAAGCTGAACAGTGCGAGCCGCCAATCGACCACAAACATGACCACCAAGGTGATCAGGAACGTGAACACGTCGGAAATCACATTGATCAAACCGGAACTCAACGTGTCGGAAAGAGTGTTCACATAATTGACCACGCGAATCAGGATTTTGCCGTGCGGACGCGAATCGAAATAGCTGAACGGCAGCGTTTGAATATGCGTGAAAATATCGCGACGCATATCTTTCAACATGAGCTGACCAACTCGAGTAATTTCAACGGTACGATAGCGCAATCCAAACTCATAAATCACAATAAGCACGGCCATCAATCCCGTTAATTCACCAAGTAAGGTGAAATTTTTCGACGGAATCGCACTATCGATCATGATTTTCGTCAAATATGGTACAACTACCGCAATGCAGCTCATCATTACGACGACGACGAGAATGCGTGCGATACGCGACATATATGGTTTTAAATAGACGCCGATACGCAGAATATCGTGCAGATTAATATGCTCTTCCAGCTCTTCGTCTTCACGGAATGTATTACGTTTTGCCATGGGTTTTCCTCCTTTCTTGCCTTAGCTGCGTCACGCTTCGAAACCATGGGAACGACCCGCCTGCAAGCCGAGCTGCTTGTAGTAGATCTCCCAATATCGGCCGTGCGCGGCCACCAGTTCGTCATGCGTGCCGCGCTCCACAATGCGGCCATGCTCAAGCACGAGGATCAGATCGGAATCTTTCACCGATGAAATACGATGTGCGATGGTGACGATGGTTTTCTGTTCGTCCAGTTCGCGCAGATGGCGCTGGATTTCCGCTTCCGTTTCCATGTCGACGGCGCTGGTCGTATCGTCCATGATGAGGATCGACGGATTGTCGGCGAGCGCGCGTGCGAGGCTCAGGCGCTGTTTTTGGCCGCCGGAAAGGCCGACGCCACGCTCTCCGACCACGGTATCGTAACCTTCCGGCATGCTGCGGATGAAGCCGTCCGCACCGGCGATGGTGGCCATGCGGCGAATGTACTGTTCGTCGTATTCGCGCTGTTCGCCCATACCGAAGCTGATGTTGCCGCCAATGGTGTCGGAGAACAGGAACGTGTCTTGCGCGACGACGCAGACTTGCGAGCGCAGTGCGGCAAGCGGCCAGTCTCGCGCGTCGACGCCGTCGATGAGCACATGGCCTTCGGTGGGGTCGTAGAAGCGGGAGATAAGGTTGACGAGGGTGGATTTGCCCGCGCCCGTTTCGCCGAGAATGCCGAGTTTGGCGCCTGCCGGAACATGGAAGTCCACGTCTTCAAGCACGGGGGTGTTCGGTTCGTCGGGGAAGGCGAAGCTGACATGCTGGAAGTCGATGCTGCCGGCGATGCGGGTCGCGTTAGTCGTTACCTGTGTTGTCTGCGCCGCTTGTGTCGCCGACGTTGTAAACGTCGCCTGCGATTGCGAGATGTTGCCAGTTGCATCGTTTGCACCGTTGGCATTGTTGGCGTTGTTCGCATTCGTAGTCGCGGTATTCGCTTTTGCGCCGACTCCCGGCTTTTCCGTGATGTGCGACTGAGAGGTGAGCAGTTTGCGGATTTTGATGCAGGATGCGTTGAAACGCTGCCAGTCGTTGATCAGCCATCCGGATTGGCGCACCGGCCCGTCGATCATCCACAGGTAGGAATTGAACGCCACGAGATCGCCAAGCGTCATGCGCCCGGTGATCACCAGGAATCCGCCGAGGCCGAGCGTGATCAGCTGCAGCGAGAATCCCAATCCGTCAAGCCACGGCATGTATTTGCGGCTGTTGTAGGCCTGAGCCATGTTGCGTTGCATGTAATCGTCGTTGCGTTCGTCGAATTTTTCGGTTTCGTACGGTTCGCGTACGAACGCTTTGATCACACGGTTGCCTTCGATGTTTTCTTCGACCATCGAATTCATTTCGGCGAGCGAGTTGCGGATGGCGAAGAACAGCGGCCTTGCGTGCGTGGAAAGTCCGCGCGTAAGAATGAAAATGAACGGCGTGACGCATGCGAGCGCGAGCGCGAGACGCCAGTCGATGGTGAACATCATGGCGAGCGCGCCGACGAACATGACCACGCAGTCGAGCACCTGGTAGCTCACCCAGCTCAACGCGTGGCGGATGGCGTCGGTGTCGGAGGTCATGCGGCTCATGATGTCGCCGGTGCGCGTGTGGTTGAAATACGTGAAGTCAAGTTCGTGCAGTTTCTCGTATTCGTCGCTGACGAGACGAAATACGGAGTTCTGTCCGAAACGTTCCATCCACATTTGGTAGCCGTAGCGCGAGGTGACGCGCACGATGGTGAACACGATCATCATGATGCACAATCGTGTCAGTTCGTCGACGTGTCCTTGCACGATCACACGGTCCACAATGATGCCTGACAATATCGGAATGATGAGCGCCATGGTGTTGTTGACGCAGAACAGCACTATCGCACCGGCCACTCGCGGCAGGTCAGGTTTGCAGTATGGCAGGATCCATTTGAGGTTGCCTGCTTCTGTATTTCGATTCGGATCGACGTACATACGTGGCGTTCCTTCAGATTGTTTGCTGGGGTATTTGGGTTTTCGTGGGCTGTTGTTGCGTTTGTTCGTTGCTTTTACGGCCATTCGTTGCCGTTACGATTCACGTCCGTCGTTTGTCGAGCGTCCCGTTGCCGTCTCTCTATCGGTCGAAACCCCTGTTCGGATTCGCAAACGCGACTTATTCTATGCGAATCGTTTTTCGACGCAACGTGGGCGATTTCGGCGTGTCGAAATCGCAGTAAAATCAACGCATGCGCCATTACATAAATTCACTGTGAGCGCAATGAAATATGGATGATTGCGGTAGCGCTTTCCGTATCGAACCGGTACGATATATCGAAGTGCGGCATTCCGACGACGGCAACGACCGCAATCGTATGAAAAATCACGAAAGGACGGCAATGATGGCGGATGAACAGGCGATCATCGCGCAATATGCGGAAAAATATGGTCTTACCGACGAGATGATCAAGCATGCGGAACGTTGGACGGAAACCACCGTCGATCTTGCAGGACTTTCCGAAGCGCGACTTCAAGGCATTCTCGACATGCGTTTCAGTGCAATCGCGGTTGACACCCCGCGTTCCGAACTGTGGCACACACCGGAAAGCATCGACGTAATCGACGATATTCCTTACCTTCCCGACGGCGGCTACGATGCGGAAGCCGGGCAGTGCAGGGGGCATTTGCTCGACCTGTATCTGCCACATGACGCGGTGCTACGTTGCGGGCATACACTGCCGGTGTACATCGATATACATGGCGGCGGTTTCACCTATGGATACAAGGAATTGAACCGCAATTTCAACGTGCATCTGGCCGAAACGGGCTTCGCCGTGTTCTCACTGAATTACCGCCCGGCCCCACAGACCGATCTAAAGGGTCAGTTGGCGGATGTTCAAGCGGCATTGCGCTGGATCAAGGCACATTTGGCGGATTATCCGGTCGACTCGAACGCCGTGTTCCTCACCGGCGATTCAGCTGGCGGCGCATTGACCATGCTGACGCTGGCGATTGAGAACAACGCCGAGGCTGCGGCCGCATTCGGCATTGACGAGCCTTCCGGCATTGGATTCGCAGGCGCGGCTCCCGTGTGCGGCGCGTACAGTTCCGCATCATTGGAAACCATGGGCAGCAAGTTGACCGTTGGCTACGATCCGAACCGCCGCACCGGCCTCGAACAGATGCTGGGCGTCGAATTCTTCGACGGCATCGAAGCCGCCGACCCGAAGTTCCTCACCGCCGAAGGCCTGGCGTTCAACGTCGACCTGCCGCCACTGTTCATCGTGACCTGTGGCGACGATTTCCTTGAGGCCGATAATCTGGCGCTCGCCACCGCACTGGCACGCAAGGGAGCCGATTTCGAACTGTTCGACCCGAAGCCACGCCGCCACGAGACACTCGGCCATGTATTCGTGATCGGCATGCCATGGCTTGAGGAAAGCGTGGAATGCTTCGAACGTCTGCGCAGATTCTCGTACGAACGCTGCTAACTCACGAACGCCAGCACACAACCGCACAACCACACACAACCACTGCATAATCACAAACATCGCAACGGTCGACCATATGCCAATAAGCGCGGTCGGCCGTTTCTTTTTACACATTCAGAACGGCATCAATCGCAAATCGCATGAATCCTGTTCAGAAAAAGAAAGCCGGCGGAAGAAGGGCCGCCGGCTGAGAGAGAAGAGAGAAGAAGGGTTCAGTTATGGGGTTCTTCAGGAACCTCGCCAGCCGTCATAACCGCTGACATGTTCTATATAAGCGCCCAAGTCTTAGAGGAATGATGCGTGTTCCTGTCAATTCGCTGGGAAAAATGTATCGGACATGTAAGCGGAACATACACATTCGTGAATTCCGTCGAATGATTGCAACATTATTTCCGATTTGCCCAATCGCACGTCCATATCACTCACCCACTCTGCAAAATCATCCATTTCACTAGACGATTCTGTATTTTCCACAAAATCATCCAGTAAAATGGACAATTCTGCAAAAATCGCAAAATCATCCATTTCACTGGACGTTTTCGACATATCATGGATAACATCAACATCATTTCAACAGGGCAGAGGTTCCACATGGTCACCAGTGAGCTTATCGAGCGACCGCAGTACACCGATTGGCTTCAACGGTGGAAAGACCGGGATGTCATCAAGGTGATCACCGGTCTGCGACGTTGCGGAAAATCCATGGTTTTAGAGCTTTTCCGCCGTTCGCTGGTTGCGGAAGGCATTGCAGAAAGCCGTATCATCTCCATTAATTTCGAATCTCTCGACGCACACTATCCAACCGATTACCAGTCTTTATACGATTACATCGTTGAGAGACTGCAGCCGAACTGCACCAACTATGTTTTTCTCGACGAAGTACAGCACGTCGAACATTTCGAAAAAGCTGCGGACGGACTGTACGTGCGTGATGACGTCGATTTGTATATCACCGGATCGAATGCAAATCTGCTTTCCAGCGAATTGGCAACACTCCTCACCGGACGATATGTCGAACTTAAGATGCTGCCACTGTCTTTCTCGGAATACCGAAATGCATTGCAATCAACAGCAAATGACAATGCGCTGTTCGACCGGTATCTCACATATGGAGGACTCCCCTACGTCACGCAGCTCACCGAAGATCGGGACATCGCCGACTATTTGGGAGGCGTGTTCAACACCATTCTTGTAGCGGACATCGCACAGCGGAACCCCCGTATGGATATGCGGGCATTCAACGATGTAGCCGCATTCCTCGCCGACAATGTAGGTAATCTTGCGTCACTGAAAAGCATGTCCGGAGGCCTCGCCGCAAGCGGCCGCCGCATTTCTCCCACCACAATCAGCGGGTATATCGAAGAAATGGTTCGTAATTACCTACTTTTCGAAGCAACCAGATACGACCTGCAAGGCAAAGCGTATCTGCATAGCGAATCCAAATATTATTTGGGCGATATGGGATTTCGATTCTGGCTGCTTGGCAAAAGGCAAGGCGACCTCGGACACCGCATCGAAAACGTGATCTACTTGGAATTGCTGCGACGGTACAGCACCGTTTCGGTCGGCAAGCTTCGGGGCGGAGAAATCGATTTCGTCGCATCCGACGCCAACGGCCCGCACTACTATCAGGTTTCGCAAACCGTGCTTGACGAGTCGACACTTGCGCGGGAACTGGCACCATTGCAGACCGTGCGCGACAATCACCCCAAAACGCTGCTCACTCTAGATACCGTCGGTCTCGGCGACTACCAAGGCATTCAACACCGCAACATTCTCGACTGGCTGCTCGAGTAGGACACACTCTCCCGACTGCACAATTTGCATCCACGGATCACAAGGTACGAAAAATAGCGGGACCAAATAGTTCCTGCATAACGTGCGTCGTGTTCCACCTATGATGGATATATGAAATATTTCGAACACGAAATTCTTGGCATCGATGGCAGCGCAGCGAAATTCGTCGGATATTGCCTTGACAACAGTGAAGAAATCGTTCCCGATCGTGTACGTCCGTCCGTTCTCGTGATTCCGGGCGGCGGTTACGAAATGACGTCCGATCGCGAAGCGGAGCCGATCGCGATGCAGTTCCTCGCGGCCGGTTTCAATGCTTTTGTGTTGCGATATTCGGTAAAACCTTCCGTTTTTCCAGTTGCGCTTTTGGAAGCTGCCGATGCGATGAAGATGATTCGTGAGCATGCCGCTGAATGGCATGTTGATCCGGAGGCGATTGCTGTAATCGGTTTTTCCGCGGGTGGTCATCTGGCTGCGAATCTCGCCACGTCCACCAGCGATGACGTGCTTGAGGCACATGGATATGACCCGGATGCGGTGCGCCCGAACGGTTTGATGCTCGCCTATCCTGTAATTACGTCTGGCACGCTCGCGCATCGCGGCAGTTTCGACTCGCTGCTTGGCGAGCGACGCAACGATCCGGAAGCGCTCGAATCCGTGTCGATCGAACGCCATATTGACACCAAAACACCGCCGGTGTTCGTATGGCACACCGTTCCCGACGAAGTCGTGCCATATGAGAACACACTGATGCTGATCGACGCCTGCAAGAAGGCTGGCGTCAGTGTGGAGGCGCACCTGTTCCCGAACGGCGGTCACGGACTGTCGTTGGGCACTGCGGAAACCGCATGGCAGGGCGTCAACGGCATCGAACCAAGCATGCAGATCTGGACACAACTGGCTGTTGCGTGGATGCGCAGAACGTTCGCACGATAATCGGCACAGCAGGCGTTGCGACATCTAATCCCGTCTGCACAAGTCGCATTTCCCGTCTGCACAACCCACACCCCGCGTCTGCACAACCCACAAAATTGGGTTAAAACCCGAGTTGTGCAGGCACAGAACGCAAGTCGTGCAGACAGCACAACGCCCCCGAACTGACCGGAAAGACTGGAAATCGCAAGTTCAGGGGTATAAATGGGCCGATTGTTGTCTGCACAACTCTTGAATCGGCCCGATTTTGCGGGTTGTGCAGACAACAATTCAGCGGGGCTGACGGAAGCGACGATCGCCAATCGGATCGAACGGAGTATGCGGCTCGAGCTGATACCAGTATGCGACGGAAGCGACGTCGTCCTGACGCTCGAAATTGCCGCCCTCCTCAGTACCGATCTGCTGCCATTCCACACGCAAATCATGTTCGAAATAAATCGGATCGGGAATGTGCCAGCGATACAATCCGCGGGTCACCGGCGTATTCACATCCCAATACGCGCTCTCGCGATGCGAGGCGAGACGCTGCGAATAGAATGGGAAACCGACGTACGGCGCACAGAACGTCTGCTCATGCATACGCCCATGCTCGTCGAAATCGGCAAAACTCCACGCGCCACCGAAATAATCCTCGGCACCGGTGCTGCACCACGTGGGATACTGGTCGTCCCCATCGATGTACATCTTGACTTCACCCTCGCCCCACCAGCGGCTTTCCAACGCGGTGAGCGCCAGATACGTGCCGATATATGCGCCACGACCGTGCACGCCATCGAGCACCACATAGTCGCGAGCCAGTTCGGTGACGCGCTCGCGACGCCACTGCGCATGGAAACGCATGGTGTCTGCCGGAAGCGCGTCATATTCGGTGTAATCGATCTGGTAGAAGAACGCGGGAACGTCTTCATTATGATCGTTGCGAAGCACGATGCGCGCATGTTCAAACGGCATGGAGAAATAGCAGTTGAAGCCGCGATTAGGCACGACCACCACCGGCATCGAATTGACTCGGCAAGCCTGCGCGTGACCGCAGCAGAAGAAGTCGCCGATCGGGCATTGCACGGACGGGGTTTCCTCGCCATCCCAATAGAATTCCAGAATCAGATTGCGAAGCACGTTCGGGCCGGTCGGGGAGGTTCGGTCGGTGACGGTCATCCAAATATGACGGATCACGCCCGGACCGTCCACATCCATCAGTGTGACGCTCTCCCCTGCTTTCACGGTTTGAATGCACGGACTGCCCTTGCGCGACGGGCCAAGCGCACTGGCCGCAGTGGCCGCAGTGCCCTTGCCGCCCGTGGGATTCTCGGCGTTCACACACCGCGTGCGCCCCGGCGCCGCAACCGCAAGCGAGTCAAGCGGATTGCGCGCGGAGAACGCACCCAACGAATCGACCTGCATATCATGATACGAACTTTGCTGCATAGCGCTCCAATCGTTATCTCGAGTCATAAGAAACCCCTTTTCCCGCTACTTTACGGCACCAGCGGTAATGCCCTGCGACAACTTGCGCTGGAAAATAATGAAGAAAATAATAGTCGGCACAATGCTCAGCAGCGAAGCCGAAGCAAGTGTGGTCGCATCCATCGTGCGCTGGCCCTGCAATGTGGCGAGCGCCAGCGGAATGGTCTGCACGTCGTCGCCCATCAGGAATGCCATCGGAATCATGTATTCGTTCCACGTCCACACGAAGAAGAACACGAACAGCACGCTGATGGTCGGCCAGGAAATCGGCAGCACCACCTTACGCAGAATCTGCCAGCGCGAGGCGCCGTCAATGGCTGCCGCTTCGAGAATGGCCTGCGGGAACGTGCCGTATACGGATGACAGCAGATACGTGCCATACGCACTTTGAATGATGGTGAAGATGATGATAATCGCCAGTTTGGTGTTGTACAGTCCGACCTGCTTGAACATGGTGTACAGCGGGTAGAGCAGCGCTTCCTGCGGCATCATATTGGCAAGCATGATGGCGAGCACAATCCAGGTGTTGCCTTTGACCCTGCCGATGCCGAGCGCGAAGGAGTTCAGCACGGAAAGCACGACGGCGGCCACAGCCACTACCAGCGAAATAACCAAGCTGTTCCAGAATTTCAGCGGGAACTTGGTGGTGGTCCAGAAGGAGATGATGCCGTCCATGGTGAAATGCTTCGGCAGCGAAAGCGGGCCTGTGGCATTGTAATCGGCGGATGTTTTGAACGCGTTGACGGTGAGCACGAGCAACGGGAAAAGCACGAGCAGTGCGGCTGCGATGAGCACGATGAGGGTGATCCAGTCGCCGGTCGAGCGCACATGTTGGGTTTTCTTGGATGCTTTCCGCGCTGCCGATGCGGTCATGGTTTGCGTCATGGTTGTTTCCTCGACTTTCGAAGTCTTGCGAGTCTTACATGTTACGGGTCAGTTGCGGTTTGAACCGTTCAGACCAGTTCCTTTTCGACGTGCTTCTGCACCATGGTGAACACGATGGAGAACACGATGATGACCACGGTGAGCGCTGTGGAGATGGCCGCGCCGTAGCCGACTTGTTGCACTTGGAAGAATTGATTGTAGGAATAGTATGATGGCACGGTGGTTGCCGTTCCCGGCCCGCCTTTGGTGAGCAGATAGACCGGTGCGAAGGTTTTCAGCGCGCCGATGGTGGCGGTGAGGATGACCACCAGCAGTTCGGGAATGATGGACGGCAGCGTGACCACACGGAATTTCTGCCACCAGTTGGCTCCGTCAAGACCGGCCGCCTCGTAAAGTTCAGGATCCACGCGCTGCAGACCGGACATGAAGATCACGATCGGATAGCCCAACTGGATCCACACCAGAATGAACATCAGCACCGGAAGCGCGCTATCAGGGCTGCCGAGCCAGTTATGCTGCAACGATCCCAGGCCGAGCTTGACGAGCAGCGCGTTCACCGCGCCATCTTCCGGACGGAAGATCCAGCCCATGATGATGGCCGCGACAGCAACCGGCAGCAACTGCGGCAGGTAGAACATGGCTCGCAGGAAGGAAGCCGTCTTGCCGCCGAATTTCTTCTGAATAACGTCAGTCAGCAGTGACGAAATAAATAGTCCAAGAATCGTAGGAATAACTACGATAGCCACAATAATCCAGAATGAATTAGCGAATGAAATCCAGAACGTGGAATCAGCGAACAGACGTTTCCAATTCTGCAATCCAACGAATTTAACCGGGCCAACTCCACGCCATCGAGTGAAACTCAAGTAAATGTTCCACACGAATGGAATAACGACGATAACGAGCAGACCTGCCAGTCCGGGAACAAGATATGGTACGAATTTTGCGGAACGGTTTCCGGGAAGCCTTGACATTGAGACTCCCCCGTTTTTGGTCTTCTTTGACATTTTGGCTTTTCCTTTGGTTGCGCTGCGTTGCCTGTGAATATTTACGATTGCGATATTGGTTCGCAAGTTGTAATTTGCGATACCGCACGGGATTATTCATGATTGATACTGAGCAAAACCGGAATAATCCCGTGCGATGTCGGATATGAGATTGGATATGAGATCAGATATACGATCAGTTGGTCTTGACGCCCATGTCTTCCACACCGACATCGTACTTCTCGTGGATACCCTTGAGCACGTCGGCTGGCTTCTTGGTGCCGTTCACCAGTTCCTGGAATTCCGCCGGAACAGCATCGGTAAGGTTGGAAGCGGCGTAATCCGGGTAGTAGCTGAGCTTGCCATCATTGGCGTAGGAGGCGTATTCCTCGATCATGGCCTTGCTCTTCTCGTCGTTGATCTTGCTGGCGTCGCCCGCCACCGGAATTCCGCCGGCGTTGCCGAGGTAGTTCTGCACATCGTCGGAAAGCACGTAGTCAATGAACTTCGCAGCGAGATTCTTGTGGTGCGAGCGTTCCGGAATCACCAGCAGATTGCCTGCGCAGCCAATCGCGAAATTCGATTCCGGCATCACTGCGGCGTCCCAATCGAAAGTGGTGATCTGCTTGACGAAACGTCCCTGATTCCAAGTGCCGGTCTGATAGATCGGATACTCCCCCTTGATGAATGCCTGCGTGGTGTCTTCGGCCTTCATACCGGTGGCGTTGCGGGAGATGAAGCCCTTGTCGAGCCAGTCGTTGATGGTGTTCACGGAATTGGTGAGAATCTTGGAGTTCCAGTCGACATCGCCCTTGTAGAGCTGCCAGTTGTCGATGAATTTGGCGTCGGCCTCCTTGGAAACCAGCTGCCACCACAGCCACATCACGCCGTATTCCTGCGCGTCGGCGGCGATCGGCGTCACTCCGGCATCCACGAATTTCTGGCAGACGTCCACGAACTCGTCATAGGTGGTCGGAATCTCCAGCCCGTACTTGGCGAACAGATCCTTGTTGTAGTAGACGCGCTGGAATTCCGCGTAACTGGTCATGCCGTACCAGGTGTCACCATCCATGATGCCGTTTTCATCATACTTGGCCACGGCCGCATTGGCGCCGGTCACCTTCTTGTCCCAACCGTATTGATCGACGTAATCACCCAAATCGGTGAGCAGCCCCATGGTGGAGAGCACGCCGGCAGAACCGTTGCCTCGATTGGATTCCATAAGATCCGGCGCCTCATCGGAATTGAGGAATTGGCTGCCGTTCTGCGCGATCTGCGTGAACGACTTGCGTTCGAAATTGATTTTGACACCCGTTTCCTTTTCGAAGGCTTCCGCGGCGCGACGCCATGCCTGGGTCTGGCCAGCGTCGTCTTCCTCGTAATACCAGAACGACAGGCTGTCTGGCGTTTCCTCGTCTTGCGCGGTGTCGCTGCCGCATGCAGCGAGCGTGGTCAGCGACATTGCCGCCGCGGCCGCAAGTGCGATGCCTCGTGTGATCTTCATGGTTTCTCCTTTGTTATTGGTGGTTGTGTTGTTGAGTTATGTCTCAAGTTGTTTTTCAGTTATGAAGATTGATATGTGTCGCCTCCTTTTTTCGAAACGTTTCGACGATGGCCGCGGATTGGCGCTTTTCAATTCGGCAATCACCATCTTCGCTTCGGCTACAACGCCTTCACTTACTTTCGAATCGTTTCGATTATGGATACGGAAATCCGTCCGCCTTTCACGGACATACTCCTACAGTTTTCTTTTCACACGTCACCAACTTTGGTAACGGAACCTCGACTATGCATGACCGGAGCGGACAGCTCCACCAATCCCTTGATGTCGCGATGCTCATCGATGGCGTCGACCAGCAGATCCACAGCCTTAGAACATAATTCCTGCGGCATGACCGGCATCTCGGTAATCGGCTGCGGCATCAGCTCTCCCTCGAAATACGTGCCGCACGACAATACCGAAATATCATCTGGCACCCGCAATCCCGAAGCCTGTAATTGCTGCAATACCAACTTCAGCACATTGGCGTTCGCCTGGTTGACAATCGCTGTGGGGCGCTCATCCAAAGAACGAAGCTCACGCACGAATTCCGCGGCATCAAAGCGATCGTCACGATGCTTGGAGGATTCATGAATCGTCATGCCCAACTCTTCGGCACGTTCCAGCAAAGCCTTGCGGAACAGCAGCACATAGCCCGAACCGCGATCGTAATCGGTCTCATTGTCACGCAAAAACATAGCGCTCCGATGCCCCTTGGAATACAGGCAATCCACAGCCATACGACCAGCCGTGGCAAAATCGATATCGACACAGGCACAGCCTTCATGCTCTGCAGGGTAACCGATGGCCACACAGGGTTTGGAATATGAGCCAGCCTGGGCGGTACGCTCGTCATGTTCCTCAATGTCGAGCAGCACCACGCCATCAACCAAGTTGCTTTGCGTCACGCGCCGAATGTCAGCCACCGCGTCCTCGCCGGTAAGCAACAGCACATCGTAGCCACGGTTCTTTGCCTGCCATGCGGTCTGCAGAAAGTAAGCGTTGTATTTGGCCTGATTGATATCACCGCGAATCGGCGCGCTGAGCGCAAAAATATGATTACGCATGCCGCGCATTTTACGGGCGCTGGCATCCGGAGTATATCCAAGTCGTTCAACGGCGGCCATCACCTTATCGGTGGTTTTGGCGGAAATGGAACGCTTGCCGGAAAGTACGTACGAAACGGTGCTGACTGACACCCCCGCCTCCCGAGCCACATCTTTGATGCCCGCCATCTTCCGCCTCCTTCGGCTCTCCAAGTCATTTGCGTTACACGTCATGCGTACCGCAGCTCTCGTCCATCGTTCAACAAAGCCATCCGCCGAGCCTTCCGGAATTTCTTCCGCAGAATCACGCTCGTATTTTATCGAATCGTTTCGTCGAAACGTTTCACCAATTGTAAGCCAGCAATTCAGATTTGTCAAACGTTTCGACACACCTACCCGTCATTCCTCGAAATGATGGACACCGGGATGTTGCGGCCCCGTTCCTTCATATCATGATTTTGATGTACCGACCGTTGCAATCTTGAGTCCCGTCGCACGATTGCGATTTGGTTTCGACCTTACGATTTTATTTTCCGCCTTTTTTCCCAAATCGTGAGGTCAGCAAGCCAAAAACGTGCGGCCATCCTCCCCAAACACTAGGACGTGCAGACGGAAACGCAAGTTGCATAGGATGGAGGCATCTACAACCACCGCCCGTACACGTACACACGGGCTAGAGAAGTCTCAAGGCTACAGGGGGCGGGACTCGTAGATCATTTGACGGTCACCGAAGTAGAGGGCGTCACGCCAGGAGGCCTTCTTGCGGGCCGCTTCCTGCTGCGGTTCCTTGATCGGTACGAAGAACCAGCGAATCAGACCAACCACCATGTCTTGCACGGAATGCCAGATGCCGATATACGCGGTCAGCGCCCAGAACGTCACGATCGCATTGAAGCCGGCGAACACCGCGTTGCCCCAATTATGCGAAAGCGTATCGGCGTAGAGCACCATGCACGAGTAAATGATGATCACCCACGGCATCGTCACATACAATGCCGGAGAAGCGGTACGATTATTGACTTTCGGCGTACGCGCGAACGGAATCTTCGTATTCGTCATGCCCTGCTGAATCGACTTGAGCGTACCGGAAAGATTCACCGTCAACAGCACGATATTGAAACCGTAAATACGGAAAATATCAGAACGCTTATACCCGTTACGCTTCAAATCGCTCGACATGGTGGCAAAATACGGCAACGAAGCGAACACCACCCATGGGCTCAGCAACCGCTGATCGAACGGATACGCCAACAGGAACATCAAGCCGAAGCTCGACCATGCGATGGACGCCATATAGTTCACGCGCAACGCCCACTCGCCCAGCTTCACATCATTGCCCTGCTGATGCCGCGCATGCACAATGCGGAAGAATTTGCCGATGATCAGCAGACCACCGTTCGCCCAACGCCGCCGCTGCACCACCAGCGAGCCGAAATCCGGAGGCGTGGCACTATAGCTCAACCGCTCCGGATAATTGACCAAATGCCAGCCGAAATAGCCCAAATCAATACTGGATTCGGTGTCTTCGATTACCGTACGATCCTGAATATACGTTTTCACCGTACGCGTGCCCTCGGTCGAGACCACGCAAATATCGTCAAGCGCGGCCTTGCGGATCACCGCATTCGCACCCACCCAGAACGTGGCATCATAGTACGTCATACCCTGATGCAGCATATGCTGAATGTCAGTGGTGGCGGCCGCAATACGTTCGATTCGCGTCGGCGCTCCACGATACGAGGAATACGGAGTCTGAATCACGGCCACGCGCTCATTGCCCGGCTGTTCCATCTGGTACACCAAACGCAGGCAGTAATCACGCAGCAGCATGGAATCGGCATCCAACGTCAGCACATATTCGGAATTGCGCATCACGAAATCCGGAGATTCGCCCTCACGCACGTCACGCAAAATCACCCCATCGGAAGTTTCCACACGTTTGAGCGAGTGTCCCATCAATCCGATGAAGGAATTCAGATTCATGGCCTTGTTGCCTTCGCGGGAAGTCGATGCGTACAGTTTGCGTTCGAAAGACCATCCTTTTGCGGTGAAGATACGCACCAAACGTTCATACAGTTGCAGAATGCGATTCGCGTCGACATGCTGCTGCAATGTGATCGATTCGTTCAACGCCTGTTCCGTCAAACGCAGGTCGCGTGCAAGACCGCGCAATACCTGATCGCAGAAGAAATCGTCGGTATGATCTTCGACCAGCCATGTGTCGGCCTTATGCTCCAACCATTGCGCGGCCGCACGATAGTCTTCCGCACAGCGTGCGACCACGCTACGCCTTGCGTCCATCTGATCGGCGAACGCCGCAGCGGTTTCGTCGCGCGCTTTTGTGAAACGTTCCGCAGGTGCCGCCAATTCGGCTAATACTTTCGGCATGAGTTCACGGCTTGCTTTGAGAATCGCTCGCGCCTCATCATTTTTAGGATGCGGAGGATCGTCGATTAGGAGTACGACTGCAAGGTCGGGAAATTCCTGCAATGCCGCCGACCAGATTGTTTTTTCGACAACTTTCGGCTGTTCCACATACGATGGGATCAGTACGGTGATGCCTTTGTTGTAGTTATGTGCGAAATGGTCGTCGAGCATCGCCCGAGGCACGCGTTCATGTCGGATGAAGCGATATAGCGCGCCCTGCCGTGTGACCAGATAGACGAGCGCACTGAAAATCAGCGTGGTCACAATCGTCATGTACAGCACGCCTTCAACCACGAAACGTAACGTGAGCGAAGGATTGTTGACGAACAATGACAAAATCATCGTGATCATGTAGATAAGCCATGAAATAACCGTGCAGATGATGGCAACGTAACCGAGCACAACGCGCGTCGGCGAAGGCTTGCCATGCATAATCGCAAGCGGTTGTGTGGAGGTTTCCGCTCCCCACTGATGTTTGCGATCACCACCTTCAGCATCCCCTATTCTTGCCACCTCAAACCCCTTTGAATTGCCGGCGCCGCCTCATCGACGCAAAAACATACATCAATGCCTAAAATCTTCGTACCAGCCACATACTACACTCCCTTACTGTTAGCAAGATATAAGAGAGCCAGCGCACGAGAGGGATACCCAATCCCCCGTAAAATCACCCGCCTGCGCACTGAAGCCAAGCGGGGCATAGCCCGCTCGACCACCCGATGCCCCCATCGGCATGGTAGCTTGACGATTCTTGATGAAAGGGAATGATGAAACCCTTGTTTCCGGGAAGGCGATTTTCCTTCCTCCGATTGTTCATAGCGATACTGTGCATCGCGCTCGTTGCTGCCGGCACATGGTCGTGGATCACCTTCACGCGAACGGCGGCTAAGAAATTGCCGGAACCCTGGTTCGGCGGCTATGTGGACGTGACCGCAACACCCTCATACGAGTTTGAATCCAAGGTAGGCAACGTCTACCGGAATGTGTCCCTCGGTTTCATCACCGCCGGCGACGGCTGCCAGCCCAGTTGGGGCGGCTACTACACGCTCGACGAGGCAGCCTCCACGCTTGATCTTGACAGCCGTATCGCGCAAACCTACAAAACCGACCGCACGGTAACCGTCAGCTTCGGAGGCCAGAACGGTACCGAACTGGCCGCCGCATGCACTGACGTCGACGCGCTTGCCGACGCATACCAGCAGGTGATCGACCGCTATCACATCACCTCGCTCGACTTCGATATCGAAAACAAGAATCTCGACGGCTACAGCGAAACCGCAACCCGGCGAGCGCAAGCCGTGGCAAAACTCATCGCCAATGAAAAAGCGAAAAATAAAGGAAAAGACGATACCAGTCACGATCTGATCATCAGCCTGACGCTTCCAGCTGACGCGAAAGGCCTTACAATGCAAGGAATGCAAACCGTGAATGCGTTTCTGGACGCTGGCGTGACGCTTTCCACCGTGAATCTCATGACCATGGATTTCAACGTGGCATCCACGTCGATCACACAATCCACCCTGATCAAAAGCTCATTGAACGCGGCCCACGCGCAATACAAAACCTTGCTGTACAGTCGCGGCAAACTCTTCAGCGACCATCAGATCTGGGAACTGCTGGGAGCCACCGTACTCATCGGCCAGAACGACACCAAAAACGAGTATTTCACGCTCGACAATGCGCGCGAAATCAACACGTTCGCGCTAGAAACAAGCCTGGGCCACTTAAGCATGTGGTCGCTGAATCGCGACCAGCAATGCGGCGAAAACTATACGAACACAAACACGCTCAAAACATTCTGCAGCGGCATGAAACAGACGAACGGCGAATTCGCCACCACCTTGGGCTCGGGCTTCCGAGGCACACCGGGCACGCTCGTCGATTTCGACAATGCACGTTGGAATTCCTCGCAGCAGGCCTACCCCACATGGGAGCCAGACGTATTGTACAAGCAAGGCGACAAGGTGATCTGGAACGGCGATATCTACGAATCGTTGGGCAACAACGAAAACGAGCAGCCGGACAGCGCCGAGGAAGGCACGAACGCACCGTGGCGCATTATCGGACCGGTGCTGTAGCCGGCGGCAACGCAAGCAAGCACAAGCAGACATAGGCAGGCAGACGTCACTTCTTCAGCAAGAAGCAACGTGAAACAAGGGAACGAAATCAGGCAATCATGACATCGAAGCAATCAAAGCATCAGGCAATCAACAGCAGCCAGCCAAAAGACGGTATCAGAAAACCAGCCAGAATCACCATTCTGGCCATCATCTATGCGTTGTGCATTGCGGCCGCAATCGCATTCCATGCGCAGGAAGGCGTGCAGCAACTTATGGAAGACCCTGCGCGCATCTGCATATGGTCGCTGTGTTTTCTGCTGTGCCTGATCTACCACAAAAAGCGTTCGTCGTATCGCGTTGCCGCCGAACACACCGTGCTGCCACCGTTGACCGTCATACTGCTGGTAACCGGCTATTTCCCCAACGTGGCCATGTTCCTGATCATCGTTACCATCATCACGTCGATCATCACCGCACGCAGTCTGAAAATCGGCATTCTTCACGCCGGAACCACACTTGCGCCAATCCCACTGATCAAAATATTATTTGCGAATACTTCTCACGTACTGTCGATTATTATCAGACAGAATTCCGTCAATGCTGCGATTAATCCTTATCAATTTCAGCATTGGTTGCTGCCATTACTGATTATGACTGCTGCAGTGCCGATTATTCGATTGATTTGTGATATTGTAACGTTCTTTTTTGTACAAATTCCGATTCGTAAAGCCATGCACGAGTATTCGCTGTCTCACATTCTTGCCATGGCTTTGGCTGATTTGATGGCGATTGTGTGGATTCCCGAAATTCTGGAGTTCGCCAATATTGGCTCGGATACTGCCACCGTGCTTTCCGTGTTCATGCTGGCACTGATCGCCTGCTCGCTGTTGCTGATGACGGTCGATACGATGAGCCGGCTCGCGCGATCCCGAAGTGCGTTGAAATGCATAGCGAATGTGAGTGACGCGCTGCCGTTGCCGAATCAAGTTCCGGAAGAGACCGTGGTAAGACGCATTAATCGTGGTCTCACCCGCATGCGCTGTTTCATCAGCAATGCAAACAATCTTGATAAAAGAGGGTATTCCTACCGCTATTCCGCGCCTATTTCCACCGGCTCGCGACAGTATTATCTCGCGACGGAACGCAGTATTTGGAATCGTCCGTTCATGTCGACCGACGAGACGATATTGCTCACCTGCGGCGAAATACTTACTGAATCGTTACGCGTGAACAAGGAAGTGACGCTGCTGCGCACCGAATCGGAAACGGATACGCTGACTGGAGCACTCACGTATCGTGCGTTCATCGGGCATTTGAAGAGCCTGCAAACCGAGAATGTGCATAATCTGGTTGCCGTGGTGTATTTCAGCGTGGAGCATTTGCGCACCGTCAACGAACATTATGGACGCAAAATCGGCAATGCCGTGCTGCGATCCGTGGGCATGCGTTTAAGCCAGCTGCTGCCGGAAAACGCCACGCTTTCGCGCGTGAACGGCGCGGAATTCGCCATGATCGTAACCGATGTGACGTCAACCAGTGGTGTGGAGGAGTTGGCCACACGCATGCGCAATCTTGCCGTCATGCCGGTGTATACCGAAGAAGGCGAGGTTTCCGTGGACGTGTCGAGCAGCATTTCGTTCTCGAACGCGACGGACGGGTTCGCCGTGCTGCTTGCCGATGCGAGCGCGCACATCTACGAGTCGGAGAGCTCCAATCTGCCCGTAGTCGACGGCATGACGTCCACGCTCGCCGCGCAGAATGGTTCGGGAGACTATTTCAACGCTTCCGACGTGCTTCGCCATGCGATCGAAGACAATACGATTTCCGTGCTCTACCAGCCGATTTTCGATGTGAATACGAAACGTATCACTTCGCTGGATACGATTGTGCGCGTGCATGACGCGAAGGGCCGTACGCTGGCACCGTATTTCGTAACGGCTGAAGCGCATCGTCTCAACATGAGCGTGCAGCTGACGCTCGACGTGCTGGAAACCTGCGTGAAAGACATGACCGCGTTCCGCAAGGTGGCACCCGAATTGGATATTGTGGACATTTGCATGAATGGTTCGGAATTAGGCGCGTCCATCTTCCACGAGCGCTTGGAGCAGTTGACTCATGAGCAGCCACAGCTGCGTTTCGGTCTGCAGTTGGGATCGCATGCCATTCATGTGGTGCATGATGAAGTTGATGATGAGGTTGCCGCTCTTGCCGCTTTGCCGAACGTCGAGTTGGGTTTGACCAATGCTGGCACCACGTATTCGGAGGTTGCCGCGTTCGCGCATCTGCCATTGGATTTCGCACGATTCGACAAGACGGTGGTTCGCGATTTCCGTACGCCTCGCGCAAAGCAGATCATGCAGCGCACGCTCGAGATTTCGCGCGATAACGATGCGTTCCATGTGGTGTTCGATGGCGTGGAGTCCCTGGACCAGGTTGAGTTCATCCGTTCCATCGGAGGCACGCTCGCCGAGGGCACGCTGTTGAGCAACGCCATGAGCGCCAACGAGTTCCTCATGCGCCTCGAAACCATGGGCACTTCATTGCCCGAAGCCGCCCCGAGGCAAGCTGAGTAAAGAGGAGTCTCGTTTGTCGCACGATTGCTTCATCTCGTGAAACGCTTAGAGGGAATACGGCAGGATGGAGGCATATATGCTAAATTAATTAGTAAATGTGTTTAGCCAACGATGGCTTCGAGGAGGATTCGAATGGCCACTATCAGAGAGATAGCGAAACGGGTAGGTTTCTCCCAAGCCACTGTTTCGAGGGTTTTGAAGGACGATCCCACCTTTTCGGTGAAGGATTCCACCCGCGAGAAGATTCTAAACGCCAGTCTAGAAATGGGGTACAAGAACGTACCGCAATATCAGCGCATTACCATTCCGCAGGATGTCGCGATTCTCGACAATGTCGTTCCCGACGAGGGTTTGCAGGACGTGTATTTCGACGAGTTGCGCGAAGCGCTCGTCAAACATGCTGAAGAGCAACGCATGAACGTAACCATGCATGAGGACGTGGATTCGCTGATCGCCAATGCCGACAAATACGCCGGATTCATTTCGATCGGCCCATCGCCATTGGGTCGCAAGACGCTGCACCGCCTGCATAGGAAGCTTCCACACGGCGTATTCATCGACATCAATCCTGCGCCGGAATTGTTCGATTCAGTGCAACCCGATTTGGAACAGACCATATTGGATGCAATTGACGCGCTTACGACATCCGGCTGCTCGCGAATCGGTTTCATAGGCGGCTTGGGCAACATTATGGGCGAGCATGAATATCCGGAAGATATTCGTACGTTCGCATTCCGCAATTGGACGCTACGTTTGGACTTGGACGTGCAGGGATTGGTGTATGCGAATGGCCCATTCACTGTGGAAAACGGCCGTTTGCAGGGGCGTCAGTTACTGCAGGATCATGCGGACGATCTGCCCGATGCAGTGATCGTTGCAGCCGACCCGTTGGCGGTTGGCGTGCTACAGGCGTTTGCCACCGAAAATGTGATAGTGCCACAAGATATCAAAGTAATCAGCATCAACAATCAGGAGATCGCGAAATACACATCTCCCGCATTGTCGTCGTACGACATTAGCCAGGACGAACTCGCGAAAGCCGCAGCGCTCATGCTTGCCGAAGCACTGACCGCGAATCGCACGATCAGCCAGCATATGCGAATCTCCACCCGTCTCGTCGCACGCGACAGTTTCACCCCGCAAGACTGAAAACAAAAAACTTGAGATACAGCAAGGACCGGCATCCTGTTACGGAGCCGGTCCTTGCAATTACGTTTCAGCAATCACGCCTCAACGAAGAGGGTGGGCGGCGCACCAGACGTGAGAGACGGACCAAGTGGCGGGGTCGAGCAGAAGCACATCGGCAGCGTAGCCGGGGGCTAGCAGACCGAGCGGCTTCTTGGTGACCGGGTTCGCACGGTCGAAACCGAATGCTTTGGCCGGAGTCAATGTGGCGGCTTCCACTGCGTCGGTGGGCGCGAATCCTAATTCGAGCACCGCACGCTGAACAGCCTTTTCCAATGTCAGCGTGGAACCGGCAATCGCACCATTCGACACGAGCCGAGCGTGACCATCAATCACATCCACATCCAACGCACCCAGCAAATAATGACCATCCGGGCAATCGGTGGCAGCCATGGCATCGGTTACGAATGCCATGCGATGCGGTGCGAAACCGAATCCCAAACGCACCATCGGATCCTGCACATGAAAACCATCATTGATCAGCTCGATAGTGACGCGCGGATCTTCAACGGCAGCCGGAATCGGACCTGGCTTACGATGATGCAAGCCATTCATCGCGTTGAACATGTGCGTCATAATGCCAGCACCCGCATCAAAACCCCTGCAGGCAGTTGCATAATCGGCATCGCAATGCCCTACCGCAGGAACCACTCCGGCCGCTGCAAAACGACGAATCGCATCAATACCGTGAGGCAATTCGGGCGCAATGGTAATCTGCCGCAAACAGCCGTCTGCCGCTTGCAAAAGACGATCAACATATTCGGGAACCGGATCCTTCAAGCATTCCGGATCATGCGCACCTTTGCGAGACAACGCGAGGAACGGACCTTCCAAATGCGCGCCAAGAATGTCAGGGCGAGCATTCATCATGCCACGCACGGTTTGAAGATTGGCGCACATCACATCAAGCGGATTGGTGATCAAACTGAGCACTTGGCGGGTGGTGCCGTGCATCATATGACCTGCGCGAGCCGTGCGTATGCCTTGCACGCCATCATCGAAGGAGCTCCCCCACGAACCGTGCGCATGAATGTCGACGTAACCGGGAGTCATCATGCAGCCTGCAGCGTCGGTTACGGAACCGGTCGAACCGGTCATGGAATTTCCGGAACCAGCCGAACTGACCGAACCGGAATCAGCATCGGCACCAACTGCAGCCTCCGCATCCAAACCGACGCTTGCGCAAGCCGCAGCAAAATCATCGTCCCGATTACCAGTCGCAATAATCGCACTACCATCGGAAACTATCCAATAATGTTCCACAACACCTCGCGCATCGACTTTGCGCGCATTGTGAATCGCAAACGGGCGGGCCGACTGCGCCAACGCAATGTCCACCTCATTCGCAAAACGCTCCCGAGACTGTTCCATATTCAAACCTTCCGACTCACTTCCAGCCATATTCCTCAATTAGCATCCAATTCTTCCAGTCAGTGGAAGAATTACCCCGCCGACAAGCCCATCAGCGTCCAAAAACCTCCAGTCGGTGGAGAAATCCTCCCGCTAACAGCCACCTCAGAGTCCCAATTCCTCCAGTCACTGGAAGAATCCGGACGGCGAAATACCCTCGTACTGTCCAAAAACTTCCAGTGAGTGGAAGAATCATCCCGATGACAGGCCGAAAAGCGTCCAGAATGTTCCAGCGAATGGAAGAATCCGGACGCTAGCGGACACCGACTGCAGAGCAGCAATCAGATGTGCTGCCAAGAGGGCTTGTGAGCGTAGGCGTAACGGTAATAGTCCTTGTGACGTAGGCGGCTCGCAGCCTCTTCGTCCACAATAATGGTGGCGTGCGGATGCATTTGCAACGCGGACGCCGGGCAGAACGCGCTCACACCACCCTCCACCGTTTCGGCCACAGCTTCAGCCTTGCCTGATCCGAAGGCAAGCAGCACCAAGTGACGAGCCTTGAGAATCGTACCAATGCCCTGCGTGATGCAATGCGTAGGCACCTTGTTGATGTCGTCGTCAAAGAATCGAGCGTTGTCGATGCGTGTCTGTTCAACCAGCGTTTTGACACGCGTGCCGGAAGCGAGCGACGATCCCGGCTCGTTGAAACCGACATGCCCGTCGGTACCAATGCCCAGAATCTGCACGTCGATGCCACCAGCCTCTTCAATTGCCCTGTCGTAGGCAGGTCCGGCAGCCGCAATGCGTTCGCCGTCGCTCAGCGGCGCCCCGTCAAGCACGTCACCAGGCACGTGCACCAAATCAGGGTTCAGTCCAAGCGGTTCCACAACAGTGCGGTGAATGGTGGAATGGTACGACTGCGGGTGATCAAGCGGCAACCCCAAGTATTCGTCCAATGCGAAACCGCGCACCTGCGATACGTCAATATGCTCGCTGTGTACAATGCGTGCGAGCGACTGGTATGCGGCGAGCGGACTGGATCCAGTTGCCAGACCCAATACCGCATTCGGCTTGGTTTTGATGAGATCGGCGACTGAACGGCCGTAAATATCGCCCGCTTCGCGCTCGTTTTTCACGATGATGACTTCGGTCATGATGTTCCTTTCATTGAACTTGGATTGACGTTTTCGTTTGCTGATTACTTGAGAATTTGTTTGATGATTTATTTGCTGATTCGCCGCAACTCGTCGGCCGCTTTCCACACGGTTTCCTGAATGCGATGCAGTTCCGATGGTTGACTCGTCACAGCCCATTCCTTCGCATAGGCCTCGCACCAGCATTCGAGATCGCGTGCCAGCGCACAGCAGTCGGAGGGCTGCTGATCGTCAACGTCATGCGCATCACGCACGTCATGCGCATCACGCACGTCATGCGCATCACGCACGTCATGCGCGCCGGCGAGCGCGAATCCCACTCGATTGAGCAACAGCTGACCTTCCATGGCGATACGCACGGCAGCTGCAATGCTCGGCTTTCCTATATGCGCCATAATTGGCGCAATTTCAACCATGCATTGCTGCAGCTTACGATTGACTTGCGGAATTCGTTCGATTGTCGTTTCCATATTGCGCATCATGCGATCGCGCGCCTCACGCAAAGTCAATGCGTTTCCCGGATTGGCAAGACGATCGGTCAAGCATGGGATAGTTTGCGCAACTTCGGTATTGCAATTTCCCGTACCATCATCCAATTCGAGATATTCCACAAGCTCACGCCAAGTGAATGCGGCTTGCGCGGAAGCGCTACGGAGCAATGTGACGAACCGTGCGCTGCAATCGTCATATTCGACGCGCGAAATACGCGCGAGCAAATCATTTTCGGCACTATTTTCGTCAGTATCTCCAGCAATATTTTCTGTTGGATTCCACGCATATTGCGCACCGAATATCATGCCAGGCACGGCCATGCGCGGATCGTTGACATGCCCAAAATCGCCCCAATCGGTGACGAGCATGCCTTCCGCACCGCAGTCGCGGCCGTATCGTGCGATGCGTGCAATGTTGTTCCACGCGTCGTCGATGCGAGGGAGCAGCGCATTCCACCCCCATACGGCCGGGCATACGATTTGTTTGGCTCCGGCTTTCGCCACAAGTTGGATTTTCTCGTCGGTCGCTTTCGGCTCGTACTGCCAGTTCAGCAGGGTGACGTTGTTTGGCAGGGTTTCGAGAATTTCCGGCATCTCGATGGCGATGTCTCCCCAAAACATGGGCTCATGGCCTTGCTGGGAAAGGTGTTCGCAGAGTTTGCCCACGTATGTTGCGTACAGCGTTGCGACGCCTACGCGTTGAGCTTCCTGCTTCGACTTGCCTTTGCCGAGGTCGAAGGTTTCGTCGGCGCAGATATTGAATCGTTTCGTACGGAAAAGTTGCAGGTACGAGTCGACCAGTTGCGTGGAGAATGCGAACGATCGATCGTCGGCGACGTTGAGTGTGTGGTGCCTCATGCGTTCGATGAAGCTGAACGGCCGGTCGGCGTCTTCGGGGAATTCGCCGAGTTCGCGCAGTTCCTGCGTGCGCATCGCAACGTATTGGTGACCGAACGTGGAGACTGACGGCACGAGTTCGATGCCAAGGTTCGCACAGTATTGGTCGAATTCAAGTATGTCTGCCGGCGTGAGCGGGCTTGAACCACGCCACGTTTCACTCATGCCGTCGAATGCGAACGTATGCTCGATGTAAAGCTGCAATTGGTTGTATTTGTAAAGGCAGAGTTTGTCGGCCCACTGTTTGAGCCATGCGAGCGTTGGCACGCGACCGCGCGTCGCATCCAAGTAATATCCCCTGATCTGATATGCGGGAGCATCTTCGATCTGCAGTACTGGCAGCACGGCACCGTTTTGCCGTATGAGTTGACGCAGGGTCTGCACACCGTTGCGCACACCTTCGAAATCGTAACCGGTAATCGCAATACCGTCAGTATCGATAGTCAGCGTATATGCACCGGGAATGCCATCTTCTTCCGCCGCGCCCGAATCCGCAATATGCAAGCTGATGAATCCAGGCCACATACAACCCGTCGCGTAATCCCAATCAAGCCCTGTCACGGAACGTATGTCGGCAACAAGCTGACGTGCAAGCAGATAATCGCCATCGCCATTTGCAATGGATTCGTTCACACGACCCGCGTAGGGCAGCGATACCGCGCCTTCGCCGACCGTCATGCTGTTCGGTTCGGGAATGATCGCCCATTCGCGGGTATTCTCGTTTGTCATCGATTTGCCTTTCAGCTTGCTGAATTCGCCGTTTTACGCGGATTATTGTGCGATTACTTGCGACTTGTTGCACGTCCGCTTACATTGTTTGGTTTCCCAGCTGTGCTCGTTTTGCTGCGAGCGCAGCACCGATTGCGCCGATTGGTTTATCGACCGCTGCGATTCTGATTTTCGATGCGATGTCGAGTGTGTTCAGGAATCGGCAACCTTCTGCTCTGCGGCTCAATTCGGCTTGAATGACTTCGATCAGATCATTGCCGGTTTTCGCCATGCCTCCGCCGATGATGATGCGTTGCGGATCATAGGCTTGGGCGACGATTTGGATGACGTCCCCCATGCCGTGCGCCACTTTGCCGAGCACGTCGTTGGCATGCTCGTCTCCTTGTCGTGCTTTGCGGATGAGGTCAGGCATGGGTGGGTTTGCGGAGGTCCAGAGTTTTGCCACGGCTCCGCCGGATGCTACGGTTTCCAAGCATCCTCGCTGCCCGCAGGGGCATGCGAATCCGTTCGGGTCGACGGGAAGATGCCCGATTTCGCCGATGCATCCGCTGTACCCGTGTTCGGCTTGCCCGTCGCGTACGAGCCCTGCGGCCAGACCGGTGCCGAAGTTGAGGAACACCACGGTTACGTTGCCGTCTACGTGCTCCACGAATTCCGTGGCTCCGACCGCAGCTGCGTTCACATCGTTTTCTACGTGAACCGGAACGTGCATAATCTCACTGATGCGTTCGCCGAGTTCCAAGGTTTCGATGCCGAGATTGACAACGTTGCGCACCTGTCCAGTTGCGCAGTTCACCTGTCCTGGAATGCCAATGCCGATGGGCAACGGTTCGTTGGAGAGTGTACGTGCGACGCGCACGATGTCGGTTACAACGTTGTTTTCGCCGGAATGCGATGGCATACGGCAAACGTCGACGACGCGGTCTGTTGCGTCGAGCAGCACACCTTCGATTTTTGTGCCGCCGATGTCGATACCGATGCATCCTTGCTCACGATTATTGCGATGCAGTTTTGCGTCCATTGCATATACCTGCCTGGAATAGGATAGGTGCCCGGATTGCGGTTGTTCCGTTGCTCCGGGCACCCGTGCGCAGCATTTACGCCACGCACGGAGTTAGATGGATACCTGATCAGCCCTTGACCGCGCCTGCCGCAAGACCTGCCTGCCAGTAGCGCTGCAGACCGAGGAAGAGTACGATCACCGGCAGCACGCCGAGCAGTGCACCCATCATCAGCGATCCGCGATCGTTGAAGGTGGCGAGCGATACCATGCCGTACAGGCCGAGCGTAACCGGCTTGAGGGTATCGGAGGAAACCATCAAACGCTGAGTGTGGGATCGCATATCTCTCTCCTTCGTGAGATTATTCCGGCACCTCATCGCGCCGGATAATCACAGCATATATATGCGATTCCTTTTTGTCAAGTTTCCTTACATTTAAATCAGAAGCAAGCTACAAACAATGCCAAAGCATTGCAATTTAGCCAAACATAGAGTATTCACAAAAGACAGAAATGCTTATATTTGCATCACACAACAGTTTTCAGTAATGCTTATTGACAATAAATACACAACGAAGCATCCGCTTGCATCGCGGCAAACTACACTATGTATCAGTCCCACGCAGGAAAGCGAGGACACCGTGAGCGGCACCAGCCAGTGTTCTCCAATTCACATTTGACGGACATCGACTCCCCCATTAAGAGACGCCACTCTGGGAGATAGACACGACCCTGACATTGACTTCATGTTCACACTCAACCAGGGTAAGGTCGAGCGTGAACATGAAGTCAGCTTGAGTCGATCAGAGCTGAATCACGACTCCCTCCCAGCGAGCGAGCTCGCCACGAGCGATCGATTTCACGCCATGCACGGCATCATAAGTGCTGAGCAGCACCTGCGACTCGCCCACGCCATTTCCGAGCAATCGCGCGACCTCCGCCGGCACCCGCGCCGTCCTACCGGTGAGATTGACGACAACAAGAATCGCATCGTCACCGTTGGTACGGGTGAAGGCATACACCTGCTCGCTGTCTGTCGCGACCAGATTCCACTCGCCCGTCGCGACGGTCGCGCTGTTGTGGCGCATGGCGATGAGCCTCTTGTAGAAGCCGTACACGGAATCCGGATCGTCGAACTCCTCGGCGGCGTTGATCTCCACATGGTTCGGATTCACGCCGATCCACGGCTCCGTCGCCGCGTCGGCCGCGGTGAAGCCGGCATACCTGGAAGCGTCCCACTGCATCGGCGTGCGCGAATTGTCCCGTCCGATGAGCGCGAGGGCCGCCATCATCGATTCCGGCGACTGGCACTTGGCCTCCTCCACACGCTGACGGTAGGCGTTGACGGCCTCCAAGTCGCGGTACTGGCCAAGCTCGGTGAAATGGGCGTTGGTCATGCCCAGCTCCTCGCCCTCGTAAATATAGGGGGTGCCGCGGTGCATGTGCAGCAGCATGCCGAACGCCTTGGCGCTCAACTCGCGCGACTCACGGTCAGAGTCGTCGCCCCAACGGGACACGACACGCGGCTGGTCATGGTTACAGAAGAACAGGCTGGCCCAGCCGGCGTTCCTCACGGCCTCCTGCTGTCTGCTCATTCTATCTTGAAGTTTTTTAGGAGCAAAAGCGCGTGTATCCCATTTTGATTCGGGGGATTGATCGACACTGACGTGGTCGAACAAGAACAACATATCGAGTTCCTTGTGGGCCGGATCGGTGATGAACTCGTTGCGTTCCGGAGTGATGCCCGGCGCCTCGCCCACGTTCATGTAGCCCTCGCGGCCCTCGAACACCTCACGGCGCATTTCGGCGAGGAACTCGTCGAGCCGCGGACCATCGGAACAGAACGGGCTCGCGTTCGTGTATCCCTCTTCGCCTATCTCTCCTTCGGATAATTCCGAGCCGACCTCTCCGGGCAGCCGTCCGTGGCTATCGAGATGTTTCGAGATCAAGGTGATCACGTCCATGCGGAAGCCGTCGATGCCGCGATCCATCCACCAGTTCATCATCTCGTACACGGCCTTGCGAACCTCCGGATTCTCCCAATTCAAATCCGGCTGCTTCTTAGAGAATTGGTGGAAATAGTATTCGCCGCGCTCCGGATCGTACTCCCATGCGGAGCCGCCGAAGTAGGAGCCCCACCGGTTCGGCTCGGCGCCCGGGGTGCCCGGCTCGTGGCCCGGCCTGGCGGGACGCCACCAGTACCAGTCGGCGTGCGGGTCGTCCTTGTCGCGGGAGGCCTGGAACCAGGCGTGCTCGTCGGACGTGTGGTTGACCACCAGGTCCATCACGATCCTCAGGCCGCGCCTGTGCGCCTCGGCGAGCAGCTCGTCCATGTCCTCCAACGTGCCGAACAGCGGGTCGATGTCCTGGTAGTCGGAGATATCGTAGCCGTTGTCGTCCTGCGGGGACCTGTAGACCGGGGACAGCCACAGCACGTCCACGCCGAGGTCGGCCAGATAATCGAGACGGCTGGTGATGCCCTTCAGGTCGCCGATGCCGTCGCCGTTCGTGTCTTGGAAGGAACGCGGGTAGATCTGGTAGACCACCGCGTTGGCCCACCATGGGTTCGGGGTCGCGCCGTTGGAACGCACGGCGTCGGGAAGGACGGAACGATTGAAATCAGTCATATCTTGTTTCCTTATTAAATCAAGTTCTTCATCAACGCGATGCTATGGATCCACGTTGCCTATATACGGGATGAATCAATGTTGCTTTTTCCTTTCCCTTTAGAGTTCCATCCATGAGCCGAACAAGCATGCTCATGCCCAGTTGACACAACTCTGCTGGCATTAAGGGAAATTCATCTATCCTCAGACGCTTGCCTATGGAATCTGTATATGTTCCCGCTGAAATCAGCGAAAGATCTTGAGGAATCTTCATTCCACGCTGCCGCGTCGCAGCAACAAGATTATTAAGGAACAATGGGCCGCCTTGAGTCACAATTGCTGTGTTCTCACTCGAGATGAACCTCTCAAGTAGGTTTTCGGCAGCATCGAAATCATCCTCGTCGGTAAACTCTTCATCTATATGAATCTTGTATCGCGCAGCAGCATCATGCATTGATGTCCTGAGTCGAATGAGGTAATTTGCACCTCCATTTCGTTCGTAATCAATCTCCTTCCCCCCTGCAAACAGAATTCTGCTGTGCCCATTACGACAAAGCGTTTGCATGATCATTTCACCCATTTCAATAAAATCGGTATCAATGCATGGCACATTTATTTCATTCATAGGATGTCCAATAGAAATGACCGGAATACTTGAAAGCTGAGCTAATTCAATTCGGGGATCATTCATAGTCACATCCATAAGAGCGACACCATCCACCATCCCAGTATCGATGATAGAGCGAAGCTGCTCATCTCCTGTTTCCTCAGTCAACAGCAACGTTTCATAGCCAAGTTGCCTGGCCGCTTTGAGAAAATTTAGAAAATAAGCACAATAATTGGTATAGCTGGTGGAATCATGGACGGGCGAACTCAGCGCGACGAAATGAGTCTCACCACTCAACGGAGCTGGACCACCGTTTTTCGCCAAGTAACCAAGTTCCCGCGCAGCTTGCAATACTCTCCGACGGGTATTTGCCCCTATGGGACGTTTCCCTGTCATCACATAGGAAACCGTGCTTATGGAAACTCCTGCGAGAGCCGCCACGTCCTTGATTCCAGCCATTGTTATCCTTATTCGTTCACAGTAAAGCCTTGGCTCTTTCCTTGCTCAACGAGCTTGTCCTGCCAAGCCTTCACACCTTCCTTCATTGTGGTCTGTCCCGTGTAAGCCGCCCCGACAGTGTCGGTGAAAACGCTTCGCGCATAAACGTCATAGGGCAGAAATTCGAACTTAGATGTGACACGCTTCGCAGCCTCGGCGAATTCAGCATTGAACTTCTCACCGCCAAAATAATCCACCGTGTCTCCATCGGAGTTCACCATAGTAGTCTGGCTAAGGAATTTATCGTTAGACATGGTCTTCAAATCAGCAGGAAAACCACCTTGGTCCACACGGGACATGATGGCATCAGAATTAGTGCTGGCAAATTCCATAAACTTGTACGCAGCATCCGCATTCTTGGATGACGACATCAGGGCAAGGGAGGAGCCGCCGTACTCAGAACTTACCTTCTCGCCGACGTTCCACGTTGGCATTTGAGCAATTCGCCACTTTCCAGCACCCTCCGAAGCATTGTTTAAAAACATGCCGGGAGCCCATGCAGCAGATATCACGCTCGCAAATTCTCCGGAACCAACTGAACGATACCAATCATCAGAACTATCTTTTGTCTTCGTTTCGATTAGTCCTTCATCAATCATCTTTTGCCAGAAGTCACAGAATTTCTGCACTCCTTTATCAGTAGTGAGTTTGACGGTAACCTTAGTGCCGTCTTTAGATGTGGAATATGGGTGTCCACCTGCTTGCCAGACCATTGCATTGAAGAATCCGGCGTTCCCTGGATCATTAGTAATATATGAACCAATCTGCTTAATCTTCTTTGCATCTTGATAGAACTCATCCCAAGTACTTGGCGGCTCAGAAATGCCAGCTTTGTCAAATACCTCTTTGTCATAGTAAAAAGCCATTGGTCCAGAGTCGACTGGCATACCATACATACCGCCATTGAAATTCACTGCATTCCAAGTACCTGGGGTGTAGAAATCCTTATATTTGGCAGTCCCATAGTCATTCAGATTTTTAAGAGAGCCCTTAATTACATACTCAGGAATCGCATAATATTCAATCATGGCTATATCCGGAATTCCACTGCCAGCTTCCAAAGCATTATTCAGAGCTTTGTATTCATCTTTACCACTACCGGCATTGGTAAATTTGATGACAATGTTAGGGTTTTTCTTCATGAAAACCTTAGCATTAGCTTTAAGATTGTTATCCCAAGCCCAAACATTAACAACCGTCTTACCGCTCCCATCGGGAGTTTCCGACTGAGTTGTTCCACACGCTGCCAATGGAACAACCATCGCCGCAGCACCGCAGAGAGCAATTATTTTTCCTAATGAGAACCTCATTGTTTCCCTTCTTTCTATTGAGCAGCAGTGGCATGATCCTTGCTTTTGGCGCCCTTGCTTGTAGTCTGCATCTTAAAACCGAAGGATTATGACTGACAAATAATTTCGATGATTTCGACGATTTCAATAATCAAGGCACTCACCAGAACAGACACGCGCGGCTGCATCACGCAACGGCCAACACAATTGATGATCCATTGTCTAAAGAACGAGAAAGTCACATTAGCGAATATAGTGCTGTCCCGAGGAATGTGCCGCGTCTAAAAGCACATACATCGTCATATGATCGGACACTTCAACGCTTTACTAAGAAGTCAACACAGACCGGAAAAACCTACAACGTAAATCAACAGCGATGTCGCCAATAACAGCTCTGCTATATATTTCTATCAACAAATTGCCTGGAATATGTGCCAAATTGCAACCCCGGCGGTTCAGCTATCATGCGCTGAACCATCAACTTCGTAGGCCCTCACACGATACAATCGCGCGTGTCTGTTATGGTGAGTGCCTTGATTATTGAAATCGTCGAAATCATCGAAATTATTTGTCAGTCATAATCCTTCGGTTTTAAGATGCAGACTACAAGCAAGGGCGCCAAAAGCAAGGATCATGCCACTGCCGTCCAATAGAAAGAAAGGAAAAAGAATACCATCGGGTGTCCTCGAAGGCATGAACCGTACCGTCCGATCATCGAAATCTGAATTTCTTCAGTCCAACGATCGGGGTGCGATTCATCAAGGCTCCACCGTGGAGTGAAAGTACAGGCGCGAAAGGGATGCTTTCCCATCCACACCTGTTTCACACTCGGAAATCTTTGCGCGGCAATCAAAAACAATCAAAAAATGTCTCGAAGGAGAGAATGATGTCAGCAACGGAAGTTGTTGCCAATATGCCACTGCATTCGGCAACCGTGCGTGTCAATAAACACAAGGCGGATTGGCGTGGTTGGAAGTTTATGTGGCCGTTCGCGTTGGTGTTCGTGTTCGTGTTCGTGATCCCGATCCTGTACGCGGTCTACATCAGCTTCTTCCAGAAGCAGATGATCGGCGGCACGAAGTTCGTGGGAATCAGCAACTACATTCGTCTGTTCCACGACCAGCAGTTCTGGAGCTCAGTCGGCAGGGTCGCGCTGTTCACCTGCGTGCAGGTGCCGATCATGCTGTTCCTGTCGGCGGCGATGGCTTTGGCTTTGGATTCCATGAAGCTGCACGGCGCGAAGTTCTTCCGCATCAGCACGTTCCTGCCGTACGCGGTGCCGGCCGTGGTGTCGACTTTGGTGTGGGGCTTCATGTACGGCGCGAAATACGGTCTGGTCGGCTCCCTGAACGACTGGCTGGGCACGAACCTCGACGTGCTGAGCCCAAGCGTGCTGCTCGCTTCGATCGGCAACATCGTGACCTGGGAGTTCACGGGCTACAACATGCTGATCTTCTACAGCTCGCTGTCCACGATCCCGCACTCGCTGTACGAGGCCGCCAGCATTGACGGCGCGAGCGAATGGCAGATCATCAAGTCCATCAAGCTGCCCGAATTGAAGGGCTCGCTCGCGATCACGGTGATCTTCTCGATCATCGGCTCGTTCCAGCTGTTCAACGAGCCGAGCATTCTGCAGAACATGGTGCCTGGCAACTCGATCACCACGTATTACACGCCGAACATGTACGCGTACAACCTGAGCTTCGCGGGCAACCAGTCGAACTACGCCGCCGCCTTGGCGATCACGATGGCCGTGATCACGATGGCGATCGCGTACGCGGTGCAGCTCAACAGCATGAAGGAGCAGATGAAGTAACGCCTTGGGGCGTACGTCATCTGCATAGGACACGGATTTTTCAAGGAGCATAACAATCATGAGCGATACTGCGATGTCGACGGGGTATATGACTCCCCAAGAGCTTAAAGAGCAGGAACGAGCCGCAAGGAAGGCCGAGAGGGCACGCTTGAAGCGCGTGGAAATGGATGAGAAGGCGGAGCGCAGACGCGCGGCGAAGTCCGGTTTCGCGAACGTGTCGAACCCGAGGCGCAGCAAGCTGCTGACCTTGGTATGCGCGATCTTCGCGGTGTACTGCCTGTTCCCGTTCGTGTACCTGCTGGTCAACGCCACGAAGACGCAGGCCGACTTCACGTCCACGTTCGGTCTGGGCTTCGGCCACACGTTCGCCCTGTGGGACAACATCGTGACCGTGTTCACCTACCAGGACGGCATCTTCGGGCGCTGGCTGCTCAACACGCTCCTGTACGTGGTCGTGGGCGCGGGCGGCGCGACACTGCTGGCCATCATGGGCGGCTACGCGCTGGCGAAGTTCCGTTTCCCGGGCCGCAAGGCCGTGTTCGCGGTCATCATCGGCGCGATCAGCGTGCCGGGCATCGCGTTGGCGGTCCCCCAGTTCCTGCTGTTCGCCAAGCTCAGCCTGACGAACACGCCGTGGGCCATGATCATTCCATCGTTGATCAGCCCGTTTGGCTTGTATCTGATGTGGATCTTCTCCGAGCAGGCGGTTCCGACGGAATTGCTTGAAGCCGCGCGAGTTGATGGAGCTTCGGAGCTCCGCACGTTCTTCCAGGTGTCCCTGCCGCTGTTGGCTCCGGGCATCGTTACGACGGCCCTGTTCACGATCGTGGCGACGTGGAACAACTACTTCCTGCCGTTGATCATGCTGAAAAATTCGAACTGGTATCCGTTGACAATCGGCCTGAACCAGTGGAAGGACCAGGCGAGCACCGCTGGCGGCCAGGCGATCCAGAATCTGGTGATCACGGGCTCGTTGATCACGATCGTCCCGCTGGTCATCGCGTTCCTGTGCCTGCAGAAGTACTGGCAGTCCGGCCTCTCCGCGGGTGCGGTCAAGGAATAATCCATTTCTACGCCACAGCCATGGAACGAAAAGTATGGCCCGTACTACAAGTACGGGCCATACGCATATACATGATCTGGCGGACCTTCCTCACAAATCGCGATAGTTGTTCCCCATTGTGAGACGCACTTCGGCTGCAAAGCTGAAGTAATTCAGATCCATATGGCCGAAGGTGCGGTCTCGTTATGCGTAAAAACAGGAAGCTTTATGGCGGCACAGTTTAAAGTGCTGGCATGGGCACTGCAGACAGAAACGGCGGTGAGACTGTATATGTTCGACGACATCCCAAGGAGGTGAACTAATCTTTCACTGAGAACTATCGAAATCCAGAGCGCGCAAGATTTCGAAAACTACCACGCACTCCTGTTTAGTAATCTTTATTGACAATAAAAATTACATGACACGCTTGCATCGCGGCAAACTACAATATGTATCAGCCCCACACAGGAAAGCGAGGACACCGTGAGCGGCACTCAGACAAAGGCATCACCTTCCGATATTCGAATCAGCAATATCACCGCCGCATTCAAGCAACTATTCCCCGCAACGCAAATATCACGAGCCAACATCGGCAAACTCATCGGACTTTCACGCTTCACCACCAGCGAAGTGACCGGCGAAATGGTCGACAATCGTATTCTGCGCGAACTCGGACCAGACAATCGCGAGGGGCGTGGCAAACGTTCGCAAGTACTCGCCATCGACACTGATTTCTGGCGAATCGTTTCCATCGACCTGTCGAATCCGAAACTCGCCAAAGGAGCGCTGGCGGATCTTTCCGGCAGAATCGTGGACCGCACCGAACTTCCTGCAGACAACGGTTGCAGCGTCGAGGACGTGATCGGCCTGTGCAAGCAGCTCATCGTCTCAACGCCACTGCCGATTCTCGGCATCGGCATCGCCGTGACTGGCATTGTGGAACCCGACGGCGTAGTGCGCAAATCCGTGCACTTGGAGTGGGACGAACTGCCGCTGAAAGCCGAGGTGGAAAACGCCACCGGAGTGCCCACACTGGTAGGCAACGACACCAACGCCGCGCTTGTGGCGGAACGATTCTTCGGCGACTGCTCCCCCAATTCCATGCTCATCTCCATCGGACGAGGCGTCGGTGCCGCACTATGCCTTAACGACGTCATCATCGAAGGTAGCTCCTCCACGGCCGGCGAAATCGCGCATGTGGTAGTCGACCCAAATGGACCGACCTGCGAATGCGGCAAACGAGGCTGCCTTGAATCGTTGGTTTCCGACGACAGATTGCAAGAACGCATCGCGCAGGATCCCGCCTCACGTACGCGCATTCTCGCCGAAGCGGGCGCTCTGCTCGGTCGCGTCATGGCCATACCGACCGGACTGCTGGATCTGCGTGACATTTCGATATACGGGGCGCCGGAAATCGTCAATGCTCAATTCATCGACGCAATGGAAGATGAAATCAGGCGCACCATGACCACGGATTATCAGAAAGCGCCGCAAATTCACCGTTGCAGGCAAGGCGAGGATCTCACATTGCGAGGCCAAGCCACCATCGTAATCCGCACACTAGTTCCGACAATCCACGAACGCGGCTCCCTCATCGGCGACGCATAGCCCCGGCCACCGCTCACTGCCGCGGGTAGGAATCCTCAAAGAAACGGCGCTCGAGATGCACGATGGTGCGGAACACTTCGGCTTCCGAGCCGTCCACCGACGCATACTCGTTGACGAGCGCGATCAGGCGACCCGTCCAAGCGCGGAAATGATCGCCTTCATGCAAATCAACCCAGCCTTTGTGCGCCGGAATCTGCTGAATAACACCCGCATCAATGGTGCGCTTGGCCCAAGCGAGATAGATCCATTCCATGCAGCACAGCGCGGTGATCAGCTCTTCCCACGTTCCCTGAACCAGTTTGGTGAGATATTCGCAATATTCGCGATTTGCCGGAGTTTGCTCGGAATTATTGTATTCTTCATCGGTAATTCCATATTCCTTAAGGAATCCCGTAAAATATGTTGCCTCATTATCAGCAAACCATTGCGATTGTTTTGCCAGCATATCTTTGGTTTCCTGACGTGGCGCAAGTTCAATTGCATGCGCCATGATTCCTTGATTAAAGAATTTGAAATCCTGAATTAAATAAGATTTCAAAATCGATTCCGGAAGCGTATCATCCAGCATTTCATTCACAAAACGTGAATTGATGGCCTGATTCCATTCATCAGCAGCCGACATGTACAGCTGATCGGCCACAGAACCAGGCTCAGCCCCCAGCCATGCATAATCGCCGCTTGCGGACTGTGGTGCTTCTGGAACATGATTCACGGTCATAAGACCCCCTTGATTAGTGCGGCCGACGCGAACTTACCACGCCCCGCTCTGGATCGCTTTGTATAGCGCAGTCATAACGACCGCCGCTTCCAACGTACCGAACGTGCCATCGAAACGCAAGAGGCAGACCACTTCCATGGCCGCCAAGGCCTCCATGACCGCACGCTCAATCTTGGCGAATCATTGCACGAATTTGTTGAGACGGCGATCGTAGGTCAGGAGGCCGTTGAGCTCTTCTTCGACGTCGGAAACCTGCGTGTACACGTAGCCCGCCAATCCGCGTGATTCCAGCGATTCCGCCGAAGCAAGCACGGAACGGACGGCAGCGCGCCAATCCTCAATCGAATCGTATTCGCCATAACCGTAGGCTCGCGAAACCGCTGCATGATCAGCAACCAACTGCGCCAATCCCCCGAATTCCGAAATCATGAACGCACGAACGCCATGCTGCGCCACCGGCAACACCGCATAATGCGCGGCACGACGACGCCTCTTGTGCCTCTTCTCATATTCAGCCACATACCCGCGCAACGGCCCCTTATCAGGGTAGATTTCCAGCGGACGGAAGTAGTTGTGCACACTATGGAAGTCGCCGCAACGCTGATCGTACCAACCGCTTGTAGCGTCAATCGGACGCGTCGGGTCAAGCGCGTGAATGCGTTCCGCCGCATCACATGCGTCGAACTGCCCCCAACCCTCGTTGAAAAGCACCCACGCAACAATCGACGGATGGCCGGCAAGCATGTGCACCATGGCATCGCAGGTGCGCGACCAGTCACGGCGGTACGTCGAATCGTCGGCACCAAGCGCCGCAAAATGCTTCGCCGTGTCGTCGCGGTACTTGTTCCACGTGGTGCGCATGAGCGTCGGCTTGCGATTCGTGGTCCACGCGTTATATTCGCCGCCGCCCGACACCGCATCCTGCCATACGAGCATGCCGAGACGGTCGCAATGGTAGTACCAGCGTGCGGACTCGATTTTGATATGCTTGCGCAACATATTGAAGCCGGATTCTTTCATGGCGGTTATGTCATGAATCAGCGCTTCGTCGCTCGGCGCGGTCAGCAAGCCGTCCGGCCAATACCCTTGGTCGAGCACACCCTTGAGGAACAGCGGTTTGCCGTTGAGATGGAATCGCGCAACACCCTTCAAATCAGGCTTGATCTCAACCGTTCGGAATGCGCAATACGAGTGCACAATATCTTGCTTTTCTTGCGGTTTTTCCTGCTTCTCCTGCTTTTCTTGCGATTTCGCAGCGCCAAATTCCAACGTCGCCGTCACGTCATACAAATACGGATCTTCAGGCGACCATAGGTGCTCGGCCCGCGTTGCGATTTCCGTACGCACCTTGCGCATGCCGGCCGCAAACCGCTCGTCTGTAACAATCGTGCCATCCGCAGGATCCGTTACGACGATACGCAGTTTGGCGTTCGGCTTGTCTCCGCCGATTTCTGCGCGAATGAACAGTCTGCCGTCCGCAGCGCCCTTCAGCGTGAGCGTCTGCATGTACGCCTCCGGCACGATCTCCATCCACACGCTCTGCCAAATGCCGCTTTGTGCGGTGTACCAAATACCCTCGCGCTCGATCTTCTGCTTGCCGCGCATCTGCGTGCCCGAATCGTTCGGATCATACACGCACAACGCAATCTCGAAATCATCATCGGGATCGACGAATGCCGAAATATCAACATCGAACGGCAGATAGCCCCCGACATGCACCCCTGCAAACTGCCCGTTGATAAAGCAGGCGCACACGTAATCAACCGCTTCGAAATGCAGAATCAAACGATTTGCATCCCCGATCTGCCGAACCGCTTCCTCTCCCCCAAGCGTTACAGGGTGCACAATCGTGCGATACCAGATCATATTGTCGGGATAAATCGTTTGATGTACGCCGGAAAGCGCGGATTCCGGCGAAAAGGGCACGAGGATTTTTCCATCGAAGGTTTCAGGAATGGCCGCTTCCTTTACTGCCTGCACCGCTTCGTCACGGGTGAGTACAGTCGTGGATTTGCGCCATTTCGAGCCGTTGTCGCTTTCGGGAATGGATACGATCGCGTAATCCCAGAATCCGTTGAGCATAGTGTGATTGCTGCGCACCATGGTTGGGCGCGGATGTTCGTTCAGGATTGGCGTGCGGCCGTTTTTCAGTTTGCGTTCGCCATCTTTCGTAGGACAGAACGCTTTGTGTGCCGCGTTGGAAGACAGCCATTCGCTGGCGATCTGCTCACCCCACGGCGTCCACAACTGCTGCAGCGGCTCCTGAGAACGCATTTTCGTAGGCGCGGCTTTCAGCACTCGTTTGACGTCCAACATAAGAGTCCTCCCTGCAGCATCGCATTTCCCTCAACTTCCCCATTGTAACGAGAGGAATGGTAAAGAGAGATAGGATTCGCAGATTCGAGATCGATGCAATCCGGATTGCACAATCAGATATGCACAATCAGATATAAAAAAGCCGGTGCAAGAACTTCGTAAGTTCCCGCACCGGCAATCAAGCAAATCATCTGAAATATATCAGCTGAATCAGCCTTCCAGCTTGGCCTTTTCAGCGGCAAGACGAGCCGCTTCAGCCTCACGACGAGCCTTCAGTTCGGAATCGAAGCGGGCAAGCTCCTCTTCAACGGCCTCCGGCGGGATCTTCGCGAAAATCGGATGCGGCTTCGGCACCGGAGCGCCAGCCACGATCGGCTCGGAAGCCCACGGATGCACAGTTTCACCCAGCTTGTAGTCGCCGGTGATGATCGGGTACATGAAGCCCGGCTTGTCGAGATCCTCAACCTCTTCCAAACGCGGCAGCGGTGAGAACGTGCCCGTGCCACCAAGAGCCTCCCACACCTTCTGCGCGGAATGCGGCAGGAACGGGGCCAGCAGGTGGTTCGCGTCAGACACAGCCTGAGCGGCAACGTGCAGTACGGTACCGAGGCGAGCCGGATTGTCCTTGATCTTCCACGGTTCAGTGGCGGAAATGTACTTGTTGATGTCGCCAACCACGCGCATGGCTTCGCTCAGCGCGTTCTTCTGGCGATGGTTCTCGATCAGCGAGCCGACCGTGTCGAACGCGGCCTTGGTTTCGCTCAGCAGAGCGCGATCCTCATCGGTCATTTCGTTCTCGTCGAGCGCCGGAATCTCACCGAAGTTCTTATTCATCAGGTTGGCCACACGGTTGACGAGATTGCCCCAGGAAGCGGCAAGCTCCTCGTTGTTGTGGCGCACGAACTCAGCCCACGTAAAGTCGGAATCGGAGCTTTCCGGACCAGCCACGGAAATGTAGTAGCGCACGGCGTCCACAGGATAGCGGGCGAGAATATCCTTCACATAAATGACAATGCCGCGGGAAGACGAGAACTTCTTGCCTTCCATGGTCATGAACTCAGAAGCCACAACCTGCTCCGGCATGTTCAACGGGCCAAGCTTACCTGTTTCGCCGCCCTTGGATCCCTGGCCGTTATAGCCGAGCATTTCGGACGGCCAGATCTGGGAGTGGAACGTGATGTTGTCTTTGCCCATGAAGTAGTAGCCCGGTGTTGCTGGATCGTTCCACCATGCACGCCACGCCTCCGGATCGCCCTTGCGGCGAGCCCATTCGATGGATGCCGACAGGTAGCCGATCACGGCGTCGAACCACACGTACAGCTTCTTGTTCGGATTGTCGATCCAGCCGGCAACCGGAACGGGAATGCCCCAGTCGATATCGCGTGTGATGGCACGCGGCTTGACTTCCTTGAACAGGCCGATGGAGAAGTTGATGACGTTGGTGCGCCAGCCTTCGCGGGTCTTCAGCCATGCGAGATTGGCTTCGGCGAGCGCCGGCAGGTCGAGGAAGAAGTGTTCGGTTTCCTCAAAACGCGGAGTTTCGCCGTTGATTTTGGAAACGGGGTTGAGAAGCTCGTCCGGGTCGAGTTCGTTGCCGCAGGCGTCGCACTGGTCGCCGCGGGCGCCGTCGGTACCGCAGATCGGGCAGGTGCCTTCGATGTAACGGTCAGGCAGGGTGCGGCCGGTGGACGGCGAGATGGCAACCTTCTGGGTACCCTTGTAGATGTAGCCGTTGGCGAGGCACTGCTTGAACAGTTCCTGCACCACCTGCTCATGGTTGCCGGTGGTGGTGCGCGTGAACAGGTCGTAGCTCAGGCCAAGATCGCACAGGTCCTTGGCGATCACGCGGTTGTAACGGTTGGCGAGCTCCTGGGCGCTGACGCCTTCCTTGTCGGCTTCCACCAGAATCGGGGTGCCGTGCTCGTCGGTGCCAGACACCATTAGCACGTCATTGCCCTTCATGCGCTCGTATCGCGCGTACACGTCAGAGGGCACGCCGAAGCCGGCGACGTGACCGATATGACGGGGGCCGTTAGCATACGGCCAAGCAACATTCACCAAAATATGACTCATGGTGTCTGATTATACAAACCGCCATATCCCGCATTTTCAACCGATTTCAGTAGTCGGATTTTTATTGGATGACTGGCATGCGATCGTTGATTTCGATTGTTTGAATATCTGCCGATTTATTCACATTGTTGCATTGCACAACAATCACTTTTCCACATATCCACAGATTTTCGGGGAAAGTGGCAAGGGAGGAATCTAATCCGCTACTGTACCGGCATGGACACTTCACCACCCCTTCTGGGCAACGACGACCTTCCGGGACCGATGTGCCTGAACCTGTTGGCCTCATCCGGCGCGCTATGCAAGCTCGACAGCGCGAACGCCTACTCAAGCCATGATTCGGACACTTTGTACGGGCGAGCATGCATCATCGCGACGCTACTGCCAAGCCGTTCCGTGGCATGTGCGCGCACCGCCGCATGGGTCTGGCTGGGAGGCGCGTTCCCCGACTCCATCGACATCATCGCGAAAGCCCACTACAGAACACTGCGATACGGGCGAAAAATCAACGTCTTCAACCGCATCGCACCATCCGAGCACACCATTAAGGTCGGCCCGATCACCGTGACCACACCCGTTCGCACCGCATGTGATCTGGCGCTGAACTGTGCCCCCGAAACGGAATCGAAGGTTTCCGAAATCATCTGCATGCTTATGCAGGAATTTCATTTCCGTCCCAACGATTGCATGCAAATCATGGAAGATACGAAGCATATTCGCAACGCTCCGCAGGCACGGAATTACATTCTTGCGATTGACGGCAGAGGTTACGAACACGGGAACCGTAAGGATTACGAAGACCGTAAGGACCGTAAGGACGCTGAATATGTGCGCGGCGCATAGCAGGCACAAGGCGCACGGCAGACGCAAAGCACATGAGCACCGCTGGAGCAAAGCGCGCGAACGTAACATGGGAGGCCCGCACCAATCGGACAACTTCGACAGAGCCCGCGGGCCGTTCGGAATCCTTGAAAAACGCAAGCCGGGTGAAAGCCGCAAAGCGCACCGGGCAACGCGACGGCATGCACGGAATCGCACGCATCGCCATGCGTATCGCACACGCCGCGAACCGCCGCCATACCAGCCCAAGCCACGGCCAAAACCGCTGGTCGACCCGCCATCTCCCCCGATTCCGTTGACGCCGCTGGTGGCGTGCAGTCCCGGCACCCCACAAGACGTGCTCTGGCATATCGCGGAATATGCGCCTCGACTGCGCAAATGGCTGATTGCCAATCCTTCCGCAACACCTGCGATGCTGGAATATCTTGCGCAAGTCGACGGACCGGATGTGGCACGTTCCCTGCAAATACTGCTGGAATCGTTGGAATCGCACACATTAAACGATGCGATTGAGCATGCTGGCTAAGGTAGCGCAATCACAAGTGCCTACAACGCAACAACGCAATCGCAAGTACGCAGCGGGCAATCGCGCGGCAAGCGATCGTCAAACGGCAGACAATGCGAAAGGCTTACTCTTTCATGGCAAGAACCGTGTTGTAGACCTGCTTGCGATTGGCAAGCGAGCCATCCGCAAGGGGGTGCTCGGCAACGACTTGCGAAATCGCGTCTTTGATGCGCAGATTGTCTTCCCGCGCACGGTCGATCGACAGCACCGCCAAGTCTTCTATGCTCAGCGACGTGGGGGCCGCGGCATCGGCCTCCTCTTCGGAAGCGCCGGCAACGACCAACACCATTTCACCGCGCGGAGGTTCGTCGATCACGCTTTGGCGAATCTGCGCGATGGTTCCGCGGCGAATCTGCTCGAAATCCTTGGTAAGTTCACGGCAAAGCGCCATCTTGCGGTTCGGACCGAACACGTCAAGCAGGTCGGCCATGGCATCGTCGATGCGATGCAAAGTCTCGTAAAACACAATGGTGCGGCGCTCCGAACGCAACGTGCGCAAGTATTGCACGCGTTCGGAATGCTTGCGGGGCAGGAACCCTTCGTAGCAGAATCGGTCGGTCGGCAGGCCTGACAGGCACAGCGCGTCCAGTACGGCGGACGGGCCGGGAGCGCAGGTGACGGGCAGGCCGCGTTCGATGGCGCGACGCACAATCGCCAAGCCCGGATCGTTGATGGTCGGCATGCCCGCGTCGGACACGACCAGCACGGTCGCACCGGTTTCCACCTGGTCAAGCAGGCCATCGGACTTGTCTCGCTCGTTATGATCGTGGTAGGCCACCACGCGGCCATTCACACGCACGCCAAGACGGTTGGCGAGCGCATAGAGACGGCGGGTGTCTTCGGCTGCGACGATGTCGGCGCGCTCCAGCAGCGCAATGAGACGTGCGGACGCGTCGGCAGTGTTGCCGATCGGCGTGGCCGCCAGCACGACCGTGCCTTGCGGAACGTTGGTTCCGCGCACGAGAGTGTCAAGTCCCGCATCGCCGGCTGCGTTTTCATCTTCACGTTCGCGCTTGTCTTCGCATTCGCGCTCATTCATGCGTTCCATACCTTCAGCCTATCCAACGCAAAGGAAAACAGCCCTCCCAGCGTCCCAATTCCTCCACTCACTGGAAGAATCACCCCGCCCGCAAGCCCAACACCAACCCAAACCCCCAGTCACTGGAGGAATCTTCCTGCAATTGCATGTTCACGCCACGAGCGCACGCCGTGTATCCTCATTGTCGAGCGAAGTTGACACTTTGCGCCTGTTTGTGCAGATTTGCCACCCGTCGGGCGTTACTAAGCGCTGCATTAGAGGGCCGCTGGTAGGCTGACATTGGTTCCGCAGGCGTGCGGAAGTTCAGGCCAACCGCCAAAGGAAGCCTGAACCACGTAATTTTAAATGTTTAGATGTAAGGTACTCACAGAGAGCATTCCATGGGAATTATCAACTTCTTCATTAACCTGCTCAAGGATCCACGCACCGCGATCGCCGGCTGGATCTCTATGGGCGTCGCCCCTACGCTTGGTTTCATCTTCTTGATCGTGTTCGTCGAAACCGGCGTCGTGTTCTTCCCGTTCCTGCCGGGCGACTCCCTGCTATTCGCCGCCGGCTTCTTCGCCGCGCCCGACGCCCAGACCGGCGTTTCCGCGCTACCGCTGTTCGCGCTGCTGCCCGTGGTCTGGTGCGCGCCGATCATCGGCGACCAGTGCAACTACTGGATCGGCCATTTCTTCGGTCGTCGCATCATCGAATCCGGCAAAGTCAAGGCCATGACCCCTGAACGCCTCGCCAAAACCGAAGGCATGATCGAAAAGTGGGGCCCGCTCGCCGTGTTCCTCGGCCGTTTCTTCCCGTTCATCCGCACGTTCATGCCGTTCATTTCCGGCATTTCCGGCATGCGTTGGAGCCGTTTCACCCCGTTCTCCGTGCTCGGCGGCCTGTGCTGGTCCACCCTGTTCACGCTGCTCGGCTACTTCTTCGGCGGCATTCCGGCCGTGCAGAAGCATTTCGAGCTGGTCATCGTTGCGATTCTCGTGCTGTCGCTGATTCCTACGATCGTCGGCCTGCTCAAGGCTAAGTTCGGTAAGAAGAAAGCCGATACCGCAGCCGTAGAAGCCTGATCTTTCGTCTTTTCTTGGCGAAAACGGCGTCTTTCGATTATTCGGAAGGCGTCGTTTTCGTATGCTTTTCATAGGAATCATGGCAACACGCGACTATCGGGAATTGCATTAGTACAGACCTCGTACTAGAATCACGAGAGTTGTCTTAAGACATGGGGCCGTAGCTCAGTTGGTAGAGCGCTTCGTTCGCATCGAAGAGGTCGCGGTTTCGACTACCGTCGGCTCCACTAAGCCCGCTGCATTCATTCCACCGCAGCGGGCTTTTTCTTTACCCAGACATGTCGGCCACCAACCAGTCAACCCTCGTCAAATACCCCCGAACTCATATATCTGCCATATATAAGCGAGATAGGGCGCAAATTTAGGCTTGAGACGTGCGCTGACGTACGAATGCGTCAAGCGAGGACGCATCGATGCCCTCATACCCCTTGATCGAGGCGAACTGCGGACCTTTGGAATTGTCGATCTGCATGAATCCGGTCTGGCCAATCGTCGTTGCACCGGAATCGACGGCCGAACGCAAGCCAGACATGGAATCTTCGATCGCAATGCAGTACTTCATATCTTCCGGAGCAATGCCCAGACGGCGGCCAGCTTCCAAATACGGGGCCGGAGACGGCTTCTTCTCAACATCGTCGTCGCCACACACGTAGCCTGCGAACGCACCGGCCGGCGCCTGCGCAACCAGATTCTCCGCAAGATGACGCGGCGACGTGGTGACCAGCATCGAAGGAACACCCGCATCACGCAACGCAATCAGCACGTCTTCCGCGCCTTTGATCCACGGAATGCGCTCGAATTCCTTCTGGGCTACGTAATCGATCATGCCTTGGCCAATCTCCTCGATCGACAGCTGGCAACCATGCTCCACCATACGGCGAGCCACATCCGGAACCGGCGTGCCCGAACCCTGCCAGGCAAGCTCCTCATCCCAATACCCGCCATGTGCGGCGGCGATTTTCATCTCCCCCTCATGCCAGTACGGTTCGGAATCGATCAAAGTACCGTCCATATCCCAAAACACAGCCTTGATCATCAGGTTCGACTCGGTCATGATGTTCCTTCCTTACGACCGTCGGACTCGGAGCACCGGATTTGCGTGCGGCGCCGTCCATCGCGATTTCCACTGCCATTTCAGCAGAGCGGCAAGACGGCAAATTTGCAAACAAATGCAACGCTTGCAAATGCTGCAGCAAAACGAAAAGCGAAACAACAAACAAGGCAGCAGCACAACGGCAAACAAAAAGCGCCCGGACGTTCTTTCATCCGAGCGCTTCCCACATCAACGCAATAACTCACGTCTGCGAAATCATCCGTTTCACGTACTGCAGGCAACCCCCATTGCCGCAATCCATGACCTTCGAAAAAATTCGCTTCTATCGGAAGATTCGAAATCTACTCTTCCTGATTCTCCTTGTTTTCCCCAGCGACTTCCGTAGCCTTTTCCGCATCTTCCGCCTTCCAGCGGGCGATGCAACGTTCCACGCGCTTGTAGCCGATGATCTTCGGATCAAGTCCTGCCTCGCGGAAAATCGCGGCAGGCGAGCCACCTTCGGCATACCTGCGCATGCAGTCGTCGCGAAACTCCTTGGAGTAACAAATACGATACTGGGTGACCGATTCCACGACATCCAAAGACCCGAGATACTTACGGGTCTTAGCGGTGAACGCAACTCTTGGCACTGTACGCTCCTAACCTTTCCTGTTCTTGCCGCTTATCTTACCCCCTACCCTATGATTTCTCATAGAAAAGGAGAACCACCTTTCACCGAAGCACCTTAATGACCGGAAGAATGACAGTCAGAATGCGGATACTCAACATTATTTCCCACAACAACGACATCGTCACAGAAAGTAATGCATTTGGCAAAACTATATAACAAAACAGGCACATCTGTTGCAAGATATGCCTGTTTTGTTAATATTTTCAGTATTTTCCGAAAATCGGTCAATCCCTCCAAAGCACGATTGACCTAGAAACGGGCTTAGAGGCGGATTTACCCCTCTGAATACCCTCGTTTTCGCGTACGATAGCCCCATTGGGCGTGTCGTATGCGTCGGCCGCGGCACGCGCGGACTCCACGAACTCACGCGATGGCAGCTGTCGGGCATTGACCTGAATCTGCCTACGCCACATGCGCGCACGGCGGGAACGTTCAATCTCCACAATGTCGCCATCTGCATCAGCTGCGAACACGCTGGAACCGGCCGGCTTGCGCAGACGCTCGACCTGGCGGCGCAGCTCGCGGTTCTCCTCCTCCAGGGAAAGGATCCGTGCAATACCGGCCAGATTGATGCCCTCTTCCTGGCTCAGCTGCTGCGCTTTCGCAAGGCGAGCGATGTCTCGCAATGAGTAGCGGCGGGCGCCGCCATCCGTGCGCTGCGGCACCACAAGCCCAAGCCGATCGTATTGGCGAAGTGTTTGGGGGTGCACGTTGGCAAGCTCACCGGCACGGCCGACCGTGAACATCGGCAGTTCGATGTCGAAACCAACTTCGTCTGCTCCATCAAGATCGGCCCTGCCGGCCGCAATCGCCATCGCACACATGTCGTACAGCATTTTGGCCTGCCGCGCCGCGCGGGCTTGGGAGGTCCGAGATGCGCGTGCCATGGCGATCAGCGCTCCTTGGCAAGTTCGTCGGCGAAGTCGCCGCACTCTTTGTCGAATTCCTTCGCCGCATGCTTGACTTTCAGGCCTGGCTTATCGGGGATGCGGATTTGCACGCGCCCGACCAGATCGCCGTTGCCCTGCCTGTTGGCCACACCTTTGCCGGAGATGCGCACTTCGGTGCCGCTGGACGAGCCTGCCGGCACTTTGAAGGTGACTTCGTTGCCGTCGATATCCTGTGCGGTCACTTTCGCGCCCGCCACAGCCTGACCGACGGTGATTGGCAGATCCATGATGATGTCACGCTTGCGCAGGCTGAATTTCGGATCTTCGGCAACGTTGATCTGCAAGTACAGATCGCCGTTTTTTCCGCCGTTACGACCCGGCTTGCCCTTGCCTGAAATACGGATTTTCTGCCCGTCACGCACGCCCGCTGGAACATGCGTCTTGAACTTTTTTCCGTCGGCAGACAGTGAAACCGTTGCCCCCTTGACCGACTGACGGAAAGTCAGATTGATCTTGGAGTTACGGTCCTCGCCATCTTCCGGTTGCGCAGCCTGCTCGTAGCTGCCCCCGTAAGGGCTTCCGGCGCCAGCGGCGGCACCATACGCACCAGCCCCGGCAGGTCCGCCCGCACCGCCACCGAACATCGAGAAAATATCGTTGATATTCGGGTTGCCGCCGTTCTGGAAGCGGATGCGCGAACCATTACCGCCCGCACCATACGCTCCAGCGCCACCGCCGAACATCGATCCGAAGATGTCGGAGAACGCCCCCGCATCGAATCCGCCCGCACCGGAACCGCCGGCGAAGCGCGCGCCACCCATGCCAAACTGGCGGATGGCGTCGTACTTCTGGCGGTTGTCTTTGTTGCTGAGCACGTCGTAAGCTTCGGAAATATCTTTGAACTTCTCCTCGGCCTCCTTGGTCTTGTTCAGATCAGGATGGTACTTACGCGCCAGCTTGCGGTACGCCTTGGTGATCTCATCGTCCGTGGCGTCTTTGGAGACACCGAGGACCTTGTAGAAATCCTTGCTCAGCCATTCATTCTCAGCCATGATGTGCCTCCTTTCACGAGGTCGCTGATGTCACTGCGTGTTGTTTTGCGGTTGTTAGTGTCGAAATCGAGAATGTCACTGCGTTCAGTTCTGCGGGGATGCCACGACCACGCGAGCCGCGCGGATCACGCGATCGCCGATGCGATAGCCGGCTTCCACCACGGTGTCGACGGTTTCCTTCTCGGCCTGCGGATCCGGCTTGTGCAGGATCGCGTCATGCCTGGTCGGGTCGAAATCCTCACCTTTTTCGCCGAACTTCTCGACGCCGAACTTTTCGAACGCCTTGTCGATTTTGGCGGAAACGGCTTTGAAGGACTCGTCCATTTCGCTGTGTTCACGAATGCGATCAATGTCATCAAGTGCCGGCAGCAGCGCGGTCAGCACGTCGATGATGCCATGCTGGCGGAAGCGTTCCTGTTCCTTCTGTGAACGATTGCGGAAGTTGATGAATTCCGCACGTTCGCGCTGGAGCGCTTCAAGATATTCCGCCGCTTCCTTCTTGGCCTGGCCAAGCGGAGTCAGCGTATCTTCACCATCTTGCGTTGCACTATCCGCAGCATCGCCGTTTTCTTGCGATTCGGAAGATGCTGCGTTCGCGGCCGTTGCCGCAGTTTCAGAAGCTGCGGAATCGGCAGATGCAGTTGCTGCAGAATCGCCATTATTCTGCGACTCCTGCGATGCACCGGCTGCAGGGGCGGCCTGCCCGGACAGGTTGTCCATGTCGGGCAGGTCGTTCAGATATTCGTCCTTGTTGAAGTCGGACATGATTACTTGTTGTCCTTGTCGTCATCGTCCACGACTTCGGCGTCAACCACGTCGTCGTCAGCGGGAGCGGAACCGGCAGCACCTGCGGCACCAGCGGCGCCCGCAGCGTCGGCGGCACCCTGCTGTGCGTAGAGGGCCTGGCCGATCTTCTGTGCGGAGGTCATCAGCTCGCTCTGGGCGGACTTGATCTTCTCAATGTCCTCACCCTTCAGGGCTTCCTTGAGCTCGTTGACCTTGTCGGTGACTTCCTTGGCCACATCGTCGGAGAGCTTGTCTTTATTGTCGTTGACGAGCTTCTCGGTCTGATAGGCGAAGGATTCAGCCTGATTGCGGGTTTCGGCGTCTTCCTTGCGCTTCTTGTCTTCGGCTTCGTGAGCTTCGGCTTCCTTGACCATGCGGTCGATCTCGTCCTTGCCCAGACCGGAACCGCCGGTGATGGTCATGGACTGTTCCTTGCCAGTGCCCTTGTCCTTGGCGGAAACGTGCACGATGCCGTTGGCGTCGATATCGAAGGTGACTTCGATCTGCGGAACGCCACGCGGAGCCGGAGCGATGCCGGTCAGCTCGAAGGTGCCCAGCGGCTTGTTGTCGCGAGCGAACTCACGCTCGCCCTGATAGACCTGGATGAGCACGGACGGCTGGTTGTCTTCAGCGGTGGAGAAGACTTCGGAACGCTTGGTCGGAATGGCGGTGTTGCGGTCGATGAGCTTGGTCATAATGCCACCCTTGGTTTCGATGCCGAGGGACAGCGGGGTCACGTCGATGAGCAGCACGTCCTTGCGGTCGCCCTTGATGACGCCGGACTGCACGGCTGCGCCGACTGCCACGACTTCATCCGGGTTCACGGACTGGTTGGCTTCCTTACCTCCGGTGAGCTCCTTGACGAGCTCCTTGACGGCCGGCATACGGGTGGAACCGCCGACGAGCACCACGTGGTCGATGTCGGAAACACCAATGCCAGCGTCGTGCAGCACGTTGTTGAACGGGGTGCGGCAGCGGCCCAGCAGGTCGGAGGTCATGCTCTCGAAGTGGGCACGGGTCAGGGTTTCGTCCAGGTGCACCGGAGTACCGTCAGGGGTCATGGCCAGGTACTGCATGGAGATGGAGGTGCTCGAGGAGGAGCTCAGCTCCTTCTTGGCCTGCTCTGCGGCTTCCTTCAGGCGCTGCAGGGCGATCTTGTCCTTGCTCAGGTCGATGCCGTACTTGTTCTTGACTTCGCCGACGAGCCAGTCGATGATCTTCTGATCCCAATCGTCGCCGCCCAGGTGGTTGTCGCCGTTGGTGGCCTGCACCTGAATGGTGGAGAAGCCGTCGTCGTCCTTGCCGATCTCCAGCAGGGACACATCGAAGGTGCCGCCACCGAGGTCGAAGACCAGGATGGTTTCGTCTTCCTTGCCCTTTTCGAGGCCGTAGGCCAGTGCGGCTGCGGTCGGCTCGTTGATGATACGCAGCACGTTCAGGCCTGCGATGGTGCCGGCGTCCTTGGTGGCCTGACGCTGAGCGTCGTTGAAGTATGCCGGGCAGGTGATCACGGCGTCGGTGACCGGTTCGCCGAGATAGGCTTCGGCGTCGCGCTTCAGCTTCATCAGCACCTGTGCGGAGATCTCCTGCGGAGTCCACTTCTTGCCGTCGATTTCAACGGTCCAGTCGGTGCCCATGTGGCGCTTGACGGAGCTGATGGTGCGGTCGACGTTGGTCACGGCCTGACGCTTGGCGACTTCGCCGACGAGGATCTCGCCGGACTTGCTGAATGCCACGACGGACGGCGTGGTGCGAGCACCTTCAGCGTTCACGATAACGGTGGGCTGGCCACCTTCAAGAGTTGCGATGCAGGAATTGGTAGTACCCAGATCGATGCCAACTGCGCGTCCCATAACTTGTCTCCTTTGTAGATAGGTTCGCTATGCGTTTTCTGTTCTGTTCGTTCTTTCGCCCAAGTTTCGGTTTGCCGTCTCTCGGACTTTCCAAAACTTGAGCCTACACCACTCAACTTTGATTCGCAAGCGATTATTCCCAAATCTACAAAAAAGTTGAGTTCCCTTCGCTCAACTTTTTTTCGGACGCAATCTCAAGCGCAATTTCAGACGCAATCTCAAGACACGACTTCAAGGCGCGATCACCATTGAAAAGCATCCGAAAATCGCAATCTCAACAAAACCTGCCGTCTCACCATCGGCAGGGTGCGAGCGCAATCCGTCAACGTTTCAACTGCCTTTCGTTGGCGAATCGCCACCTATCAGCTATCAGCTGATCAATATCAGGCCAAATCAGGCCGCACCGGAACCCACGTTCGGATTAGCCAGATTGGCGGCGACCGGCGCAAGAAGCACACGACCCGTACCGCGGTACACGTTGACCAAGCCCTCGCCGCTCGCAGCCGAACCGATCAGCGTCTTCGTGGAACGCTCGACCGTGAACTGCAGGCCGTTCGTCCACGCGATCGCGAAATTGCCGTCCACCTTCAGCTCGTCGTTCTCCAAATCGACGGTCACGATTTCGGAAGCGGGCACCGGCGATTCCAACGCAACCGTTCCCTGCCCCGTCAGCGACAGGTTGAACAGGCCCTCGCCGCCGGCCACCATCGCGCTCGGACGCGAAACCATAACCGCACGCTGCTGAATCGTGGTTTCGCAAGCGTAGAACAGGCCGTCGTTCACTGTGATCGCGCCGCCCATCTGGCTCGGATCAAGCAGCAGCACATGGCGGTAGGTCGGTTCGAGCACAACCACGCCGTTGCCATGATATTCCGGCTTGACCGCGGACTCGTTGGCGACCGCTCCACGCGCCAGCTTGCCGATGAAATCGCCAACGCCCTTCACACCGGTCGTCACTTCGATATGGCCGACGGCCCACTGCATGGCGCCCGCCTGCACAACCGCGCCGGTCTTGCCATTGAGATTGCAGACCAGCTGGCGGCGGCGCACGTTCATTTCGGACGCATAGTAGGCGTCCATGGCGCTGCCGTAGGTCACGGAAAAGTCGCGCTTCCATTCCATGACCTGGAAAATGCCCTGCTGCGCGACGATCGCGGCATCGTCATTATCCGTCAGATTGTAAATACGCACGAATGCTCCTTCGCCCTGTTGACACTTCGGTTTCGAGGGATTTGCCCTCGGTTTCGAGAGATTTGCTCTCTGCCTTAAGGGGTCTACTCGGTTTGCGAGATTCACCCTCGATTCGAGAGATAGATATCTCGAGATGAATATCTCATTTTTGAGATAGACACCTCGAGCAATATTGTCTCACAGCGACCGTTGCTTTGGACGCCCCATCTCAATTTGGATTTGCACGGATTACACGAAATATACAAGATCCGGACCACACTGTAATGAGTGCGATCCGGATCTTATCCGTAATCTTCAGTTGTTATCTTCAGTTATGACTCTCAGATTTCCAGAATTCTTAGAATTTCAGAATTCTTCCGATTTCCATCTTCAGATTTTCAGCGGCTGATCTTGGTGGTCTTGACGATCATCGCGATTGCGGCCAGCATGGCGATCGCAAGTGCGGCGATGGAGATCGCGGCACCGGTGTTGCCGAGCACACCGGACTTCGGATTGTTGTTCACCTTGCCGGAAGCGATCACGTCATTCTTGCCGTTGCCCGGCTCCTTATCTGAAGAACCGCGGGCCGGCGCCTGGAAGTCGACGGTCACGGTCTTGCCGGACTGGCGGCCGGTGACGATCAGCGTGTACTCATTGCCTTCAGTGACCTTGTCGAGCGTGATGCCGGTGGTCTGAGCGGTCTTGACGCGCACGCCGGAGACCGGAGTGGAGCTGTCGGAAGCTGCGACCACGTTGCCGGACTTGTCCTTGAGTTCGTAGGAGAGCACTGCGTCGCCGTTGAATCCAGTAGATTCGGCCACATACTTGCCATCGGTGAGCTTGACTTCGGTCTGGGCGTCGTTGGAGAGCGACTGCTGAGCATCGGAAGTGGAGGCAAGGCCGAGGGTGTTGGCGATGGTGTAGAAGTTGTCGGTCTGGTCGGTCAGGCCGATCACGCGCTGGGCGCCAGGGCCGGAAGCAGCAATGCGCAGCTGGGTACCGGTGTGAGCCATGTCGCCACCGTTGTAGCCGCCATCCTCGTCGCGGGAGTCAGCTTCAGCGGTGCCGTAGGAGACGACCATGTTATTGCCATCAGCGGTCTTGAGCACGGTGGAGAGCGCATAAGCCGGCTGAGCGTTGAGAATCTGGGAGGTGTGGGCGTGGTCGGCGGTGACGATCACGAGGGTGTTGCTCAGGTCAACGGTCTTCATGGCGTAGGCGATGGCTTGATCGAAATCGTCGGTTTCACCAATCTGGCCGCAAGCGTTGCCAGCGTGATCCTGCTTGTCGATGGAAGCGCCTTCAACCTGCAGGAAGTAGCCGTTCGCGTCGCTGTCCGGGTTGGCTTCGAGCAGATCGAGCGCCTTCTTGGTCATGTCAGCGAGCGAGGAGCCCTGGTTGCCGAGCCACTTGTCGTTCATGGTGCACACGGTCGGGTTGGCATCCTTGGCCGGATTCTGAGCGGTGGCCTTGGACGGATTGAACTTGGTGGGCATGTTGCCATCGCTCATCAGGGCGAGCACCGGCTGGCCTTCCTTGTATTCGAGCGCGTTCATGGCAGCCGGATCGTTCTCGACGGTCTGGTAGCCCATGGCCTGAGCCTGCTCCCACACGGTCTTGCCAGCGTATTCGCCGCCCTGCACAGTCTGGCGGAAGTACTTGGAACCGCCGCCGATGGTCACATCAGCGCGGGTATCGAGCAGCTGCTCGGAGATGGAGCCGATGCCGCCGTTCTCCTTGAGCTGATTCACGAGGCAACGTTTCGCAGCATCATTAGAGGAACCGTCGGTCTTGCCTTGCGGACCGTAGCAGCCACGCTCGGTGGAGTGCGATTCGAGCACGGCCGGGGTGGCGTCCTGGATTTCGGCGGTGGTCACATTGCCGGTGGCCTTGCCTGCCGCCTTGGCGAGTTCGAACAGATTGAGCTGCGGATTGCCATAAACGTCTACATCGACCGCGTTGTTGTAGGTCTTGGTACCGGTTGCCCATGCGGAGCCGGATGCGGAGGAATCGGTCACTTCGGTGAGCTTGCCCGGGTTCGGGTTGGCGTTGAGGCTGCCCTTGTCATCCTTGCCGACCGCACTGTCGCCGCTGTTGCCGCCCAGCGAGAAGGTGGTGTACTGACCGGTGCCGGCATTGGTGTCGCCGAGCTCTGCCGGCTGGCCGACTGCGTCAAGGCCTTCAAAGTGACCGTTTGCACCCTTCAGGTAATCGCGGGCGACGGTAATTTCGGAATCGCCCATGCCGTCGCCAATGAACAGGATGACGTTCTTGGCGTTGCCGTTGCCAATGGCTGCAATGCGCTGTGCGCCGCCGTGCTGGGTCAGTTCCGCAACGGACTTGCCGTTCAGATTGTAAGTGGAAGTTTCGTTGGCGAGCGCCGGTGCCGCGAGCGCACCGAGCGTTGCAGCGGAAGCGATTGCTGCAATCGCTCCTTTGAGAGCCCTTCGATTGCTCATCTTTTTCTTCTTTCTTTAGCCTGTGCTGTATTGCGATCTCCACGCTAGATTTCGCAAACCAACTTCCGAGGCGTTTTAGACGAACGAAACGTGAACTCTCGTCTTTACAAAGTGAACACTTATCTCAAATTCCCTTTCCTCCAACCATCATCCCCAATATTCCCCCTTAAGACTGAATCATGACTCATGCTTTTGTCGCATGATGTGCAGACGGTCAGGCGGAAGCATGGGCCGAGCGGGTGGCTTTTACGGCTACGAATATCGAGCGAATCAGGAGCACGCACAGGTAGCATGCGAACAGAATCGAGCCGACGCGTGGCGAGACTACGCCCGCTATCCACGTACCGAATGGCGCGGTAACGGCAGCCACCAAGCCAATAACCAGCGCGGCCTTTACATGCACCAGCTTGCGTTTCAGGTTTGCCGCGCTTGTGGTGATCGAGTTCGGGAACATGGCCAGCAGCGACGTACCTCGCGCAATCAGATCGGACGCGCCGAACAGCATCGATAGTGCGGGCACGGCGAGAGCCCCGCCGCCAATTCCCAGCAGTCCCGCCAACGTGCCAATCACCACACCCAGCAGCCCCAGGCAAACTCCGGTCAACGCACTCATCGCAATGTGCTGGTCGCGCGACGGCACGAAACTAATCTGATTGGCCACCACAAACACGAGAAACACTACGAAAATCCATCGCAATACGAGTTCCGACAAGCGCGAAAGCAGCCAGCTGCCGATCTGGCCGCCTACGAACATGCCGCAAAACAGCAGCAGCGCGGCGAGCCAGTCCACATTCCCGCAAGTCGCGTAAGAAATGACGCCGGAAATCGAAGTTGGTACGATCGCAAGCATTGACGTCGCCGCCGCATTACGTTGCGTCAGTCCGAGCCATACCAGCGCGGGCACAATCACAGTACCGCCGCCAATGCCAAACATGCCGGATAGTAGCCCTACTGCCACGCCGACGATCACCAGCACTGCAATGCCTCGCGCGGATTCGTCGAGTCCCGCAGGATCCGCGCCAAACAGCCGGTCCGCTTTCTTACTGAACTGCCCACTCATCTGCCCGCTCGGTTGCGCATTCGACTGTCCGCTATCTTCAGCGCGTTCAACACTTTCAGCATTCGAAATATTGGAAATATCCGATTTCTTCATCTCTCCCCTACCATCGCATTTCTTCCTTCTTGCGATAGTTGCGATAGTACATTCCCACACATTTCAGTGCCCTACAACCGGCACATTACGAGAAAGCAAGACCAGTGAATTCTTTCAAAAGAGAAGCCAGACAGTTCCGCGTCTGCACAAGTCCAGTATCAGGGTCGATTTTCAGGTTACGCAAACACAAAGCACCCACCCACAACGCGAAATACGTGAGCAACGCGCACCGCGCAATACGCACCGCGTACCACGCAAGATCAGGCGTTCAGCACGTAATCCAGCAATCCCTCATAATCGGCGCCGGTAAACGAACGCACCGCATAACTCGATGTTTCCGGATCATCTGCCGGCGAAATCTCCGTGCGAAAATACACGCCGTCAATGCCCGCGGTACGAGCGCCAACAATATCGTTCTGCTCGTCATTGCCCACCATCAGTGCATGCTTGGCGGTCACGAATTCGCGGTCGAGCGCCAGCATGTACAAGTCGCGCGCGGGCTTGCGGATCTTCTCCTCGCTGGAGATGATCACGTCGTCAAGCACGTTGACAAGTCCCGTCATTTCCAGTTCTGCGCGGGTGTAGCAGGATTGCGCGTTGCTCAGCAGCGCCACGACAATGCCGGATTCCTGCAGTTTTTCGATCATTTCCAGAGCCCCCGGGTACAGGCGGATCATACTGGTGCTGCCCTGCCGGAACGCCCATGCGGCTTTTTGAGCGGCTTGCGGCAATGCCAGCAAACGTTCCGTCTCATCGCTGCGATTCATGAGCAGCGATCGGTATACCGGCAGTACGTCGAACTCGTCCCACCCATTGCGAACGATGGCATGATTCGACTGATGCACCATTTCGCGCGCCTCAAGTTTTTTAAAACGCTCACGCAACGCCTCGACCGAATCGTATTGCGCGCCCAATTCGCATGCGGCGTCATACAAGGCCTGCCAGGCCGCGTCGCACTGTTCGTCGGTACGTATGTCGATAAGCGTTCCATACAAATCGAAGAACACAACCTCATATTTAGGGGTATGCGTCACGTTTTCCATAACAGGTCCTTTCGTCGGCATCGTCGCCGCTTTACCGGCGGCGGCTATTGCCACTTTGCAACCGCCGCCATTGCAAACCAATGAGTTACATGCGTTATACATGAGGTTACCGCAACCTCCAGATTGCAAACGATAGTCAAACAGAAAAAACATTTTTCTTATTTCTCATCCATAAGACAGTCAAGAAATCGCAATACGGCAACGTTTACACCCAATAACACGCCTATTGAAAACGATGTCACCATATGCTACAGTACATATCAGAACGATTGATCGCACCGAAGCGCGCCAATCGCGTGGCAATGCAGCATGATTGGCCATCAACGGCCCAGGGAAGAAGGAACCTATGGCGGAAACCCAACAAACCGAAAGCGCGGAACGCATCGCACGACCGCTTATCCAACTCGCCAAGCTCAACGGCATATCAACGTCGTACATCGACCAGCTCGGCACCTACGTGGAAATCCGCGACGAAGTGCTCGTCTCCGTGCTTGCGGCGCTCGGTGTGGACGCGTCCAGCGACGAGGCGATCACAACATCGTACGAACTCACCAAGCGTCGCATCGCAGACACGCTCGTGGAACCGACCATCGTGAAGTTCATCGGCAAGGAGTCAACCACGCCGATCCGCGCGAAAGGCCATGACGTGACGCTGCGCCTGCTACTCGAAGACGGCACGCAGTACGAGGGCAACCTGTGCATGTACCTGACCTCGCAGGCCGACGGCTCACTTACGCTCACTCTGCCCGACGACATTCCCGCCGGCTACCACACGTTGCGCGTCAACGCGGGCCCATTGCACGGCGAGGCGCGACTGATCTGCGCCCCGGCACGCATGACCCTGCCACCGGCGGTCGCCGAAAAGCAGCGTTGGGGTTGGATGGCGCAAATGTATTCCATCCGCTCCGCCGAATCGTGGGGCGTGGGCGATTATGGCGACCTGAAGTTGCTGCTCACCGACGCCGCCGAAAAGTCTCATGCCGACTTCATGCTCATCAACCCGATTCACGCGACCGCGCCGGTCGAGCCGCTCGAACCGTCGCCGTACCTGCCGGAATCGCGCCGATTCATGAACGTCACCTATATTCGCCCGCAGGATATTGAGGAATATGCAGGGCTTGACGAGGAAGCAAAGGCCGAGGTCGAGCGTCTGCACGCCGAAGTGGCCCCCGCCAACGACAACGCCGACGAACTCGACATCAACTCCGCGTGGTGGCATAAGCGCCAAGCTCTGCAGCTCGTGTTCAAGGTGCCGCGTTCCGCCGAGCGCCAGGCCTCGTTCGAAGCGTTCAAGGAAGCGGCCGGCCCCGATCTGCGTGCGTTCGCCGCATGGTCGGTGGCATTCCAGGTGTGGGGCGCTCCGTGGGAGGGCACATGGTTTGCGGAGACGAACCGTGATTCGCCGGAAGTGGCCGAACTCCTACACGATCATGCCGATATGGTCGACTTCGAATGCTGGCTGCAGTGGATCGCCGACGAACAGGTGACCGCCGCACAGACCGCCGCGCGCGAAAGCGGCATGGCATTGGGCCTCATGCAAGACATGGCCGTGGGCGTGCATTCGCTGGGCGCCGACGTGTGGTGGAATCCGGAACGTTTCGCCGTCGGCAGCGTCACCGTGGGCTGCCCGCCGGACTTCTACAACCAGCAGGGCCAGGATTGGGGACAACCGCCGTTCAATCCGAATTATCTCGCCAAAACCGGTTACGGTGTGTACCGCGAAATGGTGCACAACATGTTTTCGCACGCGGGCGCGGTGCGCATCGACCATGTGCTCGGCCTGTTCCGCCTGTGGTGGATTCCGCAGGGCGAAGGTGCACGCGGCGGCGCGTACGTCACCTACAACCATGAGGCGATGATCGCGATCCTCACGATCGAAGCCTCCCGCGTGAACGGCCTGGTGGTGGGCGAAGATCTCGGCACCGTGCCCGATTACGTGCGCAATGTGCTCGCCGAGCACGGCCTGCTCGGTTGCATGGTGGAATGGTTCGCCCGCGTGGACGACTCCCCCAACGCCGGCGACCCGTACGCCGACCCGGCCGACTACCGCAAGTACGCGCTGGCTTCCGTAACCACGCACGATATGCCGCCAACCGCCGGCTACCTGCAGTTCGAACACGTCAAACTGCGTGAGAAACTGCACCTGCTCACCGGCCCGGTCGAGGAATTCCAGGCATCCGCAACCGCGGAGCGCCAGGCCATGCTTGACCGACTGGTCGAAAGCGAACTGATCACGCCGGAAATCGCAGCGGACGTCGACAATCATATTCAGGAAATCGTCGAAGCGATGCACAAAATGCTGCTCCACTCACCATCCGTGCTTCTGCAGGCGGCGCTGGTGGACGGCGTCGGCGAAACCCGCGCACAAAACCAGCCGGGCACGTCCAGCGAATACTGCAACTGGCGTGTGCCGCTGGCAGGCCCCGACCACAAGGTGGTGCACACCGACGAAGTGTTCGACCTGCCGCGCGTGAAGTCGCTTTCCGCCATCATGAACGGTGAAAAGTAAGCTTTCTCCGATGATGATTTCCCGAAAGTAAAATTTCCTCACACAACACCAGAAAAGTCCCGTCAAACGAAATATTTGACGGGACTTTTCTTTATCTCTGTTCGACGCCCTGTTTAATCCTCTGTTTAATGACAACAATAACAAGAGTTTTCACAAGAAATAGTATGCGGTAAACGGTTTTATATATGAAAACGATTGCCGCACCGCCGAGTAGACTAGTGCGCATGAAATTCCTATCACCCGACTCTGGCTTTATGCGCGGCCTCAGCGACGCCGTCGACGCAATTTGGATCAACATTCTCATGTTGGTCACCAGCATTCCGATCGTCACCATCGGCGCAGCCTTGACCGCCGGCCACGATGCGGCACGACGCTCGCTCGCAGGCGAAGGCACCGTCACCCGCAATTATTTCGCCGCATTCCGGTCAAACTTCGTAAAAGCAACCGGCTATTGGCTGATTTTCGGCATTGCAGGGGCGATCAGCGTGTACTCATGGATCGTGCTGCAGATCACGCCGCTGCTGATTCCGAAATTCGCGTTGAGCATCGTATGGGTCATCGGATTCGAATGGATCTGGGCATTGCAGTCACGCTTCGAGAACTCGTTCTGGCGCACGCTCGGCAACGCCTTCGTATTCGGCGTGAGCAATATCGGGCACACGCTCGGCATGGCCGCCATCGACGCGATTTACATCGCGCTTTTGGTCGGCAGCTGGTTTTACATGCCGCAAGGCCTGTTCCTGCTACTCGTTTTGGGCTACGGCACCATGATTATGATTCACGTGCCGATTTTCGAGCACGTGTTCCGCAAATATATGAAGTAGTTTTCTGATTCGGATATGAAAGAGTCCGAGCGAGATTTCTCTCGTTCGGACTCTTTTTTGCGAGGCAGCGGCGTTTTTCCGTGGCTGATCGAAGGATCATCCTTGACGGCTCCGCCTTCGGACCTGCAATTAAGGACCGGCCTTCGGCCGGGCTCAATGCTACCTTCGCGAGGCCTGTCGGCCTCGCTCAGGCTGGAGCCTTGGGACAGCGCACTGCGCTGTCCCACAAGGGATGATCTTCGATCATCCCTTGACTGCACCAGCCATTACACCCTTGACGATGTGCTTCTGGCAGATGAGGTAGAAGACGATGATCGGGATGATGGCCATCACCAGGCAGGCCATCATGGCACCCATATCAACGGAACCGTAACCGCCCTTGAGGTACTGGATGGCCACGGAAATGGTCTTGTACTTGCCCAAGTCGAGCGTCAGGTACGGCAGCAGGTAGTCGTTCCAAATCCACATCGCCTGCAGAATCGCAACAGACACGATCGACGGCTTCATGATCGGCACCACAATCTGGAAGAAAATGCGGGGCACGGAAGCGCCATCAATCATCGCGGACTCTTCCAACGACTGCGGAATGCCCTTGATCACACCGGTGAAGATGAACACGGCCAGGCCTGCACCGAATCCCAAATACACAATGCACAAGCCCCACGGAGTATTGAGCTTCAGCATGTCGGCAAGCTTCGAAAGCGTGAACATCACCATCTGGAACGGCACGATCATGTTGAACAGGAACAACGTGTACAGCAGCTTCGCAGCCCAATTGTTCACACGCACGATCCACCATGCGCACATCGAGGTGCACACCAGGATCAAAATCACCGAACCGACCGTGATCAGCAGGGTCCAGCCGAAGCTGGCGAAGAAATCCGTGGTTTCAATACCACGGGTATAGTTTTCCAATCCAACGAACGCCTTGCCGGTCGGAATGGAGAACGCGTTACGCGAAATGTACGCCTTCTGCTTGAAGGAGTTGATGATCACCAGCACGATCGGGAAAACCCATGCCAGCGACACCAAGGAAAACAGTACGGTCCACAATCCGCCGTGCTTGACCTTTTCTCCGGAAATCATGCTTCCACCTCCTTGGAAGTCGTCAGCTTATTCTGAATCAGCGCAACAATCGCGACAAGCACGAAGAACAGCACTGCCTTGGCCTGTCCAACGCCTTCCCAGCCGACGCGTCCATAGAAGGTGCGGGTGATGTTCATCGCCAGGCCTTCAGACATGTTCGACGGAGCGCCGTTCGTCAATGCGAGGTTCTGGTCATAGAGCTTGAAGCCGTTGGTAACGCACAGGAACGAGCACACGGTGATTGACGGCATCATCAGCGGAATGATGATCTTGAACATGGTCTGCGTGCCATTTGCGCCATCCACGGAAGCCGCTTCGAGCACGTCGGTCGGCAGCGACTGCATGCCGGCGATGTAGATGATCATCATGTAGCCGATCTGCTGCCAGCACACCAGCACGACCAGACCCCAGAAGCCGTACGTTGCGCTATAGGTCAGCGAGCGCGCCCAGTGCGCGAGAATGCCGTTGAGCAGCAGCATCCAAATGTAGCCCAGAATGATGCCACCAATCAGGTTCGGCATGAAGAACACCGAACGGAAAATGTTCGATCCCTTGATCGCCTTGGTAAGCATGTACGCGATGGAGAACGCGACCACGTTGATCACAATCGTGGTAACGATAGTCAGCAACGTAGAGAAGCCCAGCGCATGCAGGAATTCCTTATCCTGCAGTGCACGGGTGTAGTTCTTAAGCCCTACAAACTCGGCGTCGGTAACCGTAGTGAACTTGCAAAAGCTCAGATAGACGCCCATGATGAATGGAACGACAAATCCAATAATGAATGCGGCGAACGTCGGTAGCGCGAACAGCGCCCACCATTTGCGTATCGCCTTGCCAGCCATGCTGATCATAGCCTGCCTGCTTTCTTCCTTCTCCATTCCGCACCGCGTCAACGCGGTGCGGAATCTTGCATTTTTAACCGAATCAGCGGATCACTGCTCTGTTCTCCACCTTTCCGGTGCTTACATTCGTCATGATAAACGGCATGACACAAGATGTCAAACGTTGTCATTTTCGCATGTCTCAAGACGTGATTTTACCAACGTTGTCATATTTTGTGACCCTCTGAAATTGTTGTCATACCAAACACTTTTACACTTTTCCTGCTATGATGAAAACGTTTGTAATGCATGTATTGCAAACGTGTTGCAATACAGTATGCTGGAACGTACGCAGTTACAAGGGAAAAAAATGAAAAGCAGTATTCAAGATGTAGCGCAGCTTGCGCACGTGTCCATCTCGACGGTTTCGCGTTCGTTCACACGCCCCGACCTCGTGTCGAAAGCCACCCGAGACAAGGTGATGAAAGCAGCCGACGAGCTGAACTTCTCCATCTCACGCTCCGCAGCCGCGTTGAAAACCGGCCGCGCGCTACGCATTGCAGTACTGGTTTCCGGAAGGCTCAACCTGTGGTTCAGCTCATCCATCATCGAAGGACTCAACGAGATATTCCATGATGAAGGCTACGACATCTCCATCTACCAGATGTCGAGCACCGAGGAGCGCCGCGAATTCTTCGACATGCTGCCGGTGCGCCGCAATGTCGACGCGGTGATCGTCATTTCCTTCGACATCGACGCCAATGAGATCGAGCAGCTCAGGTCCGTCAATGTGCCGATCATCGGCATCAACTCGAGCCTGCCGGAAGAGCGCGGCTTCAGCGCGGCCGTGCGCATCGATGACAAGCAGGGATCCGAGCTTGCCGCACGCCATCTCATGGCTCTCGGCCACCGCGACATCGCCTACATTCGCACCAATCGCGACGTAACGCTCCACTTCAGCGTACAGGGGCGTTTCGAATCGTTCATGGCCCGCTGCAAAGAGAACGGCGTCACGCCGCGCGTGCTCGTTACCGACGAGAGCAAGAACAACATCAGCAAAGTCGTGACGCAGCTGCTCAGCCTCGACCACATGCCGACCGCGATCGCCTGCCAGGAAGACGGCATCGCCGTGCCGCTGCTGTTCCAGCTGGAACGCAACGGATTCACCGTGCCGAACGACGTTTCCATCATCGGTTACGACGATAGCATCTACGCACGTGATCTCGGACTGACCACCGTGCGCCAGAAGCCCATCGAAATGGCGCAGGAAGCGGCTCGCATGACGCTCGACCTGATTGAGGGACGCCCGCTGGAGCAGCCGTTCAAAACGTTCCCGGCACAGCTGATCGTACGTTCCACTACGGCTCATCTGCATCGCTAAACGTTCCGAACGAGCACCGTTCGCATAGCGTCTGTTTTTTGCTGCCATGTTGAACTTCACCACTTCGTGACAGCGCTTACAGGCTACCGTTGCTTTACGCTATCTTGTAATCGAATCTTTATATTCGTTTTTGACTACTGTAAGTGATAGCGCTTTCATTTCTGTTGTACAAATTCACCAATCTACAGCGTGTTTTCGTCGCAAATCAGGGCTTTTAGTATCATGGAAGCGTTAATCATTTTCATCAAAGGAGCCACATGGCCAAACCGACCATCGCCGACGTGGCCAAATTGGCAGGAGTGTCTCAAGCCACCGTTTCCCGAGCACTCCGTGGCGCGACCAACGTTACGGAAGCAACCCGCAGCAAAGTCCAGCAGGCGGCGGATCAGCTCAACTTCACACTCTCAAAAAGCGCTTCCGCACTGGCATCCGGAAAAACCATGCGCGTCATCCTCCTGGTTTCAGGAAAACTCAACGAGTGGTTCAATTCCGGCGTGCTCCAAGGAGCCTACGAGGAGCTCGCGCCGTTCGGCTATGACGTCACACCGGCCTTCATCACCGGCCGCAGCGAACTGGACCGGTTCTTCTCCCAGCTGCCAAAAAGCCGCAACTCGGACGCCATCATCATCTCCTCATTCCAGCTCATGCCCGCCATGCGGGAGCAGCTCCAAGCCATCGACCTGCCAACGGTAGGCGTCAATGTCCCTGCGGAATCAGGCTATTTTGACGCCTCCATCAGCATCGACAACTACAGTGCGATGACCATGGCCGTACGACTGCTGCGTTCCTTAGGGCATACCAATATCGCGTTCTGCAGCGACTACATTCCGGCCGACATGATTTATAACACCAGCCAACGCACCCAGGCGTTCGCGGATGCCGCACAGGCCAACGCCACCGATGGAATCATGTTCAGCCTGCTCACGGCCGACGCGCACGATGCGCCGCTGAGCAAATCCGACCTCGCCTCACAACTGACCGCGAAACTGCTGTCACTTCCGGAACGCCCCACCGCCGTCTGCGTGGAAACCGACCAGGTCGCCATCGCACTGGTCAAGGAACTACGCAAACAGCAGCTGAATGTGCCGGAAGACATTTCGGTGCTCGGCTTTGACGACGCCGAAATCGCGCAGGCCGCAGACCTTTCCACCATCCGTCAGGAGCCAATCGAGCTAGGGCGCATAGCCGGTAGAAAAGTGCTGCAGCTCCTACGTAACGAACCTCTTGAACATCCGCATGAACTGCAGGATCCTTTGCTGGTGTTGCGCAACACTACAAGCCGCATTGACAGCGGGGCGGCGACGTCGGAATAAATCGGCGTCATAAATCGACGGCAGCTGAATAAATCGAGAGGCAGCGGAAAAACGTAAAGCCGCCAAAACACGAGAGCGGCCTGTATGCATGAACCAAATCATGCACACAGGCCGCTCTTTTCATCGCAAACCTTGTAGGGCTTCAATCAGTGGTGCGATCTCACCCCTGCTAATTGAATTTCTGCGCTTGAGGAATGGATCCCAGCGATTCCTCGTTGTTGTTCCATTCGGTGGACCAACCGTCGACGTAGGCGCTCTTCACCTTGCTCCAATCGCCAGTGCCCTGCGCGTATTCGATAAGCGCCGCAGCCACGTCGTCCTGCCACTGCTGATCCGGAACGGTGAAGCTGCGTACCTCGGTCTTGCCGTCGGCAGAGTAGGAACGGGCGATCTTGGTCAGCGGATTATCCGGCTGGAACTCATCGCCATCGAATGTGGTGAACGGCACGGAGAAGCCCATATCCTGAGAGAGGATCTTCTTGGCCTCGTCATCGGTGACCATCCACTTGATGAAATCGAGCGTGGCCTGCTTGTCTTTGTCGGAAGCGTTCTTGTTCACCGCCCAGCTGGCGTCATACACGCCCGCAGGACCGGTCTCTTCCTCACCCTTGATGCCCATGTAATACGGCAGCATGCCAAGATCGTCATCCGCCACCTCGTTACCCTTGATCTGCGTGTAAGCCCAGACGCCGTTCGGGTAGAACGCCACCTGGCCAAGCGCGAATTCGGAAGTGACGTCGTCGTACGTCTTCGAGCTGACCAGGCTCGGATCGGTCGGGCTGGTCTCCAGCTCGAGATCGAACAGATCCTTGTAGTTATCCAAGTAGGTGCCCTTGATGGTCTTGGAGAACGTGGTGTTCATATCCTTGTATTCGTAGTACAGCGGGATGCGCCCCATATGCGCGGCGAAACGGTATGTGTCGGAGGCATCCAGACCTGGCGTCGCGAACGCGCCGTCAACGCCGAGATCGTCCTTGTGCTCGTTGATGGACTCGGCCACGGCCTTGAGCGTCTTGTAATCCTTGATGTCGTCGGCGCTCTTGATTACCGCGTAATTCTTGCTGGCGTAATCGTTGATGATCTTCTTGTTGTAGATGATGCCGTACCATTCAGCTGCGTATGGCAGCGTGAACGAATCGCCATCAATGGTGTAGGAGTAGGCCTTGCCGTCATCGGTGAGCAGTTTGTACACTTCGGTGTCCTGCAATGGCTCGCAATACTTCTGATATTTTGCGAACTGGTCGAAACCGGAGATGTTGAACATGGTCGGCGCGTTGGATTTGGCCAGTTCCGAGCTCATGGTCGCATCGTATGTGCCGGACGCACCGGTCTGCACGTCCACCTGCACACCGGTTTTTTCGGTATACATTTCGGCGAGCTGCTTGTATTGGTCCACGACTTCCGACTTGTTGTTCATGAAATACACATGGCCCTTGTCGGAATCGGCGCTGCTGCCGCCGCCGCAAGCCGCCAACGATACACCCATGGCCAACGCCGCGGCGACCGCGCACGTTTTGGTGATGATTCCCTGCCTCATTGCTTATCTCCTTCGTTGGATTTGTTGTTATTCCTATGTGTGCTGGTATTGGTAGCGCCTCTGGTCGCCGCGTTATAGCTGGAGCCAAGCGGTGGTGTCCTGCGGCAAACGCCCGTCCGCAGTGAGTTCGCCCGATACGAGGATGACTTCGCCTTGCGGCAGTTCGGCTGGACGTTCGCTGAAATTGGTGATGTTCGCCCAACCATTGGAACGACGGTAGGCAATGACTCCACCACGCTGCCCATCCGCGCCGTCACGCATATCGGAGGGGCGGTCCTCGTCCAGCCACTGCAGCACGGTGTCCTGCGGCATCAGGTTATGCCTCAACGACAGAGCCTTGCGATACAGGTTCAGCATGGAATTCGGGTCGGCGTCCTCCACGTCGACGGCGAAATCCTTGTACCACTTCGGCTGTGGAAGGTGCGGATCATGCTCGGCGCCCGCAGGAGAGAAACCGAAGGAGCCACCATGGCCGAATTCGTCATCGGGATTATCGAGCTTCGGCGCATCGGCAGCAACCCAAGGCAGCGGCACACGGCAGCCGTCACGGCCTTTTTCGATTTGCCCGCGCACGCTGTTGAACGCGGTGGGATCCTCCAGCTCATCCCAGGGAATATCCGCGACTTCCGGCAATCCCAGTTCTTCTCCCTGGTAGATGTAGGTGGATCCAGGCAAGGCAAGTTCCATAAGAATCGCGGCACGAGCGCGCTTGGCGCCCAGTTCGCGGTTCTCCTCATAGGTGGTGCCGTCGCGCAGCAGCCAATCCTTGGCCAACTGATGGTGCGACAAGGCTGGAACCTGCGGCAATCCATAACGGCTGGCGTGGCGGGGCACGTCGTGGTTGCTCATCACCCAGGTTGCCGAGGAACCGGAACGTTCCGCGCTTTCCAAACCTTCCTCGATGGCCAGATGCATGTCATCGCGGATCCAATCCTTTTTGGCGAACTCGAAGTTGAACACCTGCCCGAGCTCTTCGGTCGATGCGTACAGATGCTGGCGATCCGGATTGACCCACGCTTCGGCCACAGCGAATGCCGGCGGATTGTACTCGTTGAACACCTTGCGCCACTCGCGGTAGATGTCGTGCACCTCATCACGGTCATACAACGGGTGCGACCCATCCGAGGGAAGCAGATGCTCGCAGACCTTGTAGCTTTCAAGATCGTCGCGGTCGAGGTCCTTGGCAAGGCCGTGCGCCACGTCCACGCGGAAGCCGTCCGCACCATGGTCGAGCCAGAAACGCAGCGTCTTGATGAAGTCGGCACGTACCTCGGGGTTCTTCCAGTTCCAGTCGGGCTGCTCCTTGGTGAACATGTGCAGGTACCACTGGCCGTCGGGTACGCGCGTCCACGCAGGACCACCGAAGCTTGCGATCCAGTCAGTCGGCGGCTGGTCGCCGTTCGGCCCCTTGCCGTCGCGGAAGATGTAGCGGTCGCGCTCCGGGGAGCCTGGGGCGGCGGCAAGGGCGGCCTTGAACCATTCGTGCAGGTTGGAGCTGTGGTTCGGCACAATGTCGACCACGACCTTGATGTTTCGCTCGTGGGCGGCCTTGGCGAGCTCGTCGAAGTCGTCCATGGTGCCGAGCTTCGGGTCGACATTGCGGTAGTCGTCCACGTCGTAGCCGCCGTCGGCGAGCTGGGACGGGTAGAACGGGCTCAGCCAGATGGCGTCCACACCGAGTTCGGCGAGGTAGTCGATCTTCTCGGTGACGCCTGCAATGCCGCCCAAGCCCGAACCGCGGGAATCCTTGAAGGAACGCGGATACACTTGGTACACCACGGCCTGCTTCCACCACAACGCCGGATCGGTAGTATCAATTCCTTGTTGCATCATTGTTTTTCACTTTCGTTCGCATCGTCGCAAAATGATAGCGGTTACATTTCTTCAAACTACAGATAAAAACAATCCTATATTGATTTCTTCTCTGTTTGTAATTGAAATGATAGCGCTTTCATTAATGCAATGCAATCCTCCAACACACGGCATGTCCTACAGCCATACATCGCCGCGCACAAAAAAGGAGCTGCAATCAGGAGAGGAAAGAAGACTCCTGATTGCAGCTCGTCGTTTATTCAATTATTCAGTTATGAAGTTATTCGATTGATCGCGCGCTGATGGTATTTCCAGCGGTCCACGCTACGCGATGCGCGGACCGATTCGTCATGCGCGATTTTGATTGGTTTTTCGATGCGATCAGTGAGCCGCGTCGTATTCGGTCTTCCAACCGTCCACAAATGCGGTCTTGACGGCATTCCAGTCGCCGGTGCCCTGCGCGTACTCGAGGAGGGCGGAACCGAGCTGGTTCTTCCACTCTTCGGACGGCATCATGGTGAAGTTCCAGGAGACTGCGGTCTTGCCGGAGTTCTGATCTTCAACAGCGGCCTGCACCAGCGGATTGTCGGACTTGACATCGCTGAAGGACTTGAACGGAGTGGTGAAGCCCATGGCGCTGGACAGGGATTCGATGCCGGTCTTGCTGGTGACGACCCACTTCAGGAAGTCCTTGGTGGCCTTCTTATCGGCGTCGGAAGCCTTGGAGTTAATGCACCAGTAATTCTCGGAGCCAGTGGCCAGACCCTGGTTCTCCTCGCCCTTGACGCCCATGTAGATCGGGAGCATGCCAAGGGACTCGGCCTTCATGCCATTCTTCTGCAGATCAGTCCATGCCCAAGTGCCATTCTGATAGAACACGGCCTCACCGAGGGAGAACTCGGAGGTGGCGTCATCACCGGTCTTGGAGCTCAGCTGGGTCGGCTCGGTGGTGGAATCCTTCAGGTACAGGTCGAAGATGTTCTTATACTCCGGCAGATAGGTACCCTTGACGGTCTCCGGCTGCTTGGTGACGTTATCATCCTTGAACTCGTAGTACAGCGGCAGGTTGGCCAGATGGGTCTTAAAACGCCAATCGGAGCTGGAATCGAAACCAGCGGAAGTGAATGCGCCCTTGACTCCGAGCTGGTCCTTCTTGGCCTGGATGTCATCAGCCACGGCCTTCAAGGTATCGAAATTGTCGATATCCTTGACGTCCTTGATCTTGGCGCCATCGGTAGCGATGTACTTGGCCAGCAGATCCTTGTTGTAAATCAGGCCATAGGTTTCCATAGCGTACGGAACGCCAACGACCTTGTCCCCATCCTTGAGGGCGACGTCCTTGTTGATGAGCTGCTTGTACGGCTCAGTGTCCGTCATGTCATCAGTGTAGGACTTCCAGTTCTGATAGCCGACCGGACCGTTGACCTGGAACAGGGTCGGGGCTTCGGACTTGGCGATCTCGGACTTCAGGGTCTGCTCGTAGGTGCCGGAAGCAGCGGTCCGCACCTTGACCTCGACACCGGTTTCCTTGGTGTAATCCTTGGCCAGCTTCTGCCATTCGTCGTTGGATTCCGGCTTGAAGTTCAGGTAATAGACCTTGCCCTTGCCGTCGTTGGAGCTGGAGCTGGAGCTCGATCCGCAAGCGCCCAACGTGCCTACGGACATCGCCGCAATGGCGACCATTCCAACTGCTGCCTTGATAGTACGATTCATCAGCGAACCTTTCTCTTCCATTCCTGTTTCCCAGCACCCCGCTGGAAAACATCCTGTGAAATCGCTTCCTCACGATTCCTGACATGCACTATTGTGCCGCATTTCCCCCATTTTTGCAAACGTAAGCAGAAAAAGCCTTTTTTAGGGCGATTCTACAATCGCGAGTTTTTCTCAAAATCCTTTATTTTCAACGGTTTTCATCACACTATCTTTATGAAACCGTTTGCGACACACCCTCCATGTCGCACGGCAAAAAAACGCAGTAGATCGCAAACTTGACAACTTGCGGCAACAAAAAACGTCGGCAGTTTGTAAACGATGCCAAACTACCGACGTTCGCAACAGTCAGCTTCAGGTGCCGTAAGCCAGGTGTCTTCAGGCGACGCAGCCAAATATCAGCCCAAAAAACGGTCCAAATATTGGTGAAATGCGAAAACCTTCCCGTTACCGACGTTCAGTCCAGCGCAGCATGCCTAGCAATTCCAATGCTCGATAACGTTGTCTCCCTTATATTGGCTCAGCACGCAATAATGTGCGGTGTCGAGACGCAGCAAACGCGCGAAATGCGGATCGACGCCCAGCCACTGCGAGGTGAGAATGCGCAACACATGCGCGTGTGCCACCAACAGCACGTCATGACCGGCATTGAGCAGCGGCATCACCACGTCGATCGCATCGCAGGTGCGTGCGGCAGCCTCCTCAACCGTCTCGCCAGGGCCATTGTGCACCGGAACCTGCTCGCCACTTGGCAACGTCTCAACCCAGTCACCCTCCAATGATTCGGGGAGGGAACGCGGACCGTCACGCCATACATCCCATTGGAAGCCGCCGGCCTCGCTCACCTCCTGACGTGTACGCCCTTCGGCACGGCCGTAATCCCATTCCGCAATCTCGTCAAGCACTTTGAAATCGCCATAACCGGCCAGTTGCGCGGTCTGCTGGGCGCGGCGCAGAGGGCTTGCGAACATGCAGTCCGGATCAAACCCTTTTGGAAACGCCTCACGAAGACGCTCGCCCGCCGCACGGGCCTGCTCGCAACCGGTATCGGTCAACGGAATATTGGTTCGGCCAGTATGCTGGCCCGATTCGCTCCACACAGTCTGGCCATGACGCAACAGCACCAGGCGGCCGGGCACGATTGAAGAAGCATCCTCGCTTCCAACTTGAATATCTGTCATACTCCTACTCTAACCGACGGAAAGCGTTTCACCAGCAATCTTTCACCATGTGTCTTAAGCGCTTCGCAACGCACGCACGATCCAGCGAAATCCAACCGAAATCCGACTGCACGGTCTACACTGGAAACCATGAGTGAAATGCCTGACTTGGAATCCAACGCAGACCGCATCGTAGCGTCACTGCACAACGTCGACGAGAAGGTGAACGCCTTGCGCGAACAGCGAATCAACGATCCCGACGATCTTTGCGACAAGATATTCAAGGCGGCCGCCCCCGCGCTGGCCGGACTCGTGTTCGGCAAACTGTTCGAACTGGCATGGCACAAGTCGGTTGGCCGCAAAGCCGTATTACCGGACGGCACCACCGACAAACGCAAGGAACTGGCGCTGAATCTCGTATTCGGCGTAGTTTCCGCTGGTTTCGGTGCACTGGTATCGCAGCTTTTCGACCACGGATCGCAAGCGCTGGTCAACCGCCGACACTCACGACAAGCACGCGAAATCCACTGAAACTGCGATTGGAAAGAGGTGCGCTTGTGGGCGAAATTGCTTGCGCAATTACGCGGATAGGATAAAAATAGGCAACATGAGCAATATTCTGCATAATGCAACCGTTGACACTCTACTGGAGCGTCGTTCAATCCGTAAATTCTAGCCGAAGCCACTGAGCGACGATATCGTCGAAACACTCGAAACCGTGGCTCAGCATGCCGCAAGCAGCCAATTCCTAAACGACTGGTCGGCAATCCGCATTACCGATCCGGCCGCAAAGAAGCGTCTTGCTGAAATCGGCGGGCAACCATATATTGCGACCGCGCCACTGCTGTACGTGTTTGTGCTTGACGAACATCGCAATGCGGCCATCGCAGCTTCCAAGGGCGTTGAGACCGCTTCCGACGAGTTTACGTTGAATGGCAGCTATCGTTACGCTCAGGCGCAGAATGACGCAGTTTTGGCGCTTCATGCGATGGAGACTGCCGCTTATTCGCTCGGTCTTGGTTGCGTGATTCTCGGCTCGCTGCTTAACGATGTTCCGGCTTTGATTGATCTGCTGAATCTTCCGGAATACACGTACCCTGTGCTGGGACTTGCGATCGGCAAGCCCGATCAGGATCCTGCACTCAAGCCGCGTATGCCGCGTTCCATGCAGTTCTTTGAGAATGAATATCCGTCGAGCAATGAGACGTTACTTGCTGGTTTGCAGGATTTCGACGAGGAAGTGCATCGGTATTACGATTTGCGCAATACCGAGCGCCCGGTTGATACGTTCAGCGATCAGATTGCGTCGAATGCGGTCGATTCCGGTGTGACCAGCAAGGCCGTAGCTCCAAACGCCAAGCACCAAGGCTTCCGCCTCGAGCGCTAACGAAACTACGGCTTCGACGAACTGCCCCCATGCGCTCCGCCCGAGCAAAACTTCCAGTCAGTGGAACAATCACCCCGCTCACAGTCTCTGGGAGTCCCAAAATCCCACTCACTGGAAAAATCGGGACGCTAGGAAGCATGCGAGCGGGGTGATTCCTCCAGTCGCTGGAAGAAACCCCCGCCTACAGACCTCTAAACGTCCATAAACCTCCAGTCGGTGGAAAGATTAGGACGGTACGGCTACTTACGACGTGGTTTGTAGCCTTTTTTGCGGGAATGCGGTTTAATCTGCTGATTAAATGGAACGTACGTATAGCTGGATTGTGGATCGCGATGCGTGAGATGCCAGGTTCCGCAGAATTCGCACCGATATACCCAAAGTTCGGTGCCACGTTCACGCCAACTTTGGTCAGCGGCCTGCTGAGCTGTTGCTTTGTCGTGATACATGATTTTGTTCGATTCGACACAGCGTTTGGGTACGAAATAATGCATAGTTCTTCAGTCTATTCAACCATCGGATAAGCGCAAGAAGGTCCCTTAACATTCCTGAGATCTGTCGGCGTACTGGAACTTTCAGTGGCCAGAACGATCCTCCCGCCGGGAAGGCCCGTAACCCCACGGATACGAAAAGATCCCCGGGAGCCAAGCTCCACCGGGGATCCTCATATTCCTAAATTCAATGCGGCGGCGCGCTACTCTCCCACACCCTCTCGAGTGCAGTACCATCGCCGCAGCCAGGCCTTAGCTTCCGGGTTCGGAAAGGGACCGGGCGTCTCACCTGGGCCATGACCACCGCAAAACCAATATAACGGCCAACCCACCAGGGGATCGGCCGGCAAACGGAACCAGCCACACGACCGATTCCGATCGTGGCGGTCCGGGAACCGGACAACGGACGCGAGCGATAAACGCCTTACCAGTATCGTCGTCGTGACCACAAGAAACAGCATTCCTTGCCATCCAACGAGAAACCACCACAGGACGAGACCCAACCCAACAGGATTGGAAGAATGTGCCGCGATCGCCCGTTAGTACCGGTCGGCTCCACCCCTCGCGGGGCTTCCACCTCCGGCCTATCGAACACGTGTTCCACATGCGGGCTACAGGCACCGAAGTGCCAAGGAATCCTAATCTTGGAGCAGGCTTCCCGCTTAGATGCTTTCAGCGGTTATCCCTCCCGAACGTAGCCAACCGGCCATGCCGCTGGCGCGACAACCGGCATACCAGAGGTCCGTCCACCCAGGTCCTCTCGTACTATGGGCAGGCCTCCTCAGGATTCCAACGAGCGCAGAGGATAGAGACCAAACTGTCTCACGACGTTCTGAACCCAGCTCGCGTGCCGCTTTAATCGGCGAACAGCCGAACCCTTGGGACCTGCTCCAGCCCCAGGATGCGACGAGCCGACATCGAGGTGCCAAACCATCCCGTCGATATGGACTCTTGGGAATGATCAGCCTGTTATCCCCGGGGTACCTTTTATCCGTTGAGCGATGCCGCGCCCGTGCGCCGGCACCGGATCACTATCTCCGACTTTCGTCCCTGCTCGAACCGTCGCTCTCGCAGTCAAGCCCGCTTGTGCGATTACACTCGAAACCCGATTGCCAACCGGGCTGAGCGGACCTTTGAGCGCCTCCGTTACTCTTTGGGAGGCAACCGCCCCAGTTAAACTACCCGCCAGGCACTGTCCCTGACAAGGATGACTTGCCGAGGTTAGACGTCAAACGAGAACAGAGCGGTATTTCACCTTGCGGCTCCACACGGGCTGGCGCCCGCGCTTCGAAGCCTCCCGCCTATGCTACACAATCCGCGCCTAACGCCAATACCAAGGTATAGTAAAGGTCCCGGGGTCTTTTCGTCCTTCTGCGCTTAACGAGCATCTTTACTCGTACTGCAATTTCGCCGAGCTCCTGGTCGAGACAGTGGGGAAGTCGTTACGCCATTCGTGCAGGTCGGAACTTACCCGACAAGGAATTTCGCTACCTTAGGATGGTTATAGTTACCACCGCCGTTTACCGGGGCTTGAATTCACCGCTTCACCCGAGGGCTGACGGATCCTCTTAACCTTCCGGCACCGGGCAGGCGTCAGTGCATATACAGCGGCTTGCGCCTTCGCATGCACCTGTGTTTTTGGTAAACAGTCGCTACCCCCTGGTCTGTGCCACCCCCCGACGCTCCGAGGGCAAGCCTCTTCACGTCCGGGGGTCTCCCTTATACCGAAGGCACGGGAGTGATTTGCCGAGTTCCTTGACCAGGATTCGCTCGATCGCCTTGGTATTCTCTACCTGACCACCAGTGTCGGTTTGGGGTACGGGCGGCAACGCCCCTCGCGCCGAGGCTTTTCTCGACGGCCTGGACCACCGGATATCGCGCCAAAAGGCGCCCATCATCGCACCTCACCCTACATGTCCCACGGATTTGCCTATGGGACGGGCTGCGTGCTTGACCACGGAAAACCACCTCCGCGGCCGGCTCCCATTCCGTGTCACCCCTGTGCGCTAACCTACCAGGACTACGCTCCCAACAATCGCGGACACCGAACCCCGAAGGGAACGACGCCACGCGACCGGAGGTTAGTACTCATCCGTTCGGCTCTTGCGGTTCGCTGCCGGTACGGGAATATCCACCCGTTCATCCATTCGACTACGCCTGTCGGCCTCGCCTTAGGACCCGACTCACCCGGGGACGACGAACGTGGCCCCGGAACCCTTGGTCATCCAGCGGACGGGATCCTCACCCGTCTCTCGCTACTCATGTCTGCATTCTCGCTCCCGCGCGGTCCACGGCACGTTTCCACGGCCGCTTCGCCCCACGCGGGACGCTCTCCTACCCAACGGCCGAAAAGGCCGTTGCCGCGTCTTCGGTGGTGTGCTTGAGCCCCGCTACATTGTCGGCGCGGAACCACTAGACCAGTGAGCTGTTACGCACTCTTTCAAGGATGGCTGCTTCTGAGCCAACCTCCTGGCTGTCTATGCGACTCCACATCCTTTCCCACTTAGCACACGCTTCGGGACCTTAGACGACGATCTGGGCTGTCTCCCTCTCGACGACGGAGCTTATCCCCCGCCGACTCACTGCCGGAATACACATCCACGGTATTCGGAGTTTGGCTGCTATTGGTACCCGACACGGGCCCGCAAGCATCCAGTAGCTCTACCCCCGCGATGCAATCAACCGACGCTGCACCTAAATGCATTTCGGAGAGAACCAGCTATCACGGAATTTGATTGGCCTTTCACCCCTAGCCCCAGGTCATCCCCCCGGTTTTCAACCCAGGTGGGTTCGGTCCTCCACGCGGTCTTACCCGCGCTTCAACCTGCCCAGGGCTAGATCATCCCGCTTCGGGTCCAGGGCACGCGACTCAAAACGCCTTTTGAGACTCGCCTTCGCTACGGCTCCCCCACGACGGGTTAGCCTCGCCACGCACCACTGACTCGCAGACTCATTTTTCGATAGGCACGCCGTCACCCCACAAAGAAGGCTCCGACGGATTGTAGGCGCACGGTTTCAGGAACTCTTTCACTCCCCTCCCGGGGTGCTTTTCACCTTTCCCTCACGGTACTGGTACGCTATCGGTCAGACAGGTATGCTTAGACTTACCCCACGGTCGGGGCGGATTCACACGGGATTCCACGAGGCCCGCGCTACTTGGGACGCATGATCGGAAGACGGCAAGCTTCCAGGTACGGGGCTGGCACCCTCTGCGGCCAGGCCTTCAAGCCTGTTCCCCTGGCAAGCCGTTTTATGACTCCCGCCCGGTCCGTCGGAACCGGGACACACGCTCCCTCAACACCACGGACGCAACCCCCGACGGGTATCACGCGCCCATGGTTTGGTCTGATCCGCTTTCGCTCGCCACTACTCACGGAGTATCCCTTCCTGCAGGTACTGAGATGTTTCACTTCCCTGCGTACCCCCGGAACAACAAGGTTCCGTGCCGGCCCATGACGGCCGGCGGGTTGCCCCATTCGGAAATCCTCGGATCGAAGCCATGTTGGAGGCTCCCCGAGGCTTATCGCATCCTCAAACGTCCTTCATCGGTACTGTCTGCCAAGGCATCCACCATACGCCCTTCAGGGCGGCACACGCCCCGAAAAACCCTAATGATAGCTTCATCACGCCAGACGACAAATCATCACACTGTAAAAAATGATCACAAAACGATCGATCTCGAAACCAGACTCCAAAAAAGAGCCTGGCGAAATCGCGATAAAGCAAACGATGAAACAGAATTCATCGCATTGCTCGCGTCCACTATCCAGTTCTCAAACCACCACGCGCCCCGCCAGGACCCGACCCGAGGCCCACAGGCCCACGGCGTCCCACCAGGGGCATCCGGAAAACCGCACGCGACCACAAGTCGCGGGTGGCGGTCCGGGAGCCCAAAAGCATACCCATACCACTCCCCGGACCCCCGAAAGGAATCCGAAAGCCCATGATCTCTTCCACACCAGCACGCCCACGCGAAACCGGGAACCATTCCCGACGCATGGGCCACACGACGGACGCCAAGACGGCGTCCTGAAAACTCCGTAGAAAGGAGGTGATCCAGCCGCACCTTCCGGTACGGCTACCTTGTTACGACTTAGTCCCAATCACGAGTCTCACCTTAGACGGCTCCATCCCACAAGGGGTTAGGCCACCGGCTTCGGGTGCTACCCACTTTCATGACTTGACGGGCGGTGTGTACAAGGCCCGGGAACGCATTCACCGCGGCGTTGCTGATCCGCGATTACTAGCGACTCCGCCTTCATGGAGTCGGGTTGCAGACTCCAATCCGAACTGAGACCGGTTTTCAGGGATCCGCTCCATGTCGCCATGTCGCATCCCGTTGTACCGGCCATTGTAGCATGCGTGAAGCCCTGGACGTAAGGGGCATGATGATCTGACGTCATCCCCACCTTCCTCCGAGTTGACCCCGGCGGTCCCCCGTGAGTTCCCGCCATGACGCGCTGGCAACACAGGGCGAGGGTTGCGCTCGTTGCGGGACTTAACCCAACATCTCACGACACGAGCTGACGACGACCATGCACCACCTGTGAACCCGCCCCGAAGGGAAGCCCCATCTCTGGAGCGGTCGGGAACATGTCAAGCCCAGGTAAGGTTCTTCGCGTTGCATCGAATTAATCCGCATGCTCCGCCGCTTGTGCGGGCCCCCGTCAATTTCTTTGAGTTTTAGCCTTGCGGCCGTACTCCCCAGGCGGGATGCTTAACGCGTTAGCTCCGACACGGAACCCGTGGAACGGGCCCCACATCCAGCATCCACCGTTTACGGCGTGGACTACCAGGGTATCTAATCCTGTTCGCTCCCCACGCTTTCGCTCCTCAGCGTCAGTAACGGCCCAGAGACCTGCCTTCGCCATTGGTGTTCTTCCCGATATCTACACATTCCACCGTTACACCGGGAATTCCAGTCTCCCCTACCGCACTCCAGCCCGCCCGTACCCGGCGCAGATCCACCGTTAAGCGATGGACTTTCACACCGGACGCGACGAACCGCCTACGAGCCCTTTACGCCCAATAATTCCGGATAACGCTTGCACCCTACGTATTACCGCGGCTGCTGGCACGTAGTTAGCCGGTGCTTATTCGAAAGGTACACTCACCCGAAGGCTTGCTCCCGATCAAAAGCGGTTTACAACCCGAAGGCCGTCATCCCGCACGCGGCGTCGCTGCATCAGGCTTGCGCCCATTGTGCAATATTCCCCACTGCTGCCTCCCGTAGGAGTCTGGGCCGTATCTCAGTCCCAATGTGGCCGGTCGCCCTCTCAGGCCGGCTACCCGTCGTAGGCTCGGTGGGCCGTTACCCCGCCGACTACCTGATAGGACGCGACCCCATCCCATACCGATGAAATCTTTCCCGACACCCCATGCGAGGAGTCGGAGCATCCGGCATTACCACCCGTTTCCAGGAGCTATTCCGGTGTATGGGGCAGGTCGGTCACGCATTACTCACCCGTTCGCCACTCTCACCACCAAGCAAGCTTGATGGATCCCGTTCGACTTGCATGTGTTAAGCACGCCGCCAGCGTTCATCCTGAGCCAGAATCGAACCCTCCACAAAAAACCTTTCATGAAGAGAACCAACATGTGACTCTCAAAAATAAAGAAACCGACATCCGTTTATAAGGAAAACGGACTGTCCGCAAAAACCCCGTCCCGTTTGACCGGCCTCCCGGCACCCACGCCAAACACGCGGGCCGTAAGACGGACTGGCAATCATTGACTATAAAGAAGTAGTACAAATACGCTTTTGAGTTCTCAAACCACCACCACTCACCCACCTCAAGGAACCCCAGCCGGGGAACCACTCGCTGAGCGGCAGCAAGAGATAAACCTACAGCACAACGGCCGGCAACGCAAATCGGACATCCACGAACACCACGAAAACCATTGAAAACACTGGACTCCACCGGCGTGTCGAAAACACGGGAAAAGCGGGCAAGGAACACCATCGCGCGGCAAAAGACCGTCGGAAAAACCTCAAAACACCCCACCGCAAGCCAACACCCGGGCGTGTCGGCACCACGTAAGGAACATATGAGGAATCCAACACCGCTTTACGAAGGCAAAAATAGACCTGGCCACACTGGAAGTGACATACGCAATGAAATACACGTTGAAATACAGCGAGGGCCGCCGACTGGGGAAAGACGGCGGCCCTCGCTGTATTTCAGCTGCTCTCTTCAGTTGTTATTCAGTTATTGATGTTGATCCACTAGAAGGAAGCGAAATCAGGCGGAGATTTCGGCCTTGGCCTTCTTGCGATTCATGTAGCGCTTGATGGTCAAAGCTTCAAGCGCGATCACCAGGACTGCGGTCACGCCCCAAGCCACGTACATGGCGGTCTTCCAGATCGGAGTGGCAACCTTCGGCTCACCGTCTGCATATTGCCAGCTGTTGGCGGCGGTGTACAGAATGTTGTGAGCAGCGGTACGCATGGCCTTCACGGAGGTTGCGGACTTGTCGGTGATGTGGTTGGTGACCTTGGTGGTAGCCAGCATGGAGTCGTTGCCGTTGCGGATTTCCTGATCGGCGTTCTGGTAGCCGTAGCCGCCGAAGTAATCGGTCAGGACGAAGCCCTTGAAGCCCCACTCGTCACGGAGCACGGTGTTCAGCAGGTTGTTAGAAGCGCCGGCATAGGTGTAACCGATGTAGTTGAAGGAGCTCATCACAGCCTGTGCGCCGCCTTCCTTCACGCTCATCTCGAACGGCTTCAGGTAGGTTTCGCGGATGGCCTGCTCGTTCGCCCACGTGCACACCATGTTGGTACGGTTGGTTTCCTGATCGTTCAGTGCGAAGTGCTTCATGAAGGAGTACACGCCCTTCTCCTTGGCGCCTGCGATCTCGTTGGATGCCATAACTCCGGAGAGCAGGGAATCCTCGGAGAAGTACTCGAAAGTACGGCCGGAGAATGCGCCACGGTGAATGTTCATAGCCGGAGCGTACCAACCGGCAACGTGCATGTCGTGAGCCATATCGCCGATCATCTCGCCGAATTGCTTGGCCAGATTTTTGTTCCAAGTGCAAGCGAATGCGGTGGAAGCCGGGAAGCCGATGGAGCCAACGCCGGTGAAGTTGTTGTTCAGCGAGGCCGGGCCGTCAGCGTCGATGAGCTGGATCTTGCCGACGGAGGAGACGGCCGGAGTGCCGTAGCCACCATTGGCGATGAGGTTGTCCATATCGTCGAAGGTCAACTGGTCGAGCAGCTTTTCCCAATCAGCGTCGTCGTAATCCTTGCCGTACATGTCGGCCAGACGGAGGCCATTCTTGGCACCGGTGGTCGGCATTTCGTCGGAATCATCGTCGTACTTGGTCGGATCGTAGTTGCCGTTGTTGGTGAAAGCAGCTTTGACTTCGTCGCTCATGGAGAAGTTGGTCGGAGCTGCGGTGGCTTCAGCGTAGTTCGCGAAGTGGTTGGCACGGGACAGATAAGTCACATCACCAGCGGCATAGTCGAACTGGTTGGTAGCCACGGTCTGATCATCGTTGTGGGTGTTCGACTCGGAATCGTAGGTGATGGTGTCAGCAACATTGATCTTCTCAGAATCGATCACATGATGGGAATCAGACTGGATGGAGATGGTGTAATCGCCCTTTTCGAGCACGTATGCCTTGGCGTTCTGGTAATCATAAGAAGCCATGTCGTCATCATCGAACTCGATCTTCACAGTCTCAGAGGCGCCCGGCTCAAGCTTCTTGGTCTTCTCGAAAGCGACAAGGTTCTTGGAAGCCTTCTCGATGCCGCCATCGGTGTACGGCGGATTGTAGTAGACCTCAACAACGTCCTTGCCGGCGGTGTCGCCAGTGTTGGTGACGGTCACGTCGAACGTGACCTTGCCGTCCTTGTAGGAGACGTCGCCCATCTTCTGCTCGAAGCTGGTGTAGCTCAGGCCGTAACCGAACGGATAGATGACCGTGTCATCGTAATTGATCAGACCTTCATCGGCAGCAGTCTCGTAGAACTTGTAGCCCACGTAAATACCTTCGACATAGTTGACGAAGGACGGGAGCACAGTGGTTTCCTGACCGGTGAAGCCGGTGTACTTGGCGGCCAGATCGTCGACGTTATCGTAGACGAATGCGCCATCGGCACCGACGGAAGACGAGCTGGCAGCAGCTGCGCCATCAGTGTTGTTGAACACTGGAGTCTTGGTCAGATTCTTGACGAACGTGTCGGAAGTCTTGCCGGACGGGTTGGTTTCGCCAGCGAGCACGTCACCGAGTGCGGAGAAGCCGGTCTGGCCTGCAGGCGGGCACCACAGCACGGACTTGATCTGTGGATAGTTGCTCAGGAAGTCGAACTGGAAAGCATTTGCACCGTTATAGACGAGCGTGACCTTGCTGAAGTTCTTGGTGACCAGATCAAGCATGTCGCGCTCGGTCTTGCTCAGCTGCAGGAAGTGCTCGCCATCCTGGAAGTCGTCGTAGTCCTTGGAGTTGTTCTTGTAGGTGATAGTTTCGGCCTTCATGTTGGTCGGGAGGTCAGCGCCTTCGCCACCAACGCGGGTGAGCACCACAACAGCCTCATCAGAGAAGCTCTTGGCATCAGAGATCAAAGAATCGGAATACTGGTCGGCCGGAACCTCAGGTAGGGTCCAATCCTGGGACCACATAGCAACAACCGGGCGGTCAGCACGGTAGTCGGTGTACAGCTTGGTCAGGTCGGCGTTGGTTTCAAGACCAGCTTCCTTCATGCCGTCGAGCAGGGAAACGGTGTCGTACTGGTCAGACATGGAACCGGAGCCGGTGCCGCCATAAACCGGGTTGGTGGAACCCCAACCGAACACGTTGACCTTCTTGTTGCTCAACGGCAGGTTGGAATCATCGTTCTTCAGCATGGTGATAGCTTCCGACTGCACTTCCTTGGCCAGATCGTTAGCCTTGGAAACAGTAGCATCAGACAGCATGTACTTGGTGGCGGTCGCATTGTTGAGCAGCGTCGACAATGGACCGGACAGCATCATGGAAACCGCGACGACAATACCGACCAGCGCCACAAGCCAAGACTCGGAGTGGATGATCTTACGGGTCGCCACTTCCTTCACCGTCTTCTTATTGACGGCAAAAGTGATGATCAGCGCGAGCACAAATATTACGCCAATCGCAATCAGGTACGGCGTCAACGAACCAATAACGTTCATGACGTCAGCCATGTTGATCTGCAGCATGGTCTGCCTCCTCCTTGATTCTCATAACCAAACGACATACAGGCCCCGATTTCCTCATCGAAACCAAAAATCACGTAACGCTGCCCCGCACCGCATGATTTTCAGAAGTGAAGACACTTCTTCATGTCGATGTTTTAATTTCACCAAAATCCGCGGAAAAAGCGTCCTGATTTTTCCCAGCCTGTCGTTTCACGCGCATAATCTGCATGCCACTTGCGCATGCAAAACCACCGTTCGCGCACATATAGTCCTGTTGCATGATTGCGTATGCAACAATATGCATTTCTCCGCAGATTGTTGTAAATCCTTGCTCATCTTACTGAATATCGTTGCTATATTGCGTAAATCTCTGTTCTTAATCGAACGTTGGATGCACGATCGCGGTTTTTATGATGATTTCGGCACACTGCGGCGAGCTGCTTCAACGGCAACTGACGCAAGGCAAGTACCATGGGTTCCATGAGCGACTTAAGCGCATTGAATCTGGAGGCGGGCAGCCTCGTTGGCGGATACACGTTGATTTCACGGCTTGGATCGGGGGCGATGGGATCGGTATGGCGCGTGCGCGATGACGGCGGACACCAGTATGCGATGAAGATCTTGCGCGATTCCCTTGCCGAGGAAGATGCATCCGGCGAACGTTCCCGCGATCAGCTGACCGCACGCGAGCGTCTGCGCAGGGAGGCTATGGCGCTGCAGAAGGTGCGTCATCCGGGCGTGTGCGGCATTGTGGATATGGAATTGGATGATGCTCTGGCCTTCATTGTGACCGAGTTGATCGAGGGCAAGAATCTGCGTGAGGATGTGCGAGCCAACGGCAGGTATGTGGGCGACGATTTGGAGCGGTTGGGGCGCAAGCTGATCGAGGCGGTGAAGGCCGTGCATGCGGCCGGTATTGTGCACCGCGATATCAAACCGACGAATGTGATGGTGTCGAATACCGGACCGGTATTGGTGGATTTCGGTATTGCCATGGGCGAGGGCGAAAGTCATGTGACGCGCACGGGTTTGGTTATGGGCACGCCGGGATTCATCGCACCGGAGATCATTGATGGCGCGGAATCCGATGAGATGAGCGACTGGTGGTCAGTGGCGAGCGTGCTGGCGTTTGCCGCTACCGGCGAGCCGGTGTTCGGTACGAAGCCGATGATGACCGTGTTGGAGCGTGCCGCTGCGGGAAGCGCGAATTTGGCCGGGCTCCCGGCGGGAACCATGGCCGCGTTCCGTTCAGCGTTGAATCCGGATCGTACGAAACGTTGCACGCCCGACGAATTGTTGCAGGCGATTGCGTTGGATGCGTTGAATCCGCAAGCTTGGGATGCTGCAGATACTGCCAGTTCAGCTGCGGGCACACCGGAGGCGATGCCCCCTTTTGCTGAATCGCCTGACAATCCACGAGAGCTTTGGCGGGCGCTGGATCACATAACAGGCGAAGACGCCATCGGCACACGCACCTTGCCGCAATTCGTTGAGGCCACGCAAACCATCGACGCCACCGGCACACGAGTACTTCCTGCCAATAGCGAAACCACCAGCGTATTGCCACGAGACACGTCGCAATCCACGCGGGTGATGCCTGTTCAGAATGCTTGGAATCCCGCCGAAGAGCAGACGCAGATCGATCCGACCATCAAACCTGCGTTGCAACGCATCGCCAACCAGCGGCCGCCTGCCGTAATACCGAATGCATCGGTTGAAATGGCGCAAAACGCACGGAATGCGCAGGCAGCGCAAGCTGCGCAGCCAGGTGCCGCACCGGTCGTCTCAGCCTCGTCAATTACTCCAACTGCAGCAATCACCCCCGTTGCGCCGCTCAACCCGAATGCGCCGCAGCCACCGAATCCAGCCGATGTACTTCGTGGCGAGCTGTTGAGCCGAGGCACGCTCCTCTGCGCGCTCTTGGCCATTCCCGTAGCGCTATTCGGCTTGTTCTCGCCTTGGCTGGCATGGGCTGCGGGCGCACTGCTGGCTTGGCTGCTCACCACCATAGGCTTCAATATGGAAGCGCAGCTGGAACGCGAGGGACGCCGTGGAGGCAGCCGCAAAGCCTCTGATTGGTTCGCACGCGCCGCCACATTGCCTTGGCATGTGCTCAAGGGGCTGGGTTATGCGGTGCCGCGCGCATTGATCATGGCTGCGATCGCCGCATTGGGATTGGCGATCGCCACAGTCGCATTGCAATTGCCGTTCACCATGGTGGATACCGCAATATTCGGATTCACGATTCCACTGCCGACTTGGATTGAAGGACCGGTTTCGCAAAGCGGCGTCGTCCAGGCTGGTTGCTGCGCCATCGGTTGGCTGGTCTCCGCCCTCACTCCGGGAGCTCTGGTGTTGCGATTGGGAGCTGGAACGCTACGTGGTCGCCCGAAATCCAGCACTCCTGCGGAATCCATATGAAATGTAGCGAAAACCAAGAATCGGCAAACGTTTGCAATCCTCAGAAAAACGTCAGACAATCGCACGTAGTATGGCAACATAAGCTTTTACGAAATACTTCATTCAGCAATAACGCGCCCACACTACTATAGTGCGCAGCAAACGATGAAACATCGAAAGGAATGTGGATGGCCCAGAACAGTAAGGATGCGCAGAAGCGCGCCAGCCGCGCCGAGCGTAGGGCCGCTGAGGCCGCGGCCATGAAGGCCCGCGCCGAACAGATGGAAAAGGAACGCAAGCAGCAGACCATCATCGGTGCCATCGTGGTGGCCGTGCTGGTGATCCTGGTGGCGATCGGCGCGTTCACCGTGTATCACAACATGCACAAGAATGCCGAAACCCAAGCTTCCACCCAAACCGTGGAAGAGGCATACGACAAGCTGCAGAAGGCCGAGAACACGCCAAAGCTCGTCGACAACAAGGGCGGATTGCTGATTTCGAAGGATGGCTACGGCAAGTCTGTCGAAGGCGCTCCGACGGTTGCGATCTACATGGATTTCCTGTGCCCCGGTTGCGGCAATCTGCATCGTCAGCTTGATGCGGATCTGCAGAAGATGGTCGACGCCGGTCAGATCAATCTTGACTTGCATTTCATGGCGTTCATGGACAAATGGTCCACTGACGAATATTCAAGCCGTGCCGCGAATGCCGCAATCTACCTGGCCGAACATGACAGCAATCCAACGCATCTGATCACGTTCATGGAAAAAATGTACGCCGAGGATTTCCAGCCTGAGGAAAGCTCTAACTACAAGTCAGTCAGCGATGATCAGATCAAGAAGCAGATGATCGCTTCCGGCGTTTCCGAAGAGGTTGCCGACAAGGCGTTCGGCCGTGACTACCAGGATTGGCTCGACGCCATCGATGCCTATACGCCGAAGCGTTCCGAACTGTGGAACACGTCCGGAAACTACAAGGGCAGCATGACCACCCCAACGGTGACCATCAACGGCAAGTTCTGGGATATGAACCAGCTGAGCACCGCGCAGGAGACCATCAAGGAAGGTCTGCTGGAGGCCATTGGAATCAAGTCAGACGATATTGGAAAGGAAGGCGTGATGCCCTCCATCGGCTCCGACAAGGATCCGATCTCCAACACCACTGGTAAGTGATCACCCCCTACTCAATCCTCATAATCGAAAAATAATAGCCCCCTACTCGCCAGCGTGCCAGCCAAAGCGCAGTTCCAAGTTGACGGCATCGGGCACGCTGGTTATGCTATTCAATCGTTGCCGTTTTTATGCATTATGCTAGAAAGCGGCATAAGCCTCCTTAGCTCAGATGGCCAGAGCGGCCGCCTTGTAAGCGGCAGGTCGTCGGTTCGATCCCGACAGGAGGCTCGAAACCCGTTTTGACGGGCTTTAACCTCTTACCATGGGTAAGTGATCCAGAAGTCTTCCCCCAACTTATGGCTTCTGGTAACCGGACAAGGCTTCCCCCAACCTGCCTCGTCCGGACAGGGGGCAGGATATCCCCTTCTCTCCTGCCCCCTTTTTCTTTATTCCTTTTCCTCAAAAATGTGGCGGTATAGATAAAACCAGCGGGAACCATGCCACTCGTCCCGATCTGACCGTTACAATGACGGCGATGTAGACAGTCGCTGGAAAGAGGACGTATGACAAGAAGGTGGACCCCCCGGAGATTTGTGACGCTTCGGCGTGTTCGTGTGACGGCATGCGTGGTCTCATTGACGCTCGCCTCGACGCTCGCATTCGGCGTAGGCGCGCGCAAAACCGTAGCTCTGACCATCGATGGCAAAACCACCACAGTAACCACATACGCGATGAGTGTCGACCGTCTGCTGCAAGAGCGTGGCGTGAAAGTCAAAACGCATGATCTTGTGGAATCCACCAGCCCCACCAGCATGCTGAACAACCATGACGTGGTGACTGTACGAAGCGCCTACCAGACCACCATCACCATCAACGGGCAGGAAGTACCTTTCTGGACAGTGGCGACCAGCGCGGATCAGCTAATCGGCTTTTTCGAACAAAATGAAGCAGACGCGGCAAAAGTCACCGTCAATATCGACAACGTGTACAACAAACTCACCGGCGGACTGATCATCAACCAAAACGGGCCGGTCACCGTCATCGCAGACGGGCAAAGCTCCGCAGCACCAAATGGCAAACTGCCGGCGGCCTCCATTCTTGACTCCAAAGGCATCACGCTGAACAAGGAGGATCGCGTCAGCGTCGAAAAAGACAACGGCGAAACGATCCTGCGCGTCCGCCGCGTGACGCACGGCGAGGAGACACGCACGAAAGCGGTGCCATTCGGCACGCAAACCATCATCGATCCCAGTCTGCAGCCTGGCGAAGTCGTAGTCAGGCAGGAAGGCGAGGAAGGCGAAATCCAGCAAACGTACGACGTCACGTATGTGGATGGCGAGAAGGAAAGCGAGACGCTGACCAACGAAACAACCACGAAAATCGCCCTTGACCGGATCATCGCAGTAGGACCGGCAGCATCTTCCGACGATTCTGGTTCGGGTGGCGGATCCGGCAATTCCGGAGATACCGGCAATGCCGACAATTCCGGGAAAAAGGATAATTCCGGAAAGAACGATAATTCGGATAAGAACAACAATTCCGATAATTCCGACAAGAAAAACGAGTCGAACAATAATTCCGATAATACGAACAATTCGGGCGACAACAATAAAGACGACAGCAAGAAAGACGATTCCGGATCAAAAACGGACCCGGATCCGACGCCAACTCCGGACCCGGCCCCCACACCGGATCCGACACCGACGCCCACCCCGACACCGCAACCTTCCGATCCTTCGGCAGGATGCCGCCTCTACCACCCTTCCCCCGCGCAGGCACAGGCCTACGCAGCCGGAGCCGCGGCGCAATATGGCTGGACCGGGCAAAACTGGACCGATCTGGTGAAACTGTGGACGCGCGAATCAAGCTGGCTGTGGTATGCGGAAAACGCATCTTCCGGAGCTTACGGCATCCCGCAATCGCTTCCAGGCAGCAAAATGGCGGCATTCGGCGCAAACTGGCGTGACGATGCGGCCGTACAGATCGACTGGGGTCTAAGCTACATCGCGCAACGATACGGCAACCCATCGAAGGCATGGGAGCATTCCGAGCAAGTCGGATGGTATTAAACAACGCCGATCGCAACAATACGCAAACGTAACAACACACACTTTTTCATACCAGTTGAACGGATAATGAGGTAATGACAGAAAACGCGAACGAAACCAACGAAACCGACGAAACTGTGCAAGGCCACCTGTTGGGGGCTGCTGACATTCGCCGTATCGCAGCCGAGGCCGGTATCAGCCCGACAAAAAAATTCGGGCAGAATTTCGTAATCGACCCGGGCACGGTTCGTCGTATCGTGCGCGAGGCGGGTGTGACCGCCGACGATCACGTGCTGGAAGTCGGACCTGGATTGGGTTCACTGACATTGGCGATTTTGGAAACCGGTGCAACGATGACCGCCGTGGAGATCGACCCGCCCGTTGCGGAACGACTGCCTGGCACCATCGCCGAATTCATGCCGGACGCGGTGGATCGTTTCCGTGTAGTCAACCGTGACGCCTTGACCGTAACGCCGGAAAATCTGCCTGATTTCAATAATGACGATTCGTTCACACTCGTAGCAAATCTGCCATACAACGTGGCCACGCCGATTCTGCTGACGTTGCTGGAACGTTTTGACAATCTCGGAACTTTTCTGGTGATGGTGCAGAAGGAAGTCGCGGACCGACTGAGTGAAAAACCCGGTTCAAAGATCTACGGCACTCCAAGCGTGAAGCTCGCATGGTACGGCACCGCGGAACGTGTGGGCATTATCGGGCGCAATGTGTTCTGGCCGGCGCCGAATGTGGATTCCGCGCTGGTGCTGTTCAAACGATACGAGGGCGGGCACACGCCTTCCGCCAACAATCCCGACGGTTCCGTGGTGGACCGCGAAACCGTGTTCCGTCTCATCGACGCCGCATTTGGGCAGCGACGCAAAACCCTGCATGCCGCGTTGAAGAAAATCGTACCTTCCGAAGCGTTTGAGCGAGCAGGCATCGATCCGACGCGACGCGGCGAGACGCTTACCATCGACGAATTCGTGGCACTGGCACGAGCCATGGGCGAGGTGCCGGAAGCATGAGCGGCAACGGCAACGCAATCAACACGGTCAGTGTGGACTGCCCGGCAAAAACGAATCTGACCTTGCACGTAGGCAAGCCACGCAGCGAATGGGGCGGCCGGCACGAGCTGGACACCATTTACTGCGCCGTCAGCGTGTACGACACCGTCACCGCCAGCCGCAAAAGACCTGGATCCGGGTTTTCACTGAACCTCGAAGGCGCCTATCTTGGCGACCTGGCCTCCTCAGGCAACGATATGCGACGCAACCACGCAGTACTTGCCCTGTTCGCTTTGGCCGAGGCGAGCGGCCATGAACCGGATGTGGCGTTGAACATCGAAAAACGCATTCCCGTCGGCGCAGGCATGGCGGGTGGTTCCGCGGATGCGGCTGCCACGATTTTGGCGTTGAACACGCTATGGAATCTTGATTGGCCCATCGAACGGTTGCAGCAGGTTGCCGCCACATTAGGCGCGGATATGCCGTTCTGTCTGACCGGAGGCTACGCGCGAGGCACAGGCTTCGGCGAGCAGATCGAACAGCTCAGCGAGTACAGCGACGACGTGCGAAATCTGACGAGACAGGGTTTTGCAGGCCGCCTGCTGGTCGGCGCATATCAGGCGGAACTGCGCACGCCGGAAGTGTATGCCATGTTCGACCAAATCGGCGCCGGACCAGGAGACAACAATCATCTGCAACAAGCGGCGATCTCACTGCACCCACGCAGCGGACAGGCGATCGACGAAGCATTGCGGGCAGGCGCAAAGCAAGCGTTCGTCTCCGGATCCGGCCCTTCCGTAATCGCATTCGTACCAACCGACGATGCCGCACACGCGGTGCAGTCGGCATGGCAGGAAAGCCGTTGCGTCGACCGCATCATCGCCACCAAGGCACCGGCCCATCCGATTGTGCATATCATCGCGTAACAGTAAGGTTGAAGTCAACAGATTTTTTGGAGAAGGACTCGTACATGACTCAGGCTAACGATGAGCGCGCCGCGCGCAAACAGTACATTCGCCGCCGTCAAAAGGTGGCGTTCACCATAACTGGCGCCATTTTGACGGTCGCATTGGTGACTTCCCTGCTGTTCTTCTTCCATGTTGGAGGATTGGGCAGGGTCAAGTCGGCTGCAGTACAACCGAATTACGGCCAGCAGGCTCCTTGCGCCACCCAGGAACAGGATGGAAGCAACGGCAAATACGTGGAGAACCGCAACATCACCGTGCGCGTGCTCAACGGCACTGAATTCTCCGGCTTCGCACAAGCCGTCAGCAGCGCGCTACAGAATCGCGAGTTCAACACCCAGGCCGCCGGCAACTACACCAGTTCCCAGGTGGAGCGCACGATGATCATCTTCGGCAAGAACGCCGTTAATCAGGCGTACACGGTGAACAGCAACTTCACCGACGCGAAAATGGTGATGGACGATCGCGAGGATATGCTGATCGACGTTGTGGTTGGCGCAACCTTCGACAATCTGCAGGATCAAAAGCAAGTGCCGACCGCCGGCAAGAAGATCGAAAGCTTCGAAGGATGCGTTACCGTCGACAAGATGGCCGACGTGCAGAAGGCCCCCGAACACGACGCCGTGTGATTTGCAGATTTTTTTGATTTGCAGATTCTTGGATTGACCTCGCGATTTTCATTTTCTGACCTCATGATTTCGATTTTTTACTGAAAATCAAGATCATGAGGTCAGTTTGCAAATCGTGAGGTCAGAAGGCGGATTATTCGGCCTGCTGTTCCTCGTACCAACGGTTCAACTCGGCAACAGCAACATCACGCTCGACCGGGCCGTTATCGAGACGATATTCCAGCATGTGCTTGTACGCCTTGCCAACCAGCGGTCCCGGTTCAATGCCGAGCAGCTGCATGATTTCGTCACCGTTCAGATCAGGGCGGATCGCGTCGAAATCCTCCTTCTCCTTCAGATCGCGCACGCGCTGTTCCATCTCGTCCATCGCCGACGAGAACACCATGGCCTTGCGCTTGTTCTGCGTGGTCGCGTCGGCACGCGTCAGGCGGTTCAAACGCTCGTACAGCGGGCCTGCGTCTTTGACGTAACGGCGGACCGCGGAATCCGTCCACGGCTCCTCCACGTATCCATGGAAACGCAAGTGAAGGTTGACCAGTTCGCTGACGTCCTCGACCATATGATGATCGAAATGCAATGCCTTAAGGCGCTTGCGGGTCATTTTCGCGCCGACCGCATCATGATGATGGAAACTCACCTTGCCGCCCGATTCGAAACGACGCGTCTTCGGCTTGCCGATATCGTGCATGAGCGCGGCAAGACGCAACGTCAGGTCTGGAGCTGGCACAGGACCGTCCGGGCCGGTTTCGAGAGCGACAGCACGATCAATGACGATCATGGTGTGCTCGAACACGTCCTTATGACGATGATGTTCGTCGATTTCGAGCTGCAATGCCGGAATTTCCGGGAAGACGATATCCGCAAGACCGGAATCGACCAGCGCTTCGATACCTGCACGCGGTCGATCGGACAGCAGCATTTTGACCAGTTCGTCACGTACGCGCTCGGCGGAAACGATTTCGATGCGATCGACCATGTCGGTCAACGCTTCGGCGGTTTCCGGTTCGATGCGGAAGCCCAGTTGCGCCACGAAACGCACGGCGCGCATCATGCGCAGCGGATCGTCATCGAACGACTGGCGAGGATCGACCGGCGTGCGCAACACGCCCTTGGCCAAATCGTTCGCACCGCCGAACGGATCGACAAATTCCAGTTCGGGCACGCGCAATGCCATGGCGTTCACCGTGAAATCACGGCGGGAAAGATCGCCTTCCAGCGTGTCGCCATAATTAACTTCCGGCTTGCGCGAGTCGGGGTCATACGTGTCGGAACGGTAAGTCGTTACCTCAACCTGCACTTCCGTGCCATCCTCGCGACGGCGCATCGCACCCAGCGTGCCGAATTTGCGTCCCATATCCCAAAAGCCATCACGCCCAAAACGGCGCAAAATATGTTCAAACTGCTCAGGACGCGCCGACGTGCAAAAATCCAAATCATGCGATTTACGATGCAACAGCAGGTCCCGGACGGGACCTCCCACCAACGCCAATTCATAGCCTTCCGCGGCGAACATACGCCCTAATTCAATGGCCTCTGGCCACACTTCGAAGTTCACGCCATCCCTTTCCGACACCACAAGTTTCTGCCTTACTAGCATACCGTTACCCCACCTGCACACAGAATTGAGTATGGTTGGAATCATGATTACGCCCGCAGACCTTGCACGCATGCTTGCCCATGCTGCGGACGACCATACCCAAAATCCGATGGAATCGGACAAACTGCTGTACACATCGCAGTCCGTTTCCTTGCGGCAAGAGACCATCATCACGCCCAGCGCACCCACCCCAGCAATGATGCCGCAACGGCGCGCCACAGACGGTCCGACCACATTCGCCTCGCTCGACGCGCAGGAACTGCCGGTGGTACGCGAATATTCGGCGGGCGGTCTCGTGTTCGATGACAAGGGCCGTGTGGCGATCATCGCACGTCATTCACGCAGCGGGCATTTGGAATGGTGCCTGCCGAAAGGTCATATCGAAAAAGGCGAGACACCGCAGCAAACCGCCGTTCGCGAGGTACATGAGGAAACCGGCATTTTGGGTGAAGTGGTCGATTCCATCGCTACCATCGACTACTGGTTCACGGGAACCAGCCAGCGCGTGCACAAGCTGGTGCATCACTTCGCATTGCGCCAGATCGGCGGCGAGCTGACGGTGGAAGGCGACCCGGACCATGAGGCAGAAGACGCGATTTGGGTGGATTTTGCTGATTTGGACGACGTTCTCAGCTACCCGAACGAACGAAAGATAGCATGGTTGTACGCAAGGAAACTCAACAGACAGGCGTGAAGGTGAATCAACCCGCACAACGGAACGTTCCGCACGGCATACGTGCTCTTTCGGCAATCCTCGCCATGGTCATGACCATGGCGTTGATGTTGTTATACGCACCTACGCCACATGCCAAAGCCGAAGAAACACAGGAAACACAATCGGGAGCCATGCTGTCAATCGACTCCTCCACAGCCGTGCTGACAGACACTTCCGGCTATCATCTGAGCGCAACGGTGACCAACACCACAGATCAGGAAATCCCATCGGGCACGCTGACCCTCGCCATGAACGCCTTCTACACGTTCGTGTCGCGCAACGATATCCAGGAATGGTCGGAAGGCATCGGGCAGATCCCAACGCCCAATATCGTGGGCCAAAGCGAGGTTCCCGCGCTTCAGCCGGGAGCTTCAGCGAACGTGCGCATCGACGCGGAATCAAGCCAAGAGGCACTGGCATCCATCAACTCCTGGGGTCCCAAGCCCATCACTCTCAGCTATGAGGCCGGCGGAGTCCAGCAAGACAAAGCACACACTTTCGCAACACGGACCGGAGCTGGAATCAATACCCCCGACACGCCCGCGATGAATATCACCATCGTGCAGCCGCTCGAAGCGCAAGGATGGACCACCGACAACACCATGCTGGAACAGCTCGTCAACAAAGGTGGCGTCACTTCCGCAGAACTTTCGAAAATCGCCGTTCCCGGCAAAGAAGACGAGGCACGACTCAAGTCGCTGGAACAGACGTTCACCAAGCATGACAAACTGCAGGTGGTGGCCGATCCGACCTATCTGAAGGCGATGCCGATGCCGACGCAAGTCGACGGCATCACGCAACCGGCCCTATTCGACATCACCGCCTATTCCGCGCTGAACGACAGCAAAACCTATGATTCGGCAAGCGTCGGCACCTCGCAATGGAACGCCGAACAGGCCTTGGAAAACTATCAATCGGCGTTGGGCGACCCGAACGCAAGTATGACCACGTATGCATGGCAGGGCACCGGCAATTGGACGATCGAGGCGCTCACGAAAGCCAAGCAGCAGGGGTACGACACCGTCATCGCCACGCATGATTTCGAAGAGAACGATGCGGCTACCGCAGAAACAGGCAAGGCCATAGTGGCCACCGACGCGGGCGACGTCACCGTACTGACCGCGCAAAGCGTGCTTTCCAACCTTGCACAGGGCAAGGCGACCAGTGCCGACGCCGAAGCGGATGACGAGGGAACAACGGCCGGGCGTCTCGCACGATTCGTCGCGCAAAGCGCGTTCTACCAAATGGAACAGCCGTATGCGGAACGCAACCTGCTGGTCTGCCTAAACGACAATTCCGACCCAGCCGTCGTGGATGCGCTGATGACGGACGTCGAACAATCGCCGTGGCTGAACATCACCGATCTGAACACATTAAGCAACGCCGACCCCGCCTTGAGCGGTGACGATGCGGCCGCGATCGTACCACAATCCGACGGAATCAATGATGCGACACAAGCCAATCTCAGGCAGACGCTCAACACGCTGGCAGCCTCGACAAGCGACATCAAACGATTCAACGCGTCCATCCTCACCGACGTCGCCGACGATGCCAAGCAGTCCCCCGCAGGCCTCAAAGCGTGGCGCAGACAGCTCGTCAACGCGCACGGCATCATGGCCCTGCACGCGCTAGGCGGCGAAAATCCAGCCGGAAGCACCATGGTGGAAGGAGCCGGGCAACTGGCGTCCCTGCTCATCAACGGAGTGACCATCACACCGACGGAAAACGTCAACGTGGTCAGCGAAACCGCGCAAATGCCCGTTACCATCAGCAACAGCCACCCCTATCCGGTCACGGTAAAAGTCTCATCATTGACCAACTCCATGCAGATTGTCACTTCGCGTTTCGACACCGTGGAGGTACCCGCAAACGGCGAAGCCCAAGTGGCATTCATCATCCGTGTGGCCACCTCCGGCACCGCGGACGCCACACTCAGCCTGCAGGACAGGCAGGGCATCGCATTCGGAGCAACACAAACCACCCACATCACCAGCGCATTGCAAATCAGCGACAAAACCGGCTTCATCATCATCGGCATCGCCGTGCTGCTTGGAGCTTTGGGACTGTGGCGCCAATTCCACCGTAAGAAAGATCCCGACGAATGAGTTCTTCCGTTGGCCGTAATTCACTGATCATGGCCTCCGGCACCGCGGCCTCGCGCGTGACCGGGCAAATCCGTACCATTCTGCTCGCCTGGGCTTTAGGCACCACCGGCTATGCGGCAAACGCCTACCAGGCCGGGTCTATGATTCCGCAGGTCATCTACACCCTGGTTTCCGGCGGTATTTTCAACGCCGTGCTCGTGCCGCAGATCGTGCGCACGTTGAAGGCGAAAGACGCCGAAACCAAGCTCAACAGGCTCATCACACTCGCCATCACCATGTTGTTGGCGGTGACGATTCTGATGGCGCTGTCCACGCCACTGCTCACCAGACTGTATGTGAACGGCGGCCCGGAAACCATGGCGTTGGCAACCTCGTTCACCTTGTGGTGCATGCCCCAGATCTTCTTCTACGGCCTGTATACGGTGATTGGCCAGATTCTTGCGGCCAAAGACCATTTCACCGCGTATGCGTGGAGTTCGGTGGGTGCGAACATCATCAGCTGCATCGGTTTCGGCACATTCATCGCATTGTTCGGCCGCGCCACGGAACATCCGCTTGATTTCTGGACTGCCGACAAAATCGCTTTGACGGCCGGAACATGGACATTGGGCGTGGCATTCCAAGCGTTGGTGCTGTTCATTCCGCTGACCAAAATCGGATTGAAATACCGCCCGCAATTCGGACTTCGCGGCATCGGCTTGCGTTCGATGGGACCGGTCGCAGCTTGGAGCGTCGGCATTGTCGTAATCGACCAGCTCGCCAATATCGTAATCACGCGCACGTCCACCAACGCGCCGATGCTCGCGCAGCAGAAGTTCGGTATCAATCCGCTCGATGTGGCCGGCAATGCCTCATACCAGAACGCGTACACGATTTACATGCTGCCATATTCGCTGATTGCCGTTTCGCTTGCAACCGCGATTTTCCCGAAAATATCCCGTGCGATCGCCGACCATAATATCGCCGAAGCGCGCACCGATTTAAGCCAGGCAATGCGCAATATGGGCGTGATCATGTGTTATTTCTCGGTCGCTTTCGTAGTGATGCCCGTTCCGATCATTCTCGCGTTGCTGCCGTCTGTGAGCGTCAGAGAGGCGATTCTTATGGCGGGACCGTTGGTCACGCTTGGCGTGGGACTTCCGTTCGCCAGCGCGTATCTGATTATCCAGCGCACGTTCTATGCATTCGAAGACGGCAAATCGCCGTTCATTTTCATGCTGTTCGCCATGGGCATTCAAGCGGTAGGCGTGATAATCGGCGCGAAGCTACTTCCCCCTACCGAATGGACGACAATGATCGGCACGGTAGGAGCCATAAGCTACATACTGCCGATTCCCATCCTGTATGTCATGTTGCGCAAACGTTTCGAAAACAATATCGACGGTCCGCGCATAGCCATCTCGTATCTGAAATCGATTGGCGCGGCAGCAGCTGCCATGCTCATCGGCGTGATGGCACGTGACAGCGTCTACCAGCTCGTCGGCGCCCAGATCGGAGCGGTGGACGGTCATATGAACTGGATTCAGGCAGTGGTGTGCGCTGCGCTGTTGACCATAGTGACTTTCATCGTTTACGCGGGCATGTTGCGGCTGCTGCGTTCTGAGGAATTCGACGAGGCGATCGTACTGCTTTCCTCACGTATTCCCGGACTTCGCAAGCCGACCAGCCCCAACGATAGACTGGAGCAAGGCGACGCCGAAAACGGCGAGTGACCATAGGCAGAACAAACGTTTACAAAAAGTTGAAGGAACCCATGAAACCTCAGCTGGGAGATACCATCAGCAATCGCTACGTGCTCGTTTCGCCGTTGCGCGAAGAAACCGGACTGCAGGTCTGGAAGGCCAGCGACCATGTGCTCGCACGGGATTGCCAGCTGTTTATCGTCAGCAGCAGCAAGGCATTGCAGGAAGTCAACGCAACCGCTTCCATGCTGGCCATTTCGCACGACTCCCACTTCACAAAAGTGTTGCAACTCCAGCATGTCGGCAAGGTCGCGCTGGTGGTGACACAGCTTGACGAAGGCATGGCCCTCAGCGAATATCTTGCGCTGAACGCCAACCAGCCGTTGAGCTATACAGCCATGCGTTCCATCATTGGCGAAGTCATCGAATCGTTGCATGTGCTGCAAAAAGACAATCTCACGCATTTCTCCATCAGCACCGACACGGTGCGCCTGACCCGTTCCGGCATTCAGATTGCAGACGCTCCGGTGAGCGTCATGCTTGCCGACACTTCTCGCGCGCAGGCTTTGGAAAATCGGGAACAGCTTGCGATTCGGCAGATTGCGGCATTGCTGTATGCGATGCTGACCCGCCGTCCGTCCACATTGTCGACTGATTTCCGTCTGGACGCGCTCGCGCCGACCACGCCGATGGAATTCCGTGTGATCTGCAAGCGCGGACTTGAGCTTGAAGAGGCCGACGGCTTCCCCACCGTTCCGATGGCGACTCTCGCGGAATTGGAGGCGCTGCTTGGCGAGTACCAGCCGCTGTCATCGTTGGGGGGTATGGATGTCACGTTGCCTTCCATGGATTCGGAGTGCTCGATCGCCAATGTTCCGTTGCTGCAGATCCTTGAGAAGGATACGCTCCTGCTACCGGATACGCTGGCGGTGACTGGAAGCATTCCGGAAATGACGTTCACGGCTCCCGAACCGCATAACGATTTTTCCGATGGCAAGGAGGCTTTGGCGAAAAGCGTCGCAGCCACCAGCGGAGCGGTGAAATCGTTGTGGAGCAGCGGCCGTGAGCTGCTGAGCGAAGAAGACATCGATGGCGTGACCGACACCAGCGATTCCCCCTTCTCCTTCCCCATCAGGGTTTCAGTACCGTCCGACGGCATGTCGTCAGACGATTCCCAGTTGGAAAAAACCGGCCGCATTCCAGTGATCGGCGCGGACGGTCAGGTCATTCAGCCCGGCGAGGAGTCCGCTCGCGCGTTGAAGGCAGAGCAGGAGGCGATCGACGCCGCGTATGCCGCCGGTCGAGCCGCAGTTCCGCCGAGCTTCACACCGAAGAATCCTTCTCCCACGTCGGCGAGTACTGACGTTGCCGACGCGAAACTGTTTGGCAAGCTGAAAACGAAGGTCGTTGCGATTATCGTTGCCGTTCTTGTTGTTGCGGTAGCGCTTGGTTTCGCTATTCAGGGTTTGATGAAGCCTTCAGATTCGGTTACGACTGATTCCGAAGGACCATGGCCGGAAATAAATCTTGACAAGGTGCCGTTCGGCGAGGGCGATCAGACGGATGCGAATTCCGCGGATTCTTCCAATTCTGATAAGTCCGGCAATACCGATAAGTCCAACAATACCGATTCGTCCAATTCCGCGGATTCTTCCGATACTTCCGCCAATGCGCCGGCATCTGGCGATTCATCATCCAAGAAACTCAAGAAAACCGAAGACAAGGTCGTGACCGCTGACAAGCAGTCGAAGAAGGTACCGAATCCGAAGCAGCCGGAAAACACGACTGCATACGAAATCGACAATCGTCAGTTCCTGTCGAACCCTGACGGACAGCAGGGCTACGGATATTACGTGCACCTGAGCCAACCGCAGAACGTGTCTCGCATGGTCATCAAGATTCGTTCTTCGGGCGGCCAGGGATACATTCGCGTGAACGCGACGAACAGCCCGTCCCAGGGTGAGCAGGTGGCACAGTTCAAATTCGACGATTCCGGCACTACCGAAGTGAAGTTCGACAAGTCTGTGAAAACGCAGGACATCATGCTGTGGGTGCCGCTTGACAGTCTGCCCGGCAGCCAGCTGTACATCGATTCCCTGCAGATCTTCTAATCGTTGTCACCGTCTTTCTAACGTTTTCCGGAAAAGACGCGCATGGAGGGCACGTGTAATATGCACGTGCCCTCCTTTGTATCTGCCACTCGATTGTCTGCCGAAATCGTTGATGTCAATCAACTACATATCCCAAATTAGTGGTCAAATCGACTTGTGCAGACATACAACCGGGGTTGTACAGACAATCCGCCGCGCAGACCACTTACTCCGGCCAGTGTTCGAAGAGGGTGAGGAGCTTTTCGACGTTGACGTCGCTCCAGCTGTCGATTCGAGGACCATCGTACGCGCTGTTGTACGGCTGATCGAACACAACCACGTGCTGCCCGGCTTCGCGCAGGGTTTCGATGTTCGCCGGCGAATCGTCGATGTGGATCGTGGCCTGCATACTGTCTTTCAGCCCAGTGAAGCACAGGCTCATGTACGGAATGTGATTGCTATCCAACCATTGCGCGGTGTCGGAAACGACCATCTGATGCTGGCCGGACACGAACAGCCGATGCGTGACGATGCGAATGTACACGTGCTCGCCCGCCAATCGTTGCAGCGCCTGCGCTACCCCCGGAAGCGGCTTCATCGTCGCATACAGATGCTCACGTTCCGCGGCTTTATGCGTTTCGATGTAATCGTCAAGCGTGTCGAACGGCCATCCATCCTCGCGGGTGAGATTGTAGTGCGCGGCCCGCAACGCACGTTCCGGCACGTCAATGCCCTGCCGATGCAGATAATCGCGGATCGCACCTTTGTAATCCGCGCAGACGCCGTCCAAATCGAGATTGAGCACGCGATATCCCTGCACGCCCACGCGCTGACTCTCGTATTGTTCAGGAATAGTCGCCATATCACGTTCCTTTCTTATGCCTGATGCCGATCAGCCCGTCGAATAGCCACGCCAATCAGCTCGCTATCAATCAATGTACCGTGACATTCGTCGGCAACAAGCGCAAATACTCCCGCAGGTAAGGAAGATAGAAAAGGGATAGAAAAAGACGAGATTGCCAAAAATCTTACAGAAGAACGATTTTGAGACTTTCATAAAAAGACAGAAAATTCAAAGATCACACCACTTCTTTTTGCGACGGCGATACTGCCCGGCAATCGACGATCAACTTTCATCACAGCATCATTACGTTTATTTCAAGATTAGCCGATGAAAATACAAAAGAATCAACGATCGTTGCATGACATTGACGGTTGCACCTGCCTATAATGAAGGCACAACAGAACAAAGAGACACGATGCGGCAGGGACCGGAGAGAAAACCGGAGCCGCACCCCACACGCGGGGAAACGGCAACGCCACCCGCGCTGAAACAATAAACAAGACTTACGGCAGCGGCCAGAGGAAAGAAAAGAAAACAAGAACGCCGCCAAGCCGAACGAAAGGAAACATCATGAAGAACAACACTTTCAACCAGATCGTCAACGCCAACCTCGCTTCCATCGATCCAGGCTTCGGCCAGTTCGCACTCGCCAAGGCTAGCGCCGATCTGTTCAAGAAGGTCATCAACAAGTGACCCAAGGCCTGCACAAGCAGGCGTCACACTTAAATAACCAAAGGGCTTGCGTTCCGCATGGAGCGCAAGCCCTTTTCTCATGTTCCGCTCAAGCACTGCCAAGAATCCAGCCACCACCAGCAACTGCACACACAGCCCCTCACATAACCACACACAACAACTCGTGTTTCACGTGAAACTCTGTAGATGATCCGATTCGGAAGGTACTTGATAATACGCCATAAGAAAAAGGAATGCGCGAAATCGTGAGATGCGTGGATGTCCGTTTTGACGATTCGCTACAGTGGGAATATGAGTGATTTGCGAGATGCGATTATTGTCGGGTCCGGCCCTGCCGGATATACCGCAGCCATATATTTGGGCCGAGCTGGATTCAAACCACTGGTCATCGCGGGCGCGCTGACCCCAGGCGGGCAGCTCGTCAACACCACCGAAGTGGAGAATTTCCCAGGCTTCCCCGATGGCGTTATGGGACCGGAACTCATGGACAATATGCAACGCCAAGCGGAGAAGTTCGGCGCAGAAATCATTTGGGATGACGTTGTTTCCGTGAGCAACGATGACGCCACCGGCGTGAAAACCGTGCGCGTCGATCTGGGAGACGTTTTCGAAACCCGTGCTTTGATCATCGCAACCGGATCGGAATACCGCAAGCTCGGCATCCCCGGAGAGGCGGAATATTCCGGCAAGGGCGTGTCATATTGTGCGACTTGCGACGGCTTCTTCTTCCGAGATAAGCCGATTATTGTGGTCGGCGGCGGCGATAGCGCATTCACTGAAGCTGATTTTCTTTCCCGATTTGGATCGTCGGTGACGTTGATTCATCGTCGTTCCGAATTCCGCGCATCGCAGATTCTCGTGGAACGCGCTCAACAGAATCCGAAAATCACCATCATCACAGATTCCGTGGTGGAGGAAATATTGGGAGACGACAACGGAGCACAATCCGTGAACATTCGCAACGTCATCACCGGAGAGATTGGCACGATTGCCGCAAACGGTATTTTCGTAGCGATCGGCCACTCCCCCGCCACAACTTTTATTGACGGCATTGTGCAGCGAGATGCGGCTGGATATATTCAGGTGGATGGCGCCAGCACACGCACCAGCACTGCCGGTATTTTTGCAGCAGGCGATTGCGTTGACAGTATTTACCGTCAGGCGATCAGTGCCGCCGGCATGGGCTGCCGGGCTGCCCTTGACGCCCAAGCCTACCTAGAGCAGTAGCACTCCCCATGACGGTCATTCATACAGTCATCTCACAATCATGACTGTATGAATGACCGTTATGTGACCGTGATACACGGTCATGCCCTGCAAAAACTGGAAAAACGAACGGAAGGGCGGCATATTCTGTTCACGACTGTAAGCTTGGTCAAACAGCCTTGAGTGTGTCGTGAATAGAATATGCCGCCCTTCTGCGAACATCACACTGATCAGACAGAGAAACTCGAGAAATACTATTCTTCAGCAGAAGGCATGAGCATGTCGACAATGCGCTTCATGTCGTCTTCGGATTTGAACACGATTTCGATGCGACCATGTTCCTTGGATCCCTTGATGGACACCTTCGTGTCGAACCTCTTTTCAAGGCCGACCTGCATCGGCGTTCCCGCCCACGGATTCAGTTTGCTGGTCTTCGCCTTCTTCGGCTGATCCGATTCGGCGGCCTTCATCGACACGATTTCCTCGGTGCTGCGAACAGACAGTCCTTCGGCGATAATGCGCGTCGCAAGCTGTTCCATATCAGCTTCGGCCGGCAATCCCAGCAGCGCACGCGCGTGACCTGCCGATAAGAGTCCGGAAGAGACCTTCTTTTGCACGGTTGCAGGCAGATTCAGCAATCGCAAGGTATTTGCGATCTGCGGGCGTGATTTCGATACAGATTTCGACAATTGCGCCTGTGTCAGACCGAAATCGTCGATCATTTGCTGATAGGCAGCCGCTTCTTCCAGCGGATTCAACGCAACGCGATGCAGATTCTCCAGCAGAGCGTCACGCAACATGTCATCGTCTGCCGTGGTTTTGACGATCGCAGGAATCGTTTTCAGACCTGCGATCTGTGAAGCACGCCAACGACGCTCGCCCATGATGAGCTCATACATGCTATCCATGCGACCGTCGAACATATTGTGCGGCTCGGCATTGTTGGCGGCGTTCTCCTTGCGCGCGGCCTCAATCTGCGCGAGAGGACGTTTCCGTACGACAATGGGCTGCAGCACGCCGACTTCCTTGATGGAATCGGCAAGTTCACGAAGATCATCCTCGTCGAAAATAGTACGCGGCTGATGCAGGTTGGGTCCGACGTCACTCAGACGCAATTCAACCAAGTATCCACCCTGCACCGGCAGCAGTTCCGGTTCGCTGTTCTTTGCATCTTCGTTCTTTTTTACCGCTATAGTTTCACGTGAAACACTCCCCTGCTTCACATCGGCAGAAGGAGCGACAGGACTGGTGGCACCGAAGAACATGTCAGCTGGATGAGCCGCTTCGTTCAGCGTGATGGAAGGCATGCTGGCACGATGAACGCCTCCCTTCTTGATTTCACGTGAAACGTTTTTCTTCATGTCGCGGACGGCATCGACGGAAGCCTTGGCTGTCACCATGGAGCTTTTAGCGCCTGCATTCTTTTCCACAGACGGCACGTCGGCACTGTCAGCCATATTTCCGGAAGTTTTCGCGGACGATTTGTTATCGGCCTTCACCCCTGCAGCAGGAGTAGCCGGCTCAGCGGCAGCTTCCGATTTTGCCGACTCTCCTGGAAGAGACGGAAACAGCGCGCCGAGACCCCTGCCTAAACGTGATTTCGTAGCCATAATCAGTTCTCATTCCTTCTTGCATCGATAGCCTGCAACACCGTCTGCGAGCGACGTGCGAGTTCCAACGCGGCCTCGCAGTAGGAGATTGCACCCATGCCCTTGGGGTCGTAGGCGATAACGCTTTGATTAAAGCTTGGCGCTTCCGATATTTTCACCGTTCGTGGAATCGTGGTGTCCAACACGATGGTCGGATAGTGGCTTTTGACCTCGTCATGCACTTCACGGCTGAGCAGGGTTCGCTTATCGAACATGGTGATCAGCATGGTAGAAACGAGCAGTGACGGATTGAAATGTTCCTGCACCAGCCCGATGGTATTGATAAGCTGGCCAAGCCCCTCCAACGCATAGTATTCAGCCTGGATCGGAATCAGCATCTCATGCACCGCGCACATGGCATTAATTACCAGCAGTCCAAGGCTTGGAGGGCAATCGATAATCACGTAATCGTAGTGTTCCTCGCTGTTCTCAAGAAACTCGTCAACCGCGGTTTTCAGCAGCACATTGCGATTTTCCATGTCGGCGACTTCCAGCTCGGCACCACTCAAATCAATGGAGGCTGGCACCACATCAAGCAGATCGAAATCAGGGCAGGCACGCTTGACTTCGGCAATGGTTTTCCTACCTTCGATCACGTCGTATACCGACGGCTCTCCCGACGCATGCGGAGCACCCAACGCGGTCGACGCATTGCCCTGTGGATCCATATCGATCAGCAGCACTTTGGAACCGAACTGAGCCAACGCAGCGGAAAGATTCACCGCAGACGTGGTTTTGCCAACGCCGCCCTTCTGGTTAGCGACCGCAATTAGGCGCGTCTGCTCCGGCTTTGGGCAAACGGCCTTCTGCAAGGCGCGATAGCGAGACGATTCGTCGGCGATCTGCGAACCAAGAGGAGAATCCGATCCTCCGAAAATTCGTTTGATGGTTTCCGTTGCCGATTCCATCGATGTCAGGTTATCTGGTCCTTCAGGTCCAGTCATACGTCAGCCTTCCTTACGATATGCTTAACATTCAAGTTTCATCATTTGGGTGGACAGAATCAGCCCATCTCACCCATTGTGCGCAAATGTGGATAACTGTGGATAGTCAGTGGATAACTTGCGCTACTCACAAAAAGTTATCCACAGATATTTTATTGCCATTCCAACATTTTCTCTGCGGTTTATTTCAACGATTCCCCAGCTGTGGATAATGTGGACAACTCGCCTAAATTGTGGATAACTTACTTTTTATCCACCATGAGCACATGGGTCGATTCAAGCCCCGGACCGACCTCGGCATTCACCACTCGCGGACGAACGCCGCCGCACTTGGCGATCTCCATGGAGGCTTTTTCGATCTCCTCCTGAGCGGATCTTCCCTTCAATGCGACCAGACATCCACCGCGTTCAAGCAACGGCAACGTCCACCCGGATAGTTTGGTCATCGGCGCAACGGCACGACAGGTCACCACGGCGAACGGATGCCTTGCCTGAATGGGCTTGCCATCCAAATCCAGTACAGGACCGCGGGCAACCGCTCCCCTGCCGTTCCTGCCACCTTTGCCGTTTCTACCGTTTCTGGCGTTCCCATTGCCACGGTTGCCGCCTTGAGTGCCAGACGCACCCACAATGGCCTCGATCATCTCATTGGCCCTGGCACGCACCACCGCAACGTTCTCCAGCTCCATGTCCGCCACGCACTCGTTCAGCCATTCGATACGCCGCTCCATAGGCTCTACAAGCGTGAACTGGTGATCCGGCAGGCATGCGGCCGCAACGATACCGGGGAAACCGCCACCGCTGCCAATATCGGCAACCGTTTTAAACTGCTTATTGGCCGTGGATTCCCTCACGAAAGGCACAATGGCAGCCGAATTCAGAATATGGCGTTCCCAAATAATCCCAACGTCTCGTGGCCCGATCAAGCCACGGGGTTCGCCTTCTTCGGCAAGTTTCGCATGAAAGACACGCAGCTTGTCCAACGCATCCCCCAGCACTTCCTCAAGAATCGGCGAATCATCAAGTTCGTCTGTCACATCACTCATGGGCACCATCCTATATCCTGCTCTTCCTCATTGCTGGTATTCCAGCCATTACTCCCCGACCAATGCCGGCAATATCGCACGGCCTACGCAGACCGTAAGCAAGTCCATGCGCACATAGGCGTCACGTATCCAGCGCACGACTCGCGTGCAGTCATTCACCAATCGCAATAAAAAAAAGCGCCACCAAATAGTGACGCCATGTTTCACGTGAAACGAGCCGAACTCAGGCCTCATCCTCGTCTTCGGTTTCCTCGGCGGCGGAAGCCTTGAGATACACCGTAACGTAACGATGTGGCTCCTCGCCGTGGGAACGGGACTTCATGCCTTCCTCACGCACCACGTCATGCACGATCTTACGCTCGAAGGAATTCATCGGCTTCAGGTCGACCGGCTCTCCGGTCTCGTGCACCTCGTCGATGGCGTCCAGCGCGATGTCATGCAGACGCTGACGCTTGCGCTTTAGATAGCCGTCGACGTCCACAATGAGATGGGAACGTTCGCCGGTCTTCTGCTGCACGGCAAGTCGCGTCAGCTGCTGCAATGCGTCGACGACCTCGCCGTTGCGTCCGATGAGATGCTTGATATCCGTATCATCATCGGCGACGATTTGCACGGTAGGACGATTGTTGCGCACGCCCATTTCGATATCACCTTCGTAATCAACGATATCGAGCAGTCCTTCAAGATAATCGGCAGCGATATCAGCTTCCTCATTGAGCTGATCGATGGTCTTTTCCTCATCTTGCGCCATGGTGGTTGTACTCCTTTGAGCGGGGTTTCTATTACTAAAAGTCTTGCTATGTAAAGTCTAATTACTGTTTACCACGTCGACGATAAACGCTGATAAAAGTGGTGTGTCCCGCGTTTCACGTGAAACACGGGACACACTCTTACTCACTTCTTTTTCTTTTTACGGCTCGGCTGATGACGCTGGTAGCCGTTCTTTTCCTTCACTTCGGCGGCTTCCTTGGCCTTCTGCAGCGCCTCTTCCTCGAGGGATGGCAGACCGGCCTTGGCTCGGCGGGCGTTCTCATGAACATGATCACGCTTTTCCTTCGCTTCGGCGGCCGGAGATCCCGGAGTCGGGAAGACGTGGATCTGCCAGATGGAACGCAACAGATTGCAGATGTTGTTGGTGAGCCAGTACACCAGCACAGCGAACGGCATGGCAATACCGGAGACAATGTACATGATCGGGAACATCCACAACATCATCTTCTGCATCATTTCGGTCTGCTTGTTTGCCGCAGACTGAGCCATGTTACGCTTCATGCTGTTGTACTGCATGAACCACAGGCAGAAGCACATCAATGCAACGAAGATGGCGATAACTACTTTGCCATGCACGGCGGCGGTCGTGAAGTTATCAGCCACGTTCACACCAAACACTGTGGTGGACGTGAACTGCTTGGCTGTGGCGATGTCGAAAGCGCCAAGACCCTGTCCGTCCCTGAATTTGCCGCGTGCGATGTACGGAATGGCTGACAGCGTATAGAACATGCACATGAATACGGGACCCTGCACGAACATAGGGAGCATGGAAGTGCAGCCACCCATCGGGTTCGCATCATTGTCCTGGTAGAGCTTCATCATCTCGCGCTGCATGGCTTCCTTGCTGGCGGGATCGTTCTTGCCCTTGTATTTGTTTTGGATACGCTGCATCTTTGGCTGCAGGACGGCCATCTGGGCCTGCATCTTGCGCATACCCTTCATGGACTTGTAGAACAGCGGAAAAACGCATGCCTGGACCACAAGTACTAGGAATACGATGGACATGACCCACGAGAAACCGATCTCGTTCATGCCCAGCATCACCAGGAACTTATGGAATACGGCCATGATCTGCGTCATGAGCCACTCGACGGGATACAGGAGCTTATACAGCCAGCCCCAGAAACCGCTGTCGAGGAGGAATTGATTTTGATTCATTACAGGCCAGTCTCCTTATCGCCTATAGGTTTTTCTACGTTCAGAGGCGTGAGCCGAGGTTCCTCGTGTGCCTTCGACCACGAACATCTGTAAAACAAGGAATAAAGCTGCGGAACGTCGTCAATTCCCCCACGGTTCCACTGATTGCAGCGAAGAAGGCGCAATAACGCAAGAAGGCCACCCTTAAGGCGGCCAAATCGTTCAATCGCCTGAATCGCATAATTGGAACAACTTGGATAATATCTGCAGCAGGGTGCGGTATTCGCGGAAATATGACGTTGGTACCAGCGAATGGCGCGAATCATCCAATTTCCGTCACAACCGGCGTTCATTACTGACGCACGGCCTTACGATTCACCGCTTCAAAACATGCTACGATCTGCTGTTCCAACGATAGAAAATCAGCATGTGCAGCACTTGGCTTTGCACGCAACACGATATCGCAGGATTCAGGTAAGGCAGATTCGTACTTTCGTGCAAGCACGCGGAAACGACGTTTAACGGCATTACGCGTTACTGCGTTGCCGACAGCCTTGGAAACGGCCAAACCGACACGTCGGCCCCGCTTCGCCGTGGAATCGTCAATAATGGCATCGTCGTGCATCAAATAATGCACGACGATGTCTTCTCGCGATACCCTACGACGGCGTTTGAGCACCGCGACAAAATCGCGATGGCTTTTCAGCCGTTCCACCACTCTATGCCGTTAAATCAGGCAGCGAGGGACTTGCGGCCCTTGGCGCGGCGACGGTTGATCAGAGCGCGGCCTGCGCGGGTGCGCATGCGCTGACGGAAACCGTGCTTCATGTGGCGACGGCGGTTGTTCGGCTGGAATGTCCTCTTCATAATTAATGCTCCCGGTGTTTTAGCCATGCCAAGGCACGGCTCCTCATGAGTCAAGCTCTACCAAATTACTCTGACCCCTGAACAGAGTAATTGCCTCCGCTAATTCCTTCACATTTTCATGGGGACTCTCCCCACAAAACAATCCACAAAAAACGTTGGTATATCGCCAAACTCCCCACAAAAGTTATCCACAAACTACATCACTGTTATTCACAATTCAATTATTTCAACACGCTTACCGGTGGATAACTCGGGGAAAAGAGAGTACAAATAAACAGTTGCACTACTGGTAGAAGTCTGTCGAGAAAGGGGAATCCGTGGCCGATACGACAACCGATCCTCTCGATCAGGCTCGCGGAGTATGGTCCGACGCGCTGGCGTTGCTGCACCAGAATCCCGCGCTTTCCGTACGTGACAAAAGCTGGCTGGAAAATGTTTTTCCGGAAGGCATGTGGGGTCCCACCATCGTGTTGTGCGTGCCCAGCGCGGCCGCGCAGCAGACGTTGCAGAACGAATTGAGCCAACCTTTGCTGAAGGCGTTGCGAGAGGCCGCCGAACAGGATATTTTCCCCGCATTCAAGATCGTGGAAAAGAAGGAACCCGCCCAGCCGGCCGTCGAGGAATACCCTCATTTTACCCCCGCGCCTCATGTTGAGGAAACCACGCAGGGCCAGCTTCCCATTCCGGTCGTCATGCCTCCGGAACGCCCCAACACCTTCCAACGAGGCCAGAACAGGCCTTTGCTGGATCCTAAGACCCACCTGAACAAAAACGCCACCTTCGACACCTTCGTTCCTGGCGATTCCAACCGTTTCGCGCGCACCGTCGCATTGGCCGTCGCGGAAGGTTCCGGCCATGATTTCAACCCGCTGTGTATCTATGGCGGCTCCGGCCTGGGCAAAACCCACTTGCTGAACGCCATCGGCAACTACGCGCTGGTCAAGGATCCCTCACTGAAGGTCCGTTATGTGACCAGCGAGGAGTTCACCAACGAATTCATCGAAGCATTGGGCGACACCAACCAGAATTCCGGCCAAATCAAGGAATTCAACCGTCGCTACCGTGAAGTCGACGTGCTGCTGATCGACGATATTCAATTCCTCAGCGGCAAAGACGCGACACTTGAACAGTTCTTCCATACGTTCAATACCCTGCACCAGGCGAACAAGCGCATTGTGATCGCATCCGATGTGCCTCCGAAGGATCTGCAGGGCTTCAACGAACGCCTGATCTCCCGCTTCGAATCCGGCCTGACCGTCGACGTCAAGCCGCCGGATCTGGAGACGCGAATCGCCATTCTGCGCATGATCGCCCATGGGTCCAACGTTCAGGACGACGTGCTCAACCTTATTGCGGAACGTTTCACCGAGAACATCCGCGAGCTGGAAGGCGCACTGAACCGCGTGACTGCCATGGCTTCCCTGAGCGGACAGCCGGTGACTCGCGCGCTGGCGGAGCATACTCTGCAGGACTTCTTCGCGACCGATGTGGAAATCAAGCCCACCGACATCATCACCCAGGTGGCGAAATACTTCTACATCACGTTCGATGACATCGTCGGCCGTTCTCGCACGAAGAAAATCGCGCTGGCCCGCCAGATCGCCATGTATTTGGTGCGTGAGCTCACCAGCATGAGTCTGAACGACATCGGCCAGGTGTTTGGAGGCAAGGACCACACCACGGTGATGCACGCCTACACCCGTATCAGCGATGAAATGCAGGAAAAGCAGGAAATCTACAACTATGTGACGGAGTTGACACTGCAGCTCAAGCAGCGTTCCGGCGAGAAATAACGTTTTCCGCGACTTCGCTCGTTTACGTGTGTTTTTGGACGCCTCAAAAACGATTTTGGCGTTTTCCGCCTTTTTAGGCGCATTTCAGACGCTAAGTGTGAATATTAGTAAAACCTTTATCGGCTACTTTACCGACCGGGCTGACACGCCGGGCTGTGGAAGATTTTTATTGAAGTTATCCACATAGTTATACACAAATTAGGGATTTCTCGGTGGAAAACCCGTTGGAAACGCGAAAATTGGCGGTGGATGAATTGTGGACTATACACAGGCTTCTGTGGATAACTTTTTCTCATTGCCGAGCCTGTGGATAACCCCATGATTTGTCCACACTCCATTCAAAAGTTATCCACAGGTAGTGAGGTGAACTGAACCCTTGCAAAATGTGGGGTCTAATCACTTACCCACATTATCCACAGGCCTTATTATGACGAATATAGATTGTTATAAGAAAATCATCATCGTCACCATAAGTGGGGAATTCCCCACGCTTCGTCAAAACTCTGACAGCTCGCTAAAATGACTTATGGACCGAATGAAACGAGGAAATTAGCCATGAAAGTTGAAGTCAATTCCCAAGCGCTGGCCGACGCAGTAGCCTGGACCACCCGCGTGATCGACGCTCGTCCTGCATCCCCCATTTTGGCAGGCGTCCGTTTGGAGGCCATCGACGGCACTCTCCAGCTTTCCGCCTTCAATTACGCCATTTCCGCCCGCCATCACATTGAAGCAGGCATCGATGAAGCCGGATCCGTTTTGGTGCTCGGCAAGCTGCTGGCGGATATCACCAAGTCGCTTCCTGCTGCGAAAACCTATCTTTCCACCGATGGATCGACCATGACCATCACCTCCGGCAAGTCCACCTTCACCATGCAGCTCATGCCAGATGCCGAATATCCGGATCTTCCGGTAATTCCGGCCAAACTGGGCCAAGTGGACGCGCAAACCTTTACCCAGGCCGTCACCCAGGCGTCCGTTGCCGTTTCCCGCGAGGAGAATCGCCCCGTGCTCACCGGCATCCGCGTGCAGTTCCAAGGCGACAAGGTGATCATGAGCTCCACCGACCGTTTCCGTCTGTCTCGTTCGAGCTTTACGTGGACGCCGGAAAACCCGGACACAAACGCCACCGCACTCGTTCGCGGCGCACTGCTGCGCGACGTGGCACGCTCCCTGGATGAGCACCAGAACATCGTTGTGGACTTCGACACGGAGAATCCGTCGCTGCTGGGCTTCGAGAACGCCGGACGCGTGTCTACCTCGCAGCTGATCGACGGCGAATTCCCCGCGGTCGACCGCCTGTATGCCGACGAATACCCGATTCACGCGGTCATCAACAAGCAGGATCTCATTAGTGCCATCAAGCGCGTCTCCCTCGTTGCCGAGCGCAACGCGCCGATCCGCATGGCCTTCACCAGCCAGGAGCTCACGTTGACCGCAGGAACCGCGGACGAAGCCCAAGCCAAGGAAATCCTCGACATCGACATGGATGGAGAAGACATCACCGTGGCCTTCAACCCGACCTACCTGATCGAAGGCCTGAGCGCCATCGCGGAACCGTTCGTGCGCATGAAGATGACCACCGCTGTCAAGCCTGTGGAATTCAACGGCCAGAAGGAGTCGGATTCCGCGGAATCCATGGACTACCGTTACCTGCTTGTGCCCATGCGTTTCAACAGCTGAACATAAACCGCTCCGCACAAAACGTGGGTGCATCGCAAAAACAGGGCTGAACATGGCTATTACTGCCGGTTCAGCCCGTTTGCATGAATATTCATGAACAATCATATTCGTAAATAATTGCGACTGTCCACGTAAGAAATTTGCTTTATTCTCAAGGATTGTGAATGTATATTTCCCGCCTAGCGCTCGACCACTACCGTTCTTGGGAACATTGCGTGCTCGACTTCGAACCGGGAATCAACATTCTGCAAGGAGCCAACGGACTCGGCAAAACCAATATTGTGGAAGCCGTCGAAGTGCTTTCCACGGGATCAAGCCATCGCACGTCATCATCATTGCCGCTAATCGAAAAAGGGTGCGCTTCGGCCACCATCCGAGCCAATGTGGAAGACGACGAAACGCAACACACCTACGAAGCGACCATCGTGGCGCGAGGTGCGAATCGGGCGCGAATCGATGGCGGAAAATCGCAATACATGCGCGATCTCATCGGGCGCACGCCCTCCGTCTCCTTTACCCCCGAAGATCAGCGTTTGGTAGCAGGCGACCCAGCAACCCGACGTAACTTCATCAACCAGGCCGCTTCCCTGCTGCTCCCCCACTACGCGCAGCTACTGCAACAATTCACGCACGTGGCGAAACAACGCACGGCACTGCTCAAACAACTCGGCGACGGCACGAATACCGATTTGCAATACAGCCAGCAGACGGTCTTAAGCGGGTTGGAAATCTGGACAGGACAATTCATCGATCTCGGCATGAGACTGACACAGGAACGCAACGATGTAATCGCACGCTTAGGGGAGCCTTTCGCGCGAATCTACGCGTCTTTGGCAGGCGACGGCGAGCGGGCGGCGCTCGCATACGAGCCATCCTTCGACGAAGTGATGCTGTTCGACGATCCGGGCGCGGAAATTAGCCGTCATTTCCAGCGCATCTACCCGGGCGAAGTGGCACGCGGGCAGAATCTGATCGGCCCGCATCGCGATGACCTGACCTTGCTGCTCAACGACATGCCCGCCCGTGAATTCGCGTCCAACGGCGAGATGTGGACCATGGCTTTGGCGTTGAAAATGGCGCTATATGAAGCGGTTTCCGCACAATTCGAAAGCAAGCCGATCGTGATTCTCGATGATGTGTTCGCACAGCTTGACGAATCCCGTCGTGGACAGATCCTCGATTTCGCGATGAGGCAGGATCAAGTGCTGATCACCGTCGCTGCGGCAAGCGACATTCCGCAAACGGACGTCGTGCACGCGCATGTAATTGACGTGTCCGCGTTGCGTCGGCAATCGCAAGATGGCGGCGATGCCGATTTGGCGGCGATGATGGCGCAGCTTGCGGCAAGAAGGGAGACTGACCGCTGATGCCTAATCCTCCAATCTGCGAAACATTGCATCTCGACCAACGCAAGTTGCCCGCCGAAGTGTTCGAACGCATCAGCAAACGCGCCGGACGTTACAAGGAACGTGAGGAACGTGCGCGGCAGGCATGGGAGAATTTCGGCAAACCCGGACGCGACCCGCAGACGGTCGGCAATATCTTCAACGTGATCGCAACGCAAGGTTCGTGGACGCCGCATTTGAAAATCGCGCAGATGCAGAATCATTGGGACCAGGTGGTCGGTGACGAAAACGCGCGCCACTCCTACCCCGTCGACCTGCGCGACGGCATTCTGACGATCCGATGCGACAGCCCCGCATGGACCACCACCATGACGTACATGATTCCGCTGCTGACCGACACCATTCGCAGGAGACTCGAGGGCCTGACCATCAACGAAGTGCGCGTCACCGGCCCCCAGCAACAGGGATTCAGCCGAGGGCGAATGGCCAGAAGGACCCGATATTAGCGAAATATCACGCGATATTGGTGTGATATCGGTGTGATAGTTGGTTTGCGATCGGCCGTTCGTCGAATATGTCCCCGGAGATGACCTTTGCGAGGGCTGGAAAATACTTTTCCGAACGCGAAAAACAGGGGTAAACGGCTGAATTTCAAGGATAAATGCCTCTGGCGCGCTGTCCCCCTGCATGAGTAGAATATCAAGCAGTGTATGTAAACGCCTAGAAGGGGCCTTTATTTGCGTTCTAGGTGGTATCACCTGCGTGAATGACCCTCATTGGCGGGAAAAATGCAGGAAGGAATCTCTGTGGCAGACCTTGATGCGGATTCGCTGAACGAATCAGCTGAAAACACGCAGGAAGATCAGATCCAAAACGATCAGCTCGAAGATGCGCAGCTCGACGACACCTTGGCTCCGGAGCATTACGACGCGTCTGATCTGAGAGTGCTGGAAGGCCTTGAGGCGGTGCGAATCCGCCCGGGCATGTACATCGGCTCCACCGGCCCCCGTGGCCTGCACCACCTAGTGTATGAAATCGTCGACAACTCCGTCGACGAGGCGCTGGCGGGCTATGCCTCGCATATCGAAGTGACGATTCTGCCGGACGGCGGCGTGCGCGTGGTCGATGACGGACGAGGCATTCCGGTCGACGAAGTGCCGGGCGAAGGTGTTTCCGGTGTGGAAACCGTGATGACCAAGCTGCACGCAGGCGGCAAGTTCGGTGGCGGCGGCTACGCGGTCTCCGGCGGTCTGCACGGTGTGGGTATTTCCGTGGTGAACGCGTTGTCGACCCGCGTCGACATCGAAGTGCGCCGCCAGGGTTTCCACTGGACCCAGACCTACATCAACCAGAAGCCGACCTCGCGTCTGCTCAAAGGCGAACCGATGGGCGAAGACGAATCCACCGGCACTTCCGTGACCTTCTGGGCCGACGGCGCCATCTTCGAAACCACCACCTACGATTTCGAGATTCTGCGTAACCGTTTCCAGCAGATGGCATTCCTGAACAAGGGCCTGAAGCTGTCCCTAACCGATCTGCGCGAGCCGGACCAGGCAGGAGACGAAGTCGCAGGCGACGGTGACGACAATGCCGAGAAGCATCAGACAGTCACCTACCAGTACAACGACGGCATCAAGGATTACGTCGATTACTTGGTGAAGTCCCGCAAGGCAACCCCGGTCGAACCGGATGTCATCGATTTCGAAGCGGAAGATCTGAAAATCGGCATTTCCGCGGAAATCGCCATGCAGTGGACCACCGCATACTCCGAAGCGGTGCACACCTTCGCCAACACCATCTCAACCACCGAAGGCGGCACCCACGAAGAAGGCTTCCGTGCGGCTCTGACTTCGCTCGTCAATCGTTACGCACGTGAAAAGAACATCCTCAAAGACAAGGACGAGAACCTTTCCGGCGACGACGTGCGCGAAGGCCTGACCGCAGTGGTGTCGGTGAAGCTCACCACCCCGCAATTCGAAGGCCAGACCAAGACCAAGCTCGGCAATTCCGAAGCGAAAACCTTCGTACAGCGCGTGATGACCGACAAGCTCGGCGACTGGTTCGATGCGCATCCCAGCGAAGCCAAGAACATCATCCAGAAGGCCATTGAAGCCTCCCGTGCGCGTCTTGCAGCCAAGAAGGCACGTGAGAATACCCGCCGTAAGTCAATCTTCGAATCCGCGGGCATGCCAGACAAACTGAAGGATTGCCAGTCCAACAATCCTGAAGAGTGCGAACTGTTCATCGTGGAGGGTGACTCCGCAGGCGGCTCCGCAATTCAGGGACGCAACCCGATCACGCAGGCCATTCTGCCGCTGCGAGGCAAAATCCTCAACACTGAGCGTGCAAGCCTTGACCGCATGATGAAGTCCGAAACCATCGAATCGCTGATCACTGCGGTCGGCGGCGGTTACGGCGAGGATTTCGACCTGAACAAAGTCCGCTACCACAAGGTCATCATCATGGCCGATGCCGATGTGGACGGCGCGCATATCGCAACCCTGAATCTGACGCTGTTCTTCCGTTACATGCGCCCGATGATCACCGCCGGTTACGTGTATGTGGCCATGCCGCCGCTGTACCGACTTAAGTGGACCAAGGGTGCGCACGACTTCGTGTATACCGACGCCGAACGCGACCGCGTGCTCGCCGAAGGCAAGGCCGCCGGCCGTCAGCTGCCGAAGGGCGAAGGCATCCAGCGTTACAAGGGTCTGGGTGAAATGAGCTACCAGGAACTGTGGGAAACCACCATGGATCCTGACCACCGCATTCTGAAGCAGGTGCAGATCGAAGACGCGGCCGCAGCCGACGAAACCTTCTCCATGCTCATGGGAGACGAAGTCGAACCTCGCCGTCTGTTCATCCAGCGCAACGCCCGCAACGTCAGCTGGATCGACGCGTAGGGATTTCAAGGACTTCAGGCAAGGTTTCATAAGGATTTAGAAGGACTTAGAAGTTGGCAGACGAAAACAACAGCAACGAAGACGGCCAGTTCGTGCCTGACGGCTCCATGGAGCCGTTGAGCCCGCAGGAGGCCGACAACACCGATTACGGCCTGATGGTGGGCGAACGCATCCAGAAGAAGGATCTGCAGCAGGAAATGCGCGATTCATATCTGGCATACGCCATGTCCGTGATCGTGGACCGTGCGCTCCCGGACGTGCGCGACGGCATGAAGCCGGTGCATCGCCGTGTGATCTACGCGATGTACGACGGCGGCTACCGCCCCGACCGTGGCTACTCCAAGTGCGCCCGCGTGGTCGGCGAGGTCATGGGTAAGTACCATCCGCACGGCGATTTCGCGATCTACGACACGTTGGTGCGTATGGCACAGTCGTGGTCGATGCGTTACACGCTGGTCGACGGCCAAGGCAATTTCGGCTCCCCCGGCGACGATCCGGCCGCAGCAATGCGTTACACCGAATGCCGTATGGCTCCGCTCGCCATGGAAATGGTGCGTGACATCGACAAAGACACCGTCGATTTCCTGCCGAACTACGATGGCAAGACGCAGGAGCCGACCGTGCTTCCAGCACGATTCCCGAACCTGTTGTGCAATGGTTCGTCTGGCATCGCCGTCGGTATGGCCACCAACATTCCTCCGCACAATATGCGCGAAGTGGCCGAAGGCGTGCATTGGGCGCTTGACCACCCAGACGCAAGCCGCGAAGAGCTGCTCGAAAACCTGATCCGCATCATCAAGGGACCGGACTTCCCTACTGGCGCAACGATTCTCGGACACAAGGGCATCGAGCAGGCCTACCGTACCGGCCGTGGTCTGATCACCATGCGCGCGGTGGTGAACACCGAGGAGATCAAGGGCCGTATGTGCCTCGTGATCACCGAACTGCCATATCAGGTGAACCCGGACCGACTGGTCGTTTCCATCCGCGAAGCGGTGCGTGACGGCAAGATCCAGGGCATCGCAGACATGCGTGACGAAACCTCCGGCCGTACCGGACAGCGTCTCGTGCTCGTGCTCAAGCGCGACGCAGTGCCGAAGGTTGTGCTCAACAACCTGTACAAGCATTCCCAGCTGCAACAGACCTTCGGTGCCAACATGCTGGCACTGGTCGATGGCGTGCCACGCACGCTGTCTCTGGACGCGTTCATCCGCCATTGGGTGGGCCACCAGCTGGAAGTCATCGCACGCCGTACCGCCTACCTCAAGCGTGAGGCAGAAGAGCGCGACCACATTCTGCAGGGCTACCTGAAGGCCCTCGACATGATTGACGAGGTCATCGCGCTCATTCGTGCGTCCGAATCCGCGGAAGTCGCACGCACGGGCCTTATGGACCTGCTGGACGTGGACGAAGTGCAGGCCGACGCCATTCTGGCCATGCAGCTGCGCCGACTGGCCGCATTGGAACGTCAGAAGATTCTCGACGAACACAACGAGCTGATGCGTCGTATCGCCGACTACAACGACATTCTCGCCAAGCCGGAGCGTCAACGCAAAATCGTGGGCGACGAGCTTGACGAAATCGTGTCCAAGTATGGCGACGAACGTCGAACCAAGATCCTGCCGTACTCCGGTGAAATGAACGTCGAAGATCTGATTGCGGAAGAAAACGTGGTCGTGACCGTCACCCACTCCGGTTTCATCAAGCGCACCAAGGCCGACGAATACCGTGCGCAGCACCGTGGTGGCAAGGGCATCAAGGGAGCCAAGCTGCGTGAGGACGACGTGGTCGACCACTTCTTCCTGACAAGCACTCACAACTGGCTGCTGTTCTTCACCAACAAAGGACGCGTGTACCGTTTGAAGGCTTACGAGCTGCCGGAGGGGTCGCGCGATTCCAAGGGACAGCATGTGGCCAACCTGCTGCAGTTCGGCCCTGACGAGACGATCCAGACCGTGCTGTCGATTCCGAACTACGAAGTGGCCAAGTACTTGGTGCTCGCCACTCGTTCCGGCAAGGTCAAGAAGACCGCGCTCGCCGAATACGATTCCCCGCGTCAGGGCGGCCTGATCGCAGTGCGTCTCATGGCCGACGAAAACGGCGAGAACGCCGACGAGCTAATCGGTGCCGCACTGTGCAATGCAGAGGATGACATCATTCTCGTGTCGAAGCTGGGCATGAGCCTGAAGTTCCAGGCCAACGACGAGCAACTGCGCCCGATGGGACGCCAGACTGCCGGCGTGCAGGGTATGAAGTTCCGCGAAGGCGACGAACTGCTGGCCATGGACGTGGTTTGGGGCGATTCCGACAAGGATCTGTTCGTGGTCACCAACGAAGGCTTCGCCAAGCGTACCGCCATCAGCGAATACCGCCTGCAGGGCCGTAATGGCTTTGGTGTCAAGGCTGTGCAGCTCGCCGAAGGCCGTGGTTCCCTCGTGGGCGCGGTGATCGTTGAGGAAGATGACCAGATCATGGCCATCATGAAGTCCGGCAAGGTCATCCGTTCCAACGTCGATGAGGTCAAGCGCACTGGACGTACCACTCAGGGCGTGACGTTCGCTAAGCCTGACAAGAACGACGAGATCATCTCCATCGCGCGTAACGAGGAAAAGGACGACGACGAATCCGCGGAAAACGTGGAAAATGCGACCGTGGACGCAACTGCGAACGAGGGTACTGCGCAATCGCCTGAATCTGCCGTTGAAGCCCCTGCTGAAACCAACGCCGAATCCGGCGATGGCGAGAATGTAGAGGCCTGATCGAAGCACGGACAATCGTCTGTGAAAACTGGTAGCCTCAGCTAAGAACTGGGCACAATCTTGCAAGGAGCAACGATGAGCGAGAACAACGAAGGACAGCAAATGCCGGAGGATGGGCATGCACCGCGCGTGGCACGTTCCGCTTCCAGCCAGCCGCTGATTGGTGAGGATCAGGTTCAGGCACATGAGGGTGTCTCCTCCCCCGCTTCCGGCGGCGTGAAGGTTCGTGAGAAGCGTCGTGGCGGTACTCCGCGCGCACGCCGTATGAGCCTGTCTCTGACGCGTATCGACGCATGGTCGGCCGCTAAGGTGGCGTTCATGCTTTCCATCGCGGGAGGAATTATTCAGATCGTTGCGGCAGCTATTCTGTGGGGCATGCTGAACGTGGTTGGCGTGTTCGACCAGGTTACGCAGATCGTGTCCTCCACGGGCTTGGATGCCGGCGGATTTGATTTGACGAACGTGTTCTCGCTGAGCACCGTTCTGAGTGCCGTCACCATCTTCTCCATTGTGGAAGTGGTGCTGATCACCGTGCTCGTGGTGATTCTCACGCTGCTGTACAACGTGGTGAGCACCCTCGTCGGCGGCATCCACGTCACGCTTGGCGACGATTAATAGCTCTGCGGGCTGTTAACAGCAGCGAGCGGCGATAGTGAGTTCAAGCGCAACAAGGCGGTCTGTATCGTGATTCCAATCACGGCACAGACCGCCTTCGTATTTGCCAAAACAGTCTCTCTTGCGTCTCTCCCCTGCCCATGTCTGCCCTATCTATGGCAGATTTCGTCCTCTGACCGGTGACATCTCGCTTATATATGGCAGATCAACTTGCGAAAAAGCCAGTTCGGGGGTATGTTTTGGGTTGTTTTGCCTACCAAGGCTGCCATATATAGGCGAAATATCACCGTACGAACTCTCAAATCTGCCATATATAAGCGAGATAGCGGAGCTGTATGAGAGGAAGTTGCGGTGATAGCTAAAACTATCATGTTTTTTGAGTGGTTGTTTCAGATATGATTGAAACTAGATTGGGTGCGCTGAAATACGTGTTGAAATACGAAAAGAGGGTCTGCCTGGAATAAACCAGACAGACCCTCAATTTCTTCCCGATAATCAGCCGTATTGGCTAAATCGACTAGATCACAGCACGCCCTGGGCGACCATCGCGTTGGCGACCTTGACGAAGCCGGCCGCGTTGGCGCCGAGCATCAGATCACCCTCGTGGCCGTATTCCTTGGCGGCTTCCAGGGAGTTGGCAACAATGTTCTCCATGATGGACTTGAGCTTGCCGTCAACCTCTTCGAAGGTCCAGGAAAGGCGGTAGGAGTTCTGGCTCATCTCAAGGCCGGAAACTGCCACGCCGCCCGCGTTCGCGGCCTTAGCGGGGCCGTAGAGCACGTTGTTGGACTGGTAGACGGCGATTGCCTCCGGAGTGGACGGCATGTTGGCGCCTTCGCACACCACGGTGCAGCCGTTGGCGATAAGGGCCTTGGCGGACTCCTCGTCGATCTCGTTCTGGGTGGCGCACGGCAGGGCGATGTCGCACGGAACGGTCCACACGCCCTTGCAGCCCTCGTGGTACTCGGAGCCCGGCACGCGCTCTGCATATTCCTTGATGCGGCCGCGATGACCCAGCTTGATGTCCTTGACCACGTCAAGCTGAATGCCGTTCGGATCGTAGATGTAGCCGTTGGAATCGGAGGCGGTCACAACCTTCGCGCCGAGGGCCTGAGCCTTCTCGGTGGCGAAGATGGCCACGTTGCCGGAGCCGGAAATGACCACGGTTTTGCCTTCAAAAGAGTCATTGCGCAGCACGCGCATTGCCTCGGCGGTGTAGTAGCACAGGCCGTAACCGGTGGCCTCAGTGCGTGCCAGAGAACCGCCAAATTCGAGGCCCTTGCCGGTGAGCACGCCGGAATACTCGTCACGAATGCGCTTGTACTGGCCGAACAGGTAGCCGATCTCGCGGCCGCCCACGTTGATGTCGCCGGCCGGAACGTCGGTGAACTGGCCGATATGACGGCACAGTTCCGTCATGAAGGCCTGACAGAAACGCATGACTTCGGCGTCGGACTTGCCCTTCGGGTCGAAGTCGGAGCCGCCCTTGCCGCCGCCCATCGGCAGACTGGTCAGGGAGTTCTTCAGAATCTGCTCGAAGCCGAGGAACTTGATGACGCCCTCGTTCACGCTCGGGTGGAAGCGCAGGCCGCCCTTGTACGGGCCGATTGCGGAGTTGAACTGGATGCGGTAACCGCGGTTGACCTGCACCTTACCCTCATCGTCGGTCCATGCGACGCGGAACTTCACCACACGTTCCGGCTCGACGATGCGTTCGAGCACGCCCGCCTTCTCATATTCCGGATGCTTCGCGACCACCGGTTCGAGGCTTTCGAAAACCTCGCGAACGGCCTGCAGGAATTCCGGCTGGTCGCCGTCGCGCTTCTCTACCTGCGCGTACACGCGCTTGACGTACTCATCAGTGAGCATATTCTTCCCCTTCGGGATAGTTAGGTTATCAATAGACGGCCTCATTCTATGTGCACGAATAAGGGCAGCACAAGACCTTGTTCAGGATTTGGAGACGCTTTTGGTGAGCGTTGGTTCCGGACTTGCTTCTTTTTACGGATTGCCATGCCTTGTGTTGACTATAGGATGGAAATGCGGAAAACGTGGGAGAGAGTACGTCCGTAACAGCATCTCGTAATCTCACATACTGGGAGAATCATCATGATTGAAGGATTCAAGAAATTCATTGCACGCGGCAACATGATCGACATGGCGGTCGGTGTCGTCATGGGCGGTGCCGTCACCACGGTGGTTAATTCGATCGTCAACAACGTGATTAATCCGTTCATCGCCATGATTTTCGGCAAACCGAATATGGATGGTCTGCTGGCAATTACATTCAATAATGCGACGGTTTCATTCGGCGCGGTACTTGGCGCGATATTGAATTTCCTGATTATCGCGGCGGCCGTGTATTTCTGCATTCTCGTGCCGATCAACAAATTCCGTGATGTGACCGAGGCGTTGCTCGCCAAAACCAAGCTTTCGGAAGAACGGAGCAAAGCCGAGGAGGAAGCCGCCAAAGAGCCGGAAATCTCCACCGAAGAGCAAACGATCCTGCTGTTGCAGCAAATCCGCGACGAACTTGCCAAGCAGAATGCACAGGATGCACAGAACGTGCCGAACGATTCTGGCACGGTTGCCGGCGTGGACGTAGTGCGGTAGTCATCGTCAGCAATCGTAAGTATCGTCAGCAATCGTAATAATCAATAATCCGAGGCCGTTTCAAGCGGTGATGCAAGTCCCGTCTGAGACGGCCTTTTGCAATGGTCTTTCAGCGGGGTAATTCTTCCATGCGCTGGAATAATACGGACTCTGGAAGGTGCCTCAGCGGGTCATTTGTTCCAGTGACTGGGGGAATCTGGACTGTGGGATGTCTGGTTGCGTCTAGTTTTCTCCAGTGACTGGAGGTTTTGGGATGCTGGGAGGCTTGTTGGCGGGAGGATTCTTCCACTCGGTGGAGGTTTTTGGACTGTGAGGTGCTTGGCTGCGTCCGGTTTTCTCCAGCGGGTGGAGGAATTGGGATGCGGGTTTGGATTTTGGATTTTGGATTTGGGTATGAAAAAAGGGTTTCCGGAAATCACCGGAAACCCTGCCTGTGGAGCTAAGGGGATTCGAACCCCTGACCCTCTCCATGCCATGGAGATGCGCTACCAGCTGCGCCATAGCCCCGTGGAGCTAGCCGGGTTCGAACCGGCGACCCTCTGCTTGCAAAGCAGATGCGCTACCAGCTGCGCTATAGCCCCATAGTTGAAAAAAAGCGGCCGCGCCGCTCTTAATCACTGTGGGCCCGGGAGGACTTGAACCTCCGACCTCATCCTTATCAGGGATGCGCTCTAACCACCTGAGCTACGGGCCCGTTTCTGCTGCACTGTTAAGCACAACGAATTGAAATAATACGTGATAATCAGCGAAAGTCAAAATCCGGTGCGTCTTCGGCGTGTCGTGACATAATGCAGACATGCCGAACAATCATCGTAGCCAGCGTAACAACAGTGGGAGAGCCAGTAGGGGAGCGCGCAATCGTAATCGCACGCTATCCGAAGAAACCACGCAAATCGCTGGAATGACGGTGATCATCATGCGCAAGTCCATCAAAAACATGTATTTGCGCATCAAACCGCCGAACGCGCAAATCGTCATCTCCGCACCTTCTTGCATGTCACAAGCGGCAATCGCACGATTCGTGACGGAACGCAAACCGTGGATCGAACGTGCGCGACGCACCATGCTGCAAGCCAAGGATGAACAGATCCGTCAAAGCGATTTCAATGGTTTGGACGGTGTGAATGGTTCGAATGGTCCGGAAAATCTGAATGGCCTGGAAAATTCGGGCGACGTGGGCGATCGAAACAATCCAGACGATCCCAATAGCTTGAATAATCCGCGCGCTTTCGTGTGGAGCGACGCGGCGAAGGAACGGGCCGTACAGGCCATCAATGCGCAACTGCCGGCGCTGCTTGCGAAATGGTCGCCGATCATCGAGCGGAAGCCAACGCATGTCACACTGCGCATCATGACGTCGAGGTGGGGGTCATGCACGCCGAAAACCGGCCGCATCCGACTCAACCTGCAACTCGGTCTTATGGACCCCAGATTCCTGGAATACGTGCTTGTGCATGAAATGACGCACCTGTGGGAAAATGGGCACGGAGAGGGCTTTCAGCGGCGTATGAGCGCATATTTGCCGCAATGGAGGCAGGTGCGGCGGGAGCTGAACCGTCATGTTGTGTTGTGACGCTTGCGATGCTGTTGCGTTCGCCGTCATGCTGCCATGCTGCGATGAGTTTGCGTAGGGCGATGTTGTTGCGTTGCTTGGGATGTTGAAATACTTGCGATATCGCGCCGTTGCCGTCACATTGCGCAGATTGCCATGATTTGCCACGGCTTGCGAATGTTTGATAACGACGTATAGGTGATTCGTATAGCTTTTTGTGTCCATAAGATGTTCAAAATGCTGAACATCCGCGATTTGCAAGCCTACAATCATGTCACCTGAAACGTTTGCATGCGAACAGTCATGCAGAAAGATCGAACAAGTGAGGAAGGGACCGGCCATGGCTGTATTGAGAAAAGTCGGCATTATCGGAATCGGACACGTGGGTGCGCATGTTGCAAATGCCGTGCTTTCCGCAGGACTGGCCGAAGAACTGAAACTGTGCGACATCAACGATCAAAAGGTAGTCAGCGAATGTCAGGATTTAAGCGATGCGTTGAGTTTCTACCCGCATAATTGCGTGATCGGCAACTACGGCACGCAATACGAGCAGCTAGCCGACTGCGACGTGGTAATCAACGCTGCCGGCGACGTGAAAACCAGTGCCAAAAATCGTGACGGCGAACTGTTCGTCACCACCGACATTGCACGCACCTGGATCTCCCGACTGTTCAACGCAGGCTTCCACGGTGTGATCATCACCATCTCAAATCCGTGCGATGTGGTCGCAACCGCAATCTGGCACATCACCGGCTATGATCCGCGCAAAATCATCGGCACCGGAACCGCGTTGGATTCCGCACGACTGCGCAACGCCATTGCGAAACGCGTCAACGTGGACCAGAAATCAATCTGCGCATACATGCTGGGGGAGCATGGCAATTCGCAGTTCGCCTACTGGTCGAACGTAAACATCGCAGGCAAGCCGCTCACTCAACTCGCGCAAGACAATCCGCAACGATTCACTCTTGACGAGGAGGAAACTGAGCAGGACGCCTGCCGAGGCGGATACCGCGTGTATGCCGGCAAAGAGTGCACGGAATACGCCATTGCAGCCACCGCGGCACGCCTTACGCAAGCCGTGCTCTGCGACGAACACTATGCGACCGCCTGCTCCACGCTGCTTACCGGCGAACAAGGCGAAAGCGGCAATTATGCCAGCCTGCCGTGCATCATCGGCGCGAACGGCGTCGAAGAAGTCCTCAATCCCACACTCACCGAAAGCGAACAGGCCAAATTCCACGCGTCCTGCGAGCATATCCGCGCCAATATCGCGCAACTTGCATGGTGGGACGACGAATGTCATCCCACCATGCGTAGCTGAATCTGTGATTAAATCTGCGGCTGAATCTGTAGTAAATCGACAGATTTAATAACGTGACAAACGTAATAGACAGACTTGCGATGACTGATGTTGATATTGAACATATGAAAAATCAGCATTCACATAATCGCAAGTCTGTTTTTATTTCGATTTATCTCAATTTATTTCGATTAATTTCAGATTATTTTGCAGTCTTTGTGGATTTCGCAGTATCGTCATCAACCGTATGCTTGCGAATTTCCAGCATTTCGATACGACGGCCGTCCACTTGCGTGACAGTCATGTCGTAACCGTCGTCGGAAGACAGCACATCGCCGACTTCGCCCATCTTGCCAGTGTGCGCCAGAAAATAGCCGGCAACCGTCTCGTACGGGCCGTCCTCAAGCTCGATACCGGTCAAATCAGCGAAATCCTCAATCGTCATACCACCTTCGATAGTGGCGACGCCATTGACGAACGCAGTACGTTCCGTGCGTTCGCCACCCTTCTCCTCCGGCAGATCGTATTCGTCGCGAATATCGCCGACCAGCTCCTCCGTCATATCCTCCAACGTGACGATGCCGTCGGTACCGCCATATTCGTCGATGACCACCGCCAGATGAATGCCGCGCTTTCGTAGCAATTCAAGGCTTGGCAGCAGCTTCGACGTGCCCGGCAGCGAAATGCCCTCGCGCGTCACGTCGGCAACCGTCCGTGCTTTGGGGTCGCGGATGTCAAGCAGATCGCGCACGTGCACAAAGCCGAGCACATCGTCGAAATCCTTGCCGGTCACCGGATAACGAGAGTATGGCATTCCGCGTACGTACGCGGCCGCCTCCTCGATTGGCATGGCACCATCCAGAAACACCACGTCGGCGCGCGGGCGCATCACTTCCGCCACAATCGTTTCGGACGCGTCGAACACGTCGTCGAGGATCGTGCGTTCGTCTTTGCTCAAGTTCGTATTGGTGTTGACGAGTACGCGCAGCTCCTCGTCGGACACTTCGCTGTCGGTCTCGTTCGGATCAAAACCAAGCATGCGCACAATAATGTTCGTATTCTTGCCGATCAGCCAAATAATCGGCTTGCACACCTTCGCAAACACGTGAATCGCGGGCACCACGGCACGCGCGATCTGCTCGTTGCGCTGCATGGCGATACGCTTCGGCACCAACTCCGAAATCACAATCGAACAGTATGAAATGATCAACGTCAGCACAATGGTTGTTAGGGGAGCGGCCACGCTCGTCGGCACGCCCCAACTTTCGACGATCGGCACAATGTATGGCGAAATCGACGATTCGCCGAACGATGCGGAAAGAAAACCGCTCAACGTCACGCCGATCTGCACGGTCGACAGAAACGTGTTCGGATCGCGTGCGATTTGTGCGACGCGCTTGCCGCGGGCATCCTCCTGTTCCATTTGGTCGATCTGCGATCCGCGCAGACTGACCAACGCCAGTTCGGTGCCGGCGAACACGGAACCGAGCAGCAGGAAGATGAAGATCAGGAGGATATTCAAACCGAGTGACATGGTTCCAATCTAAAGCAACGGCATGTCAAAACAGCGCGACGCAACGGACTTGGAAGCTGTCTTTTCCGGAAAAACGTCAGAAGCTCAATACTTCGACTTTTCCGGTGTCGAGCTGGTAGCGTGCTCCGGTGATCATCAGCCGGTCCTTGTCGGTATTCGGTTGCTCCTAGTCCAGTGGGGCAACATGACGTCGATATGATGTTGATATGGAGATTATGTATGTGTAAACTTTTAATTTCCCCTAGAAAATGTAGCTTAAGCTGGTGATTATCCCCTAGAAAATGGTATTTTTGTTTAAAACGACTATTCCTGTCAATTCGCCATTCCGACAGCAAATGGTGTATTGGGAAAGTTGATCGAGCGAGGTGCATCTATGAAACGTTGGATGATGAAACGGCTTATCGCATGGAAGAACGATGCGCATCGCAAGCCTTTGATTCTGGACGGTGCCCGACAGACCGGTAAGAGCTGGTTGGTTAAAGAGCTCGGACGCACTCAGTTTGAATCGATGGCGTATGTCTCACTGGAGAACAATGAGGCTATGGATCAACTTTTTTCCGGTTCTCTGCGTCCTGAACGGTTGATTGCAGGTATCGCTTTGGCTTCGCGAACGCGCATTGAACCCGGGAAGACTTTGATTGTGCTTGATGAGGTGCAGGCGATTCCCAGAGCCGTCGAGGCGTTGAAATATTTCGCAGAGGAAGCTTGCGAATACGCGCTGATCGCAACCGGATCATCGTTGGGCATCACCGTGCATCCAGGCACTTCCTATCCCGTGGGGAAGGTGGATCGCTACCGTCTATATCCGATGAATTTTCTGGAATTTCTGGACGCCGTTGGCTGCCATAATCTTACGGAAATCATCGAAAACGCGGATCTGGACATGATGTCGGTATTCCACGAGCAGCTCATGGAATGGCTGAAATACTACATGGTGGTAGGTGGCATGCCGGAAGCCGTCGAGATTTTCGCCGATACATATCCTGGTGCTGATTTCAATCGGATAATGCAGGTGCAGGAAGACATCCTGCAGGGCTATCGCGGTGATTTTTCGAAGTATGTCGATGCGATGCCGAGGGGATTTTCCTTGCGCCTTGCACAGGTTTGGGATTCAATTCCCTCCCAGCTTGCGCGTGAGAATAAGAAGTTTCTTTATGGTGCGGTGCGTTCCGGTGGACGTGGCAAAGATTTTGAATTAGCGATTCAGCGGTTGCTTGATTCATCGATCGCATTGAAGGTCGCGCGGGTCACCGCTCCGGAATATCCGCTCAAGTCATTCGATGATGTCGATGCGTTCAAGCTTTATACGTCCGATGTCGGTTTGTTGCGTACCATGAATGGCGCGAGTCCGGAGAGTATTTTGGATGGCGATTCGGTATTTGGTTCAGCGAAAGGCGCTTTTGCCGAGCAATTGGTATGTCAGGAACTTGTTTCGTATGGATTTGAGCCCCGCTATTGGACGAATGCCAATTCGACGAACGAACTTGATTTTCTTGCGCAGAACGATCGGTATGTTATACCGATTGAAGTGAAGGCCGGCATCAATCTTCACGCGAAAAGTCTGAAGGCCGCCATCAAACGATTCGGCTTTGAGCATGCTGTGCGGTTCTCGCCGTTGCCTCCACGCAAGGATGGTGACATACAGGATCTACCGTTGTATGCGGTGGCTGTGCTTGCACGTACAACGGCAGATCGACGTCTGTCATGAATCGTATAGAAAATCAGAAGCTCAATACTTCGACTTTTCCGGTGTCGAGCTGGTAGCGTGCTCCGGTGATCATCAGCCGATCCTCCGCCAGCGCGCGCTGAATCACCTCGGACTGTTCCACCAGTTGCTCGATGGTGCGTGCGATGTGCACGCGCTCGAAATCCTCCGTCGATTCCAGCTCCGACTCGTGCGCCTGCCAAATCGAAAAACCGACGGTGCGCAGCATCAGCGATTTCGCGTTCAGAATACGTTCGTCAAGGTCGGCAACGCTGTCAGCGGCCATCAGCGAATCCTCCGCGTCGGCGGTCAACTCGTGCAACAACGCCTCGTATTCCTTGCATGCCTGCTTGATCGCGCCGCAATTCTGATGGCCGAGCACCACCAAAAGGCGCACGCCGAGCATATCCACCGCGTATTCCAAAGAGGCGATCACGGCATCGTCTATGACCTGCCCTGCCGTGCGCACGGTGAACAGATCGCCGATGCCTGCGTCGAAAATAATATCGGGGCTGACACGTGCATCAGAGCAGCTCAATACCGCCGCATCCGGCTCATGCGTGTCGATAACCGCCTTGCGTGCTTCCACACTGCGGTTCGGATGTTCCAGCTTGCCTTCCGTGAATCTACGGTTACCCGCCAACATGCGGCTCCACACGCCGTTCGCCGTGCCCTCCACGTCGTTCTGGTTCACAAATGTTTCGTCCGTCATTGATTCCACCTCTTTGTCATTTCATCACAGGCTATGGTTCATCATAAACGGTGTTTCTGAAGTTGTTTCGATTGAATCGCCATCTAAGGCAGGGGCTGAGGACGTTTTCTTGGGGATAATCGCGCAGCTATTCCTTGGCTCTGACGGTATCGTGCCGGACTCATCCAACCGAGCGACTGCCCCGGATTCTAAATAGACGTGCAACGCCTTGTCTAGGTTTGGAAGTGTTCAGTTTCTAATTTAAGAAGGCGTTGCGCTTACAAGTTGAATCCGGGAACGCGAGCGGGGAGGCCCGCGCCGTTTATCGGCACGGAACCTCCCCGCTCGCATCATCCAGGCGGTCAGCCGAAGATCAGCCGGTGTTCTGCAGGCCTGCTGCGACACCGGACACGGTGCACAGGATCAGGTAGGTGTAGTTCGCCTTCTGTCCGTGCGTGAGCTCTTCCTTATCGACGCGCTTACGCAGCGAACGCAGGGCGAGCACCTGGGTGACAGACAGTGCGTCCACATACGGCGAGCGTATGCGGATGGCCTGGCCGAGCACATGGCGGTGCTGCAACGGCCATTCGTCGCCGACGATCTTGAGCACCCATTCGCGGGTGAGCTCCATCTCGTCGAGCACCTTCTTGTTGAGATCCTCACGGTCGCCGAGTGCCAAGTACATCTTGGCGATACGCTCGTCGGTCTTAGCCAACGACATCTCGATATTGTCGATGAACGTCGAGAACAGCGGCCAATCCTCATACGCCTGACGCAGGGTGGCGAGATCGCCGAACGCTTCGCAGGCGGATCCGAGGCCATACCATGCAGCGAGGTTGATGCGTGCCTGAGCCCAAGAGAAGATCCACGGAATGGTACGCAGATCGTCCAAGGACTTGGCGCCGAGACCACGCTTTGCAGGTCGGGAACCGATCGGCAGCAGACCGATTTCGGTCAGCGGCGTGACGGTGGAGAACCACGGTGCGAAATCCGGAGTATTCAGCAGATCCAGGAAGCGATTGTGTGCGACTTCGTCGAGCTTGCTTGCCATGTCGGCATACTTCTCGGTCATGTCGGTGTTGCGCTTCTCCACGCTCGGAGCGGATTGCAGCAGCGTTGCGGCCGCCACGGATTCTACGTGGCGGATGGCCAGAACCGGGTTGCCGTAACGTGCGAAGATGACTTCGCCCTGTTCGGTGAGCTTGAAACGGCACTTCACGGAGCCGACCGGCTGTGCGAGCACGGCACGGTTGGCCGGGCCGCCGCCACGGCCAACGGCGCCGCCGCGGCCATGGAACAGGGTCAAGTCGATATCGTGCGATTCTGCCCACTTGGCGATGCGCTCCTGTGCGGAATGCAGTGCCAGAGTTGCGGACGTCGGGCCGGCATCCTTCGAGGAATCGGAGTAGCCGAGCATGACCTCAAGCTTGCCGCCGGTGGCCTTCAGACGAGCCTGCACTTCAGGAATCTTGATCATTTCCTCAAGCACATCCACCGAATTCTGCAAATCCTCAAGCTGTTCGAACAGCGGGATTACGTCGATGGTCGGCACATCCTCGGGGCGTGCGAACGACAGACGGTTCAACTCGTACACGTCCTTGATGTTCTGGGCGCTCTTGGTGAACGAGATGATGTAACGGCGGGCGGCCTTGACGCCATTGCGCTTCTGGATTGCGCCGAGCGCGCGGAAGGTGTCGAGCACTTCGTGGGTCATCGGCTGCAGTTCGCCGCGTTCGCCGTGCAGACCATGTTCGCGGATGTCTTCCAAAGCGCGGGAATGCACCACGGAATGCTGACGGAACTCCATCTCGACCATATGGAAGCCGAAGGTTTCGGTCTGCCAGATCAGATCCTGCAACGGGCCGTACGCGGAACGCTTGGCGTTGGCGTCGGCGAGGGAACGCTGCACGATCTTCAGATCGGCGATGAAATCCTCGCAGGAATGGTACATCAGGTCGACATCGCGGTCGATGGTGGCGCGAAGACGATCGGCCATAACCAGCATGACTGCGCGGTGCAGTTCCTTGGTGGAGATCAGAGCTGCCTTGTCGGTAAGGCGTTCGCTCATCTCCTTCTGACGGTTCCACAGGCTCTTGAGCTCGGCGCTCGGCGGCGTCGTGGTGGATTCCATGGTCAGGTTCTTGCCGATATGGCGGGTCTCGATCTCGAGCGCTCCCAGCACATGATCGCTGAACTTGCGAGCCACCTGACGGCTCACCTTGGCGGTGACGTTCGGGTTTCCGTCGCGGTCGGAACCGATCCAGCTACCCGGATGGAAGAACGCGGGGCACACCGGCGGCACTAGGCCGGCCTTGTCTCCGAGGATCCAATCATCGAAACGGCGATAGACCTGCGGAATGGTGTAGAACAACGTGTTGTCGAAAATGTCGAGGATGGTATCCGCTTCCTCAACCGGTGTCGGCTTCTTCAGTGCGATCGGGGAGGTGCGGAACAGCGCGTCGATCTCGTTGAAGAGACGACGGGAGTTTTCCTTCTTGTCCGAGCCGCCAAGCAGCTTATGCGCTTCGAGCAGCTGGGAGATACGGCGAATCTTGCCTTCCACGGCCTTACGGCGGGCTTCGGTCGGATGCGCGGTGAACACCGGGTGGAACTCGAGCTGGTCGAGCAGTTCCTTTGCCTTGGCCGGACCGAGCTCGTTGATGAGCTGGTGGTAGGCGCAAGTCATTTCGTTGACTGGATCGACGGGCGCGGTGTCCTCAACCTTGGATTCGCGCTGATGCAGCACGGAAACGCGATAGTTCTCCTCGCATAGATTGGCGAGATGGAAGTAGGTCGTGAATGCGCGGGCCAGCAGCTGTGAGTCTTCAACATTCATCTTGTCGATGGTGTTGACCGCGTTCTGCAGGTCGTCCTGCTCGGAATTGGTATCAGTCAGAATGCCGGCGAAGCGTTCGGCGCTGGCATTCAGTGCGTATTCGCGCACCTCATCGAATGTCGCCAGCAGCTTTTCGTCGAATTCACCGAGGACCTCGCGAAGAATCTGCAGACACAGATCCATTTCTTCTTTGAGGGATGCGGGAAGATCGCGCTCTTCGGGACCCTTGGTTCCCGTGCCGGACGAGACGATAGCTGCGTCCGCAGGCGTGATCTGTTGATTATTATCTGCCATCAGATCTCCTTCTCCGAACCATCGGGTTGCCCGGTCTGTTGGTCCTTCGCGGCACCTCCGCGATTGTTTTGGCCATCTGTTGCGAGCCCACAGCCCTAAGTTCGGTCGGTAATGCACGACCATTGTATGCGCGGCAAATCGACAGTTTGGTTACGGAAATACCGAAAATGTCCGCATCGTGGTCCAGTGGTGTCCACAAGGTGAAATCGACGGAAATTTCGAAAATCCTCCGACCAGCCCACACGTTAGACCTGAACTTGTGAGCGCACAATACGAACATGAACATGAGACGAATTTCGAAAGCGCGGAAAAAAGCGCTTCGGCCGTCAGCAAATTCCATACACACTCCATTCCGCTCGATATGGAAGATATTGAACGGGATTGGGACAAGCCGGTTGCTGAAGCGGGAATCGCAGCAAAAGCCAGCGTGATCGTACGCGTCGGCATGCTCGATCTCGGCGCGGGCACCGGAAGTTTCCGTGTCCGCGAAATGATGCACCGCATCGCCTACCCGCTCGGCGTGCACGTACGCGCCGACGTGAACCTCACCGACATCGAAGCCTCCTGCACCGACGGCAAAGACCGCATCACCGAAGTCATCGACCTGCCAACCACCGGCGTCAATACGGAACGCATTTGGCTGCTCGAACACTTCGCTGACTGGTTCAACGTGAACCTCGGCAAAGGATCGATGTACCACAGCCAATCCGACGTGTCAGAAGGGCTTATGCAGCATCTCGACAAGCGTGATGCGTCGCAGGTGTCGGCCGACCTGTCGAAGCGTCTTCGCGAACGTCAGAAAGCCGAACAGAATCAGGAGGGATCCGACGATCCCGTGCTTGACGCGCTTGAAATGGTGACGGAGCGCGCCGAAGCGACCGATACCACCGCGCAGCCGTTGCACTTGCGTGACATTGAAGCGGCAAGCGAGCATAATCGCGGTGAACGTGAAGCTGAACGTGAAACCAAGCGTGAAACCGCCAGCGCGGCCAACGTTACGTCAAGCGAATCGACCACGAAAAAAGCGCGCAAAAATCGCAATCATAAGCCGCCAAAAGGCCAATACGCCGAACATTTCGACCATGTCGGCAAAGAAGCGGACCAATCGCAAGGCATCACCGTTCGTCAAGCGCACGAACGACTCAACATGATCGAACGGCGCAAGCCCCTGTATTCGCCGGCATTTGCAGGATTCGCCTCGGCCTGCGCCTGTGCATCCTTCGTGTTCCTGCTTGGAGGCGGCCCCTTCGACATGATCGGCGCGTTCATTGGCGCGGGACTTGGCCACTGGCTGCGCCGCCGCCTGTTCGCCCACCATCTCAACCAGTTCTTTGTGACGTTCGTATGCGTGGCCGTCGCGGCACTCGCCTGCACGGGCACCCTGCGATTGATTGGTATTTTCGAGCCCGTCGCATTGCAGCATGACACGGCTTACATCGGTGCCATGCTGTTTGTGATTCCTGGATTCCCGTTGATTACGGGCGGACTTGATATGGCGAAGATTGATTTTCCGTCAGGTATTCAGCGCGTTGCGTACGTGTTGTGCATTATTTTGATGGCGACGCTCGCAGGGTGGATGGTCGCTTCGATCGTGCATTTGAATCCGGAAGGATTCGAGCCGTTGGGACTCAATCCGGTTGTCAATTGCCTGTTGCGTTTCGTGTTCGCATTCATCGGCGTCTGGGGCTTCTCCACTATGTTCAATTCCCCGCAGCGCATGTGTCTTGTGGCCGCCACCATTGGCGCCATTACCGACACCTTGCGCTTGGAAATCGTTGACATGGGAGTTCCCGCCGAAGCCGGCGCATTCATCGGCGCACTGCTCGCAGGCCTGCTCGCCTCCGCATGGCGTTCCGCGGTTCATCGCAGCTGGCTCGCCCCACATCTCGGCTACCCGCGCATCTGCCTGACCGTGCCGTCCATTGTGATCATGGTTCCCGGTTTGTACATGTATCAAGCCATGTTCCACCTCGGCCAATTCGACACCTTGAACGCCCTCGACTGGGCTTTCCGCGCCTTCATGGTGATTATCTGCCTGCCGATCGGCCTAGCCATGGCCCGCGTCATCACCGATAAGTCTTGGAGATACGACATCTGAAAATCTGACAATGGAGCGTTATCTGCGTTGTTCCTCGGTCGACGTACTTTCGTGCGCCTTCCTTCGGTACGCCTTGATACCGCACGCATTGCCAAATTTTCCCTAGAATCCAGAACGGTGCATAACAACTCGCAGAATTTCGGAATTTGGGCGAGTAAATGAGATAAATGCGATTGTTGCAATGTCCGACCGGTACATTGGGACAATCGCATATTTTTCAGAAGAGATTCGAAAGAAATTCGTTTCGACAGAGATTTGAAGAAAGAGATTCGAAAGAAATTCGGCTAGAAATCTAAGAAGAGAGAATTCATGGTTACCAAAGATTTTTGGGTGCTGCTGGCGATGGTCATCTATTTTGTGGCCATGCTCACCATCGGCTTCATCTACTCCAAGCGATCCAATTCATCCACTCGTCAGTATTTCGCGGGTGGTCGAGGCGTTGGTCCATGGCTGACGGCTTTAAGCGCCGAAGCCTCCGATATGAGCGGCTGGCTGCTCATGGGACTGCCGGGCGTCGCCTACTTCACCGGTGCCGCCGACCCGCTGTGGACGGCCCTCGGCCTGGCTCTCGGCACCTACCTCAACTGGAAGCTCGTCGCACGGCGTTTGCGCCGCTACTCCGTGGTGGCAGGTGACGCGATCACCATTCCGGACTTCTTCTCCAAACGATTCCATGACAAACGCAACATCGTCTCCACCATCGCGGCGCTGATCATCCTCGTATTTTTCTGCGTGTATGTCGGCAGCTGCTTCGTGACGGTCGGCAAACTTTTCTCGACCCTGTTTGGCTGGGACTACCACCTGACCATGGTGATCGGTGCGGCCATCGTGTTCGCCTACACCTTGATCGGCGGCTATCTTTCCGTGGTCGTGACCGACTTCATCCAAGGCTTGCTCATGTTCTTCGCGCTGGCCGTGGTGTTCATCGGTTCCGTGGCGTCCGTCGGCGGAGTCGACAACACCGTCGCCTTCCTCAAAGGCATTCCAGGATTCCTTGACGGCACGCAAATGGCCACGCCAATCCTGAACGAGGCCGGCGAGCAGATCATCAAAGCCGGTCAGGCCATGTTCGGCGCTCCTACCGAATACGGCGTGATCACCATGATTTCCATGCTTGCGTGGGGCCTTGGCTATTTCGGTATGCCGCAGGTGCTCGTGCGATTCCTGTCGATCCGCAGTTCTGAAGAGATCAAAAAGTCCCGTATCATCGCAACCACATGGTGTGTGGTGTCGCTTGCATGCGGCGTGTGCATTGGCTTGGTTGGCCGTGCGATGATGCCGACGCAGTTCGTCACGCAGTCCGCTGCGGAGAACATTTTCATTGTGGTTTCGCAGGCGCTGCTGCCAAGCTTTATGTGCGGCATCGTGGTGTCGGGCATTTTCGCTGCGTCCATGAGTTCGTCTTCATCGTATCTGATTATCGGTGCTTCCGCGGTTGGTGAGAATATTTTCCGCGGATTGCTCTACCGCAAGGCTACTGATCGTCAGGTGATGATGGTTGCCCGCATCACACTGCTGGTTATGTTCGTTTTCGGCATTGTGGTTGCATTCGATCAGAATTCGTCGATTTTCCAAGTTGTTTCGTATGCGTGGGCTGGTTTGGGCGCTTCATTCGGTCCGCTGATGCTGTGTTCGCTGTATTGGCGTCGTACCAATAAATTCGGTGCGATTGCGGGCATGCTTTCCGGTACTGCGACCGTGCTGATTTGGCATAATTTCATCAAGCCGCTTGGTGGTGTCTTCGCTATTTACGAGCTGCTTCCGGCGTTCATCATCTCACTGTTGTTCATTGTGGCGGTGTCGTTGTTGACTCCGGCTCCCGATGCTGAAGTGTTGCACGAGTTCGATCATTATCTTGATGATCCCGATGATCGCAAGGTGGATGACGATTTGGTTGCAGCGGAAATCGCTTCCGGCGAAAAGCGCGCGCAAATCTGATCGCATGCGATCGACAATGAGCTGATTCAAGTACAGGAAGGCCGGATTGCACAATACGCAATCCGGCCTTTGTCGATGCTGAAACGCTGTTTAAAGCGTGATTATGGCGTTTCTGGAGCTTTAGTAGCGCATGCCCATGGCGTCGCGGACTTGCTCCAAGGTTTCGTTGGCGATGGCGTTGGCCTTCTTGTTGCCTTCGGCGAGCACATCGCGCACGTAATCCATATCCTTGGCGAGTTCCTCGCGACGGGCGCGATGCGGCTCGAGGAAGCTGTTCACCGATTCGATCACATACGCCTTCAGCGCGCCCGCACCGGAATCGCCGATCTCCTCGGCGATCTCCTTCGGATCACGACCGGTGACCAAACCGGCGGTCGTCAGCAGTGCGGAAACCTGCGGACGTGCGATCGGATCGAACGTGATGCGACGCTCGGAATCGGTCGGACTCTTCTTGATGAGCTTGGCGGTCTCCTGCGCGGTGGCACCCAACATGATGGAATTGCCGTACGACTTGCTCATCTTGCGGCCATCCAAGCCTGGAATCTCCGGCGCTTCAGACAGAATCGCAGCCGGCTCGGGGAACACCGGATGCTTCTTGGCGTAACGTTCGTTGAAACGACGCGCGATGGTGCGCGTGATCTCGACATGCGGCAGGTTATCCTTGCCGATCGGCACCACATTGGCCTTGCAGAACAGAATGTCGCATGCCTGATGCACCGGATAAGTCAGCAGCAGGCCGGTCAGCGCATGGCCGGAAGCTTCCATTTCCGACTTCACCGTAGGATTGCGATGCAGCTCGGCCTCAGTCACCAACGACAGGAACGGCAGCATCAGCTGGTTCTCCGCAGGAACGGCGGAATGCGTAAAAATCATGGTCTTTTCCGGATCGATGCCGGCAGCCATGTAATCAAGCACCAAATTGAGCACATTGTCTTCGATATGCTCGGTCGTGTCACGATCGGTGATCACCTGATAATCGGCGATGATGATATTCGAATTCACGCCACGATTCTGCATGGCGACGCGCTCGCGAATCGAACCAAAATAATGGCCGAGATGCAGACGTCCGGTCGGACGGTCGCCGGTAAGCATGGTGAACTTGCCCGGATTCTGTTCGATTGCGGCGAGCGTTGCGTCGGAACGCTTCTTCGCTGCGAGGAAGCTCGCGCTCATTTCATTGCCGACAGCGGTGATCTGCTGCTCCTGGGTTTCGTCCGTCATACGTGTCCTTTTCTTAAGAAAATCAGCGATTTTATCGTAAAAGTCTGAGCCGACAACGAAATATGGCATAACAAGTGGTACTCTCTTGTTTGATGAATTGATAGCACAGTAATCCTCAGGGGGTCAGATGGGCCGCGGACGTCAGAAAGCCAAACAGCAGAAAATAGCCCGAAAGCTCAAGTACCTGACCACCGACACCGACTACGATGAGCTCGCCAAGGAGCTCGGTGCCCAGGAGCCTGGTTCGGGTTCTTTCGATCCTTTCGCCGATATCGAAGCAAAATATTCTCACGATGCGGACGCTGAAGATGAGATTTCTGAAGATGTTCAGGAGTCCGCGCAGACCGACGCCGAGGATGACCTCGACGAGTATGCGAAGTGGGCCGCGGAGGCGGCGGCGAAGGCCACGAGCGGAGAGTTCCCGGTAGCCAAGTCCGCTGCGCCGAAGTCGCACAAGCCCATCCCGATGCCGATGCCCAGCGCGCTGAAGCCGAAGAAGCAGGACTAATCGGCATATCAGGTACTTTGTGAAACCGCGATGCGGATATGCCTGTTGGGTATATCCGCATCGCGGTTTTGCTATGCGTTTTTGCGCCTGTGAAGGTCTTCTCGCAGCCTTCACACCAACGGCAGCAAGCCGCTTAAATCGTCGCGTTCGCCAACGGCCGTGATGCGTCCCGCTTCCTTCTCCTCAGCCCAGCTGGTAATGCCCGTGGCGAGTCTCATCCACACGTCCGGTTCCAGTTCGATCACGTCCGGCGGCGTGAGATTATGCGGATCGGATGCCGGCCCGTCGAGAATCTTGATGGCGCCCCACGGTGCGACACGCACTTCCACGCCCTCTCCGGGCGCTTTTTTCTCCAGCAGATGCAGCGAGTAACGCACCGCCATCGCCCACAGTTGGCGTGGCAATCGTGGAGAGAATTCCAGACGGAAATCGCGTGCCGCGTCGGTATTTGCGGGAATATTGTCGGCGATCATGCGATGAGACGTTTGCAGCCATTGTGCAAAAGCGTCATGTCCCTTATGCAGATCTTGTTCTCGAATAACAGCCATACGTGTTATTTTGCCGCTTGCAAGCGACTGTGATGAGGCGTTGCAGACAACGTAGTCACAACTGAACAGGGATGTGAAGAGAGGAAAAATATTTGCGATTTCTGACGGCGTTCGCAATTTTGTTGCATGTCGTTTGCGTGTCGTTCGCAACGTTTTTGCAGTCGGTTTACATTTTTTGCAAACGAATGCTAGCCTGTAATCGTTTGAAATTTCGTCTTTTTCTGATTACATAGTATGCTGTATATGAGAACGTATGCATGATGTTACTTAGTGTTCATGCGGCCGCTAATGCAAGGACGCTGGGGCAGGGCATAATGTTTCTGGAGAGTAATCCGTCAAAGGGAGTCGATTAATGACTGAAATTACCGCACCGAAGTCCGCGGTCACCGCGGAGCAGTTCGCAGACGAAATCCGCGAGCAGCTGAAGTACACCCAGGGTGTCACCGTCGAGCAGGCCAAGCCGGCCGACGTGTACGTCGCCGCGTCTACCGCGGTGCGCCGCCACCTCATGGATTCCTGGTTCAAGACCCAGGCTGACATGGTCAATGGCAACACCAAGGCAGTCGGCTACCTGTCCGCAGAATTCCTGATGGGCAAGCAGCTGCGCAACGCGCTGCTCAACGCCGGTCTGACCGAGCAGTTCAATGCCGCGGTCGAGGAACTCGGCTTCTCCGTGCAGGACGTCGTCGACGCCGAGCACGAGCCGGGACTCGGCAATGGTGGCCTCGGTCGTCTGGCCGCCTGCTTCATTGATTCGCTCGCCTCGCTGGGCGTGCCGGCATTCGGTTATGGCATCCAGTACAAGTACGGCATCTTCGAGCAGAAGTTCGACGAAAACGGCAAGCAGATCGAAACCCCGGACTACTGGCTGACCAACGAAGAGCCGTGGGGCCACATCGATTACAACCGTGACCAGAAGGTCTCTTTCGGTGGCGAAGTCGTCGAAGAGAACGGCAAGAAGGTTTGGAAGCCGGCTTGGTCCGTGCGTGCAGTCCCGGTCGACTACATGGTTCCGGGCTATGCTTCCGGCCGTGTGAACACCCTTCGCCTGTGGACCGCCAAGAGCTACGACGAGTTCGACCTGCTCACCTTCAACAAGTCCGAGTACCTTGATGCCGTCAAGCCGCAGGTCGAAGCGGAAAATATCTCCAAGATCCTGTATCCGGAGGATTCCACCCCGCAGGGCAAGGCGTTGCGTCTCGAGCAGCAGTACTTCTTCGTGTCCGCCTCCATCCATGACGCCATCCGCGTCTTCTACCCGGGCCAGGACAAGCCGGATCTGACCACCTTCGCAGACAAGATCACCTTCCAGCTTAACGACACCCACCCGGTCATCGGCATCCCGGAGCTCATGCGCGTCCTCATGGACGAGTACGGCTACGATTGGGATACCGCCTGGACCGTCACCAACAAGACCTTCAACTACACCTGCCACACCCTGCTTCCGGAAGCCTTGGAAGTGTGGCCGTCCAAGCTCATCGGCGAACTTCTGCCGCGTCACCTCGAAATCATCGAGAAGATCCAGGACCAGTTCGCAGCCGAGCTCAAGACCAAGGGCGTCGACGAAGCCACCATCAAGGACATGGCCATCTACACCGGCGACTCCGTGCGCATGGCCTACCTGGCCACCTACGGCGGCTCCCACGTCAACGGCGTTGCCGAGCTGCACTCCCAGCTGCTCAAGGACGTCACCCTGAAGAACTTCTCCGACGTGTATCCCGACAAGTTCACCAACGTGACCAACGGCGTGACCCCTCGCCGCTTCGTCAAGCTCGCCAACCCGCGCCTGTCCGACCTCATCACCGAAGGCCTCGGCACCGACAAGTGGGTGAGCGACCTCGAACTGCTCAAAGGCCTCGAACCGCTTGCCGCAGACGACGAATTCGTCAAGAAGTTCGCTGCCGTCAAGCAGGCCAACAAGGTTGACTTCGCCAACTACGCCAAGCGCGAATACGGCTTCGACATCGACCCGAACACCATGATCAACACCATGGTCAAGCGTCTGCACGAATACAAGCGTCAGGCACTGAAGATCCTCGCCGTGATCGCACGTTACGCCGACATCAAGTCCGGCAAGATCTCTGCAGACGACGTCATGCCGCGTACCATCGTGTTCGGTGCTAAGGCCGCTCCGGGCTACTATCTGGCCAAGCAGACCATCCAGCTGATCAACAACGTCGCCCGCGTCATCAACAACGACCCGGACGTCAAGGGCAAGCTGAACGTCTACTTCCCGTGGAACTACAACATTCGCCTCGCACAGCACCTCATCCCGGCCACCGACCTTGACGAGCAGATCTCCCAGGCCGGCAAGGAAGCCTCCGGTACCGGCAACATGAAGTTCGCTCTCAACGGTGCCATGACCGTCGGCACCCTCGACGGTGCCAACGTCGAAATCCGTGAGCGCGTCGGCGCTGAGAACTTCTTCCTCTTCGGCATGACCGTCGACGAGGTGGACGCCCTCTACGCCGAAGGCTACGAGCCGAAGAAGTACTACGAGGCCGATCCGCGCCTCAAGGCCGCCATCGACATGGTCGCAGACGGCACCTTCTCCAACGGCGACAAGACCGTGTACGAAGACCTCGTCCACGATTGGCTCACCAAGGACTGGTTCATGACCCTCGCCGACTTCGGTGCCTACACCGCCATCCAGTCGGAAATCGAGGCTCTCTACGCCCAGCCGCTCGAATGGAACCGCAAGGCCCTCATCAACGTGGCGAACTCGGGCTACTTCAGCTCCGATCGTTCGATGGAGGATTACCTCGAGCGCATCTGGAAGACGGGTCCGCTCGCAGACTGACGGAGCGTTATCTGCGTTGTGGAAGGCTCGACGTACCTTCGTGCGCCTTCGCCTTCCACGCCTTGATACCGCATGCGTCAGTCCACTCGCTCCGCTCAAGTAATGACGGAGTGTCTGTGGCGTTGCTCCTCGGTCGACGTACTTTTGTACGCCTTCCCTCGGTGCGCCTTGCAGACACACGCGTCATTATTTTTGCTCCGCTCGCCTGATAGCGCTAGATAAGGCGTGATGATGAAGGGACGATTCTTTGGAATCGTCCCTTTTTGTGTTTGGATAACGTGTCTGGATAACAAAAAGCCCTGCGCGAAAGGGCGGCAGGGCTTTTGAAAGGAAGTAGGAATCAGGCGGCTTCGGGAGCGGCGGTGGCCTCAGTGTCGGCTTCCTTGGCTTCTTCGGCATCCTTGGTCAGGCCAAGATCGACAGGAGACGAGCTGTTCTCCCACGGCTCCTCCCACGGATCGTAATCCGGATTCTGCTGCTTGTACACATACAGACCGACGACACCGGCAAGCAAAGCTCCGAAGAGCAGTGCGAAGAACTTCCAACCGTTAGAAGACTTGTTCTCCATGACGGATCCTTTCCCAAATATCGGCGAACATTGGCTGACCTGCTCGTTCAAGCCAACTCTGTTCACTATATTAATTCCTTGAATGTGTTGATTGGGTGGATTTACGCGCCGAGGATTCACAAGAATGCAATCATTTGCAATGATTTCGCAGATTCGCGGATTCGCACGTTCCAGTAGGGTTGAAACATGGCTTATCAACGTTTCAGTCTGTTTCCCGATTCCCCGTCGTTCAAAGACCTCTTCTCGGCACGTTCCATGCGATACCGCTGGCGCAACGGCGATCCCGTGATCACCGTCACGATCATGGTGATATGCGTCGCGGTCTGGATTGTCGAAACACTATTGAAAATCGCCTGGCCGGCCAGCTACAACTCGTTCGTCGGCGCAGGCGTATTCATGCCCGCGCTGGCGACCCACCGTCCATGGACCTTCATTACGTCAATGTTCCTGCACCAGCCGGCCTCCCTATGGCACATTCTCTTCAACATGCTGACTTTGTGGTGCGTCGGGCCCGTATTGGAACGCATGATGGGGCATCTGCCATACCTCGCGCTATATGTGCTGTCAGGACTGGGCGGAGGCGCCGGCATGATGGTCTGGGCACTGTTTTCGCAAGATGGTTGGATAACATCTTCATACGGCGCTTCCGGCGCGCTATTTGGCCTGTTCGCGGCCATTCTGGTGGTATACCAGCGCATTGGTATCGACATTCGATCCATGATGATCTGGATGCTCATCAACTTCCTGATGCCGATCATCACGCCGAACATCGCATGGCAGGCGCATGTTGGCGGATTCATCATCGGAGGCGTGTTCACTTGGCTGCTGGTTTCGGGTCTGCATGCGTTGCGCGGCAAAAGCCTGCAGCAGCGCACGCTGATTTACGGCGCAATCATGTTGGTCGTGATTATTGCGATTGTCGTCGCATGCAATATGGGCAATCCATTTCGCGTCAACCCCCTTCTTGGCATGTTCTTCTAGTTGGCAGGCAGGAGAAAAAACAGATTCGGGGGAATTGCAGATATGCACTTATCCACATTTGTGGATAACCTTGTGGATAAGTGAGGGTTGAACTGTGGGTAAGCCGGGGATAACTCGGTGCATTATCCACAGAGATATTCACAAAACGGCGAATTCCCCGGCTTTTCAACGGTAGAAAATGTGGATAAACCGTCTGTGCATAGCGAAAAAATGGGGAAAAATGCCGTTCTATATCTTGTGGATGGCCGCAAGACTGTCCACAAGATATAGACGCTATCCACATTCGTCCACAATAATCCACGACTTATCCACATATTGCGAAACTAAAAAATCCCCATAATAGATGACGAATCAACAAAACGAAATCAGGTGCGTCACCAATGACAATCATGAATGACAAGACGCGCGAATTCGTGGCGATGCATCGCGACGAGGACGTGCGCGAACTGGCGTTGAAAGCCAAGCGCGTAGACGGACTCGATTTGCCGTTGGCGCTCGACCAGATCGCCGGATGGCAGATCGCAAGCAAAAAACTGCCGCAATGGGCCTCCTGCGAGGGAATCGTATACCCTCCGCACATTTCCATGGAGCAGTGCTCCTCACAGTTCACCGCCCAATACAAGTCCGAAATCACACAAACCCTGCTCGTACCATCCGCAACCGTGCACGCCAGAATGTCCGATTCTGCCGAATCGGACATGCAAACGGCAAAAAGTGCGCTCCACTTGTCCGATTCTGCCGAATCGGACACTCAAGAAGCTAAAACGGGCTTACGGATGTCCGATTCTGGAGAATCGGACACATTGGTGGCGAAGAGGGCTATGGTGGATCTGACGGGCGGGTTCGGGGTGGACTTCTCATATCTGGCGCGCGGATTCAGCCAAGCCACTTATGTGGAACGGCAACGGCACCTGTGCGAACTGGCCGAACACAATATGGCCGCGCTGGGGCTTGACCAGGCTCGCATCGTGTGCAGCGACGGTGTGGAATACCTCAGTCAGATGGATCCGGTGGACTTTATCTACCTTGATCCGGCCCGTCGCGACGAGCATGGCTCGCGCACTTACGCCATCGAAGATTGCACACCGAATGTGCTCGAATTGCGCGACCTGCTGCTCGCCAAATCGCGCTTCACGTTGGTCAAACTCTCGCCGATGCTTGACTGGCGCAAAGCAGTCGTCGATTTCGATGGGGCCGTACGCGAAGTGCATATCGTGGCCACCGGCAACGAATGCAAGGAACTGCTGCTGGTACTGGGACGGCCGGCGCAGGCGAATGCGCGCGACAGCGTGGATGGTGCGGGTTCGTACCAGCGTCTTGCGCCGCACGTGTTCTGCGTGAACGACGATCAGCGGATCGACTATGATTCCGCCAAATATACGCAAGGCCTGCGCATTGGCGGCAAACCGCTGCCGGATGCGAAAAGGTACTTGTATGAGCCGAATGCGTCGATTATGAAGGCCGGCTGTTTCGATCTGGTCGAAGAACGATTCGGTGTGACGCAGATCGGTCCGAGCAGCCATCTGTTCGTGTCGGAACAGCAGATAGCCGATTTTCCGGGACGAGGATTTGCGATTGAAGCAGTCGGAAGCATGAATAAAAAAGATACAAAACGATTGCTGAATGGTGTGAAACAAGCGAATATCGCGGTACGTAATTTCCCGCTTACGGCACCGCAGTTACGCAAGAAATTGAAGCTTGCCGACGGTGGAACGGTCTACCTGTTTGGTACCACCATGCAAGGTGGCGGTCATGTGCTGCTGCGCACGTCGAAAATCTGAACAAGCAAACCGGAAATTGAGAAAAAGCACGAGACAAGTGATAGGCGAGTCGCAGAAATAGCAAGACGATTGCGAAAGATGATAGTGTCCGAAAGATTACGCAATCTCACCGAAAGCACGACAAGTGCGAAAAATTACGAAAAGCTTGCGAAAGGATCGTAAAAAGGGTATGCGAAAAGGGCGTCTGACTGTACGAAGAAGTGCAGACGCCCTCGCTTCAAACGTGCTACTGAGGCTGCCTAAACAGTAAACGCGAAACGGTGGGTCAGCGCCACCACATGGTCATGATGAATCCGATCATGATGATCGAGAACGCGATGGCCAGATTCCATGCGCCGATGTTCGGAATCGGGTAGTCAGAGGTTAGATAGTAGACCACGGCCCAAATCAGGCCGATGACCATCAGCGTGCAGAACAGAGGCACAAACCAGCGTGGATTGGACTTGGTGCCCTTGATGGTCTCCTCCACGCGGCGGGTGTTTTCCGCCTGACGGTTCATCATGCGCTGCATCTGCGGGGTCAGAGCATCCTTGTCGACAGTGGCGTTCAGCACCGCTTCGACGCGGTCCATCGGAATGTCGAGATCGTCATCGTCGTCGGAATCAGTGGAAGCGGATTCGACGGTGGTTTCCTCAGTGGCATCCTGAACGGTTTCGTTGCCCTCTTCAACGGCAGCGGTGTCACCCGTGGACTGCAGATCGTTCTGATCGTCCGCGGTGGTTTCGTGCAGCTCTTCGTCAGCCATCAGCATAGTCTCCTTTAATAGGCTAAAAGTCATAATAGTGGGTAGACTCGAAAGCGGCGAACTCACAGCGTAAAAACTGTTCTCAATCACAGCGAATGCTTAACAGGAATCAGGAAGGTCCGCATGGCGAAGCACACCGGAAAGCACGCCGCGAAACGGTCGAAAGTGGCCGGAGCGGTGGCATTTCTCGTGCTCATGTTCTCCGGATTCCTACTCGCCACGAACCTGCGCGTGAACCGTTCCGTCGTGGTGTCCAACGATACCGCCGAACTCGTGGAACAACGCGTGAAAAAAGTCAACTCCCTGCAGACGGAAGTCGACGCGCTCAGCTCCCGCGTGAACGATCTGAGCAAAACACTGAGCAGCCAGGACGACACCGACCTGAAAGACAGCGAAAGCGCAGGCAACGGCACCCTGCTGCCCGCGGTGGAAGGCCCCGGACTCGTGGTTACGCTCGACGACTCGCCGCTCTGGGAAAACATGGTCGACTCCAGCGGGTCGACATCCAACATCAACGATTACGTGGTGCACCAGCAAGACATCGAAGCCGTAGTGAACGCGTTGTGGGCGGGCGGCGCGGAATCCATGATGATCATGGACCAGCGCGTGCTCTTCAACTCCGCGGTGCGCTGCTCCGGCAACGTGTTGCTCCTGCAGGGCAAAAAGTATTCGCCGCCATTCACCATTTCCGCGATCGGGCCGGTCGACAATATGAAAAAAGCGCTCGACGATTCGCAGGACGTGACTATATACCGGCAGTACGTCAGCGCGTTCGGCTTAGGCTGGCAGGTCGAAGAAAAAGAAAAACTGCATTTCGAGGCGACCGACGCTCTGCAGCAGCCGCTGCAATACGCGCAGGCGATGAGCGACGGAACAGAAGAAACGCAGCAAACGGACGCAACGCAGCAATTACAAGATGTGCAGGAATCGCAAGAGGGGAAGTAAACGATGAAGCACGTGGCACATAGACAACGCCGCAAAAGCGTGGTATGGACGATACTTGGCATACTCGCCGAACTCATGCTGACCGCAGCGGCCGTCTGCGCGCTTTACATCGCATGGCAAATGTGGTGGACGGGCGTGCAAGCCGAACACAACCAAATCGAAACGCGCCAATCCGTATCATGGTCCGACCCGGGCCAATCCGACAACGTCACCATCGCGCAGGCGCAGGAAGGCGACCCGCCAACGCAACCGCAAAGCGCGCAGGAAGGTGAGCTGATCGCCCAAGTCTACATTCCGCGATTCGGCAGCCAATGGCAACGCAACCTCGTTGAGGGAACTTCCCTCACCGAACTCAACAAACACGGCCTCGGCCACTATAAAGACTCGCAAATGCCCGGCCAAGTCGGCAACTTCGCTTTTGCAGGCCACCGCAACGGCTACGGACAGCCACTCGGCGATGTCGACAAACTGCAGGAAGGCGACCCGATTATCATCCGCACGCAGGATTACTGGTATGTGTACCACTACACGAGCTACAAAATCGTGCTGCCGACCGACATCGAAGTGGTCGCCGCCAACCCCGAAAATCCCGGCGCTACACCGACCAAACGCATGCTGACCATGACTACGTGCGAACCGAAATATTCCACGCCGACGCACCGCTGGATCAGCTACGCGGAATTCTCATACTGGGCGAAAGTGTCCGACGGCATCCCCCAGGAGCTCACATCCACCGACTCCAACGGCAAAGTCAAATTCGTCAACAACGAAAAATCGTCGATCGTCGCATCCGTCAGCTCGCTTGAACCGTGGATTTTCGGCGCGCTTGCCGCATACGTGATCATCTTCCTTTCCGCGCTCGTGGCATGGCGTTGGCCGTACCTCGCCGACGTGCGCGCGGGACGTCGCGAAAAGCCGGAATTCAGCTTGTACGGAGGATTGATGCGATTGCAGCCGGGCGTACTTCCGATTCGACTCGTGCTGATGGCGTTGTTGATTTTCGCGGCGGCCGCATCGTGCTTTGAATGGTTGTTCCCGTGGGCTGCGACGAATATTCCGACATTGCAGGAAATGTCGAATTACACGGCCGTATAAGGCGCTTTTTGCAGTTGCTGCGGTTGCTGCGTGAGACGCGCGTCATGCTATGACATGTTGCGCACGTAGACTGCTGTTCAAACGCAAGTATTCGCACAACGCAAGCATTCGGAATATTCGAAGGATTTGAAGCATTCGAACGATTCGAAATATTCGGATGCCGGCATTCCAACGTCGATAGGAGCATGATGACCGATTCCGCACGCATTCTGGTCGTGGATAATTACGATTCGTTCGTGTACACGATCGTCGGATATTTGAAGACGTTGGGTGCCACGGTGACGGTGGTGCGCAACGATGCGATCGACCCGAGCGAGGACGGTGTGATCGACGAATATGACGGCGTGCTGATCTCCCCAGGGCCTGGTGCTCCGGCGGAATCCGGTGCCAGCGAAGGCATGATCCGCCTATGCGCGGAGCAGTCCAAGCCCATGTTCGGCGTTTGCTTGGGCATGCAGGCACTGGCCGAAGTGTTCGGCGCCACCGTAAGCCATGCGCCTACCATCATGCACGGCAAAACCAGTCTGGTGGAGCACATCGACGACGAGATCTTCGAAGGAGTGGCCAATCCTATGACCGCCACTCGCTACCATTCGTTGGCCGTGGAGCCTGATTCCGTGCCGGAAGATCTGGTGGTGACCGCGTGGACGCAGAGCGACCACATCGTGCAGGGCATTAAGCACCGCAGCAAGCCGATGTACGCGGTGCAGTTCCACCCCGAATCCGTGATGACGCAGGACGGCTACCGATTGCTTGCGAACTGGCTGAAGGTGTGCGGGCAGGAGAACGCGGTGGAGCGTTCCGCCGGATTGCAGCCGAAGGTCGCGGCCTGAAGGCACGAAAACACGTGAAACGTAAGGACTGTAGGGGATCGCGGAATATGTGAATCGCGCGAAAATCTCGGGAACGCATCTCGGGAAAATGTGGGTTTCGTAAAACGCAATCGTAAGAATGAAGGCCCGGCTGGGGATTTCCAGTCGGGCCTTCATTGTGACTTATGGCGGCTATCGCGGTTGTGACGATCGATCAGTTGCCTTCGCCGGGAGTGGTGCTGTTGTTGCCGTTGTTGCTGTTGCCGCCGTTGTTGTTGCTGTTGGTGCCTCCATTATCGGCGCTGGAGGATTTGGTGGTCAACGTGATCGTGGCTCCGCTGTCGGACTGGGTGCCGGCGGTTGGAGACATGTCCGTGACGGTGCCATCCTCCGGACCGGAAACCGTGACCTGGAAGCCGTAGCTTTCCAGCAGGCTCTTGGCATTCGCATAGCTCATGCCGACCACGCTGGGCACGCTGATCTGCTGCTTGCCGGTGGACACCCAAATTGTGACCGCGGTACCAGCCTCAACCGTGCTTCCGACACCTGGATCGACACGGGTCACAGCGCCGGAAGCGATGGAATCGGAATACTCGTTTTCAATGGTGATTTGCGCCAGACCGGCCTGCTTGAGCTGCGCAATGGCCGAATCCTTCGGCTGTCCTATCAGATTGTCGGGAATCTTGGTCATGCCGGACGAAATGTACAGCGTGATGATCGTGCCCTCGGTTTGCTTCGAATTGGCGGCAGGATCAGTGCTTACCACCTTGTCTTTTTCGATGGATGCGTTGTCTACCGTACGCACGTTGCCCACTTTGAAGCCGGCGGCCTCAAGAATGGACTTCGCATCGTCCTGGCTCTTGTTCGACACATCCGGCACTGCGACCGACTGCGGGCCGGTGGAGAACCATACGGAAACCGTGGAGCCCTTGGAAACCTTCTTGCCGCCCCTTGGATTCTGCTTGGTGATTGTGCCTTTCGGCTTGCTCGAATCGGAATCTTCGCGGGCGTCGAGCTTCAGTCCTTTGGCTGCGAGCTGCTCTTCGACGCGCGCCTCGGAAATATTCGCCGTGGCGGTGAAATCAGGCACTTCCACCATGTCGGCTGCGGAGTCGCTCTTGTTCAGCATGAAGAACACGCCCAGAATGACCAGCAAAGCCACCAGACCGCCCACGACGGAGCCGATAATGATCTGCTTCTTCTTGCGTGCCTTCGCGGCCTCCGCACGCTGTTCCGCACGGGTTTTCGTGGCAACGCCGTTCTGTGGGTTCGGCACGGCCTCGAACTGGCCTGTGACGGGATTGAACGCCTGCGTTGCGGTCGTTTCGCCGGCAGGGGTCATGGCCACGGTATTCGCAGTCATTTCGGCCTGCTTGCGTGCCCTCATATTGGTCAGATCGGTCAACGGATTGAACGCGGCAGCCATCGGCACACCGCCGTTCATGAACGTCAGCAGATCGTTCTTGAATTCGGAAGCCGTGGCGTAACGGTTCTGACGATCCTTCGCCATCGCTTTCGCACAAATCGAATCCCACATCTTCGGCAATCCTGGAACAACCGAACTTGGGGGAGTGGCGACCTCTGAAACATGCTGGTAGGCGATCGCCACTGCGGAATCGCCGGTAAATGGCGGTCTTCCAGTAAGCATTTCATACAGCACACAACCTGCGGAATACAGGTCGGAACGCATGTCGACGCTTTCGCCGCGCGCCTGCTCGGGAGACAGATACTGCGCGGTGCCGACCACGCCCTGTGACTGCGTCATCGTGGCGGCGGAATCGTCGAGCGCGCGGGCGATGCCGAAGTCCATGACCTTGACCACGCCCTGCTCGGAAATCATGATGTTGCCGGGCTTGATGTCGCGGTGGATGATGCCCATGCGATGCGAATAATCGAGCGCGTTGAGCACACCCATCATCACCTGTTCGGCGTCGCGCTGACTCAAAGCGCCGTTCACTTTGAGAATGTCGCGCAAGGTCTGGCCCTTGACATACTCCATCACCAGATACGGCAGATGCTCGGTCTGGCCGGTTTCGGTGGTGACGACTTCCTCGCCCGAATCGTAGATGTTCACGATGTTGGGATTGTTCATTTGCGCCACGGAATGGGCTTCGCGACGGAAACGCTCAAGGAAGATCTTGTCGTTGGCAAAGTCGGCACGCATGATCTTGACCGCGACGGTACGCCCAAGACGCGTATCGAGCGCCACGTGCACTTCGGCCATGCCGCCACGGCCGACCAGTTGGCCGAGCTGGTAACGTTCACCAGCCAAAGAGGTAGGCATGTTGATGTTCATCCCTGTTCCTTCCCATCAGTGATCAAGGAGATATGAGGTCTGCTAACCACGCGGCGCGGAAGCCTTCCACCTGTAGGCACCACCATCGTGTCAGCCAATTGTGTCTGCTGGTCGAGCAGACGGCGTTCGATGCGGGACAATGTGCGCGACACCGTCAACGCGTCCTTCGGACGGTCAAGGGGATCCTTGGCCAGCATTGACATGACGAATTCACGCAGCTGCACATCGACGGAGTCAGGCAGCGGCGGAACCGGATTGTTGACATGGGCTGCGGCGATGTCAACCGGCGTGGCACCCGTGAACGGACGATGCCCGCACAGACCCTCGTAGGCGACGACGCCAAGCGAATAGATATCGGATTGAGGTGTGGCATGCTGGCCCTGCGCCTGCTCCGGGGAAATGTACTGCGCGGTGCCCACCACCATGCCATCCTGCGTGATCTGTTCCTGATTAGTGGAGTAGGAGACGCCGAAATCGGTGATCTTCACCTCGCCGGAATCGGACACCATGATGTTCGCCGGCTTCACATCGCGGTGGATCACGCCATGCGAATGGGCGACGAACAGGCCACGGGCGGTCTGGATGAGAATCGGCAGCAAGCGGGTCGGCTCCATCGGACCATTCTGCTCGTGGAACAGGTCGGCCAACGACTTGCTGGGCACATACTCCATAATGAGGAAGCCGATGCCGTCATGCTCGTAATATTCGAACAACGCGGCGATATTCGGGTGTGCAAGATTGGCGGAATTATGCGCTTCCGCACGCAAGCGAAGCAGTTTGGCCTCCTGCGTGACCCCTAAATCGCCACGCAACGCCTTGATGGCCACTGGTCGGCCCAACTGGATGTCGTAGCCTTTCCACACTTCGCCCATGCCACCTTGGGCTAGACGGGCATCCAACCTGTAGCGTCGGTGGATGAGCTGTCCTTCAATCAGTTTCACTCTGCCAGCGCCTCCTGCATCATCGCTTTCATAATCGGTCCTGCGGCGAACGAGCCATACAAGTCCACATTGTGCACCACCACGGCAACGGCGATCTTCGGATCATCCGCAGGGGCGAATCCTATCACCCAGCCGTCGATGGACGTGTTGCCGTCGCCGATCTGCGCGGTGCCGGTTTTCGCTGCTACTTGCACGCCGTCGATGGCCAGATTCTGGTTTTCCTTGGTGACCACGGCTTCCATCATCTGTGTGAGCTTGCCCGCGGTGTCCGAACTGAACGCGCGGCTCATCACCCGCGGCTTGGTCTGCGAGATGACCGACAGATCGGAGGAACGCACGCAATCCACCAACGTCGGGCGCATGACCTTGCCGCCGTTCGCCACTGCAGCAGCCACCAGTGCGTTCTGTAGCGGGGTCGCCACGGTGTCTCCCTGGCCGATGGACGCCAAGGCGAGCTTGTCGTCGGACACATCGGTTGGAAAATTCGACGCCACGCTTACCCACGGCGTGCCCGTGGATTCGGAACCGTCGACGGCGATCGGATTGTCGAAACCAAGTTTTTCGGCCATGGATGAGACCTTTTCGTCACCCAAAGCCACTCCCAGCTGGGCGAATGCGGTGTTCGACGAATACGCCATCGCGTCTTCCAACGTGATCTTGCCATCCGAACCGTCGGCCTGCGACACGTCGTTCGTCAACTGCGTGGCCGTGCCTGGAAGCGTATAGCTCGATCCGGCCGGAATCTCGGTGTCAGTCTGGTATTCGCCCGTTTCCAACGCGGCGGCCGCCACCACCGTCTTGAACGTGGATCCCGGAGGATACAGCTGGGAGGTGACGCGGTTGAGCATCGGGTTCGATTCGTTTTGCGAGAGCGTGGAATAGTTGCCGTTCGCTTCGGACGTGTCGTGGCTTGCCAGCTGGTTCGGATCGTAGCTTGGCGTGCTCGCCATGGCGAGAATACGGCCGGTCTTCACTTCGATGGCCACGGCCGCGCCGTCATTGTTGGCGAGACCGTTGTAGGCGGCCTGCTGGATCTTCGGATCGATGGACGTTTCGATGGTCGCGCCCTTGTTCTCTTGGCCGGTGAACAGCGATTTGAACCGCTGCCACACCAGTTGGTCGGATTGGCCCGACAGCAGCGAGCTGCGCGAGGCTTCGATACCGCTCCAACCGCGCTGGCTGATGGAGAAGAAGCCGGTGACCGGCGCATACAGCTCGCCGGCCGCATAGGAGCGCTGATAGGAGAACGCGTCGTTCGACGGGTCGGATTTGGCGATGACGGAGCCGTCCGACGCGAGAATCGCGCCACGCGGAGCACCATACTCGTGGTAGAGGGCGCGGGTGTTGCGCGGGTCGCTGTTGAGCTGGTTCGCGCGAATCGCCGTGATGATCGTGGTGGACATGCCCAGAATGACGAACAGCGCCACCACGATGGTGAACAGTTGGCGAAGTGATTTATTCATGCTTGGCTCCCCTCTGACGTGTTGCCCGATGGGTTCGGCGTGCTCGTCATGTCAGCTGTGCCGAACCCATTCGATGGGGGAGCAGGGGGCACGATTGGCGTGCCTGCGACCGGCGTTTCCGTGGAGATGATTTCCGTTGCCTGCGATTGCTGCATGGTGGCCGGTATGGCGACTTGCGGAACGGCTTGCGTGGCTGCTTGTGAAACAGCTTGCGATTGTGCAGCGGATTGCTCGGAGGCAACGCTTCTGCGGGCGCGGCTCTGCTTGCGGGCGCTCAGTGCCTGCATCGCCTCGTATTGGAACGTGTCGCTGTCGATATCGGATTCGGGTTTGTTTGCCGAGTTGGAAATCACCATTAAGAGTGTTGCCAACATGTAATTCGCTATGAGTGAGGATCCGCCGGCGGCCATGTACGGAAGAGTCAAACCCGTAAGCGGTATGACTAACGTGATGCCTCCCACCACGGTGAACACCTGGAAGGCCATGGTGAACACGAGGCCCGATGCGAGAAGTTTGCCGAACCCATCCTTGATTTTCATCGCAGTGATCATCCCGGCGGCGATGATGAGCAAATAGAGCATCAGAATGGCCATCAGGCCGGTGAGACCCAGCTCTTCGCCAAGTGCCGCGTAGATGTAGTCGGAGTTGGCGATCGGAGTGAGCGACGGGTGACCTTGCCCAAGGCCGGTGCCCATCAAGCCGCCTGATGCCAAGCCGAAAATACCTGTGACGAGCTGGTATGAGCCGCCATACTCCTTGTTGTATTGCGTCGAGTCGAACGGATGCAGCCAGGCGCCAACACGGGCGCCGACATGGCTGAAAATGTTGGCCGCCGCAAACGCGCCCACGGCGAACGCGATGAAACCAATCACAATCCAACTGGTACGCCCTGTGGCCACATACAGCATGGATACGAACATGGCGAAGAACATGAGCGACGTGCCCAAATCGTGCTGCATGACCAGCACGCCCATCGACACGATCCACACCACGATGATCGGCCCCAGATCCTTGATGCGCGGCAACTGCAGGCCCAACACCTTCTTGCCGCCGACCGCAAGCTGGTCGCGGTGGTCATATAGGTAGGAGGCGAAGAAGAACGCAAGGAACAGCTTCGCGAATTCGCTTGGCTGGAACGATCCCAAACCGGGAATCTTCACCCAAATACGGGCGCCATACTGTTCGGAACCGACCACCGGAAGCATCGGCGACAGCAGCAACACCAAACCGATTACCATGCTGACGTACGAGAACCGCCGCAACACACGGTAATCCTTCATGAAAATCACCAGCAGATCCGCCACAACCAGCGCGATCGACAGCCAAAGCAACTGTTTGAACGCGACGGACGTGTTCAAATCCTGATCGATGCGGGCGATCATCATGATGCCGGTGCCCGTCAGCACCATCACGCAGCACATGATCGCTTGGTTGGCGTACGGCTGGAACCGCAGCAGCAATCCCCAGGCAGTCAGGAACAATGCGCCGACGAATGCAAGCATCCACAGGTAACTATGCGGAAAACCGCCAGCGGTGCGTTCGAACATCTGGAAGAATGAGACGCCGCAAATCAGCATGCTGAACAAGAGTAGGCCGAATTGCTTCAGACGGGTTGCCATCATGACTGGTCACCGCCTGACTTGTCTGCCGAAGCGTTGCTCGAATCACCTGATTTGCTTGACGATTTGTCGGAAGTCGTATCAGAGGATTTGCTTGACGACTTGCTGTCGGATCCGCTGTTCGTCTTGTTTTGCACCTTCTGCGCTTCGGCGTCCTGCTGCTGTTTCAGCTGCTTTTTAATCAGGCGCGTATGCGTTTTCGCCTCGCCGTACGTATCGAAGGAAATGCCCTGCGCGAGTTGCTCCTGCCAACTTGGCGGCAGTTCGCTCGTCTTCATATTGGTGTCGGTGATGGCATGCGATAGCTGGAAGCCGAACAGACTGGTCGGCACGCCTTGGAAAATCGACACTTCGCCGTTATTGTCGCCGATATAGTACTTGGTTTGGCTCCAGCGGTAGGTTGCGAAAGCGCCGCCTGCCAGCCCTAGCAGTATCACGATGGTGATGATGATGGCGATCACGCGGTTGCGTCGGGTGCGTGATCGCTTCGTCTTGCGTTGCTCGATATGTTCGTTGTGGATGGCTTTGGCGACTTCCGGATCGTTTGGATCGGCGGAAATACGGCCGTCATCCTTTTGTACGACGGGGATTTCTCCGGTATCGGGATTGGTGCGGTCGCCGTTTTCCTCGCGTACTGTGGATGGTTGTGCCACGCGCTGTTCCTGAGGATTGTCGTTTTCGTCGGGATTCTTACCGTTGCGCAATGCCGCCGCGCGGGCCGCCGGCGACTTCTTACCTTCGCGCAGTGCGGGTGCGGATGCGACCGGCTCGTTGATGATGTCGGCGATCGGTTCGAGGCTTGCGCTGGCCGCGCCGCCGACCAGCGGTGTCTGATGTGGCAGGTCGAACGTGTCCGCGTCGAGGGCGAGCGTCGCGTCGGCGATGACCGCGGTGACATTGTCGGTACTGCCGGCACGAAGCGCCATTGAAACCAGCTGTTGAGCGCATTCTTCCTGATCGGAGCAGGTGGATAGCACCTCCTGCAACGTGGAATCCTCAAGCACGCCGCACAAGCCGTCGGAGCATAGCAGCCAACGGTCGGACGGATGCGCCTTGCGTACGGCGATGTCCGGGCGCGAGTCGATATCGAAATCGCCCAAAACCCGCATCACGACGTTGCGCTGCGGATGATTGCGCGCCTCGGACTCGCTGATGCGGCCGGTATCAATCAAATGCTGCACGTAGCTGTGGTCGGATGTCATGCGGATCAAACGGCCGTCATGTAGTAGATACGCGCGGGAATCGCCGATATGCGCCACAACCCAATATCCCGCAACCAGTGCGACGGAAGTGACGGTGGTGCCCATGCCCGCGAGGCGACGTTCACGTTTCGCCTTACCGACGATCGCGTCATGCGCGGCCATCACCGAGGTTTTCAGCATGTGGGCAATAATCTGGACATCGCCCTGCACATTGTCTTGCTCGATGTGGGCCAGCGAACGGATGGCGATGGTGGAGGCGGTGTCGCCTCCCGCATGGCCTCCCATGCCGTCGCAGATGGCGATCAGATGCTCGCCTGCGAACGCGGAATCTTGATTGTTGGAACGTACGGTACCCACGTCGGAAACGACGGTGGAATACATGAACAGCGGTTGTGAAGCGGGGGAAGTCGGCAAACAGGTCACCTCAATTCGAAGGTGGTTGCGCCAATGCGTACGGGAATGCGTGTTCCGAGAATCATCGGCGCGTTCAGACGCTGCTGGTTGACCACAGTGCCGTTGGTGGAACCCAGATCTTCGACGGCCCATTTGCCGGTGGCGGGATCCGTGTAGACGCGCGCATGGTGGGATGAGACGAATTCATCATCCAAGACCACGGTGTTCGATGCGGAACGGCCAAGCGTGATGGTGTTGCCGGTCAGGGGGACGGAACTGCCGGCAAGAGGGCCATCGATGATGACCAGCAAGGTAGGTTTGGCACTTGATGTAGCGCCGACCGCCGGCGCGAGGGCGGCCACGGGCGCTGGCGCTTCGACGGCCTTGCGCGCGCGACGCTCCTTACGGCGATGAGCCCGCGACTTGCGCGGGCTGAGCGTTTCCACATCCCTGTACAGCGAACGCACCGTGCAGGCTACGAAGATCCAAAGCAGTACGAGGAAGCCGTACTTGAGGATCGCGAAAGTAAGTTCAGTGAGCATAGAGGCAACTCCCGAGATTGGGGTTGGTTACTCCTGATCCTGCGAAGAGGCCCAATACAGGATTCGGGTGCGGCCGATGGTGATGGTGTTGCCGTCGAGCAGCGTGGCCGCCTCGACATGGTGGCCTTCGACATACATGCCGTTGGTGGAGCCCAGATCGCGCGCGATGACGGTGCTGCCATTGTCGGTGACGTCAATCTCCATATGGCGGCGGGAGATGCCCGGATCGTCAATCACGATGTCGCAGTCGGATCCGCGGCCGATGATGGTCTTGCTTTCCGTAAGCAGATACTGGTGCTCGCCGATCTCCAGCATCGGGCAATCCTCGGTTTGCGCCTCGGTGGTGACGGGCACGGTGTTGCCTTGCACGGATTCGCTCGTCAGCTTGAAGTTGCTCTTGGTCAAGTCGAGGTCCTCTTCGAAGATCACCACGACCGGGCCTACGAATGCGTAATGCTGGTCCTTCGCATACTGGGTGAGGTTGTCGGCCAGCTCGTTGGCTAGCGCCTCGGCACCCCAATCGACGATGTTGTTGAAATCCGGTGTGCTGAGCTTGAAACGGTACTCGTTCGGCGCCACGGTACGGTCTCGCGTGACGGGCATGGCCTCTTTATCAATCTCACGTTCCAGCGCGCTGGAAAGGTCGACGGGCTGCAGGTCCTTGGACCCGAACTTGGCGAAAACCCCGTTGACGGCGCCTTCCACGCTCTTCTCAAATCGGTCGAGAACACTCATGCTTGTCCCTTTCTATCCTCACCCATCCTACGCGGTAGAGCGCCGAGCGCCAATTCGTAAGCCCTTTAATTGCAAAAATTTCATTCAATATTTCGGTCTTCATACCATCTAGGGGGTATATGATTCTGGGTTTGTCACCATCATTTCGATTCCATGCTATGCGATGGATGTCTGTGGGAAAGGAGATATGGAATGGTGATAGGTTGGAAATATGACAGATGCGATTCGACAGTTTCCTCGTAAAAAAGCTCGTACACTGCGGTTTTCCTGCGGAGCTCCGCGTTCCGCGCGTGTGATTGCAGACGGTTCCCGTGCATTGTTCCTGCGTTCCGACGGATCGGAAGACACCGTCACCTCACTGTGGATGAGCGTGATCGACGAAAACGGCAACGCCAGCGAAATGCTGCTTGCTGATCCACGCACGCTGCTCGCCGATGCCGACGCCGAAGACGTTCCCGCTGAGGAACGGGCGCGTCGCGAACGTGCACGCGAAGGTGGTTCCGGAATCGTCGGCTATTCCATCGACGCAAGTGGCAACCGCGTGACCTTCACCATCAACGGACAACTCTTCCTCACCGACATCGCAGTCGGCGTGACGCGAGCTATCGCCATAGAAGAAGACGAGCTCAAGCCGGTACTGAATCCGCGTATCAGCCCTGACGGGCAGCATGTCATGTACACCACCGGCACCTATCTGGTGAATGTCGATCTTGCCGATACCGCTTTCGACACGGCTTTCGGTGACGACGATTGCGAAATCGGAGACGCGATTTCGGTAGTCGCTTCAATCCCGCAAGACGGCGAATGGAAGATCGGCTTGGCGGAATTCGCAGCAGGCGAGGAAATGGACCGCTACGACGGCTTCTGGTGGTCTCCCGATTCCAAATATGTGCTGTTCGAAACCTACGACGAATCCCCGGAACCAATCTGGCATCTTTCAGACCCAGCCAATCCTGCGAATCCTGCACGATCCAACCGCTATCCGCAAGCATTGACCGCCAATGCCAACGTGCGACTGACCCTGCTGGAACTCGGCTTCGACAGCGACAACTGCTGCTACGGGGCAATCGCCAATGAGGTGCAGTGGGATCATGAAACCTACGAATACTTGGCCGCAGTCAGCTGGACGAGCGGGCATGAGCCGATCATCCTCGTGCAAGACCGACTCCAGCAGCACGATCAGGTACTCGCCATCCACGTGGGCGAACCGATCGCCACCATGCGAGACGCGGAAAACGGATTTACCGACGACGAAGGCGACCAAGTCGAAACCTTCTCCATCGCCATCCCCGAATATGCCGAAGGTGAACGCCCGGGCAGCACGCGCGTGCTCGAAGAACACAGCAACGCCTACTGGCTCGACCTGATCCACGGTACGCCCGCGTTCACGCCGAACGGACGTCTGATCTGCGCGATGAACGACATGGATACCGACACGAACCGCCTTACCGTCGATGGCGTGCCCTTCACGCCGGCCGGACTGCAGGTGCGCGAAGTGCTCAATGTGACCGACGACGACGTGCTCTGCGTGGTACAACGTACCCCCGAACTGTTGCCTGACGACAGCCTGCCATTCCTCTGGCAGTCCAACGCCGCCGATCATGACGCCCGCAGCTTCGACGTGGTGTCGATCCGCTATGACGGCACATGGGAACCCCTCACCTACGCGCCCGGTCAATGGACCATGTCTCGCGCGGGCAACGGCTGCGTGGTGACCGGACGCGGCATGGATGATGCAACTGTGCAAATGCAGCATTGCATGAACGTCGTCACAACCGACGAAAATGGTACAGACGTGGCGTCAATGGTGGTCTCACCAATCGAAAACCATGCCGAAACCCCCGGATTCACGCCGAACGTACACTTCACCCGACTTGGCGAACGTGGCCTGTACACGGCAATCGTGCTCCCTTCGGCTAGCAGCGAATACGCGCATGCCGACACTCTGCCGGTACTCATGAAACCTTACGGCGGTCCCGGATTCCAGCAAGTCGTCGAAAACCAATCCTTCTACTGGGATGCGCAATGGTGGGCCGACCAAGGCTACATCGTGGTCACCGCCGACGGACGCGGCACCACCGGACGCGGGCCGAAATGGGACCGTGCCATCTACGAAACCATGAAATCCGTGACGCTCGAAGACCAAGTAGACGCCGTACGTGCGCTACCGGAAGCGTTGGCAACACTGGCTGCGCAAGAAAACAAGGAATCCTCGGAAACCACCATCCCGCAACCCGACCTCAACCGTGTAGCCATGGTCGGCTGGTCGTACGGCGGATTCCTTTCCGCGCTCGCCGTGCTGGAAGCGCCGGAAACCTTCGCTGCGGCCTGCGCGGGCGCACCCCCGACCGACTGGACGTTGTACGACACGCACTACACCGAACGCTACTTGGGTCTTGATCCGGCCGTGTATGAACGTAACAGCATCATCTCCGACGCGCCTCAGCTTGATCGCCCGCTCATGCTCATTCACGGATTCGCCGACGACAATGTGACGATCGCGCACAGCCTACGCCTGAGCCAAGCGCTGATGGCGGCCGGACGCAAGCACACGTTTCTGCCGCTGACCGGCATCACGCATATGACCAATGACGAAACCGTCGCTGAAAATCTGCTGATCCTGCAGCGCGATTTCCTCGCGGAAGCATTGGAACGGTAGTGCTGAGCCGATAGCGCTGTAATGATGGCTGCAACATCGCAAGCAAAAGCGACGAACAAAAGCAAAACGCGTTCCCCCGCGACTCACGGACTGCCAAGCATCCGAGCGTCGTGGGCGAACGCGTTCCCTTCTCGATTGCCAACATAAAACAGGCGAAAGCGACTTCGCAAGCGAGAGGGTACCACATTTGTGTACCCCCCCCCAATTTGGGCTTGGAAAAGCCGAAAATCGTTAGAAATAGGCGAATGCCAAGCAAAGTCGAAACGTGAATCACATCAGAAAACACGTGAATCACGTCAGATTTGCAATAGCAATATGCACGATCACGCCTGCACTTGCTCAAACAATCCCGGCGAATCGTCGATGACAGTCACCGGAATATACGCGAAAAGCGTCCAACTGCCGTCCTGCGCGGACGCGGTGAGCGTGCCCTGATGCGATTCAAGTTGCTTCTTGAACGAGGCAAGCCCATGGCCGCCAGGAAGTTCGTTATCGTGCCCGTCAGCTCCGGCTATCCCTTCTTTCATGGGATTGATTTGAGTGATTTCAATGGCATTCGGTCTAAGTATCACCGAAAGATCAACCTTGCTTCCCGGGGCAGCATGACGAGCGATATTCGCATAGATTTCACGCAGCAGATTATTGACAAGCTCGGCGGTCTCCCGCGATGCACTCGGTTTGCCACCCGCACAGTGCCATATGGACGTGATTTCGAAGCCGAGTTTACGCAAACGTCGGTCGCCGTCGTTCATGGTGGCTCGCAGCAGGTTGGCCAGCGCTTCGCCGTCAGCATCGCCGGGGAGGACGGTGGCATCCATATTCAATTCGTCGATAACGCGATGCACATTCGTCAATGCGAAAAGAATGTATTCGTTGATCTGACGCCAGTCTTCGGCGTCGGCTGCATCGGCTGCGCTGACAGGGCTTCCGGCAGTGACACTAGGGCTGCCTGAAACGCCGTCAACATGCCGTTGTGCCACAAACGCCGCCGCCGACAAATCGCCCGTCACCGCATCGTGAATAGCGTCGGCAATGCGTGCGCGGCTTTCCAACTCCTGCAACCGATTCTTGTTTTGCGCCGCTTCAAAACGCTTCCGCGTCGTTTTCTCGCTCCAACTCAACGCCCTGCCGAGCAGCAGCACCATGGCATACATGCTGATCATGGAGACAGGGTTAGTGCCTGGGCTAGGAGGCGAAATCAGCAGGATAGTAGCAATGTAATATGTGAACAGCGCTGCCGCGATAATGACATTGGTACTGTACGCAAGCATGCCATAAGCGTAGAGATGCGTGGGAAGAGAATTACCCGAACTTGCGTAAGAGGTAAACAGATCGCCAGCATAGGCAATCACAATAATCGCCACCGACATGCTTTTTGGGAATAATGGAGATACCACGAGCGCTGCAACCAGCATCGCAATCCAAACCACGCCAGATATGTCGGTAGGCGGTTCGTAACAAACTCCATATACGGTCCATACGAGCACGATCAACATGATGATAAAACGGATTGGATGCCACAAATTCGGATGCAACGTGCGCACACGATTCCGCCACGTAATGTACTGAGCTGCAGGTTTAGAACGCATTGGACCTCACCCACAATGCCACTGCCTGACGCGAAGTCTTACAGTTGAGTTTCCTTAAAATACTTTGCATATGCTTGCGGATGGTGGCTTCGGAAATCCCCAAACGCTCGGCAATCTCTCGATCAAGCATGCCCTCCGCACACAAAGAAATAATCTGCTCCTCACGAACAGTGAGCGAAGGCGCAGTCTCAGCCTCCCTGCTAATACGCAAATTAGCCAACGCAGGCGTCTCAAACCCCTCCATCACCTCGCCATTGCACATACGCATAATAATCTGCGCCAACTGGTCGGCATTCTCCTTACCAACCAAACCCTGCGCACCAGCCTCCACCAGCTTGTCCCGATAACTCTTGATGGAAAAACTCGTCGCACCAAGAATCGGCATATGCTTGCCCATCAAACGCAACCGACGACAAGTAGCAGGCCCCTGCAAACCCTCCATCGACATATCAAGAATCAACAAACTGACATTGCTGTTCGCGTCCTGACAGCGTTCTATCGCCTCATCGCCAGAAGTCGCAGTCCACACCACATATGCGGTCGGCACTTTGCAGGCAATGACGGCACTGAGCGAATCCAGCGCTCGCGGGTCATTGTCGACCAACGCGATGCGATGAATCTTAGGATGCTTTTCCGACGTGGTCATTATGCGATCACTTTCTTTTCCCACACAGCCATTGCAGCCATGTTGGGCAGTTGGGATTCGCGGCAGTGGAGATATCGTCGTTGCCGTCAACGGGAGTTGTTGCATACGCATATGCTGGTGTGCTGGTGAGAGACAACGTCACCACCATCAGTAGTGAAACACATTTCATGCTTCCATAGTATGCGAGGATGACGCGCGGGGTGGCGATACAGTACGTGACGCACTGTTGATACATCGTTATACAGCGCACATGCTTGTGCTTAGTTTTGTCTTGGCTTTGTTCGCCTAAGATGGAATTCATGACTATCACGCTCATCGATGAGGCGCGCTACGACGCCGAAATGGACGAAACGGTACTGCCTGCGCTGCGTAACTGCATGGCGGAGGGCTGGATGGAACCTGCCGTCGTTGATTGGGATGGCAATACGCTACCTAAGCTGGAGCATTCTGGACGGTTGCATTACTACTGCTACGACGCGCACAAATTCGACACATTGCGTGAAGACGGCGCATCGGGCGTATTCCGCGGTGCGGTGGTGATTTCGCACGGATTCACCGAATTCGGACGCAAATACAGCGAAATGGTGTGGTACTTCCTACTGGCCGGCTATTCCGTATGCGTGTTCGAACATCGCGGACATGGCCATTCCACGCACGACATGAGCAACCCGAGCCTGGTATGGATCGACGATTGGCGCCGGTATGTGGCCGATTTCGCCACGTTCGCGCAGACCGTGGGTCGCGAAGTGGCTGGAGATGGCCCAATGTACTTGTACTGCCATTCCATGGGCGGCGGCATCGGCGCGGCCGTGCTGGAACGCTATCCGTCATTGTTCGACAAAGCGGTACTGTCCGCGCCGATGATTGCGCCGGTGGTCGGCATGCCAACGTGGATTGCACGCATTGTGGTCGGCGTGATCTGCGGGCTTGGCTTCGGCAAATCGCGCGTGTTCGGCCATACCGATTTCGACGGAAACCTCAATCCCGACGATTACAAGGGAGCTTCCGAAGCACGCATCCGCTGGTTCCACAAACAGCGCTTGACAGACAGATCATGCCAGACCAATGCTGCCACTTTCGATTGGGCAAACCAGGCGATGGCGCTTTCCCGAGCCGTGCTCAAACCCGACATGTGCGGAGCCATCGAAGCCCCGGTATTGCTATTCCAAGCCGGCCGCGACGTGTGGGTGCTCAACGGACCACAAGATGACTTCGTTGAACGTGTGCGAGAAGGTGGCGGTTCCATCGAAAAAGTGTGGTACAGCCAGTCATTGCACGAAATTTTCTCCATGCCGAATGCCGTGCTCGAATCATATCTTGACAAAATCCTCGGTTTTTTGGCGGCGCCGAACGCAAGTTTGGCGGAATAAATCTGTTTTGCATAACTGACGTTTAGTATGCGCACCGTGTGCGTTACAATCGCCGTGAATTTGCCGTGAAAGCCGTGGAGAGAGCGAGGATAGGCCGTGGCAAAGCAAACGTCGGGACAGGCGTCGCAATCGCAGAAAACTTCCGAATCGCAAAAAATTGCGAAAAAAACCGCGAAAAAAACGGAACATGTGCTGGAGCAGACGCCGAAAAGTCTGTTCATCGGCACTGGCATGACACTGCTGGGCGGTGCCATGTGGGGCATGAACAGCACCGTGGCCAAACTGCTGATGCGCGACTACCAGCTGGATCCGGTCTGGCTTTCCTGCGTGCGCGCGCTATTCGCCAGCCTGATCTTCCTGGTCGGATCGGCCATCACCACGCCGCAGAAACTCGCCGGAGCGGTCAAAGACGTCAAATCGTATCCGAAATATCTGGTCACCACGCTGATATGCGTACTTCTGGTGCAGGTCTCCTACCTGATGACCATCGACTGGACGAACTCCGGAACCGCCACCGTATTGCAGACGCTCAACCTAGTCTTCGTGCTCACCTGGGTATGCCTGCGCGTCAAACGACTGCCTCTCAAGCATGAATTGGTCGGCGTGCTCCTGGCATTCGCAGGCACGTTCCTCATCGCCACCGGCGGCAACTTCGCCTCGCTGTCGCTGCCATGGCAGGGGCTCGCATGGGGACTGGTTGACGCAGTGAGCACCGCGGCCATGTCCATCCTGCCGGTCATGCTCATGCTCAAATGGGGCAACATGACCATCAACGGCATCACATTCCTTATGTCCGGACTCATTCTATGCCCGTTCGCGCAACCGTGGGCGAACATTCCCGCACTGGACGCGCGAGGCGTGCTCCTGCTGCTCTACACCATCGTATGCGGCACGTTCCTCGCGTTCTGGCTCTACATGGCAGGCGTGATGCGCGTCGGCGCGGTGCGTGCCACCATGCTCGGCACCAGCGAACCGGTCATGGCCACCATCACCGCAGTGGCATGGGCTGGCGAAACGTTCACCTTCACCGACCTGACCGGCTTCGCTATGATCATCATCATGGTCTTCCTCGTGCGCTAACCATTCTCTACAAACTGTCCGATTCTGCAGAATCGGACACTTATGGTGCGCACGTCCGACCACGTCGGCCAGATGCTTGGCAGTGTTCGGGATTGCCGGCAGAGTCTCTTCGGTCCAAGCGCCGACCGCGTTCACGACCACGTCGAATACTCGCTGACCGAAGTCGGCGAAAGCTTACGTCCGATCATCAAGGCGATGAAGACATGGGGGAACCATTACCGAGACGAACACGAGTCCTGATTTTTCCAGTCACTGGAGGTGTCGGGAGCCGCTGAGCCTTACTGCCGCTTGGGAAACGAAAAAGGCCGGAACCTTTCGGCTCCGGCCTTTCATCATGGTGCGAGCGGGGGGAGTTGAACCCCCACGAGCATACACTCACTGCCACCTGAAGACAGCGCGTCTACCATTCCGCCACGCTCGCAGACAGTGAATTAATCTACACCAAAACCCACGCAACCTCAAATCGGCGTGTCGCGCCGCCATTTTCCGTAGGAAAATTCAAGCGGCGCGACGCGAGGAGGGAGGAAGCTCTGGGAGCTTCCGTACGACGGAGCCATCCTTAAATTCCGCCATTTTCCGTAGGAAAATTCAAGCGGTGCGACATGCATGAAAAAAGACGCCGACGGGTTTGTTCGTCGGCGCCTTGGAATGCGGAAGTGTGGCTCAGCATTCGTTTGGGCGGAAAGCCCACGTGAAATGCATTAGCCGCGGGAACCGTTGGCGTAGAAGCGTGCCAAGGCTTCGTCGCGGAATTCGTCGAAATATCCGCCGTCAATCGACGCGCGAATGTCGTCCAGCAGTTTGACGAAGAAGTGCTCGTTGTGGATCGTCGCCAGCGTGAAACCGTTGAATTCGCGGGCGCGCAACGCATGATCCACGTAAGCGCGCGAATAATGCGTGCACGTGTAGCAATCGCAGCCCTCTTCAAGCGGGCCAAAATCATGCTTGAATTGCGCGCGCTTGATGTTGTAACGTCCGTCGCGCGTGAAAATCGCGCCATTTCGGCCGCAACGCGCCGGCGCGACGCAATCGAACGTGTCTCCACCATTCTCGACACATGCGAAAATGTCGTCGACGGCAGCGATGCCGAGCACGTGACGTGGCCGGCTTTCCGGCATCGCATCGCAAATCCAAGCGCAAGTGTCGCCGATAATGCGCTTTTCAATCGCGCCTCCGATGCCAACGCCGTCAAAATCCAGCGAAGCGATCTGTTCGGCCGCATGCCTGCGCAAATCCTCATAATTCGCGCCCTGCACCACACCATACAGCGCCTGATACGGCTTACCGACGCGCTCTTCGGTAAGCCTCTTATGCTCGGCAACGCAACGCTGCGCCCAACGGTAGGTGCGTTCCACGGAACGTTCCTGGTAGCCGCGCGTGTTCATCAGTGTGGTCAGCTCGTCGAACGCAAACATGATGTCGGCACCGATCTTATGCTGGATTCCCATTGAAATTTCGGCGGAAAAACGGTGCAGTGAGCCGTTGAGCGGCGATTTGAACGTTACGCCGTCCTCGTCTACGAACGCGAGGCGCTCTTTACCTTCGGCGATCACGTCGTCTGATTTCATTCCGGTCACATCCATGGCGAGGGTTTTCTTGAAGCCCGCGCCGAGCGAAAGCACTTGGAAACCGCCGGAATCGGTGAAGGTCGGACCGTTCCAGTTCATGAATTTGGCAAGACCGCCGGCTTCGTCGAGCACTTGCTCACCGGGGCGTTCATACAGGTGAAACGCGTTGGACAGCAGGCATTGTGCGCCGAGGTCCTTCATGGTTTCGGGCAGCACGGCTTTCATTGCGGCCTGCGTGGCCACGGGCACGAACGCCGGAGTGTGAATATCGCCGTGGGGGGTATGAATGGTACCGGTGCGGCCGTATCGTGCGCCGCCGCGTCCCTTGCCGTCGGCCGCGTCGGGAAGGCGGGTTTTCTGCTCGAAATAGAAGGCGTCGCGGCGGCCCGGCTTGCCTGGTTCCGCTCCACGCGGATGTTCGATGAGATTCTCGGACACTGCGGTTGCCGCGTTTTGCGTGTCTTGCGCCATGTCGGTAGATGATTCGATGAGGCTTGTCATGCGAAATATTTTATGCGATAACGGCGATTCCTGAAAGTGCTGCAAAGAATGCGATTGGTGAAATGAAAACAAGGAAGATGCGGAACGTGCGATGAAGGTGCCGATCGCATTTTGGCGCGATTTTCAGATTCAATGGTGATGTTGAACGTATTTGGTTGCTACTTTCAACAAACATTCAGGAAACTTCCAGAGCGAGTATCTTTACTCGTAGATAGCAGTTCGAGCGGCACGATTGCTGATTTGTGAAATGCCGCGAGACGAATAAGGAGCGAAAATGGCTGAAGAGAACGACCAGAACGCCGTGCAGCCGCAGAATGACGAACAGCAGACCGTGCCGATGCCGCCGGTTGATGCGGAACAGACGCAAACTTACGCAGGCGAGCCGTATGCTGCAGAGTCGGCTACCGAACCGATTGACGTGCAGAGCGGTATTGAGAATCAGCCGACGGCCGCCATGCCTGTTGCGAACGACGACGCTTCGGCGGAATCCGCGACTGTGGCGGGCGATACTCCGGATTACGCTTCCGCAGCGGGCGAGCGTACCGTGGTTGGCGGTTCCGCGCAGGATGCGCCGGCCCAGCAGTACCGTCCGGCACCGGAATATGGTGCGTACGGTCCCGTGCCGACGCAGCCGACTGATGGCACCGCAGCCGCGAACGGCACTGCGAACGGTACGGCGAGTGACGCGCCGAACATGCCTCCGCAGCCGCAATATGGCACATACGGGCAGGCTCCGCAGCAGTCGCAGCGGTCTCGCAATCCTTTCTTCGGAAATCCGTATGTGGGTGGAAATCAGCAGAACAATCAGCAGAACGCGCAATCGAATAACGGTAATCCGTTCATGAAGCCCACGGCGCAAGGCGGTGCCAACGTGCCGCCGGCCGGGCCGAATAATCCGAATAACGGTAATCCGTTTGGGAATCCGAATAACGGTAATCCGTTCGGTACCCCGCAGCAAAATGGCGCTGCAGCCAAGCCGAAGTTCGCTTCCGGCGTGACCGGTCATGTGATGACCGGCGTGGTGGCGGCACTTGTTTCCGCGGTCCTCTGCCTCGGAGTCGGCTACGCGGCAATCACCAATGGATGGGTGACCGTACCCACCTCCAGCTCACTGACCAGCGTGAAATCCAACACGTCCGGATCTGGTTCGGCGAAAGCCAAATCCGGCGAGGCCGCAGACTGGAGCGCAGTGGCGAAAGAAGTGTCCGATTCTGTGGTGTCCATTGACGTGGCAACCAGCGACGGCAGCGCCAAAGGCTCCGGTGCAATCATCAGCGACAAAGGCTACATCGTCACCAACAACCATGTGATTTCCGGCGCGAAGCAGATTCAAGTGACGCTTGCCAACGGCACCATCTACTCAGCGCAAATCGTCGGCACTGACACCACCACCGATCTGGCCGTAATCAAGCTCGACAATCCTCCGAGCAGTCTGAAGGCCGCGGAATTTGCCGATTCCGACAATCTTGCCGTGGGTGAATCCGTGATGGCCATCGGCAATCCGCTCGGCTACGATGACACCGCAACCGTCGGCATCGTTTCCGCGCTCAACCGCCCGGTGACCGTGTCCGATGACAACAACAACGACATCGTCACCAACGCCGTGCAGATTGACGCGGCCGTCAACCCAGGTAATTCCGGCGGTCCGACCTTCAATGCGGCCGGCCAGGTGATTGGCATCAACTCATCCATCGCATCCACCACAACATCTTCCGGCACAGCCGGATCCATCGGCATCGGCTTCGCCATTCCGTCGAACCTGGTAAAGCGCGTGGCCAACGAAATCATCGACAACGGCACCGTGCAGCATGTGGCGCTCGGCGTCACCATCAAGAGCTCCACGGTCGAGGCGGACGGCGTGACCCGCGGTTGCACGCAGGTGCAGTCCGTGGTCGACAACAGCCCGGCGGCCAAGGCCGGAGTGAAGGCCGGCGACTCCATCGTGGCGTTCAACGGCAAGGCGGTGAACAACAACTATTCGCTGCTCGGCTACGTGCGCGCCTCCGCCATGAACGACAAGGTGACATTGACGGTCGTGCGCGACGGCAACACCATGGAGCTTGACGTGACGCTCGACCAAGAGGAATCCCAGACGAACTCCTCCAACAACCGGAACCAGCAGAACAACGGCAATGATGGCCAGAGCCAGAACGACAATGGCAACGGTTACGGTAACGGTAACGACGGCAATGGCGGCAATGGCGGCAACGGAAATGGACAGAGCGACGGCAACGGTAGCAACGGCTACGGTGACGGAGGCGGCCTGTTCGACCCGTTCGGCCTGTGGTAAAGCGCAGACCGCCGCGGTTGGCCGTGGAAGGTTGCGGTCGGCTGCGGCGGACTGCAATACGGGTGGCGACCACCCGATAGGCTGACGGCGAAGACGTAACTGGAGTTGCTTAATCGCAAGAACGTCTTGTGAACGTCATCGCGAGAACGGTAAAACCGCGGAAAACCAACGAAAACCAATAAAAGTTAAAAGCAGAAGCAGGACTGTGCGAACAATCGTACAGTCCTGCTTTTCTATTTTTTGGCAATTGCGACACGAAAATCGCAATTGTTTGCTACGCTGGAAATATCTTTTTACGCCGTGTATCGATGGCTCGCGCGGGCGAGGCGCCGATGGGTTAACAAGGCGTCCGATACGAGCGTAAGGAGATTCTCATGCGTAGAATCATCGATATTTGCTGGCGACTGTGCAAGCAGGTTCCGTTACTGCCGATCACCATTCTGGCCGCGATTCCGTTGGCATTGCTGGGGGAGTGGAGGCCGTGGGGCGAGGCTGCGTGGGTTTCTCACGATTTGCATGCTGGCTTTGGTTGGCTGAGCTCGTTTAATCCGGGTGTTGGGCAGTGGATAGTGATCGCGCTGGTCGTATACACGATTGTGGTGACGGTGCGTGGCATGATCGACGATCTACGGAACGGCCATGTTGGCGTCGATCTGCTGGCGGTCGTTGCGATTGCGTCGACGGTTGCAGTGCAGGAATATTGGGCCGCTTGGGCCGTGGTGCTGATGATCTCATCCGGCGAGGCGATCGAGGAATTCGCGCAGTCGAAGGCCGAAAGCAACCTGACCGCACTGATCGACGCGGCACCCCGAACCGCGCACGTGGTTGCGCTGCCGGGAGTGCGCGGGCATGTGCATGCTACGGGCAGCGAGCATACGGCCGACGTGACAGCCGACGGATTCCGTGCCGTCAGAATGTCCGATTCTGCAGAAACGGACAACCAAGACGGTGAAAAGCATGCTTATGTGTCCGAATCTCCAGAATCGGACACAAAAGGTGCTTCGCAAACGTATGATGCGGCTGGAGAGCGCTTCGAAACGGTCCCCGTCGATCAGGTGCGGCTTGGCGACGTGATTCTGGTGCTGCCTGGCGAAACGGTGCCTGTCGACGGCGAGCTGCTGTCGGGTGTAGCCACGCTGGATCTAAGCAACATCAACGGCGAGCCTGTGCCGCGTGAAGTGTATGCGGGCGCTCGCGTGATGTCTGGCGCAGTCAATGGCTCGACCACGTTGACCATGCGTGCCACGCAACTTGCGCAGGATTCGCAGTATCAGAAGATTCTCGAGCTGGTTTCGTCGGCGCAAGAGTCGCGCCCCGCTGTCGTGAAGACCGCGGATATGCTTGCAGTGCCGTTTACCGTGCTTTCGCTTGCGATTGCTGGGATTGCATGGGCGGTTTCCGGGCTGCCGCTGCGATTCGCGCAGGTGCTGGTTCTCGCCACGCCTTGCCCGCTGCTGATTGCCGCGCCGGTTGCGTATGTGGCTGGAACAGGGCGTCTTGCCAAAGCGGGAATCCTGATTAAAGCACAGGACGTGTTGGAAAATCTAGGCCGCGTATCGCATATTTTCTTCGATAAAACCGGCACGCTTACCGTCAAGCAACCGCAGGTCGTGCGCGTGGAGAAACCGTTCGGAACGAGTTCGCCGTTCAATGAAGACCATATTCTCATGATGGCCGGTGTGGTGGAAAGTTACTCGGTGCACATTCTGTCGAAAGGTATTGCGGCGGCCGGGCGCAAGGCCATGGACGACTTGTACGCGCGGTATGCGTCAGGGCAGCGGTTATGCGCTGAGCGTGATTTGCCTGGGCATGGGCGCGACTATCCGGTGGTGAAGAACATTGTGGAGGATTCAGGTAAAGGTGTTTCCGGCGAAGTGAACGGGCACCGGGTGCGTGTGGGGCGTTTTGCGTATGCGACGGCCGACGAATCCGGATTCATGCCGGTGCTGCATGCGCCGAGTGAACGCTGCTTGTCCGATTCTTCAGAATCGGACACTCTAGGAGTACGAGACGGAATGTCTGACGATGCGCAGCCTGCGGCCGCAAACCCCTCCATCACCCCTTCCGCCGAGGCGGCGCAGACGACGCCCGTCCGCAAGTCCGAAACCGCAAACTCGCTGTTCGCTCCGCTTGCGCCGGACGAGATGGCCGCATACGTGGCGATTGACGGCAAACTGGCCGCCCGCATCGTGCTTCGCGACGTGCCCCGTGCGAATGCGAAACGTTCCTTGGCCCGTCTGCATGAGCTTGGTATCAAGGAGCTGTCCATGCTTACCGGCGACAAGGCCGCGTCCGCTCGCATCATCGCAAATGAGGTCGGTATCGATGACGTGCAATCTGAGCTGTTCCCTGAAGATAAGGTTGCCGCTGTTAAGAACGCCACCGAGTCCACGCATCAAAACCAGTCCATGCCCGCCCGCATCATGCGGCGTATAACTGGCGAATCCAGGAATCGCCAAGTCACCATGATGGTCGGCGACGGCGTCAACGATGCTCCTGTACTTGCAGTCGCCGACATCGGCATGGCCATGACCGACGGCACGTCCACCGCAGCTTCCGAATCCGCGCAAGTGGTCATCATGAATGATGATATCGCCTCTGTGCCGCGTGCCATCGCCATCGCACGCCGTACGAAAAACGTGATGCTTCAGGCGGTGTTGATCGGTCTCAGCCTCGCCATCATCGGCATGGTCGCAGCCGCATTCAACCTGATTCCCGTGGTCGTTGGCGCATTCATGCAGGAGGTTATCGACGTGGTCAGCATTCTGTGGGCGCTCACTGTGCTTTTCGACCGCGGCGAATCCGCGTGATTGCGGGGAGCGGTGTCATGCGCGGCGTTTTGGGGAAGCGTTTACAACGAGCTTGGCGAGATTTCTCCAGCGATCGATACGCGCATCCACTTGCCAAAGTCGGCTCCGGTCACGCCTTGTGACAGCAGGAACATGATTTTCGCATACGCGGCTTCCAGCGTCATATCACCGGCTCCGATCGCGCCGGCACGAGCGATCGCATCGCCCGTCTCGTAATGGCCGAGCAGCACTTCCGCCTGCTGACATTGCGACGCGATCACAACGGGAACATCGTCATGCAGCACGTCGGCAATCACGTCGGTCAATCCCGGTTCGTCGCTCGGCACATTGCCGACGCCGTACGCGCGCAGCAATACCGCTTCCGGATGCGGCGTAAGCATCGCTTCCAATCGCGCCGCGGAAATGCCGGGCGTCATATCAATCACAGCAACATCGTGACGGGAGTAAGGCTGAGGTGACGTCCAGCCGCAACCGACCGAAGCAACATCGTCTGCATACCAGTGCCATGGCATGCCCGTACGAGCCAGCGGTCCGACGGAAGGCGCCGAAAATCCTTCAAACGCCCAACTCGACGACTTGCTCACGCGATTTCCGGCAAACAGGTGATGTCCAAAAAACAGTCCCACACCGTGGAATCGTCCGCTCATCGCGGCGTTCAGCGCGCCCGTGACATTCGCAATGGCATCCGATTCGATTTTGCCGAGCGGATGCTGCGAGCCCGTGAAAATCACCGGTTTGCCGAAACCAGCCAGTGCATACGAAATCGCGGCGCTCGAATAGCTCATCGTATCGGTGCCATGCAGCACCACGAACGCGTCGGCATCATCATGATGCGCACGCAAGTCATCAACCATCGTCTGCCAATTGTCAGGCGTCGCGTTCGACGAGTCGATAAGCGGATCAAGCTCGGTGAACGTGAACAGGCTTGCGTCCATGTGCGCGTCCTCCAGCAGGCGGAACAGCCATCCGCGAGTGTCGGCTCCCGGAATCAGGCCGTTCGGCGAGTCAATCATGCCGATGGTGCCGCCGGTATATGTGATGTGAATGCGCATTGCCACCTTCTTACGATTGCTTGGTACTTGATAAGTACTTGCTTGCGATTGCGGGATGGGCGAATTCCGATATTTCGGATTCCTACATCCCGCGATTCTGCGACTACTTGCGATTGTACGTGCATCTGCCGCGCTCATTGCGTACGATTAATGCAGCCACACGTTGGATTCATCTGGATTCAGTGCAAACACCAACGCCAGTGCGCACAAGGCGAAGAAGTCGTAAGAAAGTGCATAAGCACCCCTGTCGCAAATGCAGGGAATGCATTAGGCTAGAGCGCGTGACTGAAACTAATGAACTTCGTATTGCTGTAATCGGCGCCGGCCCTGCAGGCGTCTACTCCTCTGACATTTTCTTGCGCCAGTTGAAGAAGCTCGGCGAGGGGCTTGGCCTCGGCACTGCCGCGCGCATCGACCTGTTCGAAAAGCTGCCTGTGCCGTTCGGCCTGGTGCGCTACGGAGTGGCCCCCGACCACCCGTCCATCAAATTCATCGCGTCGGCGCTCGAAAAGACGCTCGACAATCCGGACATCCATCTGTACTGCGACGTGGAATTCGGCAAGGACGTGACGCTCGACGAGCTGCTGGAACGCTACGACGCAGTGCTGTTCGCCACCGGTGCCGTTGAGGACAAGCCGCTTGGACTGCCGGGCGCTGACCTGGATGGCGTGTATGGCGCAGCCAAGTTTGTGGAATGGTACGACGGTTATCCGACCGGCGCTCGCGAGTGGCCGCTTGAAGCTAAGGAAGTCGCCGTGATCGGCGGTGGCAACGTGGCCATGGATGTGGCGCGCGAACTCATGCGCAATGCCGACGATCTGAAGGAACGCACTGACATTCCAGACAATGTGTACGAGGGTGTCAAGGCGAACAAGGCTCGCGTGCTGCACCTGTTCATCCGCCGCGGTGTGGCGCAAGCCAAGTTCTCCGTACAGGAATTGCGTGAGATGGAGAAGCTGCCGGGAGTGCAGCTGATCATTAACGAAGACGATTTCGATTTGGATGAAGACACGATTGAAGAGGCCGGCAAAGACAAGCTGACCCGTCAGATGGTCGAAGAGCTGTTCACGATTCGTGAGATGGCGGAAGACATGGAAGATGACGGTGACGTGGATTACGAGGGTAATACGGCTGATCGCAAGTATTATGTGCACTTCAATTCCGCGCCGGTCGAAGTGCTGGGCGAGGACGGCAAGGTCGTTGGCATTCGCGTGGAGAAGACCGAAACGTCGGCTGACGGCAAGATGAGCCGCACCGGCGAGTTTGAAGAGTATCCGGTGCAGGCCGTGTACCATGCGATCGGCTACAAGCCGGCCACCGCGCCGGGCATCGCGTACGACGAGCGTCACGCGCATCTGGCGAACGCGAACGGTGACGGACGCATCACCACGACCGCTTCGGCCGAGGACGGCGCGCAGGTGCGTGAACGTCTGTATGCCACCGGTTGGGCTAAGCGCGGCCCGGTCGGACTGATCGGCTCCACCAAGTCCGACGCGCTGCTCATCGTCACCAACATGCTGGAGGATCTGTCCAAGGCAGCCGAAGGTGGTCGTGTGGCGGCGGACCGCGATCCGGAATCCATCGACCGACTGCTGGAGTCGCGCGGTGTCAAGCCGATCGACTTCGCCGGTTGGAAGAAGGTCGACGCGTTCGAACGTGCCGAAGGTGCGAAGGAAGGCCGCGAGCATAAGAAGGTCATCGATCCGGAGCAGATGCGCGCCCTGGCTCACGCCTAAGGTGGGTGTTTGAAACCCGGTCCGATAGGTTTCAGACTTTTTTCATGCGTCTTGGGTGTCCGATTCTGGAGAATCGGACACCCAAGACGTTTTTTATCCTGTACTTGTCCGCTTCTGGTGAATCGGACATGTAATGTGCGCGAAAGACCTGCTGCTTGTCCGTTTCGCCAGAATCGGACATCCGGGAGAAGCTGAGCGTGCGAACTTCCGCAACTGCCCCTAGTCCTTCCCACGGCCCAGTCTCCAGCGCATATCCAGCAAAAACTCAGACTCCGTTTCTACGCTGGTGCCCATGAACGGCAAATTGCAGGTGCATGGCCATTGCAATGGCTTGAAGACAACGCTGTTATTCGCGTTGATGTGGGGCGTCATCATGCTCATTTGGTGGGCGACCGGTGGCAGTCAGAGTACGCTCGGATTCTACATTCTCATCGGTCTGGGATCGACGTTTGCCTCCTACTGGTTTTCCGACAGGCTGGCGATCGCCAGCATGCACGCGCAGGAAGTCAGCGAGCAGGAAGCGCCGGTACTGTACAAAATCGTGCGCGAACTGTCGGCGAAGGCGGGCAAACCTATGCCACGTATTTATATCGCCCCAACCATGAGTCCCAATGCGTTCGCAACGGGACGCAATGAACGTCATGCGGCGGTCTGCTGCACACAGGGCATTCTGCAGATGCTCAACGAACGTGAAATCCGCGGCGTTCTCGGTCATGAGCTCATGCACGTCTATAACCGCGACATCCTGACATCCGCGATTGCGTCCGCAATGGCCACCGTCATCTCGTATCTCGGATATTCGCTCATGTATTTCGGCGGCGGCCGTTCCCGTGACGACCGCGAAGGTTCCGATTCCGGCGGCTTGGGATTGCTGGGTGTGCTGTTGAGTACGATTCTTGCGCCAATTGCCGCTTCGCTTATTCAGATGGCGATTTCACGTACGCGAGAATATGATGCTGACGAAGATGGTTCCATGCTTACGGAAGATCCGGAGGCGCTCGCTTCCGCGTTGAACAAGATTTCCGGCGGCGCGGCCGCGATGCCGATGAAGAAGACCGCGGGAACGCAGTCGGTGGCTGCGATGATGATCGCCAATCCGTTTTCGGCGGAAGGTTTCTCCAAGCTGTTTTCTACGCACCCGCCGACCTCGGATCGCATTGCGCGGCTGATGCAGATGGGGCAGGAGATGCGTCAGCAGGGCGTGCAGTCCGGATATTTGGCCGGTGGCTATGCCACGAGCGGCGTTGCGGCGGCGGATATTCGGCAAGGCGGACGTTCTGCGATGGCTGGTGCCGGTGGACTGCAATTTGGAACGCAGTATGGATCCGCGCATGATTCGGGCGGCTCGGCTGGCAGATATTCTCGCGACTATTCGCAGCGGCCGCGTGGTTGAGTCTCCGTGATATTGCGGAAAATTGGTATCGCATGTCGGTCTGTGTCCGCATACGCATCCGTTGCGTGCTAAACTGAAGTTTCGTGCCCAAAAGGCACAACCTTGCGGATGTAGTTCATCGGTAGAACGAAAGCTTCCCAAGCTTTAAAGGCGGGTTCGACTCCCGTCATCCGCTCCATTCGAAACCCTTGGAATCGTTGGAATTCCAAGGGTTTTTCTATTGCCGTAAAAGACCCGTGAAATCAACTTCGCGCCGCGCAACTGTCGGTTGCGTCGCAAAATTCGGTTGCGAATCGCAATGCAGCCGAAAGATGGTGGCGTGGAATGCGACGTTTATGACAAGCTGCTGATGCTTTGCGGCATCTCAGGTCGCAGGAATGTCCGATTCTGGTGAATCGGACATGCGGGGTGGGCGGCAGGTAGGCTGGAATCCGTGAATACGGATCAGAAACTTCCCGCCGAATCCGCAGGCGAATGCCCCAGTACCCCCCTATTTGGCCATGCCATATCACATGCGGCGACACTCATCGGCCTGTTCGCAATCGTCCTGTGGGGCTTCATGGCCGGCCTCGTGCGACTCGTTTCCGAATCGTTCGGAGCCACGCTCGGTTCGGCGCTCGTCTACACCGTCGGTGGTGTCATGCTGTTCATTGTGCGCCGTCCGAAACCAATCCGCGAAGCGCCACGCAAGTACCTAATCGCAGGCGGACTCATGTTCATCGCATACGAGGCGTCAATCTCGCTGTCGATTGGCCTGGCCACAACGAACGCGCAATCCGTGGAAGTCAGCCTTGTCAACTACTTGTGGCCGACGCTGCTGGTGCTGATGACCGCCGCCGTGTCGCACAAACGTGGTGCGGTCGCCAAAGCGATTCCTGGCGCGGTGATCGCAACCATCGGTGTGGCGATGGCGGTTGGCGGAGAAAGCCTTGATATGCGGGAAGCGGTCCACAATATCGCCAGTAACCCCCTACCGTATGTGCTCGCGTTTGTTGGCGCCTTTATTTGGGCGATTTATGCGACTTTTACGCCGTCGTTGTCCGGCGGTTACGACGGCACGACGATTTTCTTCTGTTGTGTGGCCGTTGTGCTGTGGACCATCCATTTCGTTTCGGGAGACGGTTTGCCGGACACGGCGCCCGGCATCGGTGGATATGCTGCGCTGATTGCGTGCGCCGCTTCGATTTCGGGCGGCTACGCGTGCTGGGGATACGGCATGTTGCACGGCAGTATGGAAACGCTTGCGATTGGTTCGTACGCGACTCCGCTGTTTTCCACGGCTTCTAGCACGCTTCTGTTGGGCGTGGCGCTGGGCATGCCGTTCTGGATCGGTGTTGTGCTGGTGGTTGCCGGTTCTCTGATCAACGTGTGGTTTGCGCGACGCCGCTGATTGTCCGATTCTGCAGAATCGGACGTCTAAGGTGTAATGCGCCCATCTTGGTTGTCCGTTTCTCCCGAATCGGACTTCCAGACCGTGTACCAGCCGAAACCGATCTAAACCGGCTCAAACCAGCCCGGTCAAATCCGCCTCGTTACATCACCTTGGTGGACTCCAGATTGCGGCTCACCCAGTTGTTCAACCGGATCACCGGCTTGCGCAACACCAATCCCAGCAGCAGCGAAGGAATCAGGAACAAGGCGAGATACACCATGTCAAGCAGGTACTCATTGCCGTACGATCCGGCCATCGCGGCGTGCATGGCATCGATGGCGTGCGGGAATGGTAGGAACGGGTAGAGCATTTGGAAGAACTTCGGCAGCGTCTCGATAGGGAACGTACCGCCCGAACCGGCGACCTGCATCACCAGCAGCACCACGGCCACGGCCTTGCCGATATCGCCGAACGACACGGTCAGCGTATACACGATATTCGAGAACACGAGCGCGGCAAGCCACCCCACGGCAAGGAACTGCAGCGCATGATTCGCCTGCACGCCAAGGAAATACGTGTCACCCAGGCAAACCAGTGTGCCCTGCAGCAACGCGAGCAGTGCGAAGATCGCGTACCGTCCGAAATACTCGTGGTCAAGGCGCAGTCCCCAACGTGAGGCGTTCCCCGGGCCGGACGGGCCGGCGATGCGCGGCAGCGTGTCGCCCAAGCCCAGCACATGCGCCTTCTCGCGGTCCGAAATCGTCACTTTCAGCATGGCGCACAGGATGATCGCACCCACCCAGATTGACAGGATCGTATAGAACGGCGCCATGGCCGAACCGTAGTTCGCGATCGGGTACACCGAGACGCGATGCAGTGCGACGGGCGCGGAAATCAGCGTGGACAGTGTGGACGCGTTGGCGGTGGCCAGTGCACGTAGTTCGTCCGATTCACCCGAATCGGACGAACTGGCGTCGTTGTCACCGTCGCCACCATCGCTGTTGCCGTCACCGGCGTTCCCGCCCGTCTCCAGCTTCGTGATCAGCTCCTTCACCGTCGCTGCCGACGAGTCGAGTTTCTTCGCGATCGCGCCGAGCGTGGAACGGATGGACGTCACATTCGTCCCCACATCGCCCGTCACATCGTCCAGACCGTCGGCGGTGCCGCTCAGCTGGGTGATTATGCTGTCGGTTTGGGAGATCAGCGTGCTGACTGTGGAGGCGAGCGCGTCGATTTTCGGCTTGACGTTCGTGGCGTAATCGTCGCGCACATTGCTGATCGACTGCTTCGCGGAGGTGATGCGGTTCAGGATCTCCTTGCGGGAGCTTTCCGCGGCTGCGGTATCCTGCGTGACCTGCGTGGAAGCGTCTTTCAGCTGCTGCGCGAGCTTCTGCGAATCGCCTTTGGCGGCTTCCAGCAGCGTGATCTCCCGGTCGATGGCTTCCAGCAGCGCCTGTTTCGCGGAATCACTGTCCGGTAGTTGTTCCACCGATTCGCGCATGTGGTTGAGGCTTGTGATGTACGTGTCGTACAGCGATTCGCCGCTGGAGACTTGTTCGCTCAACGTTGTCAACTGGCTGGCTGCGGTGTCTGAGCCCTTGCCGATCGCGTCGAACGCCTTGTTCACCTTGGCAGCTACTTGGTCGAACGCGCCTGACACCTGGTCGAGCGCGGTGTTCACCGAGGAGGTGACGTTCGCACCTGCCGAAGTGAGCGACGTGGCACCTGATTTGCCTTGCTTCAACGCGTTCTGGGCCTGTTTGCCCGCCTTGGTCGCCGAGGCGAGCAGTTTGCCCGTGGAATCCACGATGTCGTTCGCCGAGCCGAGCAGCTGCGAATACGACGTCACCTGCTGCGATGCGCCGCTCAGCGTATCCGCCGTGGTGGTGAGATTGCCGTTGAGGTTGCGCATGTATTCGGCCATTTGCGGGCTTTGCGAATAGTGTAGGATGCTTGAGGCCAGGTCGAGTCCGACTTGCGCAATCGTTTTGGCGAAGGTTTTGTCGATCGTGTTGACCACGGTTGTCGCGCCCTGATCGGTGATATGCGGGGCGATCGGGTTGATTTTCTCGTTCAGATAGTACTTGAGCTGCGCGTGTTTGATGTCGGGGGAGAACAGCGTCATCATGTCGGCGCTGAAACCTTTCGGAATTACGATTGCCGCATAGTATTCGCCGGATTTCACCCCGTCGATTGCCTTGTCGCTTTTCACGAACTGCCAGTCCAGCTGGTCGTTGGCGTGCAGTGTGCTGATGATGGTTTCGCCCACGTTGACGCGCACCGGTATGAGATCCGACTTGTAACCCTTGTCGTTATTGGCCACGGCGACCTTCAATGCCTTGGTGTTGCCGTAGGGGTCCCAGCTGGCCGCGATGTTGAACCAGGCGTACAGCGCCGGCACCACCACCAGACCCATCGAGACGATCACGGCGATCACGTTGCGGGTGGCGTGGCACATGTCCCGCTTGAAGATGCCCCAGATCATTTTCACTGTTCGTTCCCCTCCTCACGCAGACTCCTGCCAGCATTTCCGTCCGTGTTTCCAGCCGCATGTTCAGGCGCATGTCCGGCTGAACCACCATGCGCAGCCTCATACAGCCTCGTACGTACGGCATGCATCGGCTTGTAATGCATGCCCGGCCGGAACAGCAGGTTCTCGTGCAGGATCGCACTGCGGAACTCTTCCGCACTCATCGCTTCCTCGCCCAGATAATTCGCATACCGTTCGCGCAGATACTCCACCACGATGAGATACGTGTCGATGGCGATGATCGAAATGATCCAACCGAGCAGCATGGCGAGCTTCATGCGCGTGATGAATAGCAACAGCAGGAACACGAACGGCAGTACCGCCAGCGCGAGGAATCCCCAACGCACCAGGCGCGGGTACAGGCGGAAGAAATGAATCGCCCGTCTGCGGGCGAGTTCGGGGAACTCCTCGGCGATCTGCTGCGCGGTCTCGGTGAGCCGCAACGGTTCCACCGTGCCTTCGTTATGTTCGGTGATCATCAGATCAGTGTCTGCCAGACGGTTGTCGAACAGGCGGTTGAGGTTCAACGCCAGCTTGCGGACCACCAAGCCGATGAACAGCGCCACAGGCAGATACCAGAACAGCGAGAGCATGTCGATCCAATAATGGTTGGCATACATGCCGCCGATCGGCCCGCGCATCGCGTTGATGCCGTAGGTGAACGGTAGGAACGGTTTCAGACGGCGGAAGAATTCCGGCATCATCTCGATGGGGTAGAGGCCTGCCGCGCCCGGAATCTGGATGATCACCAGAATCACGGCGACGGCCTTGCCGATATGCCGGAACGCCACGGCGAGCGCGTAAATGATATTCACGTAGACGAACGAGGCGAAAATGCCGGCGAGGATGAACAGGAACGGATGCTCGCATTGGATGCCCAGCGCGAGATCGCCGATCGTGGCGATGATCGCCTGCAGGAATCCGACCGTGACGAACAGCAGCCAACGGCCCATATAGCCTTGGCGTGGCGTGTACATGCGGATCTTCTCATCGCGGTCCACTTCAAGCTTGTAGATCGCGACGAGCACGAATCCGCCGACCCACAGCGCAAGATTCGTGTAGAACGGCGTGACCGCGGAACCATAGTTTTTGACTGGGTAGAGGACCTGTTCGTCCAAATGCACCGGCTCGCCCACGAACGAGCCGACCTCGCTCGCGTCAAGTCCGAGCGCTTGGGAAAGCTGCTGGAACATCGCCGAACTGCTCAACGCGGCCACATCGGTGCGCGTGGTGTTGAGCTGTTTGGCGAGATTGGCGAGCTGCGTCTGTGTGCCAGCAATGGTGGCGTTCGTTTGGGTCACGGTGCGCGACAACTGGTCGAGCAGCCCGTTGCCCTGTTCCAGCGTGCTTTGCAGCGTGGTAAGCGTGCCGGACAGCGACCCATTGGCCAGGCTGAGTGTATCGAGCCCGGTGTTGAGATTCGGCATGACCGTGCCGGTGATGGTCGTGCGTGCGCTCGCCATCGACGCCGTGCCGTTCTTCGCCAGCGTGGTGACATCGTCGTTGAACCCGTTCGCGGTGTTCTTCCCCGCGTTGATCGTAGCCGTGGTGTCCTGATCGAAGGCGTCGATGCGCTGCTGCTGGAACGTCAGCTGTTTGCGGGCTTCGGTGAGCTGCGCGGAAAGATCCTTATACGTTTGGCTGTTCGGATCCAGCTGGCTGGCCTGCAACGCCTTCTCCACGCCGTCGAGCACATTGCCGGTGGTGGTGTTGACGTGATGCATGGTACTGGACACTTGGTCGAGCGCGTCCTGCGTAGTGTTCAGTCCGCTGAGCACGGTGCCGGTGGCATTGCTCACGTTGACCTGCAGGCCGGACAGTTGCGTGCTGCCGTTGTCGAGCGCTCCGACCAGCGTGTTCGAGAATCGTTCGGTTTGTGTGCGCGTCTCGCTCAGCAAGTCGGACGCCTTGCCGACGGTGTCAAGCGAGTTGGTGATTTCCGAGGCGAGCGCGATGTTGGACTGTTTGGCCGAATCGATGGTGGTGAGGGCCTTGTCGAGCGTGGAACGGGTGTCGCGCAGCTGCTGTTGGACGGTTTCGAGCTGGTTGATGGTGTCGGTCAGATCGTTGACGACGTCGCTTTGCGCGTTTTTCACGCTGTCGGTGGTTTCTCCCGCTGCCTCCTTCACTTCCTTTGCCACGGCGTCGGCCACGCTGGAAACGAAAGTGGTGTTGATCTGCTCGTCGATCGTGGTCGCGCCCGTATCGGTGATTTTCGGCGCGATCGCGTTCAGCTTTTCGTTGATGTAGTACGTGATCGACGGTCGGTCGCCTTTACCGGTGACGGTGCCGATTAGTCTGGAGCTGAAGTCTTCCGGCAGTACGATCGCCGCATAGTATTTGCCGGATTCCACGCCTTCGATGGCTTGCTGCTTGGGAACGAAACGCCAGCCGAGCTGATGGTTCTTCTTAAGCTGGTTGACGGTCTGCTGGCCAGCGTCGAGATGGCCGACCAGCGTGGAGGTTGTGCCCTTGTCCTCGTTCGCCACAGCGACTTGGATGTTGCCCGTGTTCGCGTACGGGTCCCAGTTGGCGAGGATATTGCACCATGCGTACAGTGATGGGATGATGGCCACACCCAGCGTGACGACGAGCGCCACGGGGTTCTTCAGAATGCGTTTCACGTCTCGAAGGAAGATGGCGAAAACCTGGTGCATCAAGCCTCCTCGTGGGTATTGGTCGCAACATCTACGTGCGGCGGCATGCCCGTGCGGGAATACCCGGTTGGGCTCTTCGTCGCGCGATCCGGTGGATATTCTATGACTTCCGATGGAACGATCGCAATGGTTTCGCCATGTTTATTGGTCGGTCCCGCAAGTGTCGGGATATGAGACGAAAACGCTCGGCATATGGCCCTAGTGGGGCGGGTGACCTGGATATGGAGCGGACGGTCGGGAAAGCGGAAAGGAAAGATGGCGAATGTTGTCACATGACAAGTGGGATAGGGTTGGGCGATAATGGAGGCATGACTATTGCAACGCCGGAACGTTATGCGCAAATGCTGGACGCCGCACGCCGCGGCGGTTACGCCTATCCCGCGATCAATGTGACCAGCACGCAGACCTTGAACGCCGCACTTCAGGGTTTCGCCGAGGCGGAATCCGATGGCATCATCCAAGTCTCCGTAGGCGGCGCCGCCTACTTCTCCGGGCAACGCGTCAACGACCGCGTCACCGGCTCGCTTGCCTTCGCAGCCTTCGCGCACGAAGTCGCGGCGAAATACCCCAACATCACCATCGCCCTGCACACCGACCACTGCGCCAAACAGTATTTGGACGAATGGGTGCGCCCCCTGCTCGACCATGAAGTCGAACAGGTGAAGCACGGTCAGGAACCGACCTTCCAGTCACACATGTGGGACGGTTCCACAGTGCCGCTGGGCGAAAACCTCGACATCGCAGAAGAACTGCTCGACAAATCCCAAGCCGCGCACACCGTGCTGGAAATCGAAATCGGCGCGGTCGGCGGCGAAGAAGACGGGCACAGCGCCAAAATCAATGACAAACTGTATTCCACGCCCGCGCAAGGCATCGCCGTCGCGCAACGACTCGGCCTCGGCGAGCGCGGACGCTACATGGCCGCCTTCACCTTCGGCAACGTGCACGGCGCATACAAACCGGGCGTGGTGAAACTGCGCCCCGAACTGCTCGACGAAATCCAGACCACGGTCGCGCTCGCGATCAAGGCCGGCGAAATGCCCGCCCCCGCGCACTCGCTGGATGTCGCTCCCGGTAAGCCGTTCGCCCTGGTGTTCCACGGCGGTTCCGGCTCCGCGCCGGAGGAGATCGCGCAGGCCGTGAGCTACGGCGTGGTGAAGATGAACATCGACACCGATACGCAGTACGCATTCAGCCGTGCGGTGGCCGGTCACATGTTCTCCAACTATGATTCGGTGCTCAAAATCGACGGTGAGGTGGGCAACAAGAAGCTGTACGATCCGCGATCCTGGGGTCGTGAAGCTGAATCTGCGATGGCCGCGCGTGTGGTCGAAGCATGCAAGCAGCTCGGCAGTGCCGGGCGCGCGCTGAACTAGCCAACGGTCTTTCGAACTGTTTTCGGGCGTTTTCTGGTCTGTTTTTCGGACCGGTTGCAATCCGATTACGGTCGGTCCGGAGCCGTGAGCATCCCCCAGACACGGTAGAGGGTGAAGAGTAACCTTTGTAAGGCTTTAGGCGCAAGGCTTAAGGCAGAATCGCGTACGCACGGAGGTGCAACAATATGCCTGGAATTGTTTTGATCGGTGCCCAGTGGGGAGACGAGGGCAAAGGCAAGGCAACGGATCTGATCGGCACGAAGGTCGACTACGTCGCCCGCTTCAACGGCGGCAACAACGCGGGCCATACCGTGGTGGTCGGCGACGAATCGTATGCGTTGCACCTGCTGCCCTCCGGCATCATCAGCCCGAACGTGACCCCCGTGATCGGCAACGGCGTCGTCGTCGATCCCGAAGTGCTGTTCGAGGAGATCGATGGTCTTGAAAGCCGTGGCGTGGACTGCTCCCGACTGCTGGTGAGCGAAGCCGCGCACGTGATCGCGCCGTACCATCGCACGCTCGACAAGGTGACCGAACGCTTCCTTGGCAAGCATAAGATCGGCACCACCGGCCGCGGCATCGGTCCGGCCTACGCGGACAAGATCAACCGCGTCGGCATCCGCGTACACGACCTGTTCAACGCCGAACATCTGCATGACAAGGTCGAGGCGAGCCTGCATCAGAAGAATCAGATGCTCGTCAAGCTGTACAACCGTCGTCCGATCGACGTGGACGAGACTACCGACGAGCTGCTCAAGCTCGGCGAACGTCTGAAGCCGTACGTGGCCAACACCTCGCTGGTGCTTAATAAGGCACTTGACGAAGGCAAGACCGTGCTGTTCGAAGGCGGACAGGCCACCATGCTCGACGTGGATCACGGCACGTATCCGTTCGTCACATCCTCCAACCCGACCGCCGGCGGCGCATGCACCGGTACCGGTGTCGGCCCGACCAAGATCACCCGCGTGATCGGCGTTTCCAAAGCGTACGTGACCCGCGTAGGCGAGGGTCCGTTCCCGACTGAGCTGTTTGGCGAGGATGGCGAGTGGCTGCGTGCGCAGGGTCATGAGTATGGTGTGACTACGGGTCGCCCGCGTCGTTGCGGCTGGTTCGATGCGGTCGTCAATCGTTATGCGGCTCAGGTCAACGGCCTGACCGACATCGTGCTCACCAAGCTTGACGTGCTTACCGGCCTGAAGGAAATCCCGTTGTGCGTGGCCTATGATGTCAACGGCGAACGCCGCGACGATATGCCTACTGATCAGTCCGAATTCGCGGCGGCGAAACCAATCTACGAATCCATGCCGGGTTGGGACGAGGATATTTCCCAAATCCACGACTTCAATGATCTGCCGAAGACCTGTCAGGATTACGTCAAGCGTCTTGAGGATCTGTCCGGCTGCCGTATCTCCGTGATCGGCACCGGCCCACAGCGCGACCATGTCATCCAGATCAATTCGCTGGTCGACTGACCGTCTGCAACGAATTTCCCGGCTTGACTGGTAACGACGCGGCACATGATATCCGCCGGCTGATTCCGCGATTCGACCACTTGAAGTGGAAGATGGCGGCGGCCGGCATAGTCATTGGTCTGGTTTCAGGATTGCTGGTTGTCGTATACCGTCTCGGCATCGAATACGGCACGGATGCGTCCCGTTGGATATATGCGCGGATTCGCGAGACCCCGTGGCTGATTGCGCCGTGGGCGGTTGCCGCGGTGGCGGCCGCGCTGGCGATCGCGTGGATGGTCGGCAAGGAGCCGATGGCTGGTGGCAGTGGCATCCCGCAGACCAACGGCGTGGTGATATGCGGCTTGAAGATGCGTTGGCAGACGATTCTGCCAGTCCGTTTCGTCGGCGGACTGTTGGGCGCGTTGTTTGGTCTGTCGCTCGGCCGTGAGGGGCCGTCCATTCAGATTGGTGCGTCGGGCGCGCAGTGTGTGTCCCACCGTTTGCGCGGCCGCCGCCGTGAGGACATGCAGGAGCATTATCTGGTCACCGCCGGTGCCGCGGCCGGCTTGTCCGCCGCGTTCAGCGCGCCGCTGTCCGGCATGATGTTCGCTTTGGAAGGGGTGCATCGGAGTTTTTCCCCTGCGATTCTGATGGGCGCCACCGCCGCATCGCTGACCGCCGATTTCGTCTCAAAATACTGTTTCGGTCTGCGTCCGGTTTTGGATTTCGGTGATATCGGTCAGCTGTCGTTGGAAGAGTATGTGTGGCTGATTCCGTTGGGATTGGTGGCCGGTTTGGTTGGTTCGCTGATGAACCGCTCGTTGCTTGGCTTCCAGACGCTGTACGGCAAACTGCCGGCATGGAGCCGCCCGATGATTGCGATTGCGATCGCGTTGCCTGTCGGCATCTGGTTGCCCGATGTGCTCGGCGGCGGCTCGAATCTGATTGATACCGCCGAACATGCGCGCGTCGGCTTGGGAATGCTGTGTCTGCTGTTCGTGGCGAAGATGCTGTTCACATCCACGAGTTTCGGCTCAGGCGCGCCTGGCGGTATTTTCATGCCGATTCTTGCGGTCGGTTCGTTGGCTGGCGGCATCTGCGGTGAAGTGTTGCATCGATTCGGTGATCTGCCATCCGACGCAGTGGCGGTGTTTGCGGTGTGCGTGATGACGGGCACGCTCGCCGCGTCCGTGAAAACGCCGATCACGTCGATTCTGTTGGCTGTGGAGATGTCTGGAACGTTGACGCACATGCTGCCGGTCGCGGCCGTCGCTTTCATCGCGCTGTTGGTGTCCGATCTGCTGCGCACCAAACCGATCTATGGGGAGTTGCTGGAGCGGTATGTGCGCGCGCAAGGCATGCAGATGGCGATCGCAAGCCATGTGGGCAGCGGCATTATGGAACTGCCATTGGAAATGGGGGCGATTGCGGACGGCAAGCGGGTGCGTGACGTGCGTTGGCCGTCTGGGTGTCTGATCATCGGCCTGCGTCGCGGCGAAAGTGAGATCGTGCCGCGCGGTGATACGCGGCTGCGTGCCGGTGACTATTTGGTGGTGCTGTTCAGTGGCGAGGAGGAGCGCGAGGTGCGACCTGCGATGCGGCGGCTGTGTGATGCCCGGCTTGACTGAGCCTGGCTGAATTCGGCTGGACTCTGGATGTCCGAATCTGCGGAATCGGATATCTAGGGTGCATACGTTTGCGCTCCGTGTAAACTCATATGCGTTAGGAAGGCAGCAACCGCGGCCCAGCTCGTTGTTGCACGGCCTATGGGCGGAACAACGCTGTCCACGGAAGGCCAGTACAGGGGGAGCGCAATGGAATCGCAAGAACAATCGCTGGGAGACGTGGTGACTGCGGGTGAGGACTCGCATCCTATCACGCAGGCAATCGACGCTGTTGAGGTGACGCATGCTGGTACAACCGCGCCCGCCGCTAACACCATGGATCCGCCTACGATTCCCCTGGCACCGATGAAACGTATGCAGGCGCGGTTCAATCCGCTCGCCGACGGACTGATGTATGTTGTGGTGTTCGTCGGTGGATTTGTTGGAGTCGGCTGTCGGCATGCGTTGGATATGCTTCTGCCGTCGGTTGGCGGGACGCCGTTCGTTGTGGGCACGTTTGTGTCGAATATGGTCGCCTGCTTCCTGTTCGCGATGCTGACCGAATTCATGGCGACCGCTTCGTGGCTGCGTCGCCGGGTGCGGCAGGTTGTCAGCCGTGGTGTTGGGCTCGGCTTGCTCGGCGGGCTTTCGACTATGTCCGGCGTGATGCTGGAAACGATGGAAGGTTTGCACGAGCGGCATATCGCCAGTGCGCTTGGCTATCTTGCGGGAAATTTTGCAGGTGGTTTGCTCACTGCCACCGCCGGCGTGGTTCTGATGCAGGCACTGCTGTCACGGAGTACTCGAAAGCGGGTTCGGGGTGCGTTTTCAGCTGTTTCCGTGTCCGATTCTGCCGAATCGGACACGCAGGGCGTACGCCATGTGAAAGTGGCCGACGTGGCGCGTTCTGCCGCGCAGGCCGCAATGGAAGCCGCGCAGGCGGCGCAGCAGGCCGCGCAGACGGCCCAGCAGATTGCACAGACGGGACAGGTTCCGCGAGTCGAAACGCCAACCGTGCCGTCGACTGCCATCCAGCCTATGCAGACAGGCCGCGTTCCGCAGATTCCTCCGCTGGTCGTTCCTCAGCTGGCACAGTCATCGCAGCCGTTGTTGCGCGAGCCGGATACTCCAGACTTGGGGCAGCTGCCCGAGCCGATCCAGCAGTCGCAACCAATCCAGCAGCCGGCCAACCTGCTTCCGCCCAGCTTCGAGCCCAAACCGATCACTGCGGAGATTTCGCTTGTCGCCGACCCGGCTACCGGGGAGGTGCGCTGATGATGTGGATGATCTGTCTGTTCGGCGGTCTGGGCGCCATGGCCCGTTACGTGCTCGACGTGTCAATTCAACGAGGCTGGAACCGCGAGAATCGGAGAACGAACCGCAACTTCCCGTTATCCACGCTCGTCATCAACGGCGTCGCCTCGCTATGCGCAGGCATCGCCATGATGTCCTACTATTCGCAATCGGTGGATATGGACACGGTCATGATGTTCGTTGTCGGATTTCTCGGTGGTTTCTCAACATTCTCCACGGCGCTCAACGAAGTGGTTTCATTGATTCGCCAGCGTCGTTTTACGCTGGCTCTGGGCTATGGAATAGCAACCGTCGCGGTGCCTCTCATTTGCGTGGCCACCGGTTTCGGCATTGCGCTGCTCGCCAATCCGGCGTAATTTTCACGTTACACGGACGGTCGCTGAGTAACGTGAAAGAAGCTGGGCGCAACCGCCATCAAGGCCGCCAGTCCGGATGCAACGCTGGTGATTGCATTCGACCGGACCAAGCCGCTGCTGAAGGCCCTCGCTTCCGTGGGAGTCGACACTAAGAAGCTGTATTTCGTTGACGGCAACACTTCCGACTATTCGAGTGAGCTTGACGCCGGCCTGTTGGAAGGTTCGAAGGGCACCATTCCTGGCGCCAACCCGTCTGACGATTTCATCAAGCGTCTCGAATCCACTGATGTGGATCTGAAGAATACCACCACGTATGGTGCTGAAACCTACGATGGCATTATTCTGGCGGCTCTCGCTGCGCAGAAAGGCGGCAGTGCTGACGGCAAGACCATTCAGGCCAATATTCCATCGATGCGGTATCGAATGCAGCGCAAAAGTGGCCCATGAATGTGATTTCAAGAGGGCATCATGAAAATCACATGATGGAAATAAAGTTAGGGGTGCCCCCGGCGAACGATATACACACCGGACTGTCGAACAGGTTCGAGAGAATGTAAATGAATGTAATATTAGCGGTAAGCACGTGAGAATACAGCGATAGAACAGTGATGACGGGGAAGGTGTGATCATGGTCGGTATGCGCGATGTGGCGAAGAAGGCCGGGGTGTCTCTGAGCACCGTCTCGCTGGTGGTGAACGGCAACGGGTACGTGTCTGATGACATGCGCGAACGTGTGCGCAAAGCCATGCAACTGCTCAATTATGTGCCGAACGAGCTTGCCCGCAATCTGTATCATGATCGTACGAATCTGGTCGGCGTCATCGTGCCCACCATCCGCCACCCGTTCTTTGCAACGTTTACCGCACATCTGCAGCATGCGCTCGCTGCGCAAGGATTACGCACTATGCTGTGCTCTACCGCAGATGAGGCGGGCGGCGAAATCCAGTATGTCGACATGTTGCGTCGGCACATGATGGACGGCATCGTCATGTGTGCGCACACTTCGCATCCCGGCGATTATTGGACGTCGATTCATCGCCCGATCGTCGCGTTCGACCGTGTGCTTGGAGACGGTATTTCGTCGATCGGATCCGACCACGAGCAGGGTGGGCGATTGATTGCGCAGATGCTGATCCGCAATGGTGTCAAACATGTGGTGGTGATTGGCGGTCCGCGAGGTCAATTCTTCGATTTGGCTGCGCGCGGAGAAGTCGAGGAAGGACCGTTCGATTTGGGAAAGACCACGTTCCCGACGGTGCGCTATTACCTCACGTTGGAACAGGAATTGACCTCCGCAGGCGTGAAATACGAGTATGTTGAAGCTGGCGAAGTGATGGATTTTGCCGGCTATCATCGTGCGGTCAACAATGCGCTCGACAAGGTGACGGCCGACGGCGTCGATGCCGTGGTCAGTTCCGATATTGGTGCGTCGTTCTGCGTGCGCGAAGCGTTGAGCCGCGGAATTTCCATTCCTGACGAGCTGCAGATCGTTGCCTACGATGGTACGTATTTGACTGATTTGGCCGGCATGAAGCTGACCGCGGCCGCGCAGGATTTCGCGGCGATCGCACAGTCGGTGGCCGACCATATCGTGCAGGCTATTGCCAATGAGGAAGTGGCCGCGGCTAACGCTTCACGCAGGAACATCCCCAAGCCGTTCGAGCCGAACGTGCTTATTCCCATGACGCTGGTGCCAGGCGATACCACGCGTTGATGCTGCGCGTCTTCATGCGTGTGCCCGGTGTGGATCGCATCGATTTCAGCGGCGTCCACAACCAGCGGACGCCCGTCGATAGTCGTGCTCATCATCCGACTTGTGCATATGTGTCCGATTCTGCTGAATCGGACATGTGTGATGTGTGAGATGTTTGGATGTCCGATTCTGCAGAAACGGACACATTGGGGTCGGACAGGCTGGGTTGTGTAGAACACCGCATCAAACCGGTTCGACACGCGCATTTTGCGGTATTACTGGACATCAACGTCCCTTTCGAGGTAATATCAAACCGGTTCGATACATACAAGTATGTAAAAGCACGCATACACTGCGCACACATTGCACCTGCATCCATGAACCAAGGGAGGTCCCATGAAAAACAAAGTGCAACTCATCACATACGCCGATCGTCTCGGCGATGGCACTCTTAGCTCGATGACCGACATCCTGCGCACCCGCTTCGACGGCGTGTATGACGGCGTGCATATCCTGCCGTTCTTCACTCCGTTCGATGGTGCGGATGCAGGCTTCGACCCGATCGACCACACCAAAGTCGACCCGCGTCTCGGCAGCTGGGACGACGTTGCTGAACTTTCCAAGACCCACAGCATCATGGTCGATGCCATCGTCAACCACATGAGCTGGGAATCCAAGCAGTTCCAAGACGTGCTTGAAAAAGGTGAGGAATCCGAGTATTACCCGATGTTTCTGACCATGAGCTCCGTCTTCCCGAACGGCGCCACCGAAGAGGATCTGGCCGGCATTTACCGCCCGCGCCCGGGCCTGCCGTTCACCCACTACAAGTTCGCCGGCAAGACCCGTCTGGTATGGGTCAGCTTCACCCCGCAGCAGGTGGACATCGACACCGATTCCGACAAGGGCTGGGAATACCTCATGTCCATCTTCGATCAGATGGCCGCATCCCACGTCAGCTACATTCGTCTCGACGCCGTCGGCTACGGCGCTAAGGAAGCTGGCACGAGCTGCTTCATGACTCCGAAGACGTTCAAGCTCATCTCCCGCCTGCGTGAAGAGGGTGTCAAGCGCGGTCTGGAAATCCTCATCGAAGTGCATTCCTACTACAAGAAGCAGGTTGAGATTGCATCGAAGGTCGATCGCGTCTACGATTTCGCGCTTCCGCCGCTGCTGCTGCATTCGTTGAATACCGGTCACGTTGAGCCGGTCGCGCATTGGACCGACATCCGTCCGAACAATGCCGTCACCGTACTCGATACGCATGATGGCATCGGAGTGATCGATATTGGTTCCGACCAGTTGGATCGTTCGCTCAAGGGGCTCGTGCCTGATGAGGACGTTGACAATCTCGTCAACACCATTCACGCGAACACGCACGGCGAATCGCAGGCCGCTACCGGCGCTGCCGCGTCCAATCTTGATCTGTATCAGGTCAACAGCACCTACTATTCGGCGCTGGGATGCAACGATCAGCACTATATTGCGGCTCGCGCAGTGCAGTTCTTCCTGCCAGGCGTTCCACAGGTCTACTATGTTGGCGCGCTTGCCGGCAAGAACGACATGGAGCTGCTGCGCAAGACCAACAATGGCCGCGATATCAATCGTCACTACTATTCCACTGCTGAGATTGATGAGAATCTGCAGCGTCCGGTGGTGAAGGCGTTGAATGCGCTCGCCAAGTTCCGCAATGAGATTGACGCGTTCGACGGAACCTTTTCGTACAGCGCCGACGGTGACACGTCCATCAGCTTCACGTGGAAGGGCGCAACTACCGAGGCTACGCTCACGTTCGAGCCGGGTCGCGGTCTTGGTGTGGAGAACACCACGCCGGTCGCCACGCTCGCATGGCGTGATTCCGCGGGTGAACATCGTACGGACGATCTGATCATCAACCCACCGGTCGTCGCTTGATCGCGCGTGCATCCATAAATCTGTAATCGTCCTTCTTGTCACCTCTCCTTCAGGAAGGACGATTCGCATTCTGGTTCTCAAGAAATCGTTTTTCCCGAGAATCAGCTGAAATCCAAGCACAAGCGGGTAAGGTGTGCAGTATGTCAAAGATGTCGAACCTGTTCGATCAGGACAACATGTTCTTCACCATCATGGGTGTGTTGTTCGATCTCATCATCCTTAACGTGCTCACGTTGCTCTGCTGCATTCCGATCGTTACGGCTGGCGCTTCGTTCACGGCAATGCACAACGTGCTGTGGCACATGGTCCGTCATGAGGAGACGTATGTGTCGCGCCAGTTTTTTGACTCGTTCAAGCGCAACCTCAAGCAGTCGTTGCTGCCGTGGCTGGCATTCCTGTTGGCTGCGGCGGTGCTGACGGTCGACGGCATGCTCGCTTGGTCGTCGGACGCTTTGCGTATTCCGATGATGATCGTCGTGGTGTTCGCCGGACTGGTCATCATTGCGATTGCGCAGTATTTTTTCCCGTTGCTGTCCCGTTACGACAATCCCACGTCGACGATGCTGAGGAACGCGGCGAAACTCGCGCTTGGCTTCTTCCCATGCACGCTGTGCATGCTGGTGATACTTGCCGCTTTCGCCGCGTTATACGTGCAGTTTTTCGTCTACGCTATTCCGCTATTGCTGATGATGGGTATTTCGCTACCGCAATACTGCTGCGCATGGATTTACAACTGGATTTTTCGCCGTGTCGATGGTGAGATCGATACGAAGGGGCGTAAGGTTGAGCGTTCCTGAACGAGCCTTCCACAGTAATCAGGGGGCATTTCGCGACTTGGTCGAAATGCCCCCTGATCGTATATTGTGACTTATCCGAATATCGTCGCGCTGCCGGCGGGCGTATGCAGCAAGGTGCCGTCGCAGCGGGCCGCTGCGTCGCCAACCGCCAGCAGGACGTCGGCGTGCGCAAGCTGGTCCGCGTAATCGTCGGGCAGCGTGCAGCTTGCGTCGGCGTCGGACGTATTGATGGCGATTACGATTCGCTCGTCGCCTGCGCTGCGCGCGTATACCAGTGGGTGGGCATGGTCCTCGGCATGTAGGAATACGATTGCTCCGTCGGCCTGCAGCGCGGGATGAGCCAGTCGCAAGGTGTTGAACGACCGTACCGTTTCTAGCAGCGACGCTGCGTCGCCTTCCTGCGAAGCCACGTCCGGACGGTCGTCGGAGGGGTCGATCGGCAGATACAGGTCTCCGCTGTGCGCCGCCGAGAAACCGGCGTTGGTATTGCGATTCCACTGCATCGGCGTGCGTGATCCGGTACGTTCGTAGCCGCCTTCCTTCGACAGTAGCCCGTGCTCGTAGCGCATGCCGATTTCGTCGCCGTAGTAGATGAACGGGCAGCCGGGCAGGGTCAGTAGGAACGCGAAGGCGAGTTTCATCTCGTCTGGGGTGAGAGTGTCGCGCATGCGGATCATGTCATGGTTGCCCGACGGCACGCAGATGTATCCCAGTTCTTTGGTGTCGGCGAGCATGGCCTGATATGTGTCTACGAACGCCTTGATGTCACCGTTGGCGGAGGCGGAGAAATACGGGTTCTCTCGAAACAGGTCGAGGTAGTGCGAGGGACCGAAATGTAGGAGGAAATCCATGTCGAATCCGGAGTGCAGCGCATTGACTGGATCGCCCCATTCCGAGATCAGCACGGCATCGGGGTGGGTTTCGTCCAGGTGTGCGCGCACCTGACGCCACAGCTGTTTGGTCCAATAATAGTCGGGATCTTCCTTGACGAGGCTGCCGGCCATGTCTACGCGGAAACCGTCCGCGCCTAGTCCGAGCCAGAAATCCATGATGTTTTGGATGAGCAGGCGTCCCTCTTGCGCTTCGGGTGAGTCGGCGGCGAACTGCCAGTCTTCGGTGACGGTTCCGAATCCGTAGTTGAGGCACGCTTGCGTGGAGAAGCAGTTGACGGCCGCGGCGTCGGGGCGTTCCGCGATGCCGCCAAGGAAGCCTCGGATTGATTCGTATGGCGAATTCAGATTCGGCGATTGTGTCATCGGACGCCAGATATAGCGGTCGGTCCATGCGTTGCGCGTGCCTTTGCCGGATTCCAGGAACCATGGATTGTCGATTGCGGTGTGCCCTGGCACCAGGTCAAGCAACACGTGCATGTCGAATTCATGTGCGCGGTCGAACAGTCGGTGCAGGTCTTCGTTGGTGCCGTAGCGTTCGGCGGTGGTGTAGTAGTCGCGTACGTCGTAGCCGGCATCGTAGAACGATGAGTCGAAACAGGGGTTGATCCAGATTGCGTTGCAGCCGAGGTTGCTGATGTAGTCGAGTTTGTTGATGATGCCTTGGAAATCGCCGATGCCGTCGCTGTTCGTATCGTTGAACGACTGCGGATAGATCTCGTAGAAAATCGCATTGTTGAGCCAGGATGCCATTTGTCCTCCGTAAAACGCACGTCTTCGTTACGATGCACAGCTGTATCACAGGTGTTGGGACGGGCTGTGCGGTTTTGATGGTCATTATACCGCACGCCATTTTTTATTAACTGTAATCAATCAATGATTGCAACGCTTCAAGGCGTTGCGACACGCCGATGATGAGGGGCTTTCCAAGGTTTTCTCGAACCGGTTTGACAAGGCTCGAACCGGTTTGATAAAGTCATCTATCAAGAACTGAGGAACACAACAAGGAAAGTTGGGTCTCGCTGTTCGATATCACTTCACCACGCAAAGCTGCGGGGTGGATCGTGGATAGAAAGGGATTGGAAATGAATAAGTTCTCTTCATGGAAGAAAGCCGGTGTGGCAGTCGTGGCTGCCATGATGACCGTCGGCATGCTGGGCGCGTGCGGATCGTCAAGCTCCAGCGGAACCAAGGTCACTATCTTCAACTCCAAGGTCGAGATTGAAAGCCAGATGGAGGACATGGCCAAGAAATACTCCAAGGAGAAGGGCGTAGACGTCGAGGTCTACTACTCCAACGACACCGTTTCCGCTCACCTCGCCACTAAGTACGCTTCCAAGGATCCATACACCATCTCCATGGTTGATGCCAAGGATGTCTACTCGCTGGCCAAGGAACACGCTGTTGACCTGTCCGATCAGGATTGGGTCAAGGACACTGACTACGCCATCAGCATCGACGGCAAGACCTACGGCTTCCCGGTTTCCGTCGAAGCCCGTGGCCTGATCTACAATGCTGACGCCATCAAGAAGGTCACCGGTAAGGAATTCAAGCCTGAGAACTACAAGACCCTTGACGAGTTCAAGGATCTCATCGACGAGCTCAAGGCCGGCGGCATGGAATCCCCGACCGGTGTCATGAAGGAAGACTGGTCCCTCGCCGGGCACCTCCTGCCGGAAGTCTACGAGGAGCAGGAAGATCCGGACGCCTTCTGCCATGAGCTCAAGGACGGCAAGGTTGACCTCAGCTCCAACGCCAAGTGGAACTCCCTGATGGACTTCTTCGACGTGATGAAGGACAACAACTACGCCAAGTCCTCCGCTATCTCCGCCGAGCGTGAGGTGACTGAGCAGAAGCTGGCCGAGGGCGAAATTGCTTTCATGTTCGGCGGCAACTGGGATTGGTCCGTGCTTAACCAGTACGATTACACCGAGAACATGGGCCTCATGCCGGTTCCGCAGAACACCGATGACGGCTCCAATGAGAAGCTTGTCGGCGGCGGCTCCAAGTACTTCTTCATCGACTCCTCCGACAACACCTCTGACGAGCAGCGTAAGGCCGCCAAGGACTTCCTGAACTGGCTTGCCGAAGACAAGGAAGGTCAGGAGTTCATCTCCAAGGATGCCGCTCTGATTTCCCCGTTCAAGAACAACGAGATTGAAGCGGCCGATCCGCTGGGCAAGTCCGTGAAGTCCTATGCCGACGAAGGCAAGCTTATCGACAACTACAACTACCTGCCGGATGATCATTACTCCGTGTTGGGTGCCAAGTTCCAGAAGTGGCTTGCCGGCGATGAGGATCGTGCAACCCTCGCCAAGGACGTCGAGACCTACTGGAAGTCCGCCAAGTTTACTGGCGCAACCGCCTGAACCCACTAATAAGGCAACATGATGCAAGGTCCGCAGTTAACATCGACTGCGGGCCTTACATCCCCGTCAAGAATGGGATCCATCATGAAACAAAACAAGCTTTCTTATAAGATCAGCCAGTTTCTGATGTTCGGTGGTCCGGCGACGGTACTGTTCTTCGCCGTTGTGGTTCTACCGTTCTTCTATGGCCTCTACCTCACATTCACCAGCTGGGATGGCGTTTCGACAAAGAAGCCGTTCGTCGGTCTCACCAACTATCAGGCAGCCATCGCCGACACCGCTTACTGGCAGTCGCTTGGCCGCACATTCGTCTATTCCGTCATCGCCGTCATCCTGACCAACATCGTCGCCTTCCTGCTCGCCTATCTGGTGACCAGCGGCATCAAGGGCCAGAACTTCTTCCGTGCGGGTTTCTTCATTCCGAACCTCATCGGCGGCATCGTTCTGGGCTACGTGTGGAAGTTCGTCTTCAACCGTGCATTCGTGGCCGTCGCCGAAGCAGCGACGCAAACAGATCACGCATCACTGCTCTCCACGCCAAACGGCGCAATGCTCTGCTTGATCCTCGTTTCGGTCTGGCAGTACGCAGGCTACATGATGCTGATTTACGTGGCAGGCTTCATGAGCGTCGACCAGAGTTTGAAGGAAGCGGCCATGATCGATGGCTGCAACAAGGGCAAGGCGATGTGGCACGTGGTCATCCCGCTGATGCGCTCCTCCTTCGTACAGTGCATCTTCCTGAGCACCACCCGCTGCTTCATGGTCTACGACCTGAACCTCTCACTTACCAAGGGTGAACCGTTCAACCAGTCGGTGCTTGCGGCAATGCATGTCTACAACCAGGCGTTCGTGTACAAGAACTACGGCACAGGCCAAGCCGAGGCGTTGGTCCTCTTCATCGTTTGTGCGGTGATCGGCCTGCTGCAGGTGTACGTCGGTAAGAAGGGTGAGGTGGAAGCATAATGAAGGGTCAAACCAGCACTCGCACCAAGGTTCTGCATGCACTGATGATCGTCGTTCTGACGATTCTGCTGCTGCTGTTCATCGCGCCGTTCATTCTGGTCGTGATCAACGTCTTCAAGACGAAGGCGGATATCAACACCGCTCCGATGGACTTGATTGGCAAGCATGGCTTCACTCTGGAAAACTTCCCGAGGGCCATGGACAAGATGAACTTCCTCACCGTGTTCGGCAACTCGACCATCGTCACCGTCAGCGCCACCATCCTGACTATTCTGGTTTCCGCGATGTGCGCATACGTGATTGTGCGTAACCCGTCGTGGAAGTTCTGCGGCATCGTGTTCGCGCTCATGGTGGCCTCTATGGTCATTCCGTTCCAGGTGCTCATGGTTCCGTTGGTCTCCGTCTATGGCGGTCTGTTCAACGTGCTCAATAGCCGTGTCACATTGATCCTCATGCACGTCGGCTTCTCGGTCTCCCTGGCTGTGTTCATGTTCCATGGCGCCATCAAGACGAACATTCCGAACGAGCTTGAGGAAGCCGCCAGCATTGACGGCTGCTCTAAGTGGCGCACCTTCTGGACGATCGTGTTCCCACTGCTCAAGCCGACCGTGGCCACCGTGGCCATCATTGATGCTATGGCCTTCTGGAACGACTACCTGCTGCCGTCCCTGGTCTTGGGTCGCCGCGAGCTGTACACCATCCCGATCGCAACCCAGATCTTCTACGGCACATACTCCAACGACATCGGCCTGATCATGGCGGCCCTGCTGCTGGCCATGCTGCCGATCCTCATCCTGTACCTGTTCCTGCAGCGCTACATCGTCGAAGGCGTCACCTCCGGCGCAGTCAAGGGCTGATCGAACGGTACAGAATCCGCGATCATAACTGAACAGACTCACACAACCGGCCCGGATACGAAGCGATAATCGCATCCGGGCTTTTCTTATGCGATATCGATATTGAGATTGCCGTCGCATGTTTCTGCTGTCTGACAGGACGTATTGATATGGTTGATTTCGCCGAAAGAATCGCTCGAATGCACTGTTGCAGTGCGTCCGGGCGATTCTCATATGTACTGAATATTCGTGTGACATTTCGAAACGAGCAACGAAATAGAAGCAAGAACGAGAAGCGACAATATAAAACAAGAAAAACAGGAATAGAAACAAGAGATGACTGAAGACAATCAACATAATGCAGATGAGCGGCAGACTCCAATGCAGCCGCAGCCGCTGCCGGGCCAGGTATTTGTGCGCCCCGGCATCGATGACCGTCCCGATTACGAAAAAACGCTGACCGAAGAGGCCAAAGCGGCCCTGAAGCGCCTGGCCGTACAGCAGAATCCGCGCGTGCCCGAGGCTTCCAACGAGCGCCCGGAAGTGCAGCAGACCCTCATCAACACGGAAAGTGGCTCCCCGCTGACCGCGTTCGCCCATCTTGATGCCGCCGTGCCGAACCTCGAATCGTCGTTCCTTGACCTGCGCGATCCGATGACCGCGCCCGACGGCACTACGCCCACCAAGCCGCAGGTGCATCGCCTCACCGCCGGCTTCGCGCTTGGCGCGCTGCTGTTCACCGCGCCGATGGCCGCGCTCAACTCCGTGCTCATTCCACAGACCATCAGCCGTCTTTCCGGCACCGACCGCGTCACCGATCTGGCGCTGCTCAGCGTCGTTGGCACGCTGCTGACGTTCCTGATGAACGCGTGGATTTCCGTCGGATCCGACCATTCGTACTGCCCGCTGGGCCGCCGCACCCCGTGGATCATCGCCGGCACGGTGCTGACTGCCACGTCGGTGGCGATTCTTTCCACATGCGATTTCATGCCGTTGGTCATCGTGTTCTGGCTGTTTACGCTGATCGGATATGCGATGGTGTCGATGCCGCTGGCGGCCGCTTTCGGTGAGCGCGTGCCCGACAAGTTCCGTGATCGTGCGGACGCGTGGCGTGGCGTTGGCCAGGCGTTCGGCCAGGTGTTGGGCATTATCGCGGCCGTTTCGCTTACGTGGGCCGCCGACGATTCCGGTTGGAATGGCACCACGCGTTTCGCCATGATGGTGTTTGCGTTGTGCCTGGTGGTGGCTGGTATGGCTACGTTGCTGGTGTTGCCGTTTGAGGGTTCCAGCAGCTATTTGCCTCGTGAGGATGTGAAGAAGGGCGATTATTTTTCGCAGTATCGCCCGCCGAAGGGCGCTCCGAAGTTCTTCATTGCGTTTGCCGCGCGCATGTTTGCCATCGCAGCCACTTCCGGCATTGCGATTTACCAGTGGTATCTTGCGCAGGATGGTTTGGGTGATGTTTCGCAGGTCGCCATGTTTGGTTTGTCCGGAGCGGCTGCGGTTATGTCGGTGATGGCCGTTGCCGCGTTCGTCGGCTCGCTGTTGGCTGCGCTTCTGCTTGGTCGTATCGCCCGCGCTTTCAAGGATTCCCGTATTTCCGCAATTGCCGCCTGCCTGTTGTTTGTGGTTGCTGTAGTACTTCCGTTGACACCGATCGATAGAGCGATGGCAGTCGCGTTGTATGCGCTGTTTGCAGGTTTCGCGTATGTGGTGTATGACGGCGTGAGCCAAGGGTTGAATCTTGCGACGTTACCGGATGTGCGTTCCGTTGGTCGTTCGTTGGCCGCGTTCAGTTTGGCGAATACGTTCGGTTCGTTGATTGGCGCTGTCGTTTGCGCGATTGCGATTGCGGTGACTGGCGAGTATCTGCTGATTTTCGCTGTTGCCGCCGGTTGCATGGCTATTGCGGGCGTGCTGACGTTGCTGCTGAAATGATTTGGATGATCTGAGATAATCCGAAAAACGAATATCAAATTCAAAATTGCGCGTCCACATAGTGAACCTTTAGTAGAAAGGATATGTGGACGCGCTTATCTTTACGGCTTAGTTCGAGCGGATCGCCCGCCGAATACAAGACTTTGCGAAAGGAGGTTCGCCACGATGAACGGAATGGTTGCACGCGTACTGCTGTCCGCACGAATTATTATTCCGCTTTCGTTGGCGGACTGATTCGAGCAATGCAGCTTCAATCCCTCGCCAACGGAGGCAGGGTTTGAGGCGCGCAAAACACACACGTTGATGGCCCTGCATACTGCGGGGCCTTTTTGTTGCCGCCCACAAGGCGTAAGGCAACGAAATGAAGACTGCAACAAGAGAATAGAAGAAAGACGTTATCGGCGCATGTTGAGAGCCGGTAGCACATGACAGACGTAACAGGAGTAATCCAATGAGTGCAGTCGAAGCAGCCGCTGGTAAAGCGCAGGCAATGATGCGCGATTCGGTGAAAACCGTGATCGCCGCTTCCATGGTCGGCACCGCCATCGAGTTCTACGACTTCTACGCATACGGCACCGCCGCTGCGAACTATTTCCCGAAGGTGTTCTTCGGAGACACCACCAATCCGACCGTCGCGCTGCTAGCCAGCCTGCTGACCTTCGCCATCGCGTTCATTGCACGTCCGCTCGGATCCTTGGTGTTCGGCCATTTCGGCGACCGCATGGGCCGCAAGACCACACTGGTGGTTTCGCTGTTGACCATGGGTGTCGCCACGTTCCTGATCGGCTGCCTGCCGACTTATAGCCAGTGGGGCATTGTGGCTGTCGCTGCGCTGTGCCTGTGCCGTTTCGTGCAGGGCATCGGTTTGGGCGGCGAATGGTCGGGTGCCGCTTTGGTAGCCACCGAGAACGCTCCGGAAGACAAGCGTGCGCTGTACGGCTCCTTCCCGGAATTGGGTGCTCCGATCGGTTTCTTCCTGTCGAACGGCACCTACTTCCTGTTGGAAACGTTCAACGATGACGATGCGATGCTGGCATGGGGTTGGCGTGTGCCGTTCCTGCTGTCCGCAGTGCTGGTGATCGTCGGTCTTGTGGTGCGCGTGCAGATGGAGGAGACCCCGATCTTCCGCATGGCTCAGGAACAGAAGAAGGTCGTCAAGTCTCCGCTGACCGAAGTGTTCAAGAAGAGCTGGAAGGAAGTCATCCAAGCCACGTTCTTGGTGGCCGTCACCTACACGCTGTTCTACACGCTGGCAACCTGGTCCCTCGCTTGGGGCACCAAAACCGTCGAGCAGGGCGGCGGCAACCTTGGTTTCACCAATCGTGAATACCTGCTCATGCTGATGCTTGCCATCTGCGTGTTCGCCGCGTTCATCGTCATTTCCTGTGTGAACGCCGATAAATTCGGCCGCAAGCGCGTGATCGTCATCTCGTCCTGCTGCCTCGTGGCATTCGCGCTGCTCTTCCCGTTCCTGCTTGATCCGTCGGTCGTCGGCCAGCGTAATTTCGCCGCCAACCTGCTGTTCCTGTGCATCGGCTTCGCGTTGATGGGCACCGCATTCGGTCCGATTGGCGCGTTCCTGCCGGAGCTGTTCGACGCCAACGTGCGTTATTCCGGCTCCGGCATCGGCTACAATCTGGCCGCCATCGTCGGCGCGGCATTCGTGCCGACCATCGCCACTTGGCTGTCCCACCACTGGGGTGTGCACTCCGTCGGTCTGTATCTCGGCGTGATGGCCGTGTGCTGCCTTGTTGCGGTGCTGAGCTGCAAGGAAACTAAGGACGTCGATTTCACTAAGTGATGTCCGTGAGGGCTTCGGCGGTGCCCGGGTGGAATCGCCCGAAGCCCTCACAAAAAGCGTTTGACGCAAAACATAACCACTATGTGAACGTCAGCAACCAATATAAAGAAAACGGGACTAGAACGGTTCCGCAGGAGAGGCGGTGTGATTTCTCGGACACAATCCGGGGGGAGTAACATCCTAGGAATCATAAGCCGTTGCAACAACCGAACAAGTAACAGAAATCGAAAGATTTTTCGGGGAAAGTACGATCCCGAAGCGATAAAAGAAAATAAAAGGAGCGCCAATCATGGCAGCAACTATCTGGTACGAAAAGGACGCCGATCTGTCTGTGTTTGAAGGCAAGAAGGTGGCCATCCTTGGTTACGGTTCTCAGGGTCACGCTCATGCACTGAACCTGCGCGATTCCGGTGTGGACGTCGTCGTTGGTCTGCGTCCGACCTCCAAGTCCGTGGATTACGCCAAGGAGCAGGGCCTGGAAGTCAAGCCGGTCGGCGAGGCCGTCGCCGAAGCCGACGTGGTCATGATTCTGCTGCCTGACCAGTACCAGGCTAAGGTTTACAAGGAAGAGGTTGAGCCGAACCTGAAGCCGGGCGCTGCTCTGGCTTTCGCTCACGGTTTCAACATCCACTACGGCTACATCAAGCCGTCCGAGGACCACCCGATCTTCATGGTCGCTCCGAAGGGCCCGGGCCACATCGTGCGTCGTGAGTACGCCGCCGGCCGTGGCGTCCCGGTCGTTGTGGCCGTGGAGCAGGATCCGGATGGCAAGACCTGGCCGCTGTGCCTGGCTTACGCCAAGGCTCTGGGCGCTCTGCGTGCAGGCGCCATCAAGACCACCTTCACCGAGGAGACCGAGACCGATCTGTTCGGCGAGCAGGACGTGCTCATGGGTGGCATCAACCACCTGTGCGATCTGGGCTTCGACGTGCTGACCGAGGCTGGCTACCAGCCGGAGATCGCCTACTTCGAGGTGTTCCACGAGCTGAAGATGCTGGTGGATCTGGCCAACGAAGGCGGCCTGAACAAGGCTCGTTGGAGCTGCTCCGACACTGCCCAGTACGGCGATTACACCTCCACCGTCATCACCGAAGAGACCAAGAAGCGCATGCAGTACCAGCTCAAGCGCATTCAGGATGGCTCCTTCGCCAAGGAGTTCATGGATGATCAGGCCGCTGGCGCTCCGAAGTTCAAGCAGCTGCAGGAAGAGTACAGCCACCCGCACCTGGAGACCGTTGGTCCGAAGCTGCGCGCCATGTTCTCCTGGAACAACCAGGTGGACGCCGATGCCGATATGGCCGAGTCCTTCAACGGCAAGATTGCTCGTACCCAGGTTCAGTGAGATCGCCTGATTCCGAGCTGAGAGCCGGAATCTGAAGCATTAAGACCGTCGCCCGATTCGTTCGGACGGCGGTCTTTTGCGTTGTGTTGGCTCCTTTTGCCACACTACAGGTGTTTGGTGCGATGAATCGGGTTTTTCGTGTATGGGGGTATGGTTTCTTCTGGTTTCTGTCGATTCAGGGCCCCCTTGCCTGTGTTGGCCGGGGATTGGTGGCGAGGATCGCGTTTTTTCGAGTACGGGGTTATTCGTTGGAACCGTGGTTCTGGAATCTCGGAACCTTGAAACCTCAAAACCGTGAAATCTTCTGAAAATAGAGGAAGACCGACACCCACAAACGGGCGACGGCCTTCCATTGGTAATTGAGGCTTGCGATCCGGTCCATCGGGACCAATTGACCGGATTCCGATGGACCGAGGCCGCTTGATCGGAATCCCGATTAAGCGAAGCCCTAAGTCACTCAGCCACGGGCGATCTTGCCGGTGAAGGTGGCCATATCAGCATCGTCATCCTTGCCATGTTCTCCTGGAACAACGACGCCGCCAAGGATAAGGACGAGGCCGAGTCCTTTAACGGCAAGATCGCTCGTACCCAGGTTCAGTGAGATTCTTTCACTAGGCTCGTAACGAGAGATAACAAAAGCGCTGCCCGCTTCACGCGGACGGCGCTTTTTGTGTTGTATGGGTGGGGTCTGGCTTTGTTTTTTGTCCCTGTTGTCGTCCCCGGTGTGCGGTTGATTCGGACGGATGGTGCAGGATGGATGTCGATTCGGACGTTTTCAAGCCGGATTTCGTCCGAATCGACTGCCATGGGAGATATATGGGTTGTGGCCTTACAATGGATGAACGGTGGGATCGGCGACAGGAGGAGACGTGGCAAACGGGCAGAAGGCAACTATTCGTGACGTGGCTAAGAGGGCCGGCGTGGCTGTTTCGACGGCTTCGCGTGCGTTGAGTCATGGCTCGGCTTCAAAAGCGACCCGTGAGAAGGTCTTTCGTGCCGCAGAGGAGCTGAATTTTGTACCGAATCCAGCAGCACGTCAGTTGATGAGTGGGCGAAGCAATATTGTCGCCATAGCCATTCCTGAACGTACGGATTTCATCTTCAAGGATATGTTCGTCGCGGGGATTCTTGGTGAGCTTTCGAGGGCATTCAGCGAGCGTCGTATGTTACCGTTCCTTGCGTTGACCGAACTGCAGGACACGGAATCCCTGGAACGTCTGCTACGTGATTCCAGCGCAGACGGAGTGGTGGTGCTGAGCTTCCACTATTCACGACAATTGGCACAGGTCTTTCATGATTTCGATAAGCCCACGGTATTCATAGGCCGCCCGTTTCCTCGTATGAGATATCCGTATGTGGACGTCGATAATGAGGGGGCGGCGTACTGTGCTGCGGAATTGTTGGTTGAGAGAGGCCGCAGAAATATAGGCATCATTGCCGGGCCGGATGATATGGTGGCACCGAAGCAGCGCACTATGGGGTGTGTGAACGGTCTTGCTGACCAGGGGATGAAGCCGTTGGCAGTGATCTCGGGAGAATATACTGCGGAGCACGGTTTTGAGGCATGCGAAAGGATTCTCGAGCAGTATCCCGAAGTGGATGGTGTTTTTGCGCAGTCCGATCAGATCGCAGTGGGTGTGTTGCAGGCGCTGGCCAAGCATGGAAGGCAAGTGCCCAATGATGTATCGGTGATTGGGTTCGATGATTTCCCGGTTGCGACGATGGCGAATCCGAAACTGACCACTTTTGCCCAGCCGTTGCACGATATGGCTCAGGCGATTGCCGAAATGCTGTGTTGGCGGTTGGAGCACGGGGAATGGAACACTGTGGCACAAGTGTTGCCTGCGTCACTAATCAAACGTGATAGCGTCTGATGGTATTGCCCGAATCAGCGGTTGTATTTTTTGAAATCCATGCCCGAATGCTAATCCGGCATGGATTTGTTGTTTTTCGTAGGGTGTGCTACTCTAGAACTGTTTTTGGAAACGGTTCCAAAAATAAGGGAAGTAATGAGGCTTTCCGAATCGAGCGCAGTGATGCGGAAGGAGATAAAATGAAGAGGTTAAAGGCGATGTTTTCAGCTGTGTTAGCTGTTGCTACCGTGGCGAGCCTTGCAGCTTGCGGTACTGCTAATAATAGTGGAGACGCTACCACTAAAGATGGAAAAACGATTATCAAGATTCAAACCTTTAATAATTTTGGCTATGGTAAGCCCACCAATGAGCGCCCAAGTGCTGACTTGTGGAGCAAGTACGAAAAGCTGCATCCGAACATCAAAATCGAAGAGACTATCGCCTCGGGTTCCGATGAGGCGCGTTCGGCTTTCAACACGGCCATCTCTTCCGGTTCTGACGCCTACGACATCTATGCCGCCGACATTGCCTGGATGCCATCAGTGCTTGCGATCTCTGATTCCTTCATGGATCTGAGCAGCTACCTCAAAAAGAACGATTGGCTTGACTGGAAGGTCGAAGGCGGCAAGACCAATGGCAAGATAATTGGCGCAGGTAACGATATCGGTCCGACTGCCGTGTGCTACCGTTCCGATTTGTTCCAGAAGGCTGGTCTACCCACCGATCGTACCGAAGTCGCCAAGATGCTCGGTGGAGATTCTGCGACCTGGGATCAGTACTTCAAGGTAGGCCGTGAATATACCCAGAAGACTGGCTTGCCGTGGTATGACGCCATGGGCGGGCTATGGGGCACCATGAAATCCCAAATGAAGGAAGCCTACGTCAAGAAGGACGGCACCATCGTTGCCACCACTGACAAAATGAAGAAGAACTTCGAAACGCTGACTGCCACCACCGATATGTCCGCCCATCTGACTCAGTGGAGCGATGATTGGAACGCGCAATTCAAGTCTGATAAGGGCTTTGCCACCATCATGTGTCCCGCATGGCTGGTCAACAACATCAAAGGCAATGCAGGCTCCGATTTCAAGGGATGGGACATCGCTGATGTCACTCCTGGTGGCGGTTCCAACCAAGGTGGTTCCTGGCTTGTAGTGCCGGAGAGCTCCAAGGTAAAGGAGGAGGCCGCCAAACTGGTGGCATGGCTTACCGCCCCTGAGCAGCAGGTAGCTACCTTCAAGGCCGCTTCGAACTATCCAAGCTCGCCGACTGCAATGGCCAATGATACCGTTTCAAACAAAGTGGATACCTTCCTCAACAATGCTCCGACCGGCAAGATCTTCGCAGACCGAGCGAAGGCTGTGAAGGTTGTTCCATATATGGGTGCCCAGTATTTCGATATCGATTCGAAGTTCGGCAACGCATTGGATCGTGTGGATGTCAATAAGGAGCAGACACCGTCCCAGGCGTGGAAGCAATACGTCGACGACGTGAAGTCCCTGTCCTGATCGACTGGCACATCGGGGAGGATGTGTCGCTGGGCGTACATCCTCCCCGATGAGAGATTTATTTGGAAGGAAAACAATATGACGGCACGGCAAAGTCACAGCCAAGCCAAGTCGAAACAAGACTGGCATAGCCGGTTGGAGATGTTCGAATGGAAAGCGTCTCCATACCTTTACATCGCTCCATTCTTCATCCTCTTCCTCATAGTTGGGCTGTTTCCGCTGCTTTACACCATGTGGATCGCGACTAGGCAGTTCAACACGCTCACCGGCGATGCTGGATTCGCGGTGTGCGGTTCCACTTGCGGCACCACGAATGCTTCTTGGTTCGGCAACTTCATGTGGGTGCTGCATCAGCCGACCTTCTACGTGGCATTGCGCAACTCAGTCTCTATCTTCCTGCTGAGCTCCATACCGCAGATCATCATCGCGCTATGGCTCGCATGGGTTCTTGACGCAAATCTCAAAGCTAAGACGTTCTGGCGTATGGGCGTGTTGCTGCCGTACATCGTCGCGCCTTCCGCTGCGGGCATTATCTTTTCGCAGGTTTTCTCCGACAAAATGGGTGCCATCAATGTACTGCTACAGCAAATCGGCATGCAGCCGATCATGTGGCACGGCAACACATTCTGGTCGCATGTCGCCATCGCGACCATTGTTAACTGGCGCTATATCGGTTACAACACGCTGATTTTGCTTGCCGCTATGCAGGCCATTCCCCGCGATGTGCTTGAAGCGGCCGTCGTGGATGGTGCGGGCAAATGGCGTACGTTCCGTTCTGTCACTCTGCCGATGCTTCGGCCGACGCTAATCTTCGTCATCATCACCTCGACCATTGGTGGCTTGCAGATCTTTGATGAACCTCAGATGTTCCATAACGGCGCTTCCGCCGGTGGCGGTGCGAACAACCAATACCTAACCGTTAGCCTGTACCTGTACAAGCTCGGCTTCGTCAGTGTGACCCCCGGACAGCCGAACCTGGGCAGAGCGGCCGCTGTGGCATGGATCCTCTTCCTGATTGTTGTCGCTATCTCCTTGCTGAATTATGCGCTGACCCAGCGTCTTGCCACGGGCGGGCAATCCAGAGAGTCCAAGGAAGCCGCGCGACTTTCTGCGCAACGGGATGAAGCCGAACGTCAGAAGGCCATCCGCACTGGCGTGAATGGCCGCATGGACGCACAGCAGGTGGCAGAGAGAAAGTGAGGAAATCATGGTTGATTTGACCAATGAATCCGATAAGAGGGAAGTGGGCGTTCCGGCCCTGGAACAGGTCTATGGAAAGAGTGTCGCGCGTGCGGCCAAACGGCAGCGCAATGCGCGTCTCGGCATGACATCCGAAGGACGTAAGCCTGGTTGGGGAAGCTATGCAATTCTTATTGTCACACTGCTGATATTTGTATTCCCGTTGTATTACGCGTTGTCTATCGCATCGCAGAATACGCCAAGCAACCAGTATGGTGTGAGAGCTCTGATTCCGGGCACTGCACTGCTGCATAATCTCAGTCGCGCGCTCGGCGAACTGAAATTCTGGCAGGCTTTCGGCGGAACCGTCACCGTGGCCGTGGTCGTATCCGTATCCACCGTGTTCTTCAGCACGCTTGCCGGCTACTCATTTGCCAAATTGCATTTCCGCGGTCGCAGCGTTCTGCTTACTGCAGTGGTCGCCACTATGACCATTCCGCAGCAGCTCACTGTTGTGCCACTGTATATCATGGCCAACAAGGCCGGATTGTACGGCAATCTGCTCGCTGTGATCATCCCGGGTCTGGTCAGTGCATTCGGCGTGTTCTGGATGACCCAGTACATCACCGACGCCTTGCCTTACGAATTGATTGAGGCGGCGCGAGTGGATGGCTGCAGCATGTTCCGCACCTTCATCTCCGTCGGCGTTCCCGCCGCGCGTCCTGCGGCCTCCATGCTGTTTCTGTTTACGTTCATCGGCCAATGGACGAACTATTTCTGGCCCATGCTGGTGCTCGGCGCAAACAAGAGCTACATGCTCACCACCGCTGCGGCTGCATTGAAGGGCGCGCACTTCACCGATTACACCATCGTGATGTCCGGTGTCATTCTTACTACGGCACCGTTGCTGTTGCTATTCTTCGTGGCAGGCAAGCAATTGGTCGCCGGCATCATGGCCGGTGCGGTGAAGGGCTGATTCTCAGTTTCGATGTTCTGAAATTTCACGCTCTGCTCGGTACACAATGAACCGGTCATGCCGGGCGGAGCGTTTTCACTTTCCATAATTCATGAGGAGCTTGATTATGACATTCGTTTTTCCGAAAAATTTCACATGGGGGGTGGCGACAGCCTCGTACCAGGTCGAAGGTGCCATTCACGAAGACGGGCGCACGCCATCCATCTGGGATGCTTTCTGTGCGGTTCCCGGTGCTATCGAAGATCATTCCTCCGGCGAGGTGGCCTGCGACGAATACCACCGATACCCAGAAGACATAACGTTGCTTAAAGAACTCGGCGTCAACGCCTATAGGCTTTCCATTGCATGGCCACGAATCGTTCCCTTGGCTGACGGCAAGGTCAATTCCAAAGGCGTGGAGCATTACATCAAGGTATTAGATGCCCTACGCGATGCGGGTATTCGGCCTGTCGTCACGCTATATCACTGGGATCTGCCGCAATACTTGGAAGACCAGGGAGGCTGGGCGAATCGCGATACGGCATTGCGGTACGGCGATTACGTACATGCTCTGGCCGAGGCTTTCGGCGATCGCGTCGATACATGGACTACGTTGAATGAGCCATGGTGCGCGGCATATCTCGGATATGGCAATGGCATCCATGCGCCGGGTGTGCGTGATTACGGCAAGGCGCTGTCGGCGGTGCATCACTTGAATCTTGCCCATGGCTTAGGCGCTTTGGCTGTTCACGACACACTCGGCGAGCGGGCCAAGGTATCCGTCACTTTGAACTTGAGCGCTTGCGTCGCGCAAAGCGACAGTGAGGCGGATCGTATGGCCAAGCATCGTAATGATCTGCTTTCCAATGAGGTGTTTCTCGGTCCGATGCTCGATGGCGCCTATGATCCTGAAATCTTCGACGTTACCACCGACTACACCGATTGGTCGTTCATCCGAGACGATGATCTGAAGACGATTCGCCAGCCCATTCAATGCTTGGGCATTAACTACTATTCCTCCACTCACGTGAAAGGTGTGACCGATCCTGCGGAGTGCGAGCGGCGTAGAAACGATCACATGCAGGCTGTGCCGGCGCAGGATATCGTTGATGCATTGCCGCCTGAAGGCGAACTGACGGATATGGGGTGGAATCAGGAACCGCGGGTCCTGACCGAAATGCTGGTCGGTCTTGCTAAGCGCTATCCGGGGCTGGACCTGATGGTTACGGAGAATGGTTCTGCGTGGAAGGACGAGGTGACTGAGGATTCCTCTGCTCCGGGTGGAAGGATCATCCATGATCCGAAGCGCGTAGCCTATCTTAATCATCATATTCGTGCAATCGCCGATGCCATCGAGGCCGGAGTTCCAGTGGTCGGTTATTTTGCATGGTCATTGTTGGATAATTTCGAATGGGCCTTCGGATATTCGAAGCGATTCGGCATTATCGGTGTTGACTATGAGACGCAGAAGCGTATCTGGAAAGATTCGGCATACCGGTATCGTCAGATCATCCAGGAAGGAATCTGATGTTTTCATAGGTCGTCGCCCGCGTTATGCGGGCGACGCCGTTGTTGCTTTGCTGAACGCGGCGTTATGAAACTGGATTTTTACGGTTTCGCGGCTCACTTTGTGGACCAGACACGCTGCAAGATGGAGGCTCCGGTAGGATAGACCCCAGTTTGCAGGACAAAATCCATGCACAAAAACACGCGAATTCATCTGCGAATGGTAGAAACCCGAGCGCCGGAAGGCGTTCACCCCACTACATAAAAAGGAGTGCCAATCACAATGGCTGCACAAATCTGGTACGAGAACGACGGCGATCTCTCGGTCCTCGAAGGTAAGAAGGTTGCCATCATCGGTTACGGTTCTCAGGGTCACGCTCATGCGCTGAACCTGCGCGATTCCGGTGTGGACGTCGTCGTTGGTCTGCGTCCTACCTCCAAGTCCGTCGAGCACGCCAAGGAACAGGGTCTGGAAGTCAAGTCCGTTCCGGAAGCCGCAGCTGAGGCCGACATCATCATGATCCTGGCTCCGGATCAGTACCAGCGCACCATCTGGGCCAATGACATCGAGCCGAACATCAAGCCGGGCGCAGCTGTTGCTTTCGCTCACGGCTTCAACATCCACTACGGCTACATCAAGCCGTCCGAGGATCATCCGGTCTTCATGGTCGCTCCGAAGGGCCCGGGCCACATCGTTCGTCGTGAGTACGCCAACGGCCGTGGCGTTCCGGTCGTCGTGGCCGTGGAGCAGGATCCGCGTGGCGACGCTTGGAACATCACCTTGGCTTATGCCAAGGCTCTGGGCGCTCTACGCGCAGGCGCCATCAAGACCACCTTTACCGAGGAGACCGAAACCGATCTGTTCGGCGAGCAGAATGTGCTCATGGGCGGCGTGAACAAGCTCGTTGAAATGGGCTTCGAAGTCCTCACCGACGCCGGTTACCAGCCTGAAATCGCCTACTTCGAGGTCTGCCACGAGTTGAAGATGCTCGTCGACCTCATGAACGAGGGCGGTCTGAACAAGGCCCGCTGGTCCTGCTCCGACACCGCTCAGTACGGCGACTACACCAACACCTGCATCGACGAGCACGTGCGTGAGCGCATGCAGTACCACCTGCAGCGCATCCAGGACGGCTCCTTCGCCAAGGAGTTCATCGAGGATCAGGACGCTGGCGCTCCGAAGTTCAAGGCCCTGCAGGAAGAGTACGGCAACGTCCGTATCGAGACCGTCGGTCCGAAGCTGCGCGCCATGTTCTCCTGGAACAACGGCAAGGATGACGATGCTGATATGGCCACCTTCACCGGCAAGATCGCCCGTGGCTGATTTGGCTCATTCTGCTAATCGCTGAGTCTTTATGAAAGACCGCTGCCTCACGGTGGCGGTCTTTTTTGTATGTTCTGTCGCATATTGCTCTAGGATAGATACGTACGGTTTCTTACGGTTTTTCTATAGGAAGAGATGTCATGGTCACTGCGACTGGTCCTGCTCCTGGTTCTGAAATGACAACGTCGGTTGAATCTACCGATGACCGTAGCACGGCAGGAGTTCTGCACGTCGCCGCGATTTTCGCCTCACATATGGTGTTGCAGCGCAACAAACCCATCGCCGTGTTCGGCGCGTTGGATGCTGATTGTGCCGGACTTGAGGTTTCGGCGGAAATACGCGATTTCGATGGTTCCGTGATTGTGCAGGCGCACGCGTACGCCTCCAAAGAGATCAAGAACAGCCTGTCTCCGTGGCGCGTTATGCTGCCCGCGCAACCTGAAGGCGGACCCTACACGTTGCGCGTCACCGCAGGCAACGATTTCATCGAATATTACGACGTGCTGATTGGTGAAGTGTGGCTTGCCGGCGGTCAAAGTAATATGGAACTTGAGTTGCGCAATAGCGAAAACGCTGAGGAAGCCCTCGAAAGCTGCGCTGATCCGCTCCTGCGTTTTTACAATGTGCCGAAAACCGGCGTGATTAATCGTAATGCCGAACATGCGGCAAGCTGGCAGGAATCATCGCCCGAAAATAGTGGCGTGATGAGTGCCGTAGCGTACTATTTCGCACGAAAACTGCGTAATGAACTCGATTCCGATCTTCCGATCGGCATTATCGACTGTTATATCGGGGGTACGTCGATTAGTTGTTGGATGAGCGAGGATGCGCTGAATTCCAGCGAAGCTGGGCGCGGCTATCTTGCTCGTTACGAGCAGGCGATTGCAGGCAAGACGCAGGAACAATTCGATTTGGAGTATAGCGAATGGCAGTTGCGTTCTGATACTTGGAATGCGTCGGTTGCTGCAGCTCGTGAAGCCGATCCTGATGTGACGTGGGATACGCTGACCCAACAGTACGGCGAATGCCCGTGGCCGCCACCGATGACGCCGACCTCGCAGTGGCGTCCGACTGGCCCGTTCCATGCCATGCTGGAACGCATTGTGCCGTACTCCTTGGCTGGATTCCTGTGGTATCAGGGTGAGGAAGACGAACAGTATTGCGGAACCTACCGTGAGCTGTTGGGCATGATGATCGGCGAATGGCGTGCGCTGTGGAGCGAGAATCTGCCGTTCCTGATCGTGCAGCTGCCGCAGTGGATCGACAAGAAGGTCGACGAGGGCGAAGGCGATCCGATGCTGTGGCCGGTGCTGCGTGAGGCCCAGTGGGATGCCGCACAGTCCATCGACAACGTGTTCGCCATCTGCACCATGGATTGCGGTGAATACAACAACATTCACCCGGTTGATAAGCGCACGCCCGGCGAGCGTCTCGGCAATTGTGCGCTTCACCAAGTGTATGGTATGAGCCGTATTCCGGTGTATGGTCCGACTGTGCTGGGCTTCCGCTGCGACGAAGGCGGTCGCGTGCGTCTGTTCTTCCGATATGCGCACGGCCTGCATTTCAGCGGTACTACGCCCGACAGTTATGGTGATAAGTTCGACAAGAGCCTGCCTTCGTTGGTACGACTGCCGGAATGTTCCGGTTTCGAGCTTGCCGGCGCTGATGGTGCGTTCCATCCGGCCACTGCTGCGATTTTCGTGGATTGCGATATTGACGATTTGATCAACGCGAAGGTCAATGTGGTTGACTATAACGCTACGGAGTTCGGTATTCCGATTAACAGTCGCAGTATCGGCACGATTACGTTGGCCACGCCGGAAGTGCCGGCGCCGGTGATGATGCGCTACGCGTGGCGCAGTTGGGGGCCTGCACCGTTGGCTAATGACAATGATCTGCCCGCTCACCCATTCAAGCTAGACCTGACCGATCACACCGACTCTGATCACGCTGAATAATCACGTTGCATGATTGTCGCTAGTCGACAATGAATAGCGCGCGATTGCTGTGCTTATAGTGTGCGGCAATCGCACGCTTTGTATTGCGATTGAAGTCTTGCTGATCGCACGTCAGTCAAATACGAATCAAATACCAGTCAAATAAAAAATCGTTGAAAAATCAACGTTTCTGCGATTTGCGGCACCAAAATCGCAGAAACGGATCAAATAAAATGCGCTGCACTGCGAGCGCATAGGCTATTGCGAGAGGTCCGGGCCGAATGATTCCAGGTATGCGGTCAGTTCGGCCGCCATCTGCTCGTCTTCCGGAATGCGCGGGTGACCATCCGTGCCGCAACCATTGCGTGAATACAAAAAATGTTTCACGTGAAACTCGCCCTCAGCGCCGCGGCCGTTGCCGTGGAAGATGGCGTGGAACTTACCGTCACAGCCAAGAGCTACGTGCGCGACCTGTTCTGCATGGCAGACAAGGTCGACGTGCAGGCTTCGGTGGCCGAGGGCATGGTCTCGCTGCTTCCGGGCGAAAGCGTCGTGCTGCACATCGCCACTGCCAATACCGCAGCGCTTGCCAATCAGGGTGCGTTCGCAGCCGCCAACGTGCCGCGTTCCGCCAACGATCTGAAGCGTGAATGGTGAGATTCCGCGAATACGCCGTCTACTGAAGCGGTAGAAGAGTGGATAGAGGACTACTGAAATTTCAGTTGACGTGTTCGGTTGAGTAAAAACATAAGTTGAAGCGCCACCGACCTTAAGAGACGAAAGTGTTGCGAGCACTGACTTTTCAAGAGGTTGGTCGGCGCTTTTACTGTACGATGTAGATGAATCGTTTAAGTTGCGATTTAAGTTAAGAAGAAGGACGCGGACATGCCTATTCAAAAAAGCAAGGTGACGATTTTTGACGTTGCCAAAGCTTCGGGAGTCTCTAGTAGCGCCGTTTCGTATGCGCTCAACGGCAAGTCTGGTGTTTCCGATGTGACCCGAGACAAGGTGTTGAAGGTCGCACACGAACTGGGATGGAAGCCAAATGGCGCGGCACAGGCGCTGGCCAAGTCGAAGACGCAGCGCGTGGGTCTGGTGTTGGGTTACGACCCGAAGCTGCTTTCCGTCGAACCCTATATGATGGAGCTTATTTCCGGTCTTGGCGCCGAGTTGGAAAAATACGATTATTCCCTGTTGATACGCATGGCCGTGGATGAGGCCGCGAAGCTTTCGATCATCGATGACTGGATCGCCACCGGCAACGTTGACGCCATGCTGCTCGTTAATGTTGAGCTTGGAGACCCCTGCGTTGCCTTGCTTGAGGAGCATGAGGAGATGCCGGTACTTGCCATTGCCGACGCCTCCGTGGTCGGCAATCTGCCGAGCCTGTCAAGCGCCGATGCCGATGCCGCGCGCCAAGCGGTGCGATACCTGTATGATCTCGGGCATCGTCAGATCGCCCGCGTCGGCGGTTCCGAATCGTTTGCGCACTCGTATATTCGTGATTCCGCCTTTGCAGATGTCGCTTCCGAGCTGGGCATGCGTTACCGCTGCCTGCACACCGACTACACGCCGGAGACTGGTAGCGAGGCCACGAAGCGTTTGCTGTCGTTCCCAGAGCATCCGACGGCGATCATCTACGACAATGATGTGATGGCGTTGGCAGGCCTTGGCGTGGCAGCTTCGCAAGGCATCAAAGTGCCGGAGGAAATTTCCATCATGTCGTGGGATGATTCCTTCATGTGCACCGCGGCCTATCCGAATCTGACCGCCATGGGCCGTGATGTGGTCGATACCGGTAAGCAAGCCGCCGGATTGCTGCTCAAGCTGATCGGCGGTGAGCGTGTGGGGCATCTGATGGAAGGGCCGTACGAATTGCGTGCCCGCGCTTCGACCGGTCCCGCTCCGGCAGCGGAATAAGATGCGATGATGAATTAAAAAAATCGCGATTGCGCATTTGCTGTGCCCTGACAAGGGCAGGATGAAGGCGAGCAGCGAGCCGATCACGGCAATCATCGCAAGGGTAACGCCATACAGGATCGCGACGATGTTGTCGGACTGCTTTGACATGTACCACGGGTCGAACGGCGCGAGTCCCCAGAACAGCGCGGGAATCGCGGATTGGAAATCAAAAACTGAAATCTGAAATCGTAATCTGAAATCAAAAAGCGCCCGTGCCCCTAGCTTGAGGCACGGGCGCATTGCTGCCTTACGACTTCAGGCACGCTTCTGTGTGATCTGATAGGCGGCGAACAGCACGGCCAGCCAAATCACGCCGGCGACCACGGCGATGCGATAGCTTGCGGAGAAGCACATCAGCACCACAACCAACAGCATGAACGCGATCACCACATACGGCGTCACCTTGGCGAACGGCAGCTTGAACGCAAGCTTGTCAAGCGCTTCATGGCCCTTCAATCCCTTCAAATCATTCGGACCATCGCCGGCGGCGACAACGCGACGGAACTTAATTTCCGTAATCATGATCATGATCCAATTGATCGCAGCGGCGATCGTGGCGATCGACATCAAATAATTGAATGCGAAATCAGGCCACACGAACACCACGACCACGGCGATCGCAATAATGATGGCCGACGTGATCACACCCCCGACCGGAACGCCGCGCTTGTTCAGACGGCCCAGATACGCGGGCGCATTGCCCTGCTTCGCCAACGAATACAGCATGCGCGAGTTCGCGTACAGGCCGGAGTTGTACACGCTCATCACGGCGGTCAGACACACGAAATTCAGAATGCCGGCGGCCGCGTGCACGCCCACCGAGTCGAAAATCTGCACGAACGGGCTGGAATTGCCGTCGATCGTACTCCACGGGACCACGGCCATGATCACGCCGAGCGCGCAGATGTAGAACACGAGAATACGCCAGATAATGCCGTTCGTGGCCTTCGGGATGGTGGTGCGCGGATTTTCGGTTTCGCCCGCGGTGATGCCGATGAGCTCAGTGCCACCGAAGCTGAACATCACCACGACCAGCGCCATCAGCAGGCCGGTCCACGTGCCGTCCGCATTGCGAGACATCAGGCCGTGGGGCAGGAATCCGCCGTCAACGGTGAACCAGTTGGCGAACGACGCGCGAATACCCGAAGCTGTCGGCACGTTCGCGATGATCACATACAAACCGCCGAAAATCATGGCAAGCACGGCCACGATCTTGATGATGGCGAACCAGAATTCAAATTCGCCGAACTTGTTCACGCCCATAAGATTCAGCGCCGCGATGGCCACCAGGAACACCGCCGCCGACACCCACTTCGGAATGTTCGGGAACCAGTAATTCACGAACGAGCCAACCACAGCCAACTCCACCATGGCCACCAGCACATAGTTGAACCAGTAATTCCAGCCGGAAATAAAGCCCGCACGCTTCGACCAGTACTGCGTGGCATAGTAGCTGAATGCGCCCGCCTTCGGATCCTCGACCGCCATTTCGGACAGTGCGCGCACGATCAGGAAAATCGCCAGACCGCCGATCAGATAGGCGAGCAGAATGGCCGGACCCGCCAGCTGAATCGATTCGCTGGAACCGTAGAACAGGCCGGTGCCGATCGCACCACCTAATGCGATCAATTGAATATGACGATTCTTCAAAGACTTGCGCAGCGTCGGCGGAACCGGCACATCGTCGGTTTCGCGCGGTTTCTTCGCAACGATTGCGTCGCTCATGAATGCTTCCTCTTCTTGGGTGCCTCGGCAATATTCGGCAATATTCGGCAAATTCAGCAAAAGTTTGGCGATCTTGTGATATTGCGTTCGGCAGTAGTGGTAGGTGACGCGCCTATGGTTTTTGGCATGGCACGTCTTCCCCGATTGTAGCTGTAGCGCGTGGATTCGGTTTCGTAGTGTTCAATAGTTCGATAGTCCAATAAAATGAGGGTTTTGAGAGCAATGGTTGATGCTGCTTGAACGCTGCGGGGCTGGAGGTCGTCATGGCATTCGTCAAAGACATGGTGCGTATGTGGTTGCATGCGTGGAAGCGATTCGTCTCCATCGCCATGATCACATTGCTGGGCGTTGCCGTGCTTACCGGCATTTACGCGGGATGCCGAGACGCTTTTCTCGCGACGGATCGTTTTTTCGACACCCAAGGATTGCACGATATTCAGGTGTTGTCGACGGCCGGATTGACTGACGACGATATTGCCGCGCTCCGTAAGGTTTCCGGTGTTGCGAAAGTGCAGGGCGAACGTTCGCAAACCGTGACGGTCGATCTGAACGGCAAAAAAACCGTGACCATGCAGGAGATCGGCACGAATGGCATTGACCAGCCGTATCTGCAAAGTGGCCGTATGCCTGAAAAGTCCGGCGAGATTGCGGTGACGCGCAAATTCATCAAGGATTCCGGATATAAAAAGGGCGACCATATTACGGTGACGCCCCAGGATTCGGCGTCTTCTGCGTCTTGGTTGTCCGATTCTGGAGAATCGGACAACCAGGATGGCAAAAGTGCCGCACGGGTGACCGATTCTGGAGAATCGGACAACCAGACACCGAGCTTCCCTACCGAACTGACCATTGTGGGCGTGGTGCTTGACCCGCAGGATCTCACCAATCCAGACGGCTATTCGGGTACGAACGCGTTCCGTTCCTCCGCCACCAGCGACTACACGTTCTTTGCGCCGTCCGACGGTGAGACCGGCAGCATGTACACGGCCGTCACCATTCTCGTGAAAGGCGCCGCCGACAAGGACTCGTTCAGTGACGTGTACGACGACACCGTCAGCGAAGTAGTTGACCGCATCGACGGGCAGATACGCAAGAATCGCCAGCAAGCACGCCATCAGGAACTACTCGACGCTGGAACCAAACAAATCGACGAGGCGAAAGCGCAAGCCGACAAACAGTTCGCCGCAGCGCAACAGCAGATCGACAGCAATCGCAGTCAGCTCAACCAGCAAATCGACCAAATCGTCAATATGCAGGCGGGCGCGGCTGCAGGATCCCTCGACGAAACAACCCGTGAAACACTACGTGAAACGGCAATTACCGCAAGCCCGCAATTAGCGGAAGCCAAAGCGCAACTCGACCAGGCGCAATCGAAATTGGACCAGCAGAAAAACGAAACCGAACAGACGCTGCAATCCAAGCAGAAAGAGATGGAAGACAGCATTCCGCAAGTGCGCTGGTATGTGCAGGACCGGTCGCAAATCGGCGGATTCAGCTCGCTGAAATCCGATCTGGAATCCATCCAATCGCTGGGCAACGCATTCCCGATCGTGTTCCTGCTCGTGGCCGTGATGATGAGTCTGACCGCCATGACGCGCATGGTCGAAGAGGATCGCGGGCTGATCGGCACATACACAGGGCTCGGCTACGGGCGTCTTGCGGTCGCCTCACGATACCTGCTGTTCGCGCTGCTCGCCTGCCTGATCGGCGGTGGATTCGGCCTGATCGCAGGCTTCCTTGGCATTCCAGCGTTCCTGCTTGTCGTATTGCGAGGCCTGTATGTGATGCCGGACGTACGCTTGGAATACGACTGGCTGTACGGAACGGCCGGAGTCGCGCTGTTCGTGGTCGGCGTGCTTGCCGCAACCGTGTATGCGTGCGCGCAGGAAATGCGACAGAAGCCGGCCAGTCTCATGCGTCCGAAAGCGCCGCGTGCAGGATCGCGCATTCTACTGGAGCGTATCAAGCCGTTGTGGAATCGCATGAGCTTCCTCGGCAAAGTCACGGCGCGCAACATTTTCCGCTTCAAATCGCGTCTGATCATGACGGTCGGCGGCGTGGCCGGCTGCACCGCGCTGATTGTGTGCGGACTTGCGATCAACGACACCGTTGCCGCATTGGGTGCGAAACAGTATCAGGACGTGTATCAGTACGATTTGATGGTGGTCGCGAACGATGATGACGCTGATGCGATGCGGCAGAAAGTCGCTTTGGACGGTCGCGTCACGTCGAGCATGGACGTGCGCGTTGAATCGGGTGATTTGACCGGCGATTCGGGGAGCGAAAGCATTCAGCTGGTTGCCGTGCCCGACAGTGAACGCAGCGAGTTCGGCAAGATGGTCACGTTGCAGCCGGTGCGCTCCAGTTGGGTGGATGGTGCGAAGTCGTTGTTCAGCGGGAAGTCCAGAACGTCTTCCTCTGCGTCTTCGTTGTCCGATTCTGGAGAATCGGACAACCAGACGGGTGAAAACGGGTCCCAGATGTCCGATTCTGGAGAATCGGACGCGAATGGTACTTCCGGTACGAAGGACGCGATAAGCCTGGGCGATGACGGCGTGATCGTATCGCAGTCCGCGGCAAGCGCGATGGGCGTCAACGCGGGCGACACGGTAACGCTGACCAACGGTGACGATACGCAGGCCGAAGCGCATGTCAGCGCGGTAATCCGCAGTGTGATCGGATCGGACGTGTACGTCAGCGAAACCTACTATCACCAGCTGTTCGACACTGCTGCATCCGGCACGTCTTCCGCATCTTCCGCGTCCGATTCTGGAGAATCGGACAACCAGAGCGGTAAAAACGGGTCCCAGATGTCCGATTCTGGAGAATCAGACAACAAAAACGGCAAATCCGGTACCTCGAATGGCGCATCGTCAAACGACCGGCAACTGGTGTGGAACGCCATGTACGCGAAGCTCAAAGGGTCGGGCGAATCCCAGGCCGCCTACGCGGGAAAGCTGGAAGACGATGACGCGGTCATGAAAGCCGTGAGCTGCGCGCACATGGCGGAAAGCTTCAAATTCGACCTGATGGGCGCGGTGGTCGCGCTGATAGTGGCGCTCGCGGGCGGGCTTGCGCTGGTGGTGCTGTTCACGCTCGCCAATACCAACGTGTCAGAACGTGAACGCGAGATGGCCACACTTAAGGTGCTTGGCTTCTTCGACAAGGAAGTGCATCATTACGTGAATCGCGAAATGATGGTGCTCACCATGATGGGCGTGGTGTTGGGCTTGCCGCTCGGACGTTTCGTCGGCGGATTGCTGACGGCCGCGTTGAACATGCCCGCACTGTATTTCGAAGTGGAATGCAAGCCGTTGAGCTATGTGATCGCGGCTGTCGCGACCATGGCGTTCGCGCTACTCGTGCAGCTGCTCGTCAACCCTGTACTTGACCGCATTGACCCGATCAGCTCGCTCAAGTCCGTCGAATAGGCGCATGCATGGTTGTCCGATTCTGCAGAATCGGACAACCAGACGGGTAAAAGTGCGTTACGGTTGTCCGTTTCTCCAGAATCGGACACTTAGAGTACCGGAAAGGCTCGGATTCGCGTCTCAGTTCTTCGGATAACGGTAGTTGTGTGGCAGTTGCGTGGTGAGCTGCGGGTCTAGGCCGAGTTCCTTCAACTGCCGGTCGATTTCGCGGCGCGCACGTTTCACAAGTTCGGCTCGATGTTCATCGCATTCGGCGTTGCTATGTGCCGCATCGCCATGTCCCATCGTTCCCATCGCCTCCAGTGCGTCCAACGTTTCCACCATGCGCTTGAGCCGGTCCTGATGGTGCAGCAGCGCACGTACCTGCGCATGTTCGTGTACGATCGTCCGCCAATCGGATGGCGTGTGTGCAATCTCCCGAGCCGCGGTGACCGGATGTACGTCGGCCACCTGATATGTGATCGAGCCAAGCAGCGGCATCAGGAACACTGTAATCGCACCGGCTGCGACCAGTGTTGATGCGGTGTCGCTTTGCATGGTGCCGACCTTCACCGCCAGTGACGTGACAGCGACGATGATCGGCAGCGCGGTCGTGCAATACAGCGCTACGGTGACGCGGTGATGCGATGACAGCGGATTCTCGCGTTTGTCGAGCGATAGTGCAACGTATACGGGCACCGCGCGAATCAGCATGAGCATTACGATGAACGCGACGAGCAGCGCGGGTCGGCCTGCCACGGCGCGCACGTTGATCGCGGCGCCTGACACCACGAAGAACACAGGAATAAGGAAGCCATAGCCGACGCCTTCCAGTTTCATTTCCAGCGACTTGCTGCCGTCGGGAATGATGTAGCGCAGGATGAAGCCTGCGGCGAACGCGCCGAGTACCGCGTCAAGTTCGAACAGTGCAGAAATGGTGACAAGGAAGATGAGCAGGAATGTGGTCAGTCGCATGAGCGTTTGCGATGACGTGTTCGCATTGTCCGTAAGGAAACGGTACAGGCGATGGCCGGTTTTCAGTGCTTTCGTGGGTAGCATTGCGCACAGTAGGCAGATGGCAAGGAACGCGCCGAGCACGAGCATGGTCTGCCAGCCGGTTCGGGTGGATAGCAGGATGGCCATGGCAAGGATTGGGCCGAGTTCGCCCCACGTTCCGTACGAGATGATGGCGTCGCCGATAGGGGTGCCTTCGAGGTTGCGTTCCTTGAGAATCGGCATGAGTGTGCCGAGAGCGGTGGTGGTAAGTGCTATTACCGTGGCGATGCCGTCGATGCCTTGCCTTGCGAAGAATGGAAGCAGGGTCACGACGAGTCCGGCGAGCCCCAAGGTGATGATCCATGTGACAAGGCCGACTTTGCCTTGATGTCCGGCGAGTCGTTTCGGGTTGATTTCGTAGCCGGCGAGCAGGAATAGGAACGCCATGCCGAGTTCGCTCAAGAGTTTCACGGCGTCGTTCACCTCGATCACGCCCAGTCCGTACGGACCGAGTGCGGCTCCGGTGACGAGCAGCAGCACGGTTTGTGGAATGAACCTTCCCGGAATCAACTGCGCCACAATCGGGCTGACGGCTGCCACCGCCATGATGATAGTCAATGAAACGAGCTCTTGCGTCATGTTTCTAGCCTAGTGAGTCTGCATGACGGTATTCAGAGACGTGATACCCCATGATGTACCAAAAGGGTGCGCTAGGGCAAGGTTAAGTTTTTGTAAATTTTATGGGGGGGGGGGGNCAATTCTATGAGCGTTGCTACCTGTGGAAAATGGCG